>JBEKET010000067.1:0-32383 GCA_050013695.1 Occallatibacter sp.
AACGCTTCGTCGCCGCCCTCGCGAGCGGCTCCGCATGACTCGGGGCCGTTGTGGTTCGCTACTCCTTCAACGTATGAAACTTCCATTCACTACACCTTGCCGGTTTAACCGGCGCACGGAGGCCCTATGACGATCCCGTTTGAAGTATTCAAGGAAAGAATGCTCGCTGACCCCGAGGTCAAGCGCGAATACGACGCACTTGAAGCTGAATTTGCGATTTCTTCAGAACTAATCAGAGCCCGCCTCCGTGCAGGCACCTGCGACAAAGAAGGCCAATCCGTCCCCGCAGGCGTAACCGTGCCCACCGGAAAGCCAGACAAAATGACCCTCGACGACACAAGCCACATTTCTTGACTGCGGTTTTCTTGAAACAATTCCTTTCTCGCTTCGCAACATGTCAGATCGCCATCTGCAGCCTCTCCCGAACAGCCCAATCCTGCAGGAGCCGCAGCGATTTCCCCGATGCTGCACGGTTCGCCCGCCCGCGCGCTTGAATGACCGCACGCCTCCTCGGATCGACCTCGACAGTTAACACGTGACGAAGATTCTCACCCCGCCACAGGCGGAGCGACCAGATGCTCGAAATCCCGCGACAGCAGCGATCGGAATAGCTCGCAACACAATGATGCAGCGCTGCGCCTTCTCTCCGTAGTTGAGCACTGTCGGTGAGCTCCATTATCTGCCAGCGCCTTGGCTTTTCTGAAGTGTCCCGGCCTGGCTCTTCGTATAGCAATGGTTCAAAGGGTGACCGTGCCCACGAGCGGGCCGCGATGCCGCCTCCAACACTTTTATGCCAGTCCCGCATCAACCGCAAAATTGACTGCATCGTTCGACCCTTCATCGAAAACCTTGGCTGAGGCGGACCCACTTCCATCATTCCATCCTGCGTTTCAACGGTGATTCGATCATGCCGAACCGCCTGAAAGTAGTCGATCATTGGCCCAATCTGCGTGACATCCAAATCACCAGCATTGGCAATAAAGAACATCCAAATGGTGCGCCAAAAGTTGCCGTGACGCAGGTCCGTGGCCAAACGAGTAAACATAACTGCCTTCACAATTTCGGCGGGCGCTCCTAGAGCGAGCAACTCCGCTTTACGGATCGCGTGTTCGATTGATAGGTGATCTTGTGATCCCAAAAAGATATTCTCCATCTTTCGGGTCATCACGATCGGCAGCTCGAGCGATCGAAAGGCGGCCCCGCGAGAATGTGCGACAAACCAGCCGCGTTTCTTGTCCCCATCCGGGTCGGTCGCATACCACGAAGAGGCAAGAAATACCGGAACTTTGTACTCGCAAACAGGGTGGTGCGCCAACGACGAAACAGCAGGCCGCCACGATGATAAAGTGCCCGCCCACTCGTTCGCTGGGCGAATATGCGCGCCTCGGAATCGAGCCAGATTGACGAGCGCATCCACACCGGGATGACGCCCATCAATGACTGGCGCCTCGAATAAGCACGGTGCCCGCTTCCGAGCGCAGTTCAGCATCTCATCAAACTTCTCGCAGACGAGCGGATTTGAAGCCAATTGCGCAAATCCTCGGTGGATGGCGCAGTCGGTTTGCCGCTTGTGATCCCGAACAAATCGTTCAGACCAAGACATAACTTCTCCTGTTTTCTAAACCGTTGTGAGAGCGGCTTTGATAGCGCCGCCGAGGTCAGATTTGAGACAAAGAGGCCCCCGACTGCCGGTCGTGGCCTGCATGTCAATCTGTCCGGTTTAGAGAATGGAGAAAATCATTACGAGCCCTTGCTTTTACATTTGAAAATGCATCCGCCAATCGCCATTGCGGCAAGTACTTTGGCTTGCATCGGTTTGGGCCGGGCGTCCCTGGGTCCGCTTTTTCCGGACCCAGGGCTACCCCGCGTTAATCCAGAAACGCAATCTGCGGCGCATGCCGCGCAAAGCGCTCCCGGTTCATGTAGACACGATGCCACCCACAAAGATCGATCGTCTTGTGATCCTTGTGCCTGACCTCGCCGCGTGCGTAAACCTCCGCATCGCGCGTCATGCTGCGCCACATAAAACCCGATGCATCCGGGTTCGTGGCCATCAGCCTTTCATATTCCGGCAGGCCAATGCCTGTCGGGTACTGCCTGCTCACCATCACCGTCACTCCGCCGCGCCGCATCATCTCGCTGCAGACGTGTGGCTTGCTCCCCGCCCCGCGGCTGAGCGGTTCGTTGCGATGAATCACGACGCCCTTTTCGCTGACGCCGGGCTCAGGAACAAAGAACCACTCACCCTGCCGTATCGCCTCGCGGCCCTCGATCTCCTCAGGCCTGAGGCTTGCGATTGCCGTCCGCACATCGCGCACGTTATCGCCCGGCACGGCAGCGGCAAACCAGTGACGCTCATCGTGTCCAAGCAAGAATTTATTCTTGAGTCCGCCATCGCGAATCATCAACACCAGGTGCCGTGTGGAAGGCTGCACATCGAGAATCTCGGGCACAACCCCCGCCTCGGATCGAATGTCAAAAAACTCGCCGCTGCGGTCTCTGCCTATGTTGATTCGGATCATCTCCCGCTGCCTGGGCCCGGGCCCGCGCACAAGCACACGCGCACCCATGCGGGAGAAGTACCGACGCAAAGACTCCTCGGTCTTCATACAACTCCTTCAATTGTCGAATGCGGTTTACTGCTAGGCGAAGCCGAGGAAGCGAGAGAAAGAGCCATCCTGTGCCGCGCCGCTGACTTGGCGATCTGGTCGTTGCGAATGCAATCGAATCTGACGCATGATGTCTCCTTTCCTTGAGCAAGGTAGCACGGTTCCCGTGCAGGGTCAACGAATTTTCAGCACGAGCTTCTACTTAAGCGGCGCATTCCCGTCTTGTAACAGCAAGCTCCAACTCGATGCGGTCATACACAAACTTCGCCGCAACCCGTCCGCACAATCCGCCTTTGCGTCCCCGACCCTTACTCTCACATCTAATTCACAGCTGCGGCATACTTCCGCCCGGCAGCAGCCAAGGAGCAATCCCCATGTCCGATTCACCATCATCCTCATCCCGCGTCTGGTTCATCACTGGAACATCCACCGGCTTCGGCCGTCTCCTCGCAGAAGAACTTCTCCGCCGCGGCAACAGCGTCATTGCCACCGCTCGCGAAATCTCCAAAATCGAAGACCTGGTCCATCAATACCCCGACACCGCCCGCGCCTTCACACTCGACGTCACCAACCCGGCTCAGATTCAATCCGTCGCCCAGCAAGCCATCACCGCCTTCGGCCACGTCGATGTCCTCGTCAACAACGCCGGCTACGGCGTCACCGGCGCTATTGAAGAAGTCACAGAAGACGAATTCGAACACATGTTCCAAACCAATATCTACGGCCTCATTCGCACCACCCGCGCCTTCCTGCCCCACTTCCGCCAGCGCCGCACCGGCCACATCTTCAACCTCTCCTCCATCGGCGGCCTCATCGGCGGTCCGGGTTGGGGTTTCTACAACACCACCAAATTCGCGGTCGAGGGATTCAGCGAAGCCCTTGCCGCGGAGATGAAACCTCTCGGCGTTCATGTCACAGTCATCGAGCCCGGCCCCTTCCGCACCGATTTCCTCGGCCGCTCCGGCAAACTCGCCGCCCAGGAACTGCCTGAATACGCTGAAACCGCCGGCAAATCCCGCGACTACTTCCGCTCGCAGGCCGGCGAGCAGCCCGGCGACCCGCAACGCGCCGTCGAAGCCATCATCGCCGTCGCCGATTCGCCAGCGCCGCCATTGCACCTCATCCTCGGCAAGATCGCGCTCACCCGTTTCCGCGACAAGCTCGCCCAGTGGCAAAAAGAAATCGCCGCCTGGGAGCCCGTCACCCTCGGCTCTGATTTCCCTGAGGGAAAATAGCCTCGCAGCATAGCCCGAAACCCACTCCGGCGTGCGCCCTCTCATCGCCGTCTCCGTGCCGGAGGGCGACCCGCTTTGTTACTGTTGACCCATGCCCGGACTCGCAGCAATCGCCGACCCAACCACGCTCGACCTCGAATCCCTCACCGCCGACGTTGTAGCCCTGGCCCTCAAAGCCGGAGCCTCTGACGCCGAAGCAGTAGTCCGCGAAGGCGACGAGTTCAGCGTCAATGTCCGCATGGGCTCGGTTGAAACCCTCAAGGAATCAGGCTCCCGCGGCCTCGGCCTGCGCGTCTTTCTCGGCACCCGCTCCGCCTCCACATCCACCAGCGACTTCACCTCCGACGGCATCCGCCAGCTAGTAGACGGCGCAATCGCCCTGGCCCACGTCACGGAAGAAGACCCCTTCACCGGCCTGCCTGAAACCGCCGCATTCGGCTCCGTCCCCGATGACCTGCACCTCTATTACGAAGACGTCTACTCGCTCTCCGGCCCCGAGCGCATCGAGTGGGCCCGCCGCTGTGAATCAGCCGCCCTCGCCGCCGACCCTCGCATCACCAACTCTGAAGGCGGAAGCTTTGACGCCGCCACCGGACGCAAAGTCATGGCCAACTCCCGCGGCTTTGTCGGCGGCTACCGCACCAGCTACGCCGGCGTCTCCGCCGCGCCCCTCGCCAAAGACGCCAACGGCCAGCAGCAGCGCGACGGCTGGTGGTCCTCGGCGCGCAGCTTTTCGTTCCTCGACTCTCCTGAATCCGTAGGCAAGGAAGCCGCCCGCCGCACCCTCCGCCGCCTCGGCGCGCGCAAAGTCCCCACCCAGCGCGTCCCCATCGTCTTCGCGCCTGAGGTAGCCCGCTCCCTCATCGGCTACCTTTTTGAAGCCGCCTCAGGCGACGCCATCTGGCGTCACGCATCTTTTCTCGCCGGCAAGCTCGGCGCGCCAGTCGCTGCTCCCGCCGTCAACCTCATCGACGACAACTACATGCTCCTGCCCAACGGCTCCGGCGGCTTCGGGAGCTCTCCCTTCGATGGTGAAGGTCTCCCCTCGTTGCGCACCACGGTCGTCCAGAGCGGCGTCCTCCAGACCTACCTGCTCAACACCTACACCGCCCGCAAACTCGGCATGAAGTCCACCCACAACGCCGCGCGCGGTCTCGCCGGCACTCCCGGCACTGGCTGCGGCAACCTCTACCTCGAACCCGGCGCCCAGTCCCCCGAGCAAATCATCGCCGACGCCCACACCGGCCTCTACGTCACCAGCCTCATGGGTTCCGGCGTCAACATGGTTACCGGCGACTACTCCCGCGGTGCCTTCGGCCAGTGGATCGAAAACGGCCAGCTCACCCACGCCGTTGAAGAAATCACCATCGCCGGCAACCTCACCGACATGCTCATGAACATCACCGCCATCGGCAGCGACCTCGTCTTCCGCGGCTCGGTCGCGTCGCCCACCCTCCGCATCGACGGCATGACCATCGCCGGAGCCTGAGCCATGAAACCCCTTCAACCTGCGCAAACCGCACCGTGCCCCATCCATTCGCCGCTTTTTGGCGAATGGGTGGGACACCTCAAAACCCAACCATCCGAATCGGGTTTTCCCGGACGCACCACAAATGCACCGTGCTCCATCCATTCGCCTTTTTTATTGCGAATGGGTGGGACACCTCAAAACCCAACCATCCGAATCGGGTTTTCCCGGACGCACCACAACCGCACCGTGCCCCATTCATTCGCCTTTTTTATTGCGAATGGGTGGGACACCTCAAAACCCAACCATCCGAATCGGGTTTTCCCGGACGCACCACAACCGCACCGTGCCCCATTCATTCGCCCTTTTTCTGGCGAATGGGTGGGACACCTCAAAACCCAACCATCCGAATCGGGTTTTCCCGGACGCACCACAACCGCACCGTGCCCCATTCATTCGCCTTTTTTCTGGCGAATGGGTGGGACACCACAAACCTCCGCCGGACCGGCTCTCTAGGAACTTGAGATGGAGCAGATCCCCTTCGACCCGGCAAATCCGCGTGATGCTCTAAGCAAGCTTCCGCATGCTCCAGCCGTCTTCGCCCTCTACGGCGCCGACGCCCACGCCGAACCCTACATCGGCCGCACTCCCAACCTCCGCGCCCGCCTCGAGCGTCTCCTCCAGCCCAGCCCAAAACATCCCCGCCGCCTCCAGCTAGCCGGCCGCGTCCGCCGCATCGCCTACCGCCTCACCGGCTCCGACTTTGAATCCCTGCTCGCGCAATTCACGCTCCTCGAAGAAATCTACGGCCCCAAAACGCTCGACCGCATGCACCTCGGCGCTCCCGCCTTCATCCGCTTCCTCGGCTCCAACGCCTATCCGCGCATCACCGTCACCAACCGTCCCAGCCAGCGTGAAGCCGACTGGGCCTACGGTCCATTCCAGTCCCGCGCCGCCGCCGAGCGCTTCGCCGATGAGGCCCTCAAGCTCTTCCTCCTCCGCCGCTGCACCGACGACCTCGATCCCAACCCCGCCCATCCCGGCTGCGTCTACTCCGAGATGAAGATGTGCCTCGCCCCTTGCTATCAAGGCTGCACCGACCAGCGTTACGCCGAAGAATCCACCGCCGTCGAAAGTTTTCTCGCCACGCGCGGCGACAGCCGCCTCGTGGTTCTCCGCACCCAGCGCGATCAGGCCTCCGCCTACCTTGAATTTGAATCCGCCGCTCAGGTTCATTCCCAAATCCAGCGCATTGAAGCCGTTCGTGCCCTCGCTCCCGAACTGGTTCGCCCCATGAGCCATTTGCGCGCCGTCATCCTCCAGGCATCCGCCCACCCCGACGAGGTGTCCGTCTTCCTCTACGAAAGCGGCATCCTCCGCGGCCCGCATCCGTTCTCCACAATCGGCATGCGCATCCAGAACGAGCAATCCGGTTCCACCTCGCTCTTCGCCCAACCCCTTGCCATCGAACCCGTTCCGGAGCGATCCGAGATCCACGACCAGCCGTCAGAGACCGCGCAACCCACCGCTGCCAACGAACCAGGCTCCGCGCCCGCATCAGAACCACTAGCCCCGGCCAAGCTCCCCCGCACCATACTCGAAACCCGCCTCGAATCCGCCCTCACCACCCTCGCCGAACCGCACAACTCTCCGTCGCCAACCCTCCGCCAAGGCCATCTGGCTCTCCTCAAGCGCTGGTACTACCGCCCTGAAATCCGCCGTACCGGTGAAATCTTCTTCCCCGACCCTGAATCCCACTGGCCCACCAGGCAAATCCTCCGCGGCATCGGTCGAGTCGCCGCAAAATCCCTCCAAATCACTCCGCCCGCGTAGCACAATAGCTGCGTAGCCATTCATGCCCGCCCGCACCAACCTCCGCGCTCTCATCGCCCAGGGCAAACACGCCCTTTCTCTGGGCCGCGTCCCTGAAGTCGTAACGCTGATCGAAACCAAACCTCGGCTCGCCGCCGAGCTCATCGAACTCCTCTGGGACAACGACCCCGGTGTGTCCCAGCGCGCCGCCGACGTCCTCGAACGCATCACAGCCCGCATCTCACACCAACCTTCTGCACAGCTCGCCAACATCCTCGCCGCTTCCAAAGAATCTCTCCTCGGCCTGCTCTCCGAAGCCCAACTAAAAAAACTCCGCTGGAACCTCGCCCTCACCATCGGCCGCCTCCCGCTCACCGCGCCCGAGCGCCGCCGCACCGCCGCAGCCCTCTACACCTACCTTGAAGACCCCAGCTCCATCGTCAAAACCGCCGCACTCCAGGGCCTCGCCGACCTCACCCGCCACGATCCATCCCTGCTGCCCTCCGTCCTCGACCTGCTCCGCATCCACGGCCGCAGCGGTACCCCCGCCATGCGCGCGCGGTCACGTATCCTGCTCAAGAGGCTCGAATCTCGATGAATTCGCGGCCTATACTGAGGCGTGAGGTGATCTGATGAACGGTGATTGGATGAGGAAGCTAGGCGCTGCCCGCGCCTGGACACTTGCGGTCGTAGCGATTGTGCTCGCAGTGGTCTGGTTCATAAAGCGCTGAATCATTCAGCTCACCAGCCGTTCTGAGACTCCGGCATCCCGCCACGCCCCGTCAGGCCAGGCTGGCCCTGTTACTAAATACCCTTGATCGGCATCTACCTTGCGGGGGATTCATCCATGGGGCGCTCAGCGCACAAGTTGATCCTGTTCTCACTCTTCCTGCTTTTCGCGTGCGCAACCGAGCAAACCCAGTCCCAAAACCCACCCGTAAACAACCACGCCACTCCCGTCCTCGTCGAGCTGTTTACCTCGGAAGGCTGCTCAAGTTGCCCGCCCGCCGATGCCTGGCTTCAGCAACTCGACGCTCAGCAGCCGGTGCCCGACGCCCAGGTCATCGTACTTAGCGAGCACGTCGATTATTGGAACCACGACGGATGGACAGATCCCTATTCCTCATCGCTTGTTACTGACCGCCAGGCAGCCTATGTCCGTGCGCTCGGCATCTCCAGCCCGTACACTCCGCAGCTGATCGTGGACGGCACCACTGAGCTTCAGTTGGAAAATAGGAAACAAACCGCCGAAGTTCTGCTCAAGGCCGCGAAAGCTCCACAGATTCCCGTCACCATCCGCTCCGTTCATATGGACGGTTCCACACCCGCCATCCTTCGAGCCCATATTGAAGCCGACGGAACCTCAGCCAGGCACAACGCTGACATCTTCGCCGCCCTCGCGCTTGATCATGCCCAATCCCAGGTACTGCACGGCGAAAACGGCGGACGCCGGCTTCAGCACGTGGCAGTCGTTCAGGAACTAGTGAAGATCGGCAAGCTCGAAAAAGGGAAGACCTTTACCCAGGACTATCAACTGAAACTGAAACCCGGCCAGGATCCCAAAAATCTGCGCCTGGTCGTCTTCGTCCAGGAGTCCGGGCCGGGCAACGTGATTGGCGCAGCCCTCCGGGAAGTTGGCCCCGCAGCCAATCCGCAATCGGCGTCCCGTTAGCACCTGCCAACAAGCAAAACCACTTCAACCAAACCCCAGACCGTCTCCGCTGATACACTTGCGGGACAGGGAGATACCCCAGGAAAGCCCAATGGTCCAGCTTCTTCCCTCCATCCTCTCCGCCGACTTCGCCCACCTCGCCGACCAGGTAGCCGCGGCCGAGCGCGGCGGCGGCACCGTCATTCACGTCGACATCATGGATGGCCATTTCGTCCCCAACATCACCATCGGCCCGCCCGTCGTCAAAAGCCTGCGCAAAGCCACCAGCCTGCCCCTCGACTGTCACCTGATGATCGAGAACCCCGACGAATTCATTCCCGCTTTCGCCGATGCCGGCGCCAACTGGGTCAGCGTCCATTACGAAGCCTGCCGCCATCTCCATCGCTCTCTTCAACTCATTGCCCATCACGGCATGCAGCCCGCCGTGGTGCTCAATCCCGCCACCCGCGTCGACCTCATCCTGGACATTCTGCCCATGGTCCACCATGTGCTCATCATGAGCGTCAATCCCGGCTTCGGCGGCCAGGAATTCATTCCTTTTTCTTTGGACAAAATCCGCCGCCTCGTAGAATTGCGTCAGGACCTGGGCCTGGCGTTTAAAATCGAAGTGGACGGCGGCGTGACTCACGATACAGTGGCTCAGGTCGTCCAAGCAGGTGCGGACCTGCTGGTGGCCGGCAATGCGGTCTTCGGCTCCGGCGACCCCGAACAGAATGCGCGCGCCCTTCTGGCCGCTGCCCGCAAGGCAGTCGGCGAGTCAAACGAGTAATGCTTCGAACGAGTAAAATACGCAACACGAGTAAGATTCAGAAATAGCCATGAACGGCGGAGAGCCTGCTTAGGGCGCCGTCGCGATGAGGTGGTATGAACCGGTTGTCATTAAAAATCTGTGCGGTTGCTCTCGTGATCCTGGCCTTGGGCGATTTCTCGTCCGCGGCCACCAAAAAGCCCAAGAAAAAGAAGGATCAGGACCTGAGCGCCAACCCGCTCCAAAACGTAAATTCCAAGCAGCCTGACAAGGAACTTTACGACAAGGCCATGACGGCCCTCAAGAAAGGCCGCTTTGACGTGGCCCGCCTTGACCTCCAAACCATGCTCAACACCTATCCCGAGTCGGAATACCGGATGCGCGCCAAGCTGGCCGTCGGCGATAGCTGGTTCAAGGAAGGCGGCACCGCGGCCCTCGTCCAGGCTGAGGCTGAATACAAGGACTTCATCACCTTCTTTCCCAACGCCCCCGAGGCAGCCGAGGCGCAGATGAAGGTGGCCGACATCTACTACCAGCAGATGGAGAAGCCCGACCGCGACTACACCAACGCCCAGCGCGCTGAGCAGGAATACCGGAACATGATCAACCAGTTCCCAGACTCCACGCTCGTGCCCCGCGCCAAGCAGAAACTGCGCGATGTCCAGGAAGTGATGGCTGAACGCGAAACCCAGATCGGCCTCTACTATGGCAGCCGCGACAATTACTCCGCTTCCATTGCCCGCCTCGAGACGGTCGTCGACACCTACCCCCTCTACTCCAAGAGCGATCAGGCCCTCCTCGGCATCGGCGACGCCTACGCGGGACAGGCACGTGCCATCCAAATGGCGCCGAATCTTCCCGGTGCAATCAAGGAGCGGGTCCGCGCCATCTACATGGACAGGGCTGCCCAGGCGTACGCCAAGGTCATCACCCGCTATCCCATGGCGCCCCACGTTGAAGACGCGCGTGACCGCCTGGTAGCCATGAACCGCCCCGTTCCCGAGCCGACTCAGGAAGCGGTAGCCGAGAACGACGCGGAAGAACGGAGCCGTCAGCCCTTGCACTTCACCGATAAGACCTTTGACATCATCAAGCACGGACCCACAGTGGTCGAGGCCGTTCACGTTGGCGAGCCCTCGCTGGAAGATCCCAAGCGTACCCTGGCGCCCGACGTCACCAAGCAGAACGTCGCGCTCTTCGCCTCGGCCTACAACAACGGCAAGCCTATAGCGCCCGTTGCCCCTGTCGCGACAACAGGCGTCAACGAGCCTACGCGCAGCGATGCAAATTCCGCAGCGCCGTTGCAGTTGACGGCCCCTGCTGGTGGCACCGGAGTCGGCGCTGAAGTCGTATCCGCACCCGCAGCCGATCCAAACGCCGTGATCAAACCCGTCGGACCCGACAAGACCGTGATCCCCGCCGCCGAGAAGCCCGCCGAGGCCCCCGCCCAGGTCAATGACGTCAAGCCCGGATCAACGCCGGCCGCTGCCGCCACCAACGACAAAAAGAAGCCCAAAGTCGATTCCAGCGACGAGTCGTCCAGCAAGAAAAAGAAGAAGAAGGGCCTGGCCAGGCTGAACCCGTTCTAACCAAACCATCGTTTCAGAAAGCAAAGGCCGCATCCCCAACAGGGTGCGGCCTTTCTCTTTCACACCCTGGTTGGATCCCCACCACCCCGAGTTTCCGCCTGCCCACTTCAAGGATGCTCGAATAGAGAATTAATTTGCATGAAAGGACTCTTAAGTCTGCTCCGTGGTATAAACTCCTCCTTTCCGGAGGAAAAAGTTCACATTCGAAGGCAAGGAGAACGAAAGCGAATGCGGATTCTGGTTTTGGCTTTGTTGCTTACCATATCTCTTGGCTCCTGCGGCGCCCAATCCGCGGTTCCCAAGCCCGTCGAACCTGCAGCCATCGGCGAAGCATTCCGCCTCGACGCATCTAATCAAGCTCTGCTGCCGCTCCCAAACGAACAGTGGAAAGCGAAAGGCAAAGTAGGATGGATCGGTTCTACGGGAGTCGTTGTGTTACCCGGAGACCACTCGGCATTCCGTATCAAGGCTGGCGAAATAACTGAATTTGTCTTCAAGACCGAACATCCGGAGAGCGTCAGGATCTATCCCTTCACGCTGAAGAAGAATGATCGGGAGTATGCTTTGGTCGTCTTCAGAGGACGTTCCCGGGAAACTCTCCAGGGGGTTCCGGTGGAGATCACTAAATTTGGCGAGTCGTCCTACAAGCTGACTTCCAAGTCTCCACTTGCAAGCGGAGAATACGCGATCGATCTGGCAGGGAAACTGTATTCCTTTGGAGTCGACTAGTCTTCCAACTTCCCTCGGAATCAACCACAATTCGAAATGCCGCCGCGCCTTTGCCTCCGCTCTCCAGGGACGGTGTCACCAGGCCCATCGTTTTTCTCGCAGAGTGCGTATTTCCGTTTTATTTCCAATTACTTACCAGGATACAAAGACGACACGACACGATTGGTATTACAATGGGAAGTGAAGTAATACCTGGGAGATGAGCCATGGAAACCACCGTCACCAGCAAAGGCCAGGTCACGATTCCGAAGCGCCTTCGCGATGCGATGGACATTCAACCGGGCTGTAAAGTGGTTTGGGAGATCAACGAGAATGGCGAACCAGTTCTCCGCAAGAATGAGCCATCTGGAGCGCGTCAACCCGACCGTTTTGATAGAGCTCTTGGCGCCGCCGACATCAAGCTGGGCATTTCCACGGACGAATACATGGAACTGATTCGTGGCTATTCCGATGATCCCGCTTGATGATCCTTATCGACACCAATGTGTTGCTTGACGTATGGAGCTCAGACCCCGTTTGGCACGCGTGGTCAGCCGGCCAGATGCGTCAACTGTCTCTCTTGCATCAGTTGGCAATCAACCCCATCATCTATGCTGAGGTTTCCGTGACATTCACCACGCCGGCCTCACTTGACCAGAAACTTTCGGCTCTGGAATTAACTGTTTTTGGCATCCCTCGCGGCGCTGCATTCCTCGCAGGTAAAGCCCACGTCCGCTATCGCCGTCAGGGTGGCATCAAAGGCAATGTCCTGCCTGATTTTTTCATCGGCGCGCACGCCGCCGCTCTTTCTTGCCCCTTGCTCACCAGGGATCCGCGGCGCTACACCACCTACTTCCCCACCGTCTCCCTGATCACTCCCTAATGTCCCGCCGAACAAACACAACCCTTGAACGCCTCCGCCGAATCATTCGTCAGCCCACACACATACTGCGGCCAAACCAACGCCAGCAGCGGTGAATCGATCCCCGAAAAGAAATGATGCATATACTCCCGGCTCGCTTCCGTCTTCCCCTCCGGATCAGCCTTGAACCCCGCAATCACTTTGTTCAATGAAGCCGCTGAAAACTCATCCTCGTGGAATGTCTTTCCCCAGTCGTACTCTTCCTTCCACGTCGTATCCACTCCCGTCGCATTCGACGCCGTAAACACTCGATAATCCTTCAGCGCTGCCGAATCTGGATCAACCCGCGCAATCGTAAAGGAAGGCGCATTTCCATTGATCGGCGATATCGAAGACACCATTTTTACCGCGACGCCTTCACCCGCCATGCCCATGCCGTTCTCCGGCTTAAGCACTCGCACCTCGTCCATGTGCGTATGCGCAAAAATTGCCAGCTTCACCACGTCACTATAAGCGGCCAACTCCTCCGCAATCTTCTCCGACGCGAGATACATCTTCGGCCCCTTCTTGCCGCACACATCGCCCGCCTTGGCTGCACTCGCGCGTGGGTCCACGCCCGGGGGAATGTGCCCCATCACCCACACTTTCTCGTGCTTGCTGCGCGCCTCAGCCATTTGTTTTTCAAGCCACGCAACCTGTGCATCCGCAGGAGCCGTATCATCCTTGCCTGCGCAGCTTGTATACCGGGTCGACATGAACAAATCGTTCAACACCAGCAGCCGCGCATGCTCCACCGGAGCCGGCAGCGCCACGCTATAGTACCCACCCACAGAAAAGCTCTCCAGCGCGCCCTTCCGCTCCGCAGCCGGAAAATCCTTCGTCACCTCCGCGCCCGTCGCCGCCAAAAACTCGCTCTTCGCATCCAGCTTGTAGTCGCCGCAATCTGAATCGTTGTTTCCCAGCGCTACATACACCGGCACTCCCGGCAGCGCCCCGCGCAAATCCTCCACCACAAAATCAATCGACTTCTCCACAAACGCCCGGTAATCGTCCGGCGCGGCCTTGGGAAACGCAGCCCCAAACTTGCACGTAAACGCATGCGAAATCAGATCGCCGCTCACCGTCACAAACTTCACCCCGGCGGCCTCTTTCCCAATCGCCTTCATGCCCGACTCCAGCAGCGGATACGAAGTATCATCCCCGCGCGTGTGGCATGTATCCTCCAGCGCTCGAAACTGCGTCTCCCGATCCGCCGTCGCCGGCGCCGCCAATATTCCTTTCCACCCGCTCACCGGCGCGGCGGCCAGTTGCTGCAGCTTCCCCGGATCCCAGAACGGCTCAAAATGAATGTCGCTCACCATCAGCACCGGGATCGTCTCCTTCGCCGCCGCCGCACCCGGCAATCCCGGCTCCGCCATCGCCCTTCCACCAGTCAATACCAGGCAAACCGCCACCATCCACCCGCTCAGCCTCATTCATGCTCCTCAATTGGGGCTCCATCGTTCCCGCCATCTCTGTGCAGAATATCCCAGCCCCATGCCGCATTTGCCGACGACTCCGTGAAAAATGACCCATGCTCAATTCTGGTAAAGTGAGGGTTGGTCCTCACTCCCGAAACCCTTGCAGATAGCGGTTTTTGAGACCCGGGGGCCCCGCACGAGAAAAATATGCCCCACGACCTGCCCAAAGCCTACGACCCCACCGCCATTGAAGATCACTGGGCCGAATACTGGGTCCGCGAAAACCTCTTCGCCCAGTCCGCACCCGAAACTGTTCCTGCAGAAGCCCAACCGGCCGGCGACGCTTTCACAATCCTCCTCCCGCCGCCCAACGTCACCGGCAATCTCCACATGGGCCACATGTTCGAGCACACGGAGAGCGACATCCTCATCCGCTGGCGTCGTATGTCCGGGGTCCCCACGGATAGGTCTTCGTCCGTGGGGCGGATCCGTGGCGGCCGTGTTCTGTGGATTCCAGGCACCGACCACGCCGGCATCGCCACTCAGATGCTGGTGGAGCGCCAGGTCGTAAGCGAAGGCACAACCCGCCAGCAGCTTGGCCGCGAGGCCTTTGTCGAACGCGTGTGGGAGTGGAAACGCCACTACGGCGGCAACATCCTCAGCCAGATGAAGCGCCTCGGCGCCTCCGTCGACTGGCAGCGCGAATACTTCACCATGAGCGACAATCTATCCGTCTCGGTCCGTGAAGCCTTCGTCCGCCTTCATGAACAGGGCCTGATTTATCGCGGCGCATACATCGTCAACTGGTGTCCCCGCTGCCAGACCGCCATCAGCGACCTCGAAGTCGTCCACGAAGAGCAGAAAGGCCATCTCTGGGAAATCCGCTACCCCGTCCTCAATGCGAACGGAGCAGACTCCGGCGAGTTTCTAACCGTAGCCACCACCCGTCCCGAGACCATGCTCGGCGACACCGCCGTTGCCATTCATCCCGAGGACGAACGCTACATCCATCTCCACGGCAAAAAGCTTCGTTTACCGCTGTCAGAACCGGGCCCGAATAAGGCAGGCCGCGAAATCCCCATCATCCTCGATGAATGGGTCAGCCGCGACTTCGGCACCGGCGCCGTCAAAGTGACCCCAGCCCACGACCCCAACGACTTCGCCCTCGGCCAGCGCCACAATCTTCCCTCCATCAACATCATGGATGAGACCGCCCACATCAACTCCGATGGCGGCGCTTACGCCGGACTCGATCGCTACGTCGCCCGCAAGCGCATCGTAGCCGACCTTGACGCCCAGGGCCTCCTCGGCGCGGTCAAGGATCACACCAACAACATCGGCCACTGCGACCGCTGCAAAACCGTAGTCGAGCCGCGTCTCTCCACCCAGTGGTTCATAAAAATCAAGCCCCTCGCGGAAAAAGCGATCGCCGCCGTAAAACCCGACGCCAACGGCAACAAGGCCATCCGCTTCACCCCAGAGCAGTGCGAGAAAACCTATCTCAACTGGATGGAGAACATCTACGACTGGTGCATCAGCCGCCAATTGTGGTGGGGCCACAGAATCCCCGCCTGGCATTGCGCCACCTGCGGCAAAATCACCGTCGCCCGCGTCGATCCCACCGCCTGCGCCCACTGCGGCTCGGAAAAAATAACCCAGGAGACCGATGTTCTCGACACCTGGTTCTCCTCCGGCCTGCTCCCCGTATCCGTCTTCGGCTGGCCCAACATCACCGCGGAAAACCGTCAGGATTTCGACACCTTCTACCCCACCAGTCTTCTCGTCACCGGCTTCGACATCCTCTTCTTCTGGGTAGCCCGCATGATCATGCTCGGCTGCTGGTTCTCGACCGACGTCCCCATGCCCGACGGCTCTCCGCGCCCACTCGCTGAATCTGTTCCCTTCCGCGAGGTCTACATCCACGGCCTGATCCGCGACGCCAACCGCGAAAAGATGTCCAAGACCAAGGGCAACGTCATCGACCCCATCGAAATCGTGAAGCAATACGGCACCGATGCCGTTCGTTTCACATTAGCCAGCATGGCCTCGCCCGGCGCCGACATCGCCTTCAACGTAGCCCGCACCGAAGGCTATCGCGCCTTCGCCAACAAAATCTGGAACGCCGCCCGCTTCCTCTTCATGAACGTAGACCGCGCCGCCGAGCTCGGCATCACCGTCGATCCGGCCGTATTGGGCCAAATGCCGACAGCCGAGCCCAACGCCCCTCTTGAAGACCGCTGGATCATCGCCGAGCTTCACGCAACGGCGGCAAAGGTCAACCAGTCTCTCGAAGCCTATCGCTACGATGAAGCAGCCAACCTCATCTACCAGTTCTTCTGGGGCAGCTTCTGCGATTGGTACCTCGAAATCGTCAAGCTCCGCCTCGACTTCTCCGAGGCCTCCGACAAGGACAAGATCAAAGCCGCGCTCACCACGCTGCTCAGCGTCTTTGAAGCGTCTCTGCGCCTGCTTTCGCCCTTCATGCCCTTCATCACCGAAGAAATCTGGCACGCCCTCTACGACGGCATCCCACCAGCCAAGTCAATCGCGCTAACAGCCTACCCGCAATCCGCTGTATCTGCAATTGACCCGGTCGCCCTCGACCAAATGGCCTTCCTGCAAAGTCTCATCGTCGAAGTTCGCGCCCTGCGCAAGGAAATAGATGTCGAAGAAAAAGCAGTCGCACCCATCGAAGTTCGGATCGACGATTCTATGAAGTCGGTCCTCAGTGAGAACGTTGCGATGGTCGAGCGCCTTGCACGTGCGAGCGAAGTTCGCTTCGTTAAACAAATCACTCCTGGTCTATCGCTACGCACAAGATTCTATTTCGACGTAGCCGTAGTCTACGAACGCACCATCGACGTAGCCGCCGAGCGCGCACTCAAGCTGAAAGAAATCGCGCAACTCGAAAAGGTCATCGCAAATGCCGATCGCCAGTTAGGCAACGAGGGCTTTTTATCCAAAGCCCCAACGCACGTCGTGGACGGCCTGAAAAAGCAGCACGCCGAGAACAGCGCCCTCCTTGAAAAAGCACGCCGCGATCTCGACGCCCTGTCCGAGTAAGGCCCCGGCATGCCCTGCGTCTGCCAACAATGCCTTCAGCACTCCAAAACCCTTGGCCTCGATCAAACTGCCTCTTCAGGCGCCGTAATCCGCAAAGCCTTCCGCTCCGCCGCCAAGCTCTGGCACCCTGATCGATTCGAGAACAATCCGCGCGCCCAAAAAGACGCCGAAGAGCATTTCAAGCTGATTCAGATCGCCTACCGCGAGCTCTGGGAACACCACAATTCCCCACACGAATCCCCACACACATCCCGACGTGAAAATTCACCAGCGCCCCAATGGGAATGGCCCACCAGGCCCGCGCCTGAACCGCCCCTTGAAGACCCATTCGCCGGCACCAGGCCCGCCGCGCCTCCCCCAACCATCTCGTTTGGCGACGCGCCCCGCTGCTTCGCCGGCCCAGATTTCCCTCCATACGCAAGGCAAATCATTGCCGATCATCTAGGCGATCCCGAAAATGCAATTGCCATCGTCGACCTATCACTCTCCGAATCGCCTGCCGACAGCTTTTTCCAGTTCATTCTTTTCACCGTCCATGGAATCCTCGTCCGCAACGCCCACAAAATCGTCTCTCTCCTCTGGTATTCCGACCTGGGCAACGTGCAGATCGTGGACCGGCGCGGTTACGGTAAACTCAAGTTTTGGCATCGGCTGGCCGAGCGGCTTTACGGTGTTCGGCCAAAATACTCGCTTCTCATTTACCGGCGCAATGGAACTCTGTTTTGCAAATTCGACGTCCAAATGGATGACAACGTCAAGAAGGTCATTTATAACTTCCTACTGCGCAGAAAATCAGAAAACCATCTCTGACTGCGCCGCCTGAAGGCAATCGCTGTTTCACTTTTTCACGTGTTCACTGTTTCACTCATTCACTTGTTCACTCGTTCACTGCTTCACTGTCCGCAGGACACCGCCATGGATTGGAAAAGCACCCGCATCGACGCATTGCTTGAGCAGGCCCTGGTTGAAGACCAGGCCGTCCGCGACGCCACCACCAACCTCACCATCGACCCCGGCCTGCGCGCTGCCGCCTCCATCATCGCCCGCCAGGAAATGGTCGTTTGCGGTCTCGGCGCCGTCCCTCGCCTGCTTGAAATCTTTGCCCGCCTTGACGCCCAATCTGACACCCACTCTGCCGCGAAACTTCATCCGCATCCTCAATCGCAAACCCGCTTTGAAGTCGTAAGCCATCCTGAAATGTTCGATGGCGTTCGCGTCCATGCCGGCCAGGTCCTCGCCGTCATTCGCCACAATGCCCGGGTCCTGCTCAGCTGCGAACGCGTCATTCTCAACCTCATGCAGCACCTCAGCGGCATCGCCACCCTTACCCGCACTTATGTCGATGCAATTCAAGGCACCCACGCCCGCGTCCTTGACACCCGCAAGACCGTCCCCGGCCTGCGCGCCCTTGAGAAGTACGCCGTCCAGTGCGGCGGCGGCACCAATCACCGCATCGATCTGGCCTCCGGCATTCTCATCAAGAACAATCACATCTCGCTCGGCGGCGGCATCCCCACCGTGATCTCGAAGGCTCTCGAAAAGCGCCACAAAGGCCAGCGCATCCAGGTGGAAGTGCGCAACCCGCGCGAACTTGAAGAGGCCCTCAAATACGGCGCTGAAGCCATCCTGCTCGACAACATGACTCCCCAGCAGGTCAAGCAATCCGTCGACCGCATCAAGCAGGCAACGGCTGAGCAGGCAGTCACGACCGAAGCGCCTGCCGGAGACGTTTCTCAATCAGCCGAGCATCGCTGGATCCCCACCGAAGCCTCTGGCGGCATCGTCCTCGAAAACATCCGCTCCTATGCCGAAACCGGCGTCGACTTCATCAGCGTCGGCGCACTCACCCACTCCGCCAAAGCCGCCGACATCTCCATGACCATCACCGCCGAGTGAGCCACCAGATGTTCGACCTCCCCGCCCTCGAAGCCTCCCTCGCCGATGCCAGGTGCGCCGGCAAGCTCCACTTCGCCCCCGTAACCAACTCCACCAACACCGACGCACTCGAAGCCGCTCGCGCCGGCGCGCCGCACTGGTCCGTCTACTTCGCCGATGAGCAACTAGCCGGCCGAGGCCGCAGCAATCACACTTGGCAATCTCCTGCGGGCGAAGGTCTGTACGTCAGCATCCTGTTTTGCCCATGCACTTTTCCAAATCATCTGCCGATGTTGCCATTGATTGCGGGTCTGGCCGCAGCGAGTGCAATCAAGGAAGTTTCTGGTCTCACCATCGATCTCCGCTGGCCCAACGACCTTCTCATCGGCCCCCGCAAAACCGGCGGAATTCTCGTCGAAGCCCGTACCGAGGCGGACAAGATCGCCTACGCCGTCATCGGCATCGGCATCAACGTCCACCAGCGGAGCTTTGACCCAACATTAGCCACTCCCGCCACCTCGCTCGATCTGGATTCCGGCCACATCATCTCCCGCCAGGATCTCCTCATCTCCCTTCTGAACTCTCTAGAACTCGAGACTCGCGATCTCCCTCATGCATTTCACACCATCCCGTCACGGATTGAAGCCGCCTCAACCTGGGTTCGCGGCAAACGCGTCCATGTCCATGGCCCGCAGCCGTGCACCGGCGTGACAGCCGGACTGGACCCCAACGGCTTCCTGCTCGTCCAAACGGAAAACGGCCTGGTCACCGTGCGCACCGGCGGCCTCCGCGCCGTAGAACCCACTGCGGAACCCGAACCGGCGGATATAAGCTAAAAACACCATGCTGCTCGCTCTCGATGTAGGCAACACCAACACCAAGCTCGGCCTCTACCGCCTCGACGAGGAAAACCCCGCCGCATCTCCGGCCTCTGAAGCCCCCAAAAAGCCCACCCTCGTCGCCACCTGGCGCGTCACCACCCATCATCAGCAGACCGCCGACGAGTACAGTGTGCTCTTCGTCAATCTCTTCAAGATGAATGGCATTGAGCCCAGTCAGGTCACCCACATTATCATCTCCTCCGTCGTGCCGCCCGTCGAAACCACCCTCCGCCAGGTCTGCGAAACCTGCTTCCATGTTGACCCGCTCTTTGTTGAGCCCGGCATCAAGACCGGCATGCCCGTCCTGGTCGACAACCCCACTGAACTCGGCGCCGACCGCCTCGCCGACTCCATTGCCGCCTATGAGCGCTACGGTGGCCCCTGCATCGTCGTCAACTTCGGCACCGCCACCCGCTTTGAAGTCATCTCCGCCAAGGGTGAATACCTCGGCGGCGCCATCTCCCCCGGCCTCGGCATCAGCGCCAACGCCCTCTTCGCCCACGCCGCGCGCCTCAGCCGCGTTGACATCAAGCGCCCCGCCAAAGTCATCGGCACCAACACCATCACCCATCTCCAGAGCGGCCTTTATTTCGGCTACATTGGTTTGGTCGATGGCATCCTCGAGCGCATGATTGACGAGCTCGGCGCAAAGCCGCGCATCATCGCCTGCGGAGGCCTCGCCCACATGATCGCCGAAGGCTCCCGCTTCATCACCGACATCGACGACATGTTAACCCTCGACGGCCTCATCATCCTCTTCGAACGCAATCGCGCCGCCCGCCCCCGCAGCCGGCCTCGTTAGACTGGCTCGCTTTTTCACTCGTTCACTTCACTGGTTCACTCGTTCACTCGTTCACTGTGCAAAACTACTTCAACTACTTCACCGAGATCGAAGAGCGCTTCCAGCAGCGCCGCGGCTCCATCCTTCTGCTCTCCACCCTCGACTGGGCGCTCATCGAAGTCTGGCGCGAAGCCGGCATTCCCCTCGACGCAGCCCTGCGCGGCATCGACGCCGCCTTTGACAAATATGAAGCCCGCCAGAAGCGTGGCCGCATGCGCCGCGTCAACGGTCTCGCCTGGTGTTCGCAAGCTGTGATGGAAGCCGCTGAAGAGCTCCGCGAAGCCGCCGCCGGCACCTCTGTTCCCACCACCGAGCCCCGCGAGTCCGGCTTCGAACACGAACGCGTCGCCGTCCATCTTGAATCCGCCGCAACCTCCCTCGACACCGCCGCCGTCGCCCCCGAAGCCTGCGCTGCAACCGCCTCACGTCTCCGCGAATTGGCCGCCGAAGTCCGCGCCGCCAAATCCAACGACATGGAATCCCTGGAGCGCACCCTCACCGTCCTCGAAGAAAAACTCTTCACCGCGCTTCATGCCGCCGCCTCTGAAGACCTGCTCGTTGGCCTCAAAGAGCACGCCGCGCGCGAGCTGGCTCCCTACCGCGCCCGCATGGGCGTCGTCCAACTCCGCCAGGTCGAACGTCAATTTGTCCAGAAGCAGCTGCTGGTCCACTACGGCCTGCCGCGCCTGAGCCTCTTCTACATGAGCCAGCAATGACCCCTCGGAAACCGCAACCCGTTCGTCAAGGCAAAACCCGACAGCCTGCTGAAAACCTCCGCCTGGAAGTGGACGTGCGAAAGCGCAAGAATATTAAGCCAGCTGAAAACTCCTGTCAGGACGTAGATGTGCGAAAGGGCACGACTTCAGTCGTGCCGCAAATGCCGCTTAATGGACCGGGGGCTTTAGCCCCTGAGGTAAATCCTCCAAGCCCCGCCACAACTCACCCAGACTTTCCCGAATCCCAACTCGTCGACATAACCAAGCCCCTCTACGGCGGCGCATTCCTTGCCCGCATAGAAGGCAAAGCCCTCTTCGTCCCCCTCACCCTCCCCGGCGAACAGGCCCGCGTCCGCATCACCCAGGACAAGCCCGGCTACTCCACAGCCGAACCTGACCAGATCGTCACCATCGCCGCCGAGCGCGTCGCTCCCGTCTGCCGCCACTTCGGCGTCTGCGGCGGTTGCCACTATCAGCATGCGAACTACGAAACCCAGCTCGCCCTCAAGCAAGCCATTCTCCTTGAGACCCTTGATCGCGCCGGCATTCCATCCCCCGACGAGATCTCCATCCTCTCCGCCGACCCCTGGCACTACCGCAATCGCATCCGCGTTGCCTTCGACGCAGCAGGCAATCCCGGCTACCGCGCCCGAAATTCCCACGCCATCATCCCCATCACCGAATGCCCCATCGCCGCGCCCCTGCTCCTTAATGCCGCCCAGGCCTTTGCCGACGTCGCCCGATCCGTCGCCCAATTTCCGCATTTCACTGAACTCGCTCTTTTCTGCAATTCCACCGAAACCGCCCTCCAGGCCAGCGTCTTCACCGCCAGCGCCAAAAACCATCGCTTCGACCAATGGATCGAAGCCTGGCGCGAGCGCATCCCCGCCCTCACCGGCGCTGAGCTTCTTCTTGAACCCCGCTCCGGCAAAAACGCCCAGCCCCCGCGAACCATAGCCCAACGGGGCGCAGCCTCTCTCACCTACCGCGCCGCTGGGTTCGATTACCGCGTCGACCACGGCGCTTTTTTTCAGGTAAACCGCTGGCTCGTCGATGCGCTCGTCCACCGCGTCACCGCCAACCACAAAGGCGCACTCGCCTGGGACCTTTTCGCCGGCGTAGGCCTCTTCGCCCGCGCGCTCACCGCCAATTTCACCCGCGTCGTCGCCGTCGAGTCCGCCCCGGCCGCCACCCAGGCTCTCGCCGCCAACCTCAAAGGCACCCGCGGCGTCCCCGTCCGCGCCACCACCCTCGACTTCCTCCGCCGCCCCCCCCAACCCACTTCCCCCAGTCCTAATCTGATTGTGGTCGACCCACCCCGCGCCGGCCTGGGCCCTGAAATCACCACACTCCTCGCCCAGGTCGCCGCCCCAGCGCTCGTCTACGTCTCCTGTGACCCCGCCACGCTCGCTCGCGACCTCCGCGCCCTGCTCGCCTCCGGCTATCAGATTGAATCCATCACCCTCGCCGACCTCTTCCCCCAAACCTTTCATCTTGAGACAGTGGTCCACCTTCGCCTCGCCTGAGCGCCTCGCTCCTGTTAGGCTTGAGAGCCATAGAATCCTTCCAGTTTTCAGCGGCTCCAAGTTTCAATCCCCCGCCGTCTTTGCCGACCCAGCGGGAATGAAACCTTCGCTCACCAACGCCCCCGCTGACTTGCTGACTCGCTACCCCCGCGAAGCGGGGCTGACCTGCTGAACGCATTTCCAAAAATCCACCGGCCTTTTTTCTTATCAGGCAGAATGCAAGCCCATTCGATTCATTCCGGCCAGCCTGCCAACCCTCCCGCCTTCGCCAGCCTGAGCGCCGTACCCCTGTTCCACGCCGCCTGCCTCTTCGCCGGTGGCATCACCATCGCCCACTGGCTCTGGATTCGCCCCAGCCTCGTCCTAATTTCACTGGGTCTAATTGCCGTACTCTGCGCCCTCGCCGCCCTCCGCGCCCAGCGCATCGCCTGGCTCCCCTTGGCCGTCCTCTGGCTCCTTCTCGGCGCATTTTCCGGCACAATGGAGCCCCACCCAGCTCCCGCACCCGCCCTCGCCTCACTCTCTGACGGCCTCCTTCGCACCGTTGAAGGCACCATCGTCGACACCGGCCCCGTCCGTGATGAAATCGAACAGAACCTCCCCGATCCTGGTGAATCCATCACCACTCTTCTCGAACAGCAGCCCTCCCAGCGCATCGACCTCCGCGTCTCCACCCTTGAAACCGTCTCCGACACCGAAGACCAGCAAGCCCCCGTCTCCGGCAGCGTTCGCCTCACCGTTCGCTGGCCCGCCATCCGGCCCAATCAACCTGAGCCCCAGCCCTTTCAATGCGGTGACCGCATCCGTGCCGTCGTCCGCCTGCTTACCCCCGAGGTCTACCGTGATCCCGGCGTTTGGAGCCGCACCGACTACCTCCTCGACCAGGACATCACCTCCACCGCCACCGTCCCCCTAACCCAAATCGATCGCCTCGGACCCTCGCCCGATCGTTTCCTTGCCTGCCGCGTCCACGCCCTCCAGCAAGCCTCCAGCGCCCGCATCTTAGCGCTTCCCGCCACCATGCTCCGTCTGCCCGCGCCGCTCCGCCTCACCCCGGACGACGCCGTCATGCTCGCCGCAATGGTCACCGGCGACCGCACCTACCTCACCCACACCCTCCGCGTCGGATTTGAGCGCACCGGCTCCTTCCACATGCTGGTCGTCTCCGGCTTCCACCTCGCCATCGTCGCCGGATGCATCTTCTGGCTCGCACGCCGCCTCCGCCTTCCCACTGTTCCGGCCACGCTGCTCACTATCCTTGCCTCGTTCGCCTACGCGCTCTTCACCGGCTTCGCCACGCCCGTTCAGCGCTCGCTTTGGATGGTCACCCTCTACCTCCTCGGCCGCCTCCTCTACCGCGAACGCAGCCCCCTCAACACCATCGGATTCGCCGCGCTCTGCCTGCTCGCCGTCAGCCCCCGCAGCCTCCTTGACGCCAGCCTCCAAATGACCCTCCTCGCCGTCGTCGCCATCGCCGGCGTTGCCGCCCCGCTGCTTCAAGCCACCATCCACCCCTACCTCGCCGCCCTGCGCGACCTCCGCCTCGTCGCCATCGACGCCAAGCTGTCTCCGCCCCTCGCCCAATTTCGCGTCACCCTGCGTATGCTTGCCTCCACCCTTCAAGCGGCATTCAATGCCACCATCGCCTGGCGAGTTTTCCCCTCAACCCTCCGCTTTCTCTTCCGCGCCGCCGAACTCCTCGTCGTCTCCTGCGTCGTTGAACTCGCCATGACCCTCCCTATGGCCGTCTACTTCCACCGCATCACCATATTCGCCCTGCCGGTGAACCTCTTCATCCTGCCCCTGCTGCTCGTCATCATGCCGGCCGCCCTGGTTACGCTGATCGTTGCACTCATCTGGCCCGCCGCCGCCTTCATCCCCGCCATGCTAGTCGCCCTCCCGCTTCACTTCGGAACCTGGCTCGTCCACCTCTTCGGTTCCCTAACCGTGGGCGACGTCCGCATCCCCGCTCCGCTCCTCATCCAATCCTTCGCATTCTGCGCTCTCCTCGCCGCAGCCATCATCTTCGCGCACTCGCCAGGTTCCCCAGGTCGCTCGCGCCCGGATACCTGGGAAGACTCAAATCGTCGACTGTCTCATGCAAAGCGATCTCGCTGGCTGCGGCTCGCGACTTGGGCCGCACTAATCCTTGCCGCTGTATCCGCCGTCCTCCCCCGCCCCATCGACCACCCCCTTGACGCCCTGCTCATGGAAGCCATTGACGTAGGCCAGGGCGACTCCCTGCTCCTCATCACCCCCGACGGCAAGACCCTCCTCGTCGACGGCGGCGGCTTTGGCGGAGGTCCGCACCAGGCCCCGCAAGCCTCCTCTGAGAATTTCGATATCGGTGAAGATGTGGTCTCTGAAGTTCTCTGGTCGCGCGGCATCCGCCATCTTGACGCGGTCGCCCTCACCCACGCCCACTCCGACCACATGGGAGGACTCCCCGCCGTCCTGCGCAACTTCCACCCCACAGAATTTTGGGTCGGCAACAACCCCCGCTTCGGCGCCTACAACGATCTCCTCAATGAGGCCGCCAATCTCCACGTCCGCGTCCGCTCGTTCCGCGCCGGCGACGCGATCTCCTTCGGCGCGACGCAGATCGCCGTCCTCGCGCCCTTCCCCAACTACCAGCCCGGTCCCACGCCCACCAACAACGACTCGCTCGTCCTCCACATGGCCTACGGCGCAACCTCCGTGATGCTCGAGGGCGACGCCGAATCTCCAGTCGAGCAGGCAATGCTAGCCGAGCCTGGTCTCCAAAGCACGCTGCTCAAAGTCGGCCACCACGGCAGCATCACATCCACGCGCCCCCAGTTCCTCGCCCGCGTATCCCCCGAGTGGGCCGTCATCTCCTGCGGCCTCCACAACCGCTACCACCACCCCCGCCCCGAAATCCTCGCCGAACTTCAGGCCGCGAACGTCCGCACCTACCGCACCGACTTGAACGGCGCAGTCTGCTTCCAACTCAACGGCAAATCCGTCTCCGCAGATCCAGAATGCGGACGGCAATGAGCACGCTCAGTTCGTCAATGGAATCTCGAAATTCTCTCGTGTGTCTCAAGACCTCGTACAAGAAAAAAAGCTGACATCCTGAGCGAAGTAGGTCGCGCTCTTTGCGACCTGCGCAGTCGAAGGACCTGCGGTTGTTTTTCGGGCATTGAGGACCGAAAACAAGGCCTCAAGCACCCACGCGTGTTTGTCTCCCCGTCCCAGCCGCAATCGCCCCCGCAATCCCAGCCACGCGTCGATAAGATTCCAGCCGGTCCTCATGCGCATACGTATCCGTCACAACAATCACCTCGTTCGCCTCGGTATCCGCCACCAGCCTCTCCAGCCCCGCCTTCACCGTTGCATCCGAGCCCACAATCGCCGCGCCCAGCTTGCTCTCCACCGCCGCCTTCTCCCACGGCGTCCACAACGGCTCCATCGAATCCACCGGTGCCAGCAACTCCACCGGCTGGTTCCGAATCAGTCGCAAAAACCTCTGCTGCGGCGTAGTAAACAGCCGCCGTGCCGCCGCATCCGTCTCCGCCGCAATCACCTGCACCCCCACCATCATGTACGGCTTCTCCAGCCACTCGCTTGGCTGAAACTGCCCATGGTACAG
Organism: Occallatibacter sp.; assembly: GCA_050013695.1. Classification (GTDB taxonomy): domain Bacteria; phylum Acidobacteriota; class Terriglobia; order Terriglobales; family Acidobacteriaceae; genus Telmatobacter. Next base: position 26,676 of record JBEKET010000067.1, read on the forward strand.
CTCCGCCGCGGCATACAAATAATCCGGCGCAAAATGCGCTGCAAATGCAAATGGCAACCCCAGCCTTCCCGCCAGTTGCGCGCTGAATCCGCTCGATCCCAGCAGCGTAATCGGCACGTTGCTCCCTTGTCCCGGAATCGCCCTCACCACCTGCCCCGGCTTTTCCGGTCCCAGGTAGCTCTGCAACTCGGCCAGCAGCTCCGGAAAATCGTCCCCGCTCTGCCTCGAATCCCGCCGCAACGCCCGCATGGTTTGAAAGTCCCCGCCCGGCGCGCGTCCCAACCCCAGGTCGATCCGCCCCGGATACATCGCCTCCAGCGTCCCAAACTGTTCCGCCACCACCAGCGGCGCATGGTTCGGCAGCATCACGCCACCGCTCCCCACCCGTATCGACTTCGTTGCCCCCGCCACATGCCCAATCAAAACTGCCGTAGCCGAGCAGGCCAGCCCATGAATCGCATGATGCTCCGCCAGCCAGAACCGCTTATAACCCAACCGCTCCACATGCCGCGCCAGGTCCACCGACCGCGCAATCGCTTCTCCCGCCGGCTCACCCGTATGCATGCCCACCAGGTCCAACACTGAAACCGCCAACCCATTGCTCATAGCAGATTGGATGAACCACCGCGCCAGGCGATGCGAATCCCCGCATGCATCTTTCCCCCTCGCGCAGTAGTCTTATGGAAGGAAACATTCGCGAGAGCTGTTTTGAAAGGGCTCGACTTCAGTCGTGCCATAGATGCCAGGAAATCAACGCTTGGCTTTAGCCACTGAGGCACGCTCTCTTCGGATCATCAACGACAATCGGCCGTTTCCCGAAACCTGTTCAACCGCCTGAGAGACAACAAACTCACTCGGCCTTTAAGCCCGTGCCGTCACCTCATCAAGATCGAATCGCGTCCGTACCCCCGCATCTCAAGGAGTCCCCCATGAACCACGTCAATCTCGGCAAGACCGGCCTCAAAGTCTCCCGCATCTGCCTCGGCTGCATGACCTATGGCTCGCCCGCCACCGACGCATCCAAAGGCGGCCGCCACGCGTGGGCCCTGAATGAAGAAGACAGCCAGCCTTTCCTGCGCCAGGCTCTCGACCTCGGCATCAACTTCTTCGATACCGCCAACGTCTACTCCAGCGGCGACAGCGAGTCCGTCCTCGGCCGCTTCCTGAAATCCAACACCCGCCGCGAAGCCATCGTCCTCGCCACCAAAGTTCAGGGCGTCATGCGCGACGAGCCCAATGGCCGTGGCCTCTCCCGCAAAGCCATCTTTCATGAATTGGACCAGAGCCTCCTTCGTCTCCAAACCGACTACGTCGACCTCTACCAGATCCACCGCTGGGATTACGAAACGCCCATCGAAGAAACCCTTGAAGCCCTCCACGATCTAGTCAAATCCGGCAAGGTGCGCTACATCGGCGCATCGTCCATGTACGCCTGGCAGTTCACCAAGGCCCTCTATCTAGCCGACCTCCACGGATGGACCCGCTTCATCTCCATGCAAAATCACTACAACCTGCTCTATCGCGAAGAGGAGCGCGAAATGATCGGCCTCTGCCAGTCTGAAGGCATCGGCGTTATTCCCTGGAGCCCTCTGGCCCGCGGCCGTCTCGCCCGCCCCTGGCAACGCGAAAACACCAAGCGCTTCGAAACCGACAAGTTCGGCAAAACCATGTATTCCAAAACAGAAGAAGACGACCGCAAAGTCGTTGATCGCCTGGGTGAACTTGCAGAGAAGCGCGGCATCCCCCGCGCCCAGCTTGCCCTTGCATGGCTGCTCAGCAAGCCCGTCATCACCGCGCCCATCGTCGGCGCCACCAAGCCTATTCATCTTGAAGACGCAGTAACAGCGCTCTCCGTCCACCTGTCACCCGAAGAAGTCGCGTCCCTCGAACAGCCCTACGCCCCGCACCCCGTCCTCGGCTTCAGCTAAAACCAAGCACGCTCCTCACACTCCTCCTATGGTAGTGTCTGAAAACTGCGTTGACGGAAATCGGGCGAGAAAAAGGTGTAATACTTGGCACATCTATCGAATCTAATTTACAGGGTGATGGTGCCAAGTGGTATGTTGTTGGCATCAAACTCTGAACCAGTGTTGGTGTGTCTGGAAGGTTCACGATGCCAGCAAAACGAAAGAATAGGCGAGATGAGCCTCCAGTTTGGCGCTGGGTTTTGGAACAGATATTCACCCTCATTCGCCAGTTCGGGAACTCGTTAATTTGGGCAGCTGTTGTTGGCTTCATGATTTACGAAGTCGCGCAGACTTTCCGAGCGTTTGCGGGACACGTATCAGTTGCCGATTTAGCGCTCAAAATTTCTGCTCACCTTAACTTGGTGATCACTGCCAGCGTGGCGCTGTCGGGAGTTACCACGGTTCTATGGCTGAACGAATGTAGGAGACATAAGAGCACCCGCAAGCGTCTAACACTACGTACCGCATCTCTGGAAAAGAGGTTAGACCCAAATAGAGAATCGAGTCTTTTGACGAGCGAAGGCACTACGAGGGAGGAAGATCAATGATTACAGAATTGCAACTCGCAAACATTCTTCAATTCTCGGTGGTTTCCATTTTGGGGGCTGTGGTGGTTTTCAAGATACTCCCTGAAGTTCGTCTGGACTGGTTCCGGCAGCAGATGTTCGCCATTAGAGATGAGTTATTTGACTTTGCGGCGGACGGGCATATCTCTTTCCAGCATCCGGCCTATGTCCTATTGCGGAGGCAAATGAATGGATTCATTCGGTATGGTCATCATTTGACTTTATTCCGAATGTTGATGTCAGTGGCGATTCATAAGATTTCTGGAGACCCGGAGCCGAGTGGATGGCGCGCTGAATGGGAAAGTGCTCTCAGTTCGATAGAGAATGAGGCAGTCCGGAATAAATTGGAGCAGTTTCATCACAGAGGTATGATTCTAGCGGTGAAACGGCTTTTAGCTGGATCGCCTCTTTTGTGGGTTATGACGCTGATTTTTATGGTGCAAATGCTATTTCAGGGGGCGGCCAAGGGAATGCGGCAACTCTTGAAAGCAGCGTCAAAGAAAACCCTCACCGGGCCGATCAATGATCGGTCTATAGAGGAAGTAGCGCAGGGACAGTTTGCCTAAGCGATCAGATCAACAATCGCCAGACATGATCGGTGGTTCCGCGTTTCGTTGCCATGCCTTGACGATGCGAGCCGCAAAACCGAAAAGCAAGCGTTTGCTGTTTTCACTCAACACAGATTTCAGACACTACAATCCTCCTGTTGCGCCCCTCCACCCACCAGTTACACTTTCAAGGCCGGCCGCAACAGGAGAAAACCCATGCTCAATCGCCGCACATTTCTGAAAACCGGTTTGACCACCGGCGCAGCCGCAATTCCATTGGCCGCAGCGCTTGACAGCATGTGTCCGGCGGAAGCCCTTGCCAACGAACCTCCAGCCTCTGGCCCGTTGAACCTCATTGCGTTGCCATCGCGCTTGTCGCCCATCGACCCATCGGCCCAACCCTGGCAGCAGCGCGTTCGCCGCGTCGGCCAATCCAATATGACCGAGCACGATCCCGCCGTGATGAACATCGAAGAGTGGGCCGACTACTGGCACTCCTCCGCCACTGACGTCGTCTTCATCAGCGTCACCGGCATCCTGGCCTTCTATCCCTCCACGGTCCCTTTCCATCGCCACGGAAAATTCCTCAACAACCGCGATTTCTTCGGCGAATGCGTCACCGCCGCCCGCAAGCGCGGCATGCGCGTGGTTGCCCGCATGAGCCCCGACCTCAACTGGGGTGACGCGCTGGACGCCCATCCCGAGTGGTTCATGCGCAGCAAGGACGACTCCGCGCAATTCAGTGAAGAAGAGCCGCGCCTCTTCAAAACCTGCATGTTTTCCAGCTACATGGACGACTACGTTCCCGCCATCATGCGCGAGATAAACTCCCTTTATGACGTCGATTGTTTCTACACCAATGGCTGGCCGTCGTGGTCCATGCCCGAGTGCCACTGCGCAATTTGCAGCAAGCTTCCTCCCGCCAACACCCCTGCCTACTGGCGCGTCCTCAACGACCGCATCGTAGACCTGTGGCAAAAATACGATGCCATCGCCAAAGAGAAAAAGCCGGACTGCTTCTACTTTGCAAATCTCGGCGCCAACGTCCACGCGGCTGCAAATCTCCATCGCCTGGGCAAAATCGCCGCCTGGTTTCAAGCCGACAATCAGGGCCGCACCAACGACGATCCCCAGGTCTGGGGATGCGCTCTCCAAGGCCGCGTTTGCAATGCGGTGATGGACGGCAAGTTCGCCACCAACCTAACCGCCGCCTACTCCACCGGCGTAGTGCGCTGGCGCAATTCAGCCAAAAATCCCGCCGAGGCCCAGATGTGGATGAGCGAAACAGCGGCCAGCGGCCTGGCTCCGTATTACCACTTCATCGGTTCCGAAGATGGCTTCGGCGAAGATCGCCGCTGGCAGAAGCCTGGCAAGGATTTCTTCCTCTGGCATGCCAAACACGAAGCTCATTTCAAGACCCGCCGTTCCATCGCCAACATTGGCGTAGTCATAGGCCAGAGCACGCAGGTGCTGTACCCCGGCCCCGCAACGGCACACTCCCGCACCTACATGCGCGACACCACCCACGGCATCTATGAAACATTACTCACCGGCCGATTCGCTTTTGACTTTGTCCACGAAGATCGTCTCGAACCGGAACGCCTGAGCAAATATCGCGCATTGTTACTCCCCAACATCGCCATGCTCAGCGACCGCCAATCCGACCAAATCCGCGAATACGTGCGCCGCGGCGGATCGATCATGGCCAGCTTTGAAACCGGCCTCTACGATCAAGACCTTAGACCCCGTGCGGACTTTGCTCTCGGCGATCTCTTCGGCATCAGCAAGGCCGGCGAAGTCGTCGGCACCAATGGAAATGCATACTACAGCCGCATCGAGCGCCAGCATCCCATTCTCGACGGCATCGTCAACACCAACTGGATCCCCGGCGCCCAAAATCGTGTGCCCCTTAAACCAGTCCACGATGCAGTCCTCACCGTCGTCCCCGGCTTCGTGAACTATCCACCCGAGCTTGCCTACCCACCCGTCTCCCACACCGACGAGCTGGCTGTTGTCCTGCGCGAAACCGGCTCGAGCCGCATCGCCTACTTCCCCGGCGATATCGAGCGCACCTACTGGCTCACCGGCCACGGCGACCTTCTCCGCCTCATGCACAACACCATCCGCTGGATCACCGGGGACGAGCGCCAGGTCAGCGTCCAAGGCGAAGGCCTGGTCGAGTTGTTCGCCTGGGAAACCGTGCCCGGCTATGCAGTTCACCTGCTCAACTACACCAACCCCAACGCGCAACACGGCTGGATGCGATCCGTCTATCCCTTAGGTCCCCAGTCAGTCAGCCTCAAGCTCCCGCCAGGCGTCAGACCAAAATCCGTCGAGCTTCTCCGCCCATCACAAGACGACTCGGCACAAAGCGAGTCTACTCAAAACGTGCCGTTCCGCCTCGAAGACCAAATCCTCCGCTTCACCATCCCCAGCGTTCAGGACTACGAAGTAGCCGCCATCACCATCGCCTAGTTTTATGCAGCGGGTTTTGAAAGGGCACGGCTTCAGTTGTTCAGTTCCATGACATCCTTTACAAGTTGTCTCCACACATCCTTTACAGTTTTTAGGCTGCATTGGGGGTGTTGGATGGCTTGGAAGGTGGTAGATGTGGAAGCTCAGCGGTT
>JBEKET010000068.1:0-31484 GCA_050013695.1 Occallatibacter sp.
AATGAATCACCCGAGAGCCACTCACGCCCCCGGTTGCAAACCAGACCTCCCTGGCGGCTCCATCCTGCGTGCGAAAAGGAGCAATGGCGATGCTGGAGTTGCTTGCAGCAAACGCGCCTTCGCCAGCTTGCGACCTCAGATCGTAAAGAGTGTTGTCGATCATGAGGCCGTTGTAGCTTGTGAATTCCGTAAGGAATGGATGCCCTTCGACAGGATCGCCTGCTAGAAATCCGTCGGTGGGCGTCCAGAGCTTTAGCGCATCCCAAAATCCGTCCTTGTCTTCGTTCTTCACCAACAGCGTCCACGTCTTGCACCCATCTTTAGTTTTGTATAGGCGGCTTTTATCGCCGGGACCGGAGGCCATGACGATGGCGATTTGCGCGTCCCAGGCTTGGATGCCGCGGAAGTCGAGCGTGGCGCCGTCTTTGTCTGCATCCGGAATCGTGCAGGTCTGCCAGTGCGCGCCGCCGTCGATGGTCCTGAGCACGGTGCCGCCGGAACCGCTGGCCCATGCGATTTTGCCGTCGACTGAATCGATGCCGCGGAGGCTGGCTGTGGTCCCTGATTCCTGCATTTGCCAGACCTGCTGCGCGGGGACGGACTGCGCGGGCATCGGCGAGGGGGACGCGGGCGACGCAGTTGGAGACTGCGCGGCGGCCGATGCTGCGGTTGCGACGAACAGAACGAAGCGAGCGAATTGCATGGCTGACAGTATAGAGGTCGCGCACAAAGCGGCGCACACGGCCCAATGCGCGAATAGAGATTAGAAGAATCCAACGACTCACGTAACCCGCCGACAGAAAGATTAGCTTGCGCTTTTGATTGCTTGTGCCGAAGAGAGAACCAGGGCGCAGAGCGGGGCGCACTGCACGCTGTGCAGAGATGCACAGGACCGGCGCGCGGGCACTCCTGAGTGCAACAACAAGCGTGCCGTTGATCACTTTGCGCACACGCGGCAACTGCTACAAGGAAGGGTTACCTATGAACGGACTACGTACCATCTCTGGACTGGTGTTCGCTGCCGCGGTTGCCGTGGGAGCTAGCGCGGCTTCTGCGCAGCAGACCTTCAACCAACAGTTTTTTGCGCATAACAGCGAAATGGCGAAGTTGCAGCCGGCGTGGATTACGCCACTGGTGGAGTGCGATCCGCGGCTGATCCAGTTTGCGCGGGCATCGTTCTCGAACGAGTACACCGCGGCGCGCACGGAGACGGTGAACTACGGCAACGCGCGCGGCATGGGGCTGATTGGCGGCGACCGGTTTGAGTTTGACTACGTACAGCCACCGTTTATTCAGCACAACCTGGCCACGTCGGCAGATGGATTTGGCGATACGTCGGTGCTGGTGAAGTACCGAATCGCGTCGGGCGATGCGAAGCACGGGAATTACGACGTGGCGGCGCTGTTGAACCACAGCTTTGCTACCGGCAGCGCCAAGAACGGCGCGACCACCGATACATGGGGGCCGACGCTGGCGGGCGGGTTTGTGGTCCGGCGGTTCGATGTGCAGTCGTCGCTGGGCGGAACGATGCCAACGGGAAAAATTGCGACGCAGGGCCGGTCGATTGCCTGGAACGCGCTGACACAGACCCATGTGGGGCACCTGTGGTTTGAGGTAGAAAACAATGCAACTTTCTACAACCGCGGAGCACACAACGGCTTGATGCAGAACTTTGTCACACCGGCGGTTTTTTACGTATTCCGGAGCAAGCAGTGGGAGTCGACGCATCCATTTTTCATTCTCGATGGAGGTATGCAGGTGGCGACGTCCGCCTTCCATACCTACAATCACAACCTGATCTCGGAGGCGCGAATTCTTTTCTAGAGTTGGTGCCGGGATGGCGCAAGGACGAGGGAGGAAAAAGCCGTTACGGGAAGATGAGCCTTGACCGCGGGGCGGGATGGGCGCAAGACTAGAGCAATCCAGCAATACCAGTCTCTGCACCCAATCAGTCGCACGAACAAGCAGCGAAAGGCGCATCGGTGACCAGGCAAACGGCCTCGAGAGGCGAAGTGTATCCAAAGACCGGCCCGGAGAACTACGGGCTGCACAGCGGCGTGCTGGGTCCGCTGGAGACGCTGGCGCAGTCGGTGTCGGCGATGGCGCCGTCAACTTCGCCGTCGCTGACTATTCCGCTGGTGTTTGCGCTGGCCGGGAATGCCACGTGGTTTGTATATTTGCTGGCCACCGGCGCCATCTTGCTGGTTGGCTTTTGCGTGAGCCGTTTTGCGCGTTTGTCGGCTTCGCCGGGGTCGCTCTATTCCTACGCATCCGACACGCTGCCGCAGGTTTTTGGCGTGACAACGGCGTGGGGTTTGCTGCTGGCTTACCTGGCAACGGGGGCGTCGGTGGCGGGAGGCGCGCTCTACTATGCAGGGCTACTGTCGCAGCAATTTTTTCATCGGACGCCGCCATCGCTGCTGACGTTGGGGGTGGTTTGCGCGGTTGCGGGGTGGATTGCTTACCGGGATGTGAAGCTTTCGGCGGAGTTGATGCTTTGGATAGAGGTCGGCTCGTTGAGCCTGATCCTGATTGTGCTGGCGGTGCTGGTGTACCGCTTCGGATTTCAGTTCGATCTGGACCAGTTTCGCCTGAAGGGCGTTTCGGTTTCGGCGCTGGGTCCGGCGCTGGTGCTGGCGATGTTCAGCTTTGTGGGGTTTGAGAGCGCGACGACGCTGGGCAGCGAGGCAAGAGAACCGCTGCGCACGATTCCGCGAGCCGTGTTGCAATGCGCGATTTTGGCGGGCGTGTTCTTCATGCTGTGCGCTTACTCTGAAGTGCTAGGGTTCAGGGGCGAATCTTCGAAGCTAAGTGATTCGACAAGCCCGCTGCACTTGTTGGCGAATAAGGCAGGGATTTCGCCGCTTGGCGTGGCGATCGACTTTGGGGCGTTTGTAAGCATGTTTGCGTGCGTGCTGGCCTGCACCACGGCGGCCGCGCGGGTGCTGCTGAAGATGGCGCACGGCAAGATGCTGACGGGCCGGCTGGAACGGACGAACAAGAAGCATGGCACGCCGGGAACGGCGATTGTGCTGTCGGCAGGGCTGATGTTTGCGGTGACCGCGGTGCTGGCGCTGCGCGGCGTTGATGGCGCAGATATGTACGATTGGCTGGGGTCGCTATCGGTGTTTGGATTTTTGACGGCTTACGCGCTGGTGGCCGTTGCGCTGCCTTTTGCGCGGCGGGCGCTGGGGCAGCATTCACACTGGGTGGCGGGCATCAGCGTGCTTACCGTGCTGGTGATGATTCTGATTGTGGTCTTCGATCTGAGGTCGGCGACTGATGTGAATCACGCGCGGATTCCGTGGATTTATTTGTGCTACATTTCGCTGGGCGTGGCTTGGTTTTTGGTGAGGCGGAAGAAGACAGTGGTTAGTGGCTAGTTTTGAGTTATAAGTTTTAAGTTGTAAGTTGTAAGTTGTAAGTTGTAAGTTGTAAGTTGTAAGTTCCCAACTTTCAGTCTTCAACTCTCAATGCACACAAATCAATTCGCCGCAGGAAGCAGCGGTTTTTTCAGTGATCACTTACAACTGACAACTGCTTCTCACTCTTCCCCGATATCCTCGTTCCATACGTCTGGGTGGGCGGCGATGTAGCCCTCCAACAGTTCCCTGCACTCGCGGCTGTCGAGGTCGATGACTTGGACTCCGTTTTCGTGGAGCCAGTCGAGACCGCCGGGGAAGGTGCGGCTCTCGCCGACAACCAGCGTGCCGATGCGGAACTGACGGACCAGGCCGCTGCAGTACCAGCAGGGGGCGAGTGTGGTGACCATGACCAGGTCGCGATAGCTGCGCTGGCGACCGGCCAGACGAAAGGCGTCGGTCTCGGCGTGGACGCTGGGATCGCCTTGCTGTACGCGGCGATTGTGGCCACGACTGACTAACTGGCCGGCGCGCGTAAACATGGCGGCGCCGATGGGAATGCCTCCCTCGGCCAATCCAAGGCGCGCTTCTTCGAGTGCCACCGCCAACATGCTTTGGTACAACGCTGTGTCCGTCACGGAAATCCTCTCATCAAAAGGATAAGACATTGAAGGGCAGGGACGAAGGGACTTAGGGACTAAGGGACTGAGAGTCGACGGCTAGAATTGACGGTGTGCCACTGAGGAGCAATCGATCATGAAGACACGCAAACTGGGTAAGAACGGGCCTGAAGTTTCTGCCATCGGGCTGGGCTGCATGGGGATGAGCGATTTTTATGGCGGGCGCGATGAGAGGGAGTCGGTGGCCACGCTGGACCGGGCGCTGGAATTGGGAATCGATTTTCTGGACACGTCGGATGCTTATGGGCCGCATACCAATGAATTGCTGGTCGGCGGCTGGCTCAAGGGACGGCGCAACCAGGTGTTTCTGGCCACGAAATTTGGCCTCGTGCGTGACCCGAACGATCCGCTGAAACGCGGCGTGGACGGGAGCCCGGCGTACGTACGCAGGTCGGTGGAGGGGAGTTTGCGGCGGCTGGGAGTTGAGACGATCGATCTTTATTACCAGCATCGCGTGGACCCAAAGACGCCGATTGAAGAGACGGTGGGCGCGATGGCGCGGCTGGTGGAGGAAGGCAAGGTGCGGTTTCTTGGCTTGTCAGAGGCATCTCCGAGGACTTTGGAACGGGCGATCAGCGTGCATCCGATTGCAGCGATGCAGACCGAGTACTCGCTGTGGACGCGCGACCCTGAGCCGGAGGTGCTGCCCGCTTGCAGAGAGCTGGGCGTGGCCTTTGTTGCTTATAGCCCGTTGGGACGCGGGTTTCTGACAGGAGCATTTAAAAGCCCGGACGACTTTGATGCGGACGATATACGGCGTTTACATCCACGCTTCCAGGGCGAGAACTTCGCTCGCAATTTGGAGTTGGTGGAGAAGGTGAAGCGATTGGCCGCGCAGGCGGGCGTGACGGCGAGCCAACTCGCGCTGGCATGGGTGCTGGCGCAGGGCGAGGACGTTGTGCCGATTCCAGGTACCAAGCGGCGTAGGTACCTTGAGGAGAATGCGGCGGCTGTGGATCTGTCTCTCGCGCCGGAGTTGGTGCTGGAGTTGCAGAACATTTTTCCGCCGGACGCGGCGGCGGGTGATCGCTATACACCGGCGTTGAAAGCATTAGTGGATAAGTAAAGCGGAGTTAGCAAGGAATTCATCTAACTCCGCTAACCCGCGCGCAGCGCGACTAACACCGCTAACTCCGCTGCTGATCTTTAGCTGCGGAAACGGCATCAAGGTGCAATTCAAGCACCTCAAGGAAGCGCGCCAGCCAGGTTGGATGGGCGGTCCAGGCAGGGCCGGTGACCAGCTTTTCATCCACAACCGCGCCGAAGAAATCTACCGGCACAAAGGTTCCACCAGCCAGTTCCACTTCAGGCGCACAGGCGGGGTAGGCATTGAGTTTTCGGCCGGTGAGAACACCGGCGGCGGCCAGCAACTGCGGTCCGTGGCAGAGCGCGGCAATGGGTTTGTTGGCCTGGTCGAAGTGGCGCACGATGTCGAGCACCTTGGTGTTAAGGCGGAGATATTCCGGCGCGCGCCCGCCGGGAATCACGAGGGCGTCGTAGGTGGCGGGATCTATTTCGTCAAACGTTGCGTTGAGGGTGAAGTTGTGGCCGCGCTTCTCGGTATAGGTCTGGTCGCCTTCAAAGTCGTGAATGGCGGTGCGGACCTGTTCGCCCTTCTTCTTGCCGGGGCAGACGGCGTCGACGGTGTGGCCCACCATTTGAAGGGCCTGGAATGGAACCATAATCTCGTAGTCTTCAACAAAATCGCCGGCGAGCAACAATAGCTTTGCAGCTTTCATCGGATTTGCCTCCACTCGGTTAGGATGACGCATCGGATAGGCCCGATGCCCTAGAATTTTGCCATGCCTGATGGACCTTCGTCACTGGATGTGTTGAATAGCCGCATCGTTGCCTGCGAAAGCTGCACGAGGCTGCGCAGCTATTGCGCGGAGGTGGCGCGGGTGCGGCGGCGCGCGTATGCCGACTGGGAGTACTGGGGCAAGCCGGTGCCATCATTCGGCGATCCGCTGGCGCGGGTGATGGCGCTGGGGCTGGCGCCGGGAGCACACGGATCGAACCGCACCGGACGGCCTTTTACGGGCGATGGGTCAGGGGATTTCCTGTTCCCTGTTTTGCATGCGGCCGGGTTTGCGTCGCAGGCGAAAGCTGTTTCACGCGACGACGGCATGAAGCTCACTGAACTGTGGATCAGCGCGGTGGTACGCTGCGCTCCGCCTGGCAACAAGCCCGCGCCGGAAGAGCAGCGCAATTGCGCGCCCTGGCTGGACGATGAGATAGCGCTGCTCAAGAATCTGCGCGTGGTGGTTTGCCTGGGCAAGATTGCGTTTGACGGATTGCTGACGCACGCGATCCGGATGGGGAAGTTAAGAACGCGGACGGGTTTTACATTTGGGCATGGCGCTGAGTACGCGCTGCCAGATGGACTGAGAATCATTGCGAGCTATCATCCTTCGCTGCAAAACACGAATACCGGTAAGCTGACACGGCCTATGTTTCTTGCAGTGTTCAACAGGGCGCGAGAACTGGTGGGATTGGGCCAATAAAAAAAGAAGAGGAAGAAATGGACAGAGTTGAGAGAGAAATTCTAAGAGAATTGCTTCCGGCGGAGAAGGAAGTGTTGCCGCGGGTAGGAAAGCGCGATGCACATAGCAAGGATGCTGCAAAGCAACTGGATCACTGGTCGGCGGCTGTTCTGCTGGAGCGCGGAGCGTATCTGCGCAAGCTGGCCAAGTATGGCGATGGGCAGGCCAGCGAGACGCTGAAGGAGTATCCGCAACACGCGACGATGCTGTCGTTTCGCGCGCGTGATGGTGAGGCGGAGCTGCATGAAAAGTTCGCGGATGTTTTCTGTGTTCTGGATGGGAAGGCGACGATGGTGACCGGGGGCACGGTGATCGGCGCGCACACGGTTGGCGCCGGTGAGATTCGCGGTGAACGGATTGAGGGTGGGGCGCGGCAGGAGCTGCGAGCGGGCGATGTAGCGCATGTTCCGGCGGGTGTGCCGCACCAGATGCTGGTGGCCGGTGACCGAACGTTTACAAGCTTTGTGGTGAAGATACGCGAGCAACCCTAGAGGGCAGGTCTGTATCGAATTGCTCAGCTTGTCTGACCGTGAAGTGGAAGACTGCGAGGGCAAGAGCCAAAGGCGCTTGCAAAATGCTGAAGGAGAAAGCATGGCGGAAAGCGTAGAGAAAGATGTGCCGGAGTTCGATTGGGTAACAAGACGTTCAGAGTGCTCACTGCCCCATATATTCAGGCAGCTTGGAAACACCGTTAAAGCAGACGTGGCGACCCGCAACGCCCTGCGCCCCGCCAACTCACCTTACGAGTTTTCGATGAAGGAGGATATCAGCAGCTTTACGGTGCGGCTGGAAGGCAAAGGGTTGAGCAAGTCAATCCTATTCTGCCTGGCCGAGCATGCGATTGTGGTGAAGGACGACAAGGGCTATCAGATATTCGATGTGGCCGTTAAGTTTAATGAAAAGGGCGAGTGCAAACTGATTGCCAACGATGAAGAACGCGCATTGTGGGAGATAAGAAGGATGGCTCTTGAGGAGCTGATGTTTCGCACTTCCTAGATAGGGACCGGCTAGCATTCACAGTGTTATACTTTCCGCGCAATGAAAAATACTTACTCGTTTCTCGTCGCAATTTCGTTGGGTGGAATTCTGCTCTGCGGACAGCCGCTCACTGCCCAGCAAACCGGCACTGCAAAAACCGCTGCAACGGCGCCTGCCGCCAAGAAAACCACTGCGCCCGCTGCGCCGGCATTCAATCGTCAATTGCTGCATCCCGCACTGCTGAAGGCCAAGGCTCCGGATAGTTTCAAGGTTCGCTTTGTGACCACAAAGGGCGACTTCGTGATTGAAGTGCATAGGGACTGGGCGCCATTGGGGGCCGACAGATTTTACAACCTGGTGAAGAATGGTTTCTACAATAACGAAAGCTTCTTCAGGGTCGTGCCCGGGTTTGTGGTCCAATTCGGTCTCAGCGCGTTTCCCGCGGTCACGGGCGCGTGGCAAGACGCATTTATTCAGGATGATCCGGTGACGCAGAGCAACAAGAGAGGTTTTGTGACGTTTGCGACATCCGGGCCGAATCGGCGCACGACACAGTTGTTCGTCAACTTCGGTGAAAACAGCCGCCTTGATGGAATGGGTTTCACCCCGTTCGGCCAAGTGATCGAAGGGATGGATGTAGTGGACAAGATCTACGCTGGATACGGAGAGGGTCCAAATCAGGGACAGATACAGACGGTGGGGAAGGCGTATCTCGAAAAGAATTTTCCGCTGCTCGATAGCATCAAGACAGCCAAACTCGAGGGTCTTCCTATAGCTCCCCCGGCGGTAAGGAAGACTGCTCCCGGAGCGGCGAAGGCAACCACAGCACCAAAAAGTAATTGAGCTGATTGGGACTTTACTGCGTTGCGGGGGGCTGCGGTTGGAAGCTCGCCCCCTGCTCCCTTTGCCTTTGAAGCGCAGCAGCGCGTTGCTCGTCCATAAGAGTGCGGGTCAGTTGTGCCTCTTGCGCGGCTTGAGCGTTAAGACCCAGATGCGCGTAGACGCGACTCAACTGATAGTGCGCGGGCTGAAATTTAGGATCCAGCTCGATGACGTGCTCGAAAGCCTGGCGCGCTCGAGGCCAATCCTGTTGCGACCCATAGATCTTCCCCAATTCAAAAAACGGATTGATGGATTTCGGCTCCAGTTTCGATGCGTTCTCGAGCGCAGCCACAGCTTCCGGCTCGCGGCCGAGACGGCTGGCTAACATGCCAAAGTAATACTCAAGCAGGTAATGGCCGGGGAGCTTGATACGCGCCACTTCCAGGACGTGAATTGCATCAGCGTCCTTGCCTTCGCGCGCATAGGTCTGCGCGATGCCGACATAGGCCGCATCGATTTCCGGATTCGCGGTGAGCACAGCCTGGAAGGCATCGCGCGCGGCAGAGTAGTTGCCCTTGATCATCTCCACCGCGCCCAGTCGCAATTGGAGTGGAGAGGTCGCGGAGGTTTCCGCCATACCTGTCTGGATAAACTCGATGGCCTCGTCATACTGGTCCGTATCCATCAACAGGCGCGTGTAGTCCAGCGTTCGATCCGGGTTGGATGGATCGGCCACTGCGGCAGCGCGATAAGCCTCGATTGCTTCGGGGATCTTCTGCTGCATCTCGTAAGCCGAACCGAGAAACGTAAGTGTATCCGCATGCGCGGGCCGTTCGGTGTGCAATGCGGCTAAAAGCGTTGAGGCCTCACCAAATTGACCATCGTAGAGCATTGCCAGCGCCAGGTTATAGCGGCTCTCCCAGGACGGATCGAGTGAAGCGACGCGCTGAAAGCAATGGAGTGCCTGGTGATAAAACGAGTGCTGCGCCAGAAGGACAGCGATGGAATATTCGCGTGTGGGAGAAAGTTGGTTGGCAGTTTCCATGCTTGTGATGCGGTTCAGCGCCGCATCGGCACGACCCAGGCGAATCTCAGCCGCAACAAGTCCCGCATTGGCGTCCGGATCGTTATCAATGAGCGAGGCCGCGCGCGCGGCTTGCTCCAACGCATCGGCGTCGCGGCCAGTTGCGAGCGCAAGCAACGCCAGATAGTAGTGAACGAAGTTATCATTTGGATCAAGGCGCAGAGCTGCTCGCAATTCCGGTTCCGCGTGAGAAAAATCCCTGGCCCTCAGAAGATTGAATCCAAGGTTTTTGTGCGCGGCAGCGAGTGACGGCTGGAGACGAATCGCGTTTCGGTAGTCGCGATTCGCTTCATCGATATTGCCGAGCTGGGTCTGTGTTATTCCGAGGAGATTGTCGATGGTCGCATTGTTGGGCGCACTGCGATGCGCCTCTTCGAGCTTGACCAGGGCCTGATCGAAGTGGCCTTCGCGAATCAACTTCACGCCTTCATCCAAAGCAGCGCTTTGCGCGCCTAGTGAGGATGCGAGCACCAATAAGGTCGCGGGAAAGGCGAATTGCCAGTGCCTCCTCATGGGGTTACCCCCGGGCTTGCAGTGTCGCGCGTGGAATCGGCGTCTATTCTCTCTTTCTTGATAGCGCGAACCTGGGCGAAGGCCTGCGCGGCCTCCGCGGTTTTGCCTTCAGCGCGCAGGACCATCGCGAGCTGATAATGCGTGGCTGCATCCTGGTCGTGCGCCAGCCCCCGCTTCAAGGCCTCTTCGGCGCGCGCATAGTTCTTCTCCATGGCGTAGGCCCGGCCCAGTTGCGCATAAGCGGACCAAAGATCGGGCTTGCTGTGGATGGCCAACTCGAGATGCGGAATTGCTTCCGCAGCGCGATCTTCAGCCACTAACACTACACCCAGTTCGCCGTTGGCCTCGGGATGTCCCGGATCGAGCTCGAGCTGCCTTGTGAGCTCCGCAAGCGCATGGTCGGCATCGCCATGTTTCCAATAAAGGTGACCGAGCCAGAAGTGCACGTCCGGCAGGTTCGGCTTGGCCGCGGCGACCGCGAGATATTCAGCGAGTGCTTTTTCGTCTTCTCCCTGATCGACATAAAGCTGGCCGAGAAGTTGATGTACATGATAAGAATCTGGCGCAACAACAAGCAGCCTGGCAATCTGCGCCAAGGAGATCCTGCGACGCACGGCAACCAATTCAAAACGCGCGGAAAGATCGCCGGGGTGAAGCGCCAACCAGCGACGAAGAGCTGTCTCGGCCACCTCATTGCGGTGTTGATGAATCGCATCCTTTGCCTGGGCGAAAACACTCTCATTTGGTTTCACGATTTGCGGAGCAGGGGTGAGTTGCTCGTAAACTCGCGCGGCGGCGGCATCATCTCCCGATAGTGCATAGAGGCCGGCCAGTGCAACATCTCTGGCGACGCTCGATGGTTGCATCGACTCCAGCTTCTTTTCTGCTCCATCACAGAGCGCGAGAAGCTCGGGGCTGGGTGCGTTGGCAGAGATGCGGCCATCCACGGGAAGCCCCAATGCGTCTAGAGCTTCACTGTCGTCATTTTTAATTCCTTGCTCAACACGCGAAAGTCCCTCTGGCAGTTGGCCGGAGAGAATCAGCAACTCACCATTGCGGGCCAGGACGGTTGCCGAATTTGGAGACAGAGCAGCCGCCTGTTCAAGCTGCCCCAGCGCGGCCGGCAGTCTAGCTTGATCAAGAAAAACCTCGGCAAGATCTAGGTGCGCTTCGACCGAGTGCGGGTCACGCAGGATGGCGCGGCGAAGATGGCCTTCGGCCTTGGTCCAATCGTGTTCGGCAACATAAGTGCTTGCGTAGATTCGATCTGAGATCGCTGTTCCAGAGGAGTCTTCAAGGAGATGCTCAGACTGCTGCTTTGCGGCTTTGCCGTATGCTTCGCCAAGCGCGAAGAGCAGGTCGGGATCATCAGGAAACAGCGAGGCAGCTTTTCGCAATTGAATCAAAGCCGCATCCATCTGACCTGCATCCCAAAGCGCGGTCCCCAGCCAGCTCTGGGCCAGCTTTTCTTTCGGATCAAGGCGAATCGCCTCGCGCAATTGAGTCACACCCTGCGCCGGGTGGTTTAGTCTCACTTCGTCAATTCCAAGCCAGAGACTCGCTCCGGGCATTCCAGGCCTCAACTTTTGAGCCGAAGCAAAAGCCTTTGCGGAATCGTCAAATTTTGACTGGGCGTAATAGACAAGCCCGAGATTCATGTATGCCTCGGGCAATCCGGGCGCAAGCTTCAAGACAGCAAGATACTCATGGACCGCATCATCAAGCTTGTCTTGCTGTTGATCTTGCTGCGCCGCAAGAAAGTGTTCCTGAACCTGATCCTGGATTTGCGAACTGACAACCTGCGCGGCGCCGGCTAACGAGAGCACGCATGCAATCTGAATCGATGCAACGAAGACCAGCAATCGCCGGCTGCTAATGCGAAACATGGATTGATGGTAGTTTATTTTCACGTCACTGAATGCCCTTGCGCGATCCTGTTGCGTAGTTTTCCAATAGACCGATCATTCCGGTGCCTGGTTTGTGTCGCGCGCAAAATTGAAATACTCCCGGACCTCGTTGAAAAGGTCCGGGAGTGTTGAGTTGCTTTCAAACGTCAGACGAAACCGAGCTGGCTTGCCCGATTACCTTAGAAGGTTACACGCAAAGAGCCCTGGATATTTCTCGGGCCATAAGCAAGGCCCGTGCCCTCCCCTTCGCCTGAGCTGTCGCAGCTTTGAGTCGACGGGTCACAAGTGATTGAAGTGTTAAAGCCGGTGAAGCGGTGCCGGTTGAAGACGTCGAAGAACTCCACACGGAAGTCGGTGTGGACCCGTTCGGTAAACATGGGGATGGCCTTGGTGACGTTGAAGTCCTCGCTGGTGTTGAAGAGTTCGCGTATCCCGAGGGCGCGTGGCGCGTTGCCAAAGGTGAAGTTCGGTGCGGGAGTAAACGCCGCCGGGTTGAATCGGAGGCTTTTCCCATAGACGAAATTCTTACTGGTGCCATTTGGGCTCACTCCCGGAACGACGTTGGGACGGGTGGATGACCCGGTTGCGCCTTCGTCCCCGGCGAAGATGCCCGAGGTCCAGCCCGGTGAGCTTACGCTCAGTGGTGTTCCGCTTTGGTACTTCTGGACGGCGGCAATCTTCCATCCACCAACCACCTCGTTGACTGCTCCGCCCTGATTGGCAAACTGCTTGCCCTTGCCAAAAGGCAGATCATAAGTCCAGGCCAGGACGACGCGCTGCGGGATGTCGAACTGGCTGAGGGCCTTCTCGGGCTTCAGATTGTAGGTGTTCAGCGCGCCGGAAGTGTCGTTGCCTTCCCATGCTGCCTCGGTTGGATACTCCGAGTCGGCATTGGTGATGTTCTTTGACCAACTGTAGCTGGCCAGTATGTTCAGCCCGGCGCTGGTGCGCTTGGTTACCTGAACCTGCATGGCGTCGTAAGTGTAGTCGCCGAATGGATCGTCCATGGTAGCTGAGTCCACCGTAACGGTTCCATACTGCGGGAAGGGCCGCAAGGCCTGAGAGACAGAGCCGCTAAACCCGGCATAGGGCGCGGTGACCAAGGGGTGACCCGCGCAAGCCGGGCTGGTCGCCTGGTTGGCAATGTCGACTTGCAAGCAGGAACCGTACGACAGGTTAGCGGGGTTTCCCTGATTGGGGTCATGCATGAATGCCTGCAGGTGATCGCCATGAGCGCCGACGTAAGCTACGTCAAGAATGGTATTGAACGGCAGTTGGCGCTGCACATCGAGGGTCCAGTTTTGGATGGTGCCGGGCCGGTCGACCTTCGACTCAAGGAAGAGCGCGTTGCCCTGGTTGTTCATGACCGTGGGGTCAATGAACGGCGGCAGTTTGCCGGGATAGGCAGTGATCTGTGAGAGCACGCCAACCGGTGTCTGAGGAGTGCTGGGGATTGCGTAGGTGTAGCTGGAGGAGAAGCCCTGGCTGTCGTCCTCGGCGAAGCCTCCCACGCGTTGAGTGGAGAAGTAAATGCCGTAGCCGGCGCGGACGACTGTCTTGGGATCAACAGTATAGGCGAGCCCGACGCGAGGGCCGAAGGCCTTTTTGAAGATCGACTGTGGGGAACTGCCTCCAAGGCGTCCCGAGCCGCTGCCTTCAAAGACGTAAGCGCCGGGAATGCCGCCCGCCCCAGGATTCGGCAGGGTTGGATCCACATAGGACATGCGGTTTGCCTGCTCGGTCACCGGGATCGGCATGTCGTAGCGCAGGCCCAGATTGACGGTGAGCTTGTTGTCGACCTTCCAGTCGTCGGCGGCAAAGAAAGCAAGATACTTTGCGCGGAATCCGTTGACCTGGGGAATGACAATGTCAGACTGATCGCCGTTTACGCTTGTGAATGCTCCGCGATAGAAGCTGGCGAAGCCGAAGCCGGAGTTGCCGTCAGCCGAAGTGCTGGTGGGGCCGTTGGTGAAGTTGAAATGGCCGGCGCTGCCGGTCAGGATGCCGAGGTTGAACTGCGCGGCGCGGAATTCCCCGCCGAACCGGAAGCTGTGACGGCCCTTCTGCCATGAGACCGCGTCGTCATATTGAAAGACGTTGTCGTCGAAGACGCTTTGGCCATCGCTGGGCTCGCTGATGCCATTGCCCGGATAGTTGATGTCGAAGCGTGGGAAAACTGAGTCACCCACACCCTTGAGCCCAAACTTGGTGGCCCAATTACCGCCAAATCCGCCCTCTCCCGAGGTTTCAAGGCGATGGCGCCGAGTGAAGCCGGCGTTGAAGTGGTTGAGCATCATCGGCGTGATGGTGTAGTCATAGCCCAGACGCACATATTTGTTGCCCTGGATGTTGCCGCCGGTGTAAAGCGGGCCGAGGCTTTGGGTGCTGACGTAAGGCATGTTGCCGTTGAAGTAACTGCCTGTGATTTTGTTGCGCGCGTTGATGTTCTCGTCAATGCGGAAAGACCACTCGTCGGCCTGCTCGTGGTTGGAACTCGAGTCTTCGATGTTGAAGTAAGGGGTGGTGGCGCTGGCGGGGGCGGAGGGCATGACCTTGGAAGCGGCGACAAACACCGGATCAGCGGCCTCGGTGATTTTGTTGTTCGGATAAGCCACGCAGGGCTGGCCCTGTTCGGCGCCTGTGCAGGTGGAGTAATCGTAAAGGATGTGGGCCGGGAAGGTCTGGCCGTTGACGATCGAAGGAGTTAGAAGCGACGAAAAATCGCCGCCGAGCATGGCCTGGGTGGGCGCCGATAGCTGCGAGGTGCCCCCGTTTTGTTGCCGGAAGCCCTCGTAATTGAAGAAGAAGAAGGTCTTGTCCCTCCCGTTGTAAAGCCACGGAACGCGCACCGGCCCGCCGATGCTCGCGCCGAAGTCGTTCTGGGTGTCGATGGGCTTGGTGTCTACGATCTTGCCGGCTTGCCCGTTGGCGTAGTCATTGGTCCAGCTGTTGGCATCCAGGACGCGGTTCTTGAGCAAGTCGTAAGCCGAGCCGTGAAGAGTGTTGGTTCCCTGCTTGGAGACGAGATTGACTACGCCGCCGCTGGCGCTTCCAAACTGGGCGTCGAAGGTGTTGGTCATGACCTTGAACTCGGAGACGGCCTCAACGCTGAAGTTATATGTGACCTGCATGTTGGCCGAGGCGAGCTCGGTGGTGGCGCCGTCGAGCAGGATGTCGCCACCTCCCTGTTGTCCGCCGCTGAGCTTGAAGTTTCCTGATGGCGGCGAGGAGGGGTTGTTGCTCATGGTGCCGGCGAATCCGGGCGAGAGCGCTGCGAACTCGAGCGGGTTGCGGATCTCGCCGCCGAAAGGCAGCGGAAGCGCTTCCAGTACTTGGGGTGACATGGTGTAGCCGACATCGGAGGATTCGGTCTCCAGGTGCGATGCGTCGCTGGTCACAGTCACCGTAGACTGTGCGGAGCCGATCTTCAACTGGGCATTGACGGTGGAAGTGCTGGCAACGAGCACGTCGATGCCGACCTGCCGGAATGCTTCAAAGCCGGCAGCGTTCACTTCCAGTGCGTAAGTTCCGGGAGGAAGCTCGGTAAACGTGAACAGACCCTCAGGGCCGGACTTGCTGTTGTAGGAGCTTCCCGTCTGGGTTTCCTTGAGCGTGACGGTTGCACCTGGAATCACGCCGCCAGTTGTATCTGTAATGGTGCCGGTCAGAGTTCCTCGGCCCGATTGGGCCACGACGGGGACGCCTGCCACCAAGCCAAACGCCACCAACATTAGAAACAAAAGGCGCCAGATTCTATGCGCCGGGGGTCGTGTGTAACTCATCGTGTTTCTCCTAAACGTGTCCATGGTTCCTAGGCCTCCATTGTGGTTGCGGTTTGGCCAGCGGCGGGTAAAGTACTTTTTCCCAGCACTGTCAGATCTCCTGAGATCTGGCCGGCCACCCGGATGGATAACAACTGCAAGAGCGCTATTACGGGTAATGCGTATTTCAATGCGGCAACACCGGATCCCCAGTACGCGATGCCCAGGAATAAGCAGCATCCCAGGCCGCGACCGAGAAACAATCCGAATTCGTGGTTGAAGATGTAGGCGTACTCGCTGCGGCCTTCAATACGAGAGACCGTGTCAACCACTTGGAGCTGGATCGGATAGTAGGCAAGATCCAGCAGCGGTTTCGCCAATAAGAGGCACCCAATGAAGATGAGCACGCCCACAGCGTTGAACAGCAGAGTATTGGTGACTGCACCCAAGAGAAACAGGAGAAGTCCGATAGAAAAAACGAGAATGCGATGTTTAGGCGCTGTGATTCGACCAGCCAAATACATCATGCAGGCAGAGAAGATACCGCCGATGGCCTGCGTTGTTCCCAGTGTCCCTTCCTGGCCAACCAACAGCATGATCAACATTGCAGGAGCGGTAACGATATATCCCTGCGCCAGACCCTTGAGAAAGGCCAGTTGCAGCATTCGCCACCAAAGGGGATGAAATCGGAAGTAAACGAAGCGTGTGTGCTGTGGATTGCGGAAGGTGCCCCGTTCGAGAATGGCCGCGGAAAGAATGGTGAGACCGAAAACCACCATGGCGATGATGTGATAAGCGCGATTTGCAATTCCGCCCAACCAGCCGTAGATGGCGGTGCCGCTGATGAAGAATCCAATCATCGCCGGAACAGCAACCGCGGCTAAAGAAGCTACGAAATTTTCAAGGCCGTAGTAGTAGTTCCGATTCGCGTCGTTGGTTGCGGTCAGCGCCAGGTATCCTCGGTTGGCCCAGAATATTCCAGTGGCGAGACCCATTGTGAATCCGGAGGTAGCGACTCCGACCGGAGTAAGGATGCTGAGTTGCATCATCAGCATCATCGCCAAGCCGGATAGCAACATTCCGGCAGCGTAGAGATGCTTTGCGTCAACGCGTCCCAGCAGCCTGCCGTTGAGGAAGAATGCCAGCGGAGTGGCAGCGTAAATGGAGAGTTGATACGTGACTACCTTTGAGACAGCATGAGAATTCCGCATGACGTACGCCGCCACAAAGACCTCGATCACCGGCAGCACCAGGGCGTAGATCATGTTGGACACCATCAGTACCTGCATGGAGTGGGAGCAGCGAAGGAATACGTCTAATTCCTTGCGCAAATGGTTCATGGGTTCGCTCCCTTGGCCGGAGCAAGGCTCGCGAGAATACTCGATATGGAAAGATGCGCAGCACAGATCACGCTGTCTGCCGCGCCGTAGTACATGGTGATTCGGTCCCCATCCACCACATGGCCATTGGTGAAGATGACCTGGCCGAAGAAACCCTCCAACTCGTAAGGCGTGGACGGCTCCATGATGGGCGTCTCAGAGCGAGCCAGCACCCGCCAGGGTTCTTCGAGATCAAGCAGCAAAGCGCCAAGACAATAGCGATTCTTTTTGGTTGCGCCGTGATAGATTTCCAGCCAGCCCTGCGCGGTCCGGATTGGAGCGGCTCCCGCACCTACTCGTGCGCTGTCCCACGAGCCTTCGCGGCTGTGGGCCAGGCAGCGGTGGTTGCCCCAGTGAACGAGGTCGAGCGACTCAGCCAGCCAGATGTAGTTGCCGCCCAATTCAGGGCTGCTGGGGCGATGGAGTGCGTAGTACTTGCCGCCAACCTGTTCTTCAAAGATGGCGCAATCCTTATTGTGCGGAGAGAAGATCATGCCCGCGTGAACAAAGTCTTGCCAGTTGCGCGTTGTTCTGAGCCCCACGCCGACACCGTTGCTGGAAACCTGGGTATACGTCAGGTAGTAGGTATCGCCGATCTGCGTCACACGGCAGTCCTCAATGCCGTATGTCTCAAGCTCTCCACTTCCCATGAACGGCTTGCTTCCGGCAGGCTCCGCAAAGTGAATGCCGTCTTCGCTCGAAAGCAGACGGAGATGAGAGAGCGTGGTGAGGTAGTCCTGCCCATCGAAGCTGATCACGCGCGGGTCGCTCAGATCGAGCCGGGGATCGCTCGAATCGAATTCCAGCACCTTGAGCTGGCCATCGGCGCTGAGGATGGGAAAGGAGGTCTTGCCCGCAACCTGCGCCGGCCGCTCGGCAACGCGCACCAGCAGCCAGACTTTGCCCTGGTATCGAAACACTCCCGGGTTTAACAGGCACGTAACTTCCATGCCGTCCACGCTCGGGCGCAGATCCTGCGGCTTGAGTATAGGGTTCTCGCCGAAGCGTTCAGCCAGGTCTTTCATCTGTGTCCTTCGCGGTGCTTGAAGATTTGGCCACGCGCCGTTTTTTCGTGGGAATTGAATCTGGCGCTTGAATGGCAACAGTAACCCTCAACGAGAGTCACTACCCCTGAAAAGGGACTCACTATGGAAATCTTTGAGAATCAATGCGAAATACATGTAATTCGCAAGTTGACACATGAAAAACCGCCGTAATTCAGGCGCGAACGCCCTCGGACCGGAGATATTTCCGCAAAGGAATTGCCAGGAACTTCACTGGTGAAGGTCTGTCATCATGCCGAAGGATTGTCTGCCGATGAAGCAAGCTTTTCTAGCCAAGATTGGGTTTCACGTTATCTATTCGGTGTGCTAGGATGCGTCGAGTAAGTGTTGCTTATGCATTGTGTATAAAACTGCTCACAATCGGATTCAGTCAAATGTGGATGGGGCTCATACGGGGATGACGGAAGTTGATCCGGCTTTTCGGGCAGACGCCCGCTGGCAATTGATTGAAAGAATCGTAGCCAGCCCTCCATTCCAGAAGTCGGCGCGGCTCAGGGATTTGCTGTCCTATCTGGCGGAGAGGACTCTGCAGGGGCAGGCCCATGAGTTGAGCGAGCACCGCATCGGCAGCGCTGTTTTCGGCAAGGCTCAGGATTACAGCGTCGTCGAGGACAGCTCCGTTCGCGTTCACGTGCGCCAATTACGTCTCAAGCTGCATGAGTATTTTGATGGCGAGGGGCGCGGCGAGCCGGTGATCGTCGAGATTCCGAAAGGGGCATACACCACCCTCTTTCGCACCGTCGAACACGAATCTGTTGTGCAACCCGCGGCCACCGGCCATGGTCTCAAGTCCTGGCTCCTGTGGCTGCCCTGGGCATTGGCAATTCTCTTTCTCGTGACAACACTGGCGGCCTGGTTTCGCCGCCCGGCAGTTCAAATCCAACCTCCGCCGCCATGGCCGCTGGCTGCGCTCTTTGATTCGAGCAACAACCCGGTGCAGGTGGTGGTTGCCGACATCAATTACGGCATGATGCGGTTGGTCGACGAGAAGCCGGTCACGCTGGAGCAATACCTGAGCCCCTCTTATCGCAGCGGTGACGATCTTTCCAACACGCATCCAACAGCACGGGAAGCACGCGTGATTCGGTATCTTTCCGGTTCGCTGCTGACTTCGTACGCCGACCTGGTGGTGGTTGATACACTGATGCGCATCAGCGGCAACTCGCGCGATAGAATCTCGGTTCGCTCAGCCAGGGAATTGCGTCCGCGCGACCTTGAACAAGGCGCCTTTGTCTTTGTCGGCAGCCCCAGCTCCAACCCATGGGTTTTTTATTTCCAGGACAAGCTCAATTTTCAGGAACGCGAAGGGGTAGTTGGGGAAAGCCTGAAATTCTTCCAGAACGAACATCCGAAAGCGGGAGAACAAACAAGCTACCAGGGTTTGGCTTTCACTGGAAGTTCGGGCGTAGATTACGCGACTATCTCGCTGCTGCCGCTGGCCAACGGGAGGGGCAGTGTTCTTATCCTGCAAGGATTGCAACAGGAGGGTACCGAGGCTGCGGGTCTTTTCCTTGCCGACGCCGGCAATCGGCAGAAGCTTCAGGAAGCTCTGGGTTTCTCCGGCTCACCCACGCAGCCGGTTTACTTTGAAGCTCTCATCCGCACCCAAGCCGTAGCCGGCGCGCCCAACGCCACGTCCATCGTGGCTACGCGCGTCATTCATCCTTGAAGCGAGAACGATTTCCGCGCGTCGACAACACGCCATTCCAAAACCAGCTTAGGTTCGAATCTCGATGACCTGCGCCTCAAATGGGCGCAAGATCAATTCGACAGAGGCAGCTTGTTTCCGCAGCTCCTTCTTGCTTCTCAAATCGAAAACCTTGCTTGTCTTATTCAATGTCGTTACGGTGACGCGCTTCTCTTCCGGCCACGGATTGTAGTAGAGATATGCCGGCGGCAAGTCCGGCTCCATAAAGTCCGTTTTCCCAAGGTCCCAGCGCAACAGCCACGGATCGCCCTGCGGCTCAATCATCTTGTCAAGCCACATTGCATAGGCGCCGCCATAGATGGAGCGATGGCCGGCAAAGTCGCCGGTTGCGTAGGGGCTGTGGTCTTTCTCTTCGCGGCTCAATCGTTCGTAGGGAAACATCGCAGGCAGATCGGGACGGCTCTGATTTTCACGCGGTAAATACTCCGGATAGAACAAGCGCATGTTCGCTGCCACGTTGAGCGCAAGCCTCGCCACTTCAACTGCCAACTCCGGGCGGAATCTCACTGCCGGCAACAGATACGGCAGCGTCACCATCGATTCCATACTGTAGGTTTGGCCGGCGGGCTCAGTGCAGAACCCAGCCATCAGCCCGTTCACTTCATGGCCGCCCCAACGCCCTGATGCCATCAGCCCGACTTTTGCATCAAGCACAAAACCCAGAGCCTTTCTCGCGTTGCTTGGGTAACCCATCGCTTCCAGCCGCGCAGCAGCAAGCACAGCCATTGCCCCGCTCGGAACTTCGTACCAGGGGTTCGCGGCAAAATCCAGATAGCGATCCATCGCGACCTTGGCTTCCGCCAGGAACGTCTCTTTGCCGGTCAGCTTCCATGCCAGAAGCATAACGTAACTGTAGCCACCAACCGCGTCGGGTTGCCGGTAGATGTCATGATTGGTAAAGGCCGCGCCCTTGGCAAAGTCGTATCCCTGGCTGTTGAAGTCGTAGTGAATCTGCTTTGCCATCTCTTTCAGTCGCATAGCGCTCTTCTCTACGCGAGCCAGCCATTCTGCGTCTTGCCTGAATCGCAGCCGAATCAGCCCATAGGCCATCGCGGTCACATTCACCAGGTACCAGTATTCGCAAAGCGTGGCTCCAGCGCCGTCGAGAAACAGCCCATACGGCTCGCTGAAATAGCCCTTCAGAGAGGTCGCCAGACCCGCCAGACCCTCCCCGCGCAATTCCTTTCCAAGCGCCATCGGCGCGTATGTTGTGAGCCCACCATCCTGCTCGCCTTCCAGCGCCGAGGGAAATACCTGGCGGCCATCCTTCGCAGTTGTGTACAACCCGTGCGCAGGGTCCATGACCCAGGCGTCGAACGCGTTGGCAAGAGCGTGAAAGTCGAGCGGACGTTCTTCCGGCCGAGCCGGAAGCCCGCTCCATCCCGGCGCTTCCGCGCCCCACGCAACGCGCGGCTCTGCCCACTCGGCCACACCGAGAGCGGCGACTCCTGCCAGGAACTCCCTGCGGTTAAGCAACCAATCTCTTGTGCGCACCTGCTGCCCGTCGCCTGTCATGTCTTTCTCTTGCATTGGTTCCCTCTTCGATTTGGATGACCCACCGCACAATTATTTGCCGCGTTTCCATTTGGAATTTCCGCAAAAACAAATCTCATTCTCAATATCACAGATGCAAAAGGTAAGGGATTAACAGGTATATCAATTGCAGAAACATTGAATTCACATGTAGATTCCGCTGATTTGCGCCGCTTACCGCAAGAACCGAACACCTGGGACGTCGATTTCCTCAGAGCATCTCGCGTTGAAGTTAGGCAGTTGCACGCATTGGCAATCTTACTTCTTCTTTGCAGGAGCTTGCGCCGAGGGCGGCGCGGCGCCACTTCCTTCCACCAAAGATATGAATCGATCGCCAATGCCTCCGGGGAATTGTTCGCGCAAGCCGCTGGGCCAAAGAACTTCGATGCGCTCGAAGGAGGCAGACGAGCCGAGTCCAAAGTGGAGGCGTGGGTCGCTGGTGGAGAGATAGCTTCCTCCTGCGCGGACTTCATCCGTTTGCCTGACGCTTCCCGTGGTGACCGTCACTCGTGCGCCGATCGCCATCCGGTTGCTCTTCGTGCCCACCAGTCGCAACGTGATCCAGTGGTTGTCATTCGTGGTTTCGTTGAGAAAAAGCGAGGGCGGAGCGCCGACGTTGAAGACCAGCAGGTCGAGTTTTCCATCGTTATTGACATCTCCCAGGGCTGTCCCCCGGCGGGATTTCAACGGACCGGCATTCAAATCCGTAGCAGCAGCAACCTCGCGGAATGTGCCGTTCGTCTGATTGAGGAAAAGCTCGATGGGCTCGACAAAGGGCGGTTCACCGGGCACACCATCCAGCAAGGTTGAGAAGTTACCCGAGGCCATGACGAGATCCTGCCAGCCGCTGTTGTCGAAATCGGCGAAGTTTGCTCCCCACTTGACGAGCGGTGAAGTTGGCGCGGCGATTCCTGCTAGATCGGCATTATCGTGAAACTCGTTGCGGCCGTCGTTGATGTAGAGGCTGGCTGGCTGGCCGGCAAAACGGGTTACAAACAGGTCGAACCGGCCGGTGTGATTGAGGTCGGCAAAATCGCATGCCATGTTGCCGAAGGTCTGTCCCATTTCCCCGAAGGCGGTGCCTGAATAAAGACCGATCTCCTCAAAAGTTCCAACCCTTTTGTTGTGGAACAGAAAATTGCTGAACCCATCGTTGGTGACATAGAGATCGGGCCATCCATCGCCGTCGAAATCTCCCCAGCAGATTCCCATGCCGTGCGCCTTCTGCGTGTTCTGGACGCCGGCTTTGCTCGCGACCTCTTCAAAAGTTCCATCGCCCCGATTTTGGTAGAGGAGATTGGTTTCTCCGGGCATCTTACCCGGCAGTTCGGTGAGTGCGTTCTTGTACACCATCTCTTGAGGGTCGGGAAGATGGCGGGGATCGGTGGAGACATAGCGGGCAACGTATAGATCGACAAATCCGTCGCGGTCGTAGTCAGCCCATGCGGCTCCGGCGCTAAAGCCTCCGGCAGGAACGCCCGCCCTTTCCGTGACGTCGGCGAATTTGCAGCCGCCCAGGTTGTGATAGAGCACATTGTGGCCGTAGCCGGTGACATAAATATCAGCAAGGCCGTCGTTGTCGTAATCGGCAACGGCAATTCCGGTGGCCCAGCCTTTGGTTGTCAACCCCGCGATCGCAGTGACGTCAGTGAAGTGCAGATTCTTCCCGTCGCCATCCTGGCGGTAGAGCGTAATCATTGGATCGCCGCCGGCAAGATAGCGGGCGATTGTGGAATCGTTGACCACGGCGATGCTCAATTTGCC
Source organism: Occallatibacter sp. (assembly GCA_050013695.1). Taxonomy (GTDB): domain Bacteria; phylum Acidobacteriota; class Terriglobia; order Terriglobales; family Acidobacteriaceae; genus Telmatobacter. The sequence goes on from JBEKET010000068.1 coordinate 23,099, forward strand.
GCTGTTATCGCAATCCAGAAAGGCAACTCCTCCGCCACTCATGGTTTCGATGACGTAGCGCCTGTCGAGATTGGTGTGAGGAAGAGTGCTAAGTCCAACCTCCGCCGAAACGTCTCGAAAATGCGGCACAGAGGGTCGCGCGAGCTGCCCGGGCACGGCTATTGAAGGGCTTTGCGCGCTGAGAGTGAAAGCAGAGAAGAGCAGGACGAAGGTCGCTGAGGCTCGATTGCTCATCTTGTCCGGAATTCTAGCACTACAAAGCTCTCCGGGAGGCGCACCACGTCAATCGAGAATTGTCCGCAGGCAATGATTGATTTTGGATCGCTATTTCAGTTTGAAGAGTTCTTTGTCCTGATACGCTTTCTGGAGAATGAAGAATGCCTGCTTCTTTTCACCTTGATCTGAGATCAATCCTTTGAGGTTGAAGCCGTCCTGCACACCCGGCAACATTCGTCTTGGGGAACGAAAGTCCACCAGTATCCACGGGCTTATACCGCGCAGTTGAGGGATTTTGTTCAACATGCCTAATTGATGCCGAAATACACTTGCCTGATATTCTTCCGTCCAGCGCTCAGTCTCCGCTCCGTGCAATCCGGCCTTTGCGTCTGCTCCGAATTCACTCATGATCATTGGCTTGTTATAGGCAATATGCCACACAGTGCTATCGGCGTCCTCGGGCCGTTGTTCATACCATCCAATGTACTCGTTGGCGCCAATCACATCGAGAGCATCGCCCAGCGAGTCATCGACATATTTATCGTGGCCCTGTGTGCGAACCAACAAAGCCGCTGTAACCAGGCGAGAGGAATCGAGAGCGCGCACATTGCCCGCGAGTGTCTTTAGGAACTGCGTTCGATCCGGTGTGTTGGGTGTTTCGTTGGCGATGGACCAGAGAACAATCGATGCCTTATCACGATCGCGGCGAATTTCCTCACTCAATTGTTGCTGCGCCTTTTTCAGGATCGCGGGATCGTCAAAATGCTCGGCCCAGTACACGGGGATCTCCGACCAGACCATGATACCCAAACGGTCAGTGGCGCGAGTCATGCGCTGATCATGAGGATAGTGAGCGAGGCGCACGTAATTGCAGCCCAATTCGTGTGCCCATACAAGCAGCGTTTCGACGTCCTTGTCATTGTTGGCGCGACCTCCGCGAATGGGCGCCTCCGCATGAATTGAGACTCCGTGCAGAAAGATCGGCTTTCCGTTGAGCAGGATGTTCTGACCATCGGTTTCGATCGTCCGAAAGCCCATCTCATCTTCGAGTTTGTCCTCTCCCGAGTCAAGCAGAATGCGGTAGAGTTTGGGTTGTTCGGGAGACCAGAGCTGCAAGCTGGTTGCGGGTATCCGGATCAGTCCTTTTCCGCTCGAATCCAATTGCGCGACAACCGACAAGCTGGCCTCTGGAATCGCAACGGTGATCGTTGCCCCTGGCCTTGCATCCTGCACATGAACCCAGCCCACAACCGCTGTGCGTTCATGATTGAGGTGGATGTCGAAGTCGTCAATGAAGCTGTCGGCCACCTCAACGAGGGCCACATCGCGGGTGATGCCTCCGTAGTTGAACCAATCAGTTGATTCAGTGGGTACCCCGTCGGCCTGCCTCGTAGCATCGACCGCAACCACGATAAAGTTTTTTCCGGCGTGCAACTGACGAGTGGCTTCACAGTCGAAGTCAGTAAAGCCGCCCTCGTGATCGCATACATGTTGTCCGTTGATCCAGATCAGTGCTTTGTAGTTTGCCGCGCCAATATGCAAAAACGTTCTGTGATGGAGCTGGGGCTGAAAGTCAAAGTAGCGCTGATACCAGACCAGGCCTTCGTAGTAGAAAAGCTGGGCGCTTTGCGTATTCCAGTCTCCCGGTACCTTCAGAGTTGGAGACTTTGCAAAATCGTATTCGACCAGGTGATCGCTTCCCGGCTCGGCTGCGCCATTCAAGTAGAAGCCATCCTTGCGCAATTCATGATGGAACGTATAGAGGCCGGTCGCGTATGGATCGACGATGAAGTGCCAGTCGCCGTTGAGGCTCATGCTTTCGCGATGATCCACATCGGCCAAAACGGTTGATGCTGATTGGGCGCAGAGAAACATTTGACCGATAGAGAGAAACGCAAAACTGATGCAGAGCCAGGCTTTCATCGAACGTCCTTAGCGGGATTGGCTTGAAAAAAAAGAGGGATGGATGGAGGCATCCATCCCTGCAAAGGGAGCCGAATGCATGGTCATGTTAGATCCAATACGCAGCTCAATTTGGAAAAGCCGACGGTGTTTGTCTGTGAAGTCGGCAAAAGACTGAATGCGACCGTGCGAGGCGTTATTGTTACCTGTTGGACGAACCATCTCCGGGTCGATTTCCGGCAACTTGAACGAGCCCGCAGTATTGATGGCGAAAAGAATGTCGGAATGTCTGGAAAATGAAACGGTCAGACTTCAGAGTTTGTGGACCACCCTGTAGGTTCGGCCCTGGCTTGGTAGAGCCGTGTTGATCAGTGGCGTGCTCTTCCGCGCTGATTTTGCTCGGAAGAGCACGCCGTGTTTTCACTCGTTTCGAGCTACGTTAGAAGGTCAAGCGGCCGCCCAACTGGATGACGCGCTGGGTACCCGCCGCACCGGTGATTTTGCCGTCGTTGCCCGACGAGAGAGTGGATGTCGGGTTGCTGAGACTGACCCAGTTCATGACGTTGGTGAATTCGGCTCGGAATTGGAACGCCATTCCACGCTCGAATTGAACGTTGCGGAACAGGCCCGCATCCATGTCCTTGAGGCCCGGTCCGACCAGGGAGTCGCGTCCCGAGTTGCCGTCGGCGCCGCCGGGGCCGATGCCCAGGCCAGGCCCGTTTGCTGTAAATGCCGCGGTGTTGAACCATGCCGTCAATTCGCTGTTGGCAGCGCATACACGGCAGCGGTGCGGATCGAGTTTAGGGCTAACGCCTGGAACAACGTTGGGGCGATTCGCATTTGCACTGTCAAAACTCTTGTCGGACCCTGTGGACATTGAAAACGGCGCGCCGCTGATCAGATAGACAACCGGTGAGATCTGCCAGCCATTGAGCACTTCCTTCATGACCCTGTTCGACCCGCGGAAGTAGTTGAGTTGCCACATGCCGGAGATGGCCGCATTGCTGTTGTGGTTTTGATCCATGGGGCCACGTTCTTCCCCAAGGCCGCCGCCGAGGGCGCCCAGGCTGTTGTTGGTTGAGGTGAATGGCTTGCCAAATACGCCGAAATCCTGCGCGCTCATCTGTCCATTCTCTGTCGGGTTTGAGCTTTCCAGCGCACGGCTCCAGACATAGAATCCGCTGACTGAGAAGCCGCCTGACATCGTTTTGGTCGCCGCAACTTGAAGCGAGTTAAAGTTCGATGTCTGGCCTGCGATCAGGTAAGTAAGCCCATTCAGGGTGCCGGGCGCGCCGGCGACACCGGCATCGTATTGGCGCCGCGTGTCCAGGTTGGTTCCGGAGGTGCTGAGCGAACCCTTCCCCAATGTCGAATAAGGCGCGTAATTGGCGTCGATAAAGGTGTTCAGGTTACGGCCAAGGGTGCCAACATAAGCAGCCGTAGCGCTTAACCTGCCAGGCAATTGCCGCTGCACGCTGAGGTTGAACTGGTAGATGGAAGAATCCTTCATATTCGGGCTGATGCCTTCAGGGCCGGCCTGCGGATAGAAGATTGGTTTCGACGGCGTGTAGGTATACGGGAAGATGCCTCCACCGGGAGTGGCGCTGGGGAAACCGTAACCCTGAGCGGTGCTCCCGTACATATTTGTGAGAGATGGAGTGGCGCCAAAACTGTTGCGGATGGCGAACGGGGTGGCATTGCCGGGCTGGTTCCACTCATTGCCGCTGAAGGAACCGTAGAAGATGCCCGCTGCTGCGCGAACCGAGGTCTTGCCGTCCCCAAACGGGTCCCAGGCAAAACCTACACGAGGCGAAATGTGGCCCCACGGCGTGCTGATGATGCCGCGACCGATGCCTTTGTCCCCTGGGTACAGCAAGCCGACCGGCGCGGTTGGAGAAACGGTGGATTGGTCGCCAGGAACAAACGACGCCGTCCTGTCATGAGAATCTACGGGAGGCGTATCGATGTCCCACCGCAGTCCAAGGTTGACCGTGAAATGGGGCGTGATGCGGTAGTTGTCCTGCGCAAACGCCGCGACATGCCAGGTGCTCAGATGCGTGACATAAGTCGAGTCCTGCTCAAATGAGTTGGTTTGGCCGGTGATAAAGTCCGCCAGCGCGTTTCCCGTGGTGGTGGGCGCGGAGGTCGAGAAACCAACGTCACCATAATTGTTCAGATTGGCAAGGAACATGGTCTTGTCCAGAGCAAACTCACCGCCAACGGAAAGGTTGTGTTTGCCCTTGGTTATGCTGACCACGTCGCGTAACTCGTAATTGTCGGAACCGGTAACCGGGCCGGCATTTGGGTTTCCCGTGCCAAAAAAGCCGCTGACATTTAAGTAGGGCAGTGCGGGCGGTCCCTGGATGAGGAAGTTGGAACCGAAGCTGCCGAGGGTTTGATCGGCCGGGCCGGTCACAGGCAGGAGAACGCGTCCGCCCATTGCCCGCGTGAATGTGAGCCAGGCTTGATTGGCGGTTGTGGTGCTGAAGGTGTGAACGTCGGCGAGGTTGACATTCGTCTGAGCGGCCGCGGACTGATCGCCAGTCCAATTGATGTTTTGGGTACCGCCATTTCCGGCGGGAGTTGACGCGGTCTTGACGAAAAAGTAGGTCGCCGAAAAGTGATCTTTGTCGCCGACGGACTCGTCATACTTGCCCAGATATTCGTCGGAGTCTGTGGGAGTGACGTAGACGGTGACATAATTTCCGCCGCCGTTCTTCACCTGGGCCCCGGTGGGCAATGGGACGGAAACACCGATTGTGTTTTTGACGTTCAGAAAATTTGCGGCGGTCAGATCCAGGGAGCCGGTCGGAATGCAATACCCTGCAGTGGCAGCGGATATGGCGGCCGGCTGGCAGCCAGGGCCCGCGTTTGCTCCATTCGCGAGGGTAGTTTTCTTGGTCCCCGGCATGTAGATAGGGCTGGTGAGCGTATCGGCGGTGAAGTCGCCCATACGCTCGGGTCCGGTGGGCACGATACCCCCTTGCACCGGCGCTCCGGCAACCTGGCGCAAACCGGCATAGCTGAAGAAGAAGAAGGCCTTGTCCTGCTTGATGGGGCCGCCGACGGTTCCGCCGAAATTGTTGCGGTGGTAAGGATTCTTGACTTTCGAATTCCACGGGTAGGCATTGAAGTCGGTATTGCGGTTGAACTCGAAGAGTGAGCCATGGAATTTGTTGGTTCCCGACTTGGTGATCACCGTGACCACAGCGCCAGAGAATTCGCCATATTGCGCTTCGAATGCGCTGGTCTCGACGCGGAACTCATCCAGTGCGTCGGGGTTGGGAGCCGGGTTGCCGTAGTTGCGCATGCCGGTAATGTTGTTGCCGCCATCCAGATAAAATCCGACGGTTCCGTTGCCGGAGTCGAGCCCGCCGTTGACCTGTACATCCGCGGACGGCAGTCCAACCGTCATATTGGGGGTGCCGCTGGGGTTCGCGGTGGGGCTCATGCTATTGGCCATCACTCCGGGTGTGAGCGAGAGTTCGGCGTAGGCGTTGCGATTGACCAGGGGCAGGCCGAGGATCTCATCCGGCTCAATGGTGCGGCCCAATACCGCGTCGCTTGTGTTGACCTGGGGGGGAGCCTCGGTGACCGTGACGGTCTGAGACTGTGTACCGATGGTGAGTTTGATTTCAATCGTCAACGTCTGGTCCACGTCGAGGGCGATATTCTCTTGCACAAAGCGTGCGAAGCCGGCCGCCTGCGCTTCGACTTTGTACCTGCCGACCGGAAGGTAGTCGATGCGGTACTCTCCATAGCCGTTTACCGGCGCCGACCGCGAAAACCCGGTATCCAGATTGGTCGCCTTCACGGTAGCCGTGTTGACCACCGCACCCTGTTGATCCTTCACGGTTCCAGCAATGGACCCGGTAGTTTGCTGCGCCGATGAAGGCAAGAATGCCAGCCCGAGCAGCAGAACGATGCCTGCCAATTGAAGGAACAGTTTCGGTCTTTGACTCACAAATGCCATAATCGACTGCCTCCGAGAAATTGCGTTCATGTGTTGCTCCTTGATTCCTTCTTGATCTGCGGTCATCTGAAGATCGGTCCTCTTGCTCATCCCACGTCTGGATCCCCAGCACCAATTACCAACACTGGCCGAAGATTCCGGCGAGGTGAGAAATTGAGTCAGATTGACGGGTGCAACAATACCCACTCGTTTTTTCGCTGTCTTGTGATTTCAAAGTGAAATCTGTGTGATCGGAATTGTGAATAGAGCCACCAGCTCGCGCAGAATCGGTAAAAGGTGTAGTAAATCGTTTCGGGGACCGTGCCCGCCCGCCACGTTAACGTTGTTAATAATTCGCGTTAAATATATGTTGGGAAAGAATTAAGGCCCGTGAATGACAGAGGTGCGGGGTTGTCTGAGTATCAGTGTTGTGACGTTCGTGTAAAATCACCTCGACACAGAGGCGGAGTCGCCTGATCGATGGCAACTGATCGAAACGCGAGCGAGAGAGAGCATCAAGAGCTCGATTGGTTATTGAATTCCGGAGTATTGGGCCGCTCCCATAACCTTGCCCAAGTGTTGAAGTTCATCTGTGAGAAGCACTTCGAGGGTCAGGCTGGTCAGATCACCGAACATGCGCTCGCCGTGGATGCTCTAGGACGCAGGACCGATTTCGACCCTCAGATCGACACAATCGTCAGAGTTACCGTCCATCAATTGCGCAAACGCCTCCAGGAAATCTATTTCGGCCCAGGAGCCTCACGCCCCGTCCAGATCCATATTCCAGCCGGGCAATATGCGCCCTCCTTCGTCCATAAGGAGGAAGAGATTGCCGCCGGCGCCGATGGCACAATTCCGGTTTCGTCATCCGCGGAGGAAACCGTCGTTGAGCCTGGCTCCGCGCGCCGGAAGTGGCTGATACCCGGGCTTGCACTGGCGCTCCTTGTGCTGGCCGGAGGAGTTCTGCTTGAGGTGATCCACACCAGAGCGCATTCGACCCTGAGCGAAACTCCAAACTTTAAGACGAGCAGCGTAGTAAAGGGACATCCCGTGCGCGTCCTATTGGGCAAAGGCCGAGAGCCGTACGTCGATCACGCGGGAAATACCTGGGCGTCAGGAAACTACTGCACGGGTGGCGACAGCCTTTCCGAATCGAGCCAAAGGATTGCAGCCACGGAAGACCCGGCCATTTTTCTTGGCGGGATTCGCGGCCACGCTCATTGCGTGTTTCCCGTCGATCCTGGAATCTATGAAGTGCATCTGCTTTTTGCGGAGGTTTCCGACCTGCCCGAGGCCACAAACCGGTCTGTGTTTTCTGTGAATGGCGGCGACAACATCTCCCTGGATGTTGTGGACGATGCAGGTGGCGATTACATCGCCGATACCAAGGTTCTGCGCGGCGTTCGCCCCGAGAACGATGGCACCATTCACATTGACTTCGTCAGCGAAATCTCTGCGATGAAAGCTGTGGAGATACTTCCCGCAGCCTCCGAGGCACCGTTGCCCATCAGAATTGTCGCTGGATCGACACCCTACAAAGATCCAGGAGGGAATGTCTGGCTCCCTGATCGCTATTTTATCGGCGGCCGTCCCGGCCAGAGCGCAAAGGTGGTGAAGGACGAGCAAAAGGGTCTATACGGTTCCCATCGAGTGGGAAACTTCCGGTATATCCTCCCGGTTGTTCCTCTTGAAAAGTACCGTGTACGGCTATATTTCCAGGAACCATGGTTTGGCAAAGAGAATGTCGGCATCGGAGGTTCTGGGAGCCGGGTCTTCGACGTTTGGTGCAACGGGGTTGCAATTCTCAAGAATTTCGACATCTTCAATGAAGCGGGCTCAAGCGCCGTCGTGAAGACATTTGATAATGTTCAAGCGACTGCGCTGGGTAAGATAGAACTCAATTTCTCGCCCGTCATCAACTATCCGCTCATCAATGCAATTGAAGTTCTACCCGAGCCAAGCAAGTAAGCATTGCGCCAAGGATGACAACGATTGCCAGCCCCCTGCGGGCCGATTTTTGGCTGTAAATTGTTCATTTTATTGGAGCGGGAGACCGGGATCGAACCGGCGACATTCAGCTTGGGAAGCTGACGTTCTGCCACTGAACTACTCCCGCAAGGAATCGACAGGAAATCCGTTGGCCGCGAAGCCAACCTCACACAGTATCGCTCAGTGAATGGCAAATGGCAATTTGTACTCTTGTCCAACGCAAGATGAGCCTGAGCGAGGAAGTTGATTCCAACTCAAGATGAGCCTGAAGGAGTCCGAGCGGGCAAGCTGAGGATGGATGATCAGCGTGCTTGGAGCAGAGAAGTT
>JBEKET010000069.1:0-30659 GCA_050013695.1 Occallatibacter sp.
AGCAAATAAGCCTGATCCGGGCTGTAAACCTTGAATCGCGACATGCTTCTCTTGTCGCCCAACCCGCATGTGAATTACAAGTACCTTGTGTAGTTCTCACGCGGACACTTTAGCCCCTGAGGTACGCTCATGGGAACCTAATCCCGCTCCAGATACCACGGAATGTTGATCACAATAATGCGCCGGTTGCCACGCATCAACAGGATCACCTTCAGCAGGTCCGCGCGCCGGTTGTGCAGCAGGTTCTCCCACCAATGCCGCACCACCAGCTCCGGCACCAGCACGCAGATCTTGTGGAAGCTGCTCTGCTTCTCCGCATTCAAAATGTAATCCACCACCGGCCCCAGCACGTAACGGTAAGGCGATTGCAAAATCTCCAGCTTCGGCACGCACTTGCCCGCCGCGCGCAGCGGCTCAGCCACGTTTTTCTCCCAGTCCACACAAATCTGGTCCGGCTCTTCAACCGTCTGCACATGCAGGCAGCGAATATCGTTCGACATGCCCAGCGCGAAGCTCAGCGCCTTTTCCGTAATCCGGCTCCAGCGGTCGATGGGCACCACCACGATCGGTTCCGTCACTTCAGCCGGCACAATGGGCCGGTCCAGCGCAACATCCTTGTCCACGCGCTCATAATGTTTCTTAACGGCGCGCATCACCACCACCATCACGATAATCAGCAGCGCGGTAATCCATGCGCCCTCGACAAACTTGGCCACCAGCACCACAACAGCGGTCAGCCCAGTGGCGAATGCGCCCAGCCCGTTCACGAACATCCGCATCGGCGCGCCGCCCTTACGCTTCCAGTGCATCACCATGCCGGCCTGCGAAAGCGTAAAAGCCATGAACGCGCCGATGGCGTAAAGCGGAATCAACCTGTCCGTCACGCCGCCAAAGATAATCAGCAGCACCGCCGTCAGCGCAACCAGTACATAGATGCCCCACGAGTAAAGCAGCCGCCGCCCACGCAGCAGAAAGACGTGCGGCATGTAGTCATCCAGCGCAATCGCGCGCGTCAACCGCGGAAAATCAGCGAACGCCGTGTTGGCCGACAGAGCCAGCACCAGCAGCACCGAGCCGATGGTGACGTAGTAAAACCAGCCGCGCCCCATCACCGCGCGCGTCAGCATTGACAGCACGCTTTCGTATCCCGGTCCGTTCGGGTCGGTCGCGCCAATTCCGTAAGAGCGGCACAACAGCGCAATTCCCGCCAACAAAATCGCCAGCAGCACTATGATGATGGTCAGCGTGATCTTGGCATTCTTGCGCGTGTCGTCGCGGAAGGCCATCACCCCGTTGCTCACCGCCTCCACGCCGGTCATCGCCGTGCATCCCGATGAAAAAACCTTCAGCAGCAACCATGCGCCGACCATCGCTGTAGCGGGCGGAATCGCAGGCAGAGCCGTTACCGGATGAGGATGGCCTCCAGTGTGAAACACCTGCCATCCGCCCCAGAGAATCACAATCAGCAGCGTTGCAGTAAACAGGTAAGTGGGAATCATGAACACAACGCCGGTATCGTGCACGCCCCGCATGTTCACAATCGTCAAAATCAGCAACACGCCAAGGCACAATTGCAGCGTGTGCGGCTGCAGCTGGGGAACGGCGGAGATCAACGCACCCACGCCTGCCGAGACGCCCACCGCCGCGGTCAGCACGTAGTCGATCATCAGCGCGCCCGCGGCCAGCAACCCTGCGCCCTCGCCCAGGTTCTGCGACGCCACTGTGTACGAGCCACCCCCATGCGGATAGGCGTCGATTGTCTGCCGGTAGCTGAAGTAGACGATCGTCAGCAGAATCACGATCGCAGCGCTCACCGGTACAATGTACTGCACGCCCAGCAGTCCCAGCGGAATCAGCAGCGTCAGCGCCGCCTCGGGGCCGTATGCGGCGGAGCTCAGCGCGTCGAGGCCGAAGACCGGGATGCCGGAGATGGGGCCGATATGCTCGGCGCGTTCCTCGCTGGTGGCCAGCGGCCTGCCGAAAAGCAAGTCCTGAATGCGCGTGGTCAATGCCATGAGTGGTTTCATCCGGCGGCATGAGTTTTGGGGAGGGAACAGCCGCCGAGGGCATTGTCTCACGGCGCGCCCTCTCTCGCGATACAAGGCCGGGCGGCCTCCGATTCAATGCCGCGAAGCGGGAAGGGAAGAGACTCTCCGCGGAGGTTCCTCGTGAAGCTCATGGTGCAGCTCGTCGACTTTTTCTTTGGCTCTCTCCAGCGCGTTTCTGCCCACGGCCGTGATCCTGTAAACCCGCCGCTTGCGCCCATCAACCTTCTTGAGCACGGACTTCAACAGGCCGCCGCGTTCCAGGCCATGCAACAGCGGGTAGAGAGTTCCTGGACCAATACGATAGCCGTGGTGCTTCAGCTCCTCCATCATGGCCAGCCCAAAAATTGGCTCGTGAGAAGCATGCACCAGGATGTGAATCCGTATCAGCCCGGAAAAGAGTTCTCGTTGTTCCCTTAACACGAGGTCAATAATACGCCGCCGGCGCAAAATTCTGATTGGATGTTATCGAATTTCGATATAAGCTGTCCCAAGCGGTCATTTGCTTCAAGGGGACACGATGATCTTCTTGAACTTATTGGTGGGTCAATGAGCTCCAACGGCCAATGCGCAAAGTTCGCGTTTCTTCTCCTGTTGCTGCTCGCCGCTCATCGCCTGTGGGCACAGGGGCCTCCCTATCAGACCGATGACCCGGTTCCCGTCGACCTTCACCACTACGAGTTCTATATCTTTGGCGGAGTCGACGGCACGCCCGCGGAAATCGACTCGACCGGCCCGGCCTTCGAGTTCAACTGGGGCGCCATTCCACGGGTGCAGCTCCACGCAATACTTCCCTTCGGCGGCGTCTTCCCGTCGAACAATCCCGTATACCTGCCCGGCGGCACAGGACCCAGCGCGTTTGGCCTCAATGACGTGGAATTGGGCGTGAAACTCGCCATCATCAAAGAGACCCCGCACTTCCCGCAAATCGGCACCTTCACCATGTTTGAAATGCAGACCGGGAGTTACACCAAAGGTCTCGGCGTCGGAAAAGTCTGGTACAAACTCCCCGTGTGGCTCCAGAAGAACTCCGGCAAGTGGCTCTTCGACGGCGGCGTTGGCTACCAGGTGGTTCCGCAAACATACTATCGCGATTTTCCATACACCGGATGGTTGGTAAAGAAAGAACTCAACGAGCGGCTCGAGTTGGGCGCTGAACTATTCGCCCACGGGCGTGAAGGTTTTGCCGCGGCGCAAACTGGGCGCTCCATGATGATCGATGTGGGAGGGTACTACCACTTCAAGCATCATGAGGGCGAGCAGTTCCTGTTCTGCTATGGCCACTCCGTCGCCGGCCAGACAGAGAACTACGCCTACCTCGGCATGTATTGGACCTGGGGCAAAGACGACAAAAAGACCACCGCCCAAAACGTATGGTTGCAAGGGCCGATGACGAGCAATGGCTCAAGATAACCAGAGGGTCCGACTAGCCGGCCTTGAGTGGAGATCGACGCAATGGAAATCACGACGCGCAGCCTCTGGACGCTGATTCACGGAATGGGGTTTGGAGCGCTCTACCTGCTCGCATGTTCCGGCGCGCTGGTCGAACTCTATCGCATCACCAGTTCAACCCGGTCTGAAGTTACTCCCAGCCAGGAACGCTTTCTCAAGATTTACCTCCTGACGATGGTTGTGTTCGCCTGGGGCGCGGTTCTCATCGGCACCTATGTTGTCTACCCTTGGTACCGCGCTACTCCTCCCCCGGGAACGGCCGACCTGTCGATGTTTCCACAGCGCCTGTTGATGTCCAGCCCCACCACCAGTGGTTGGCATTCGCTGGGGATGGAATGGAAGGAGCACGTGGCCTGGCTCGTTCCCATCTCCATCACCATGGCCGCGTCCGTCTTCATCCGCTATGGCCGCGAACTCAGAAATCACAGACAGCTTCGCACAGCCGTACTTATGTTTGCGCTGGCTTCGTTTCTTGCGGCGGGCGTTGCTGGCTTTTTCGGCGCCATGATCAACAAGTACGCGCCGGTTCAAGGCGGGCCCACGATTCAAATCAGCCACGGAGGCGAGCAATGACTTCGTCACCTCAAGCAGCCTCATCATTCAATCAAGTCATGCCCAACGGCTCCGGCGCCGCGGCGATTCTCGCTGCTGGCATGGGCGCATTCATTCTCGCAGTGCTGGCCATCGCAGGCGACAAGTCGGCTCTTGTGAAAGCCTGGCTGATCTTCTACAAGCCCACAGGCCCACTCTCCGGTGTCACTACTCTCGCAATTGTCATCTGGCTCTTGACCTGGGGAATTCTGGAAGCTCGTTGGCGAAAAAAGACAGTTACCCCGCGCACCACCATGATCGCATTTGTATTGCTCGGCCTGAGCCTGCTGCTGACATTCCCACCCATCGCAGATCTTTTCTGATCTTACGAAAGAGCCCGCCCATCCATATTGCGTTCTTTGCACAATGGGTAGGACAGCACAAGAGTTCATGTAGGGGGCAGTTAACCAGAAAAAGTTCTAACTCGCCACCGGCAGCGTAAACAGGAATCTGCTTCCCTGGCCTTCGCTCTCCGCCCAGATTTTTCCGCCGTGCTGCTCAATCATGCTGCGGCAAAGTGCCAGCCCCAGCCCCGTCCCACCCCGTGCGCGCGTGTCAGAGGCGTCGCCCTGCTGGAACCGCTCAAAAATCTTCTCCAGCTTTTCCGGAACAATGCCGCGCCCCTGGTCTTCAACGGTGAAACACACTTCGCTGTCATCGACGGGCTGCGCCGCCAGCCGGATCGTTGTCTTCGCCGCGGAAAATTTGATGGCATTTGTGATTAATTCATTAAGCACCTGCAAGACGCGCGCGTCGTCCGCAAGCACCTTCACCGGCGCAGCGTCGATTTGAATCTTGATCTGCGCCGCGGTTGCAGTGGCCTGCGCAGCGTCGGCGGCCCACTGCAATAGGTTGCCCGCCTCCACCGGTCGTCGGTCCAGCGGCAGACGCCCCTTCTCTACGCTGTCGAAATCCAGAATGTCGTTCACCAGCCGCACCAGCCGGTCGCAGTTCCCGATGGCCATCTCCACCATCTGCTTCCTCTTCTCCGGCCTCTTGTCCAGCGAACCGGAGGAGATCAACCCCATCGAGGCGCGCAGCGAGGTGAGCGGCGTGCGTAACTCATGACCCACCGTCGAGATGAACTCGTCCTTCATCCGCTCCAGCCGTCGCCGCTCTGAAATGTCCTGGAACGCAACCACCATGCCTGAGATTTTGCCTTCCTCAAGCAGCGGGCTGGCGCTGTAATCCACTGGAAACGATGAGCCGTCCTGCCGCCAGAAAACTTCGTCCCGCATGCGTACGGTTTCGCAACGGTGCATGGCCTGCAGGATCGGGCTGCTCCCCTTGGAGTAGGGTGTGCCGTCCGCGTGACTGTGATAAATCACCTCGTGCACATCGCGGCCAGTCAGCTCTTCGGTGCTATACCCCACTGCCTTCGCCGCGGCCTGGTTGATGAACGTGAGCCGTCCCACCAGGTCAATCCCGTAGATGCCGTCGCCCACCGATTCCAGAATCAGCTCGCGCTGACGCGTGGCCAGGTGCAGTGCTTCTTCGGCCTCATGCTGTTCAGTCACGTCGATGCCGTGGTTGAGCACGAATGGTTGCTCGCCCGGCAACTCCATTCGGCGGCTCCGAAAGGCTATCCGCCGATACGTGCCGTCGCCGCGCCGCAGACGCAGTGAGCCCTGCCACTCTTCCTTGGTTTCCAGCGTCCTCAGGCAATCATCAAACGCCGCCGCACCCGGCTCATCCAGCAGTTCCGAGATTGCTCGCCCGGTCAGCGCTTCGGCTCGATAGCCAAGCGTCTCGGCTGTATAGGCATTCAATGAAGTCAGCCGTCCCTCCAGCGAGCACGTAAACAGAAAGCCAAGGCTGTTTTCCACCACCTGCTGATAGCGCGTTTCACTTGAGAGTAGCGCCAGTTCCGCCTCGCGCTGCTCAGTCACGTCCTGCCCGCTCACAATCAGGTATTGCACGTCGCCCGTCGGCCCCGACAAAGGCCGCAGCGTCCAGCTCACACGCCTGCTTCTGCCCCCATGCGTCCGCCAGTCCGTCTCATGTGGACCTGAAACCTGTCCGGAAGAAGCCTCGTGCAGCTTTTCCTCCGCCCATCTCCTATCAGAAAGCTCAAGAACCTTTTCGATAAAAGGAAGCCCGACAGCATCGAACTGAGTCAGCCCGGTCAACTGCATGCACGGGTAATTCAGTCGAACCATCCGGCCATCGGTATTCAGCAACGCGGCCAGGAAGGGAATCGAGTCCAGCGTGCCTGCCACAAAGCATCGTTCGGTGGCCAAAGCCCGCTCCGTCCGCTGCAGAGTCCGCTGCGCCAGCTCCTGCAACCGCATGGCGCGGTAAAGCTCCAGCCGCGTAACCACCTGGCGCGCCAGAATCTCCAAAATCGTAAGGTGCTCCGCGCTGAATTTCCCCGGCTCGCGGGACAGAATCGCCAGCGTCCCCACCACCTGCCGTGAGTTGGTCACCAACGGCGTTCCTGCATAAGAGCGGCATGGCCGCGCTCCCAGCAGAGGAATTCCTTCCGCGGGAAATCGCTTATCCTGGCTGGCGTCCTGAATGATCATCGCTTCGCCCTTCTGCACCACGTGCTGACAGGGAGTTAGCGTGCGCGGTTGATCCGGCGCTTTGAACCCATATTGCGATTTGAACCACATGCGTTTCGCATCCATCCAGCCGGTGTAAGCGTAATCCGCGCCGCAGAGAACAGCGGCCAGGCTGGTCAGTTCATCCAGCGCGGCGTCCGGTTCGCGGTCGAAGAGGTCGTATCCCAGCCGCAAAGGTGGTTCATGGCGCTCCCCGACTTGTGTACTCGATGACCCCATCCGGAAAGACACCCAAAATACAGTATCGGCCAATAGAATTCGGTTGACTCTGACACTTAAATGGGAGTTATGGGCAAAATCCGATACAACCCAAGTAACCCATTCATGTAACTAAAGGCACCATTTTGGTAACCCTATAGGACAAGAGTATCCCTTGTAGCGGGCCTCGAACGAAGTAACGTACATCACACCGGATTTCCGCTTGTCTCTATCTAGGTCGCTGAATACATAGTTTTGTGACCACCGGGAACCATTTTCAAAGTAATCCTGACAAACTGGCATGTGTTGCATGTTGCATCTTTCAACGTGTTGCTCGCTCGGTCCCTACGGCAGCTTGCAGCAGTCGCCGCCGCTTACCGGCTCGTTGCTCCCGGCGTCCAGAACCACCTTCCAGTTCCCATCCGGCTGCTTCCGCCAAATCGACATATAGCGTCCGCTCGTAGTCACCGGGTTTCCGTTGGCGTCTTTGCTGTGGCCTTCATAATGACCCCACGTATATCCCATGTCACCGGACGGCCCCATTACCGCGTCCGTTGGCGTCCAGGTGAGTTGGTATTGCTTTGGCGACCAGTTGGCCGATTTCACAATGGCTACCTTGCCGACCACTGGCGCTTCGCCGTTGCTTAACTCCACCCCATCTTCCGCAAACCAGTCCGCAAAAGCCGCTCCGCCCCGTTCCGCCACGTCTTTGGCAAAACGCGCTTCCAGGTCGTAGAGCAGTATCTTGCCCGGCTTTACAGTAACGTCGGTCAGTGGATTTGGGACATTAGCCGGCATGCTCCCCGGCTCCGGCAACTGTCCGTTCGCGGCCGCCGCCGCACCCAGCCCGGCCATCACCAGTCCCATTACAATCGTCCTAAAACTCGCGCGCATTTTCCCGTCCTCCCGGCAAACTCTTCAACGCCATCCTACATCGCCGGCACGCAGCAAAATTGATTCCGCGAGAAGCCGACGATGGGACAGGAGAGGCAAACCACCCAACCCCTCAGCGAACCTGAACCGTGACCGGCGTATTTAGTCGGATCGACGCAGCGGAGCTTCCCGTCACAGTGACCGCAGTCCCCCCCTGGAGATACCGGGAGAATACTTCTGACCGTGCCCAATCCAGGTCCCAGCCGTCTTCAATTGCCAGAATCTTGTACTCCCCCGGCAAAACGCCTTTCAACAGGAAGCTTCCGTCGGAGTCAGACTGATCTCGCCGGAAAAGATCCGGGTTGCCCTCTGGATCACTCGTTACCAGAATGACCATCACGCCGGGCTCGCCTTTCCCGTTCTTTTTTGCGAATCCCTCAATGTTGACCTTGCCTTCTGCAAGCGCCATTGTGACCGAGAGCGGTTGGTCCTTAACCACAATTCTCCCGTCTGTCCTCGACTCGTCATGGGACTGAATCGAGACCGCAGCCAGCGCCAGACCTTCGCTTTCGGCAGCAACAAACCACTTGCCAGGCGTCACCTCATCGAAGCGCGCCTTCCCATCTACAAACGTGCGAGCCGCCAGATGGCGCAATACGGCATTGTCCGATATCAGATTTAATTCCAGAGCCTTCGGGAGCGCGGACCCGTCCGCCATCCGCACCTTGATTTCTACGCTCGCCACTCGGGTTCCCGTTGAGAGATCAATGTCCGCGCTTCCTGTTGCATCGATGTCCACCACGCGCGGCGGATCCAGCTGCGACACGGAATAATGCCCAGGTGCAACGGCATCCACGAATTCAGCTGGAACTCCTCCTTCAGGTCCCTGTCGCCCTCGAGTGAAACTGGGAAAATCCTGATTGCCGAAAATCATCTGATGAACCACAGGGGCGCGGCTGAACTTCTGCTGTCCTGTGTTGTCCTGCGCCGAGTGAATCGTCAGGTGTACGGCAGGGACGGCATGGAGCGTCACATCAGCCTGTGCGCGATCTCCACTTGCAATTAAAATCGGCGCGGCATCGGCTTCCTCCGTGGAACCGGAGAAGTAAGTGACCGGGTACGCGACATCGAGCGCGGCAACATCTTCGCGCACCTGTTCGTTTGCAGCCTCATCCGGATCTGTCAGAAATGGGTGCATGGCATACCAGGGATGTGCCATCACCGCCAGGAAGTAGGTACCTGGACGTGCGTTCCAGACTTCGAAAAGCCCGGTATCATCCGTGACTCCCGAAATCTCTTTGACCAGGTGTTCTCCAAGGCCGCCGTTCTTCGTCCTGCGCATGATCAGGACGTTGGCCTGTGACACGGGTTCGCCGGCATCGTCGGTCACAATGCCACGAATCATCGCTTCGGGATCGAGTCGAAATGGAATGTGTTCCGTATCCTGATCTTCACCAGTCACAATCGCCGAGCCGAATTGCTCGTGTTGATCGAAGCTCGCACTCAGGTACCCGCGGCGTGTGCCGACAAGAGTGTATTTGGCTGCAACCACAGGCTCAAGCGCAAAGTGGCCGTCCGCGTCGCTCGCAGTTGTCTGAATCATCTGTCGTGGTTGTCCGGCAAGCAATGTGAGTGTCGCTCCGGAGATTGCTTCCCCCGTAATGGAATTGGTCACCGTACCGGCGATTCGGTACATTTTCGCTGCGGGCTTTGGACTTGCCGCCGGTCGAGGGGTTTGTTGACCGCGCGCAACCATTGCCAAGGCAGCCAAACCCAAAATCAAAACACCTGCTGCAGTCCAATTGCACAATGTTGCCTCACAGTACCCACAGATTCCGCGCAAACTCCTCACCGTTTTCACCGCGAGACTCCCTCAAGTACCAGATTTGCGCTGCCACCCGGCTCAATCGCGACTCTTTGTCCCGGCCCCAACCGGCTCAGGGCAGCGGGGTTTCGGAATTCAATCGACCGCGCCGTCCGGAATGCGAATACGCGATACGCCCCCGGAACCATGTCCTCGAATGTCGCAGTGTGCTCACCGAATTGTCGAACCTCATTTTGATAGACGCCCTCGATCGAATCGAATTCCGGAACGACATACACATGCAGGTTTGAACCTTCTCCCGCATCGCTGGCCGAAAGAGTCCCAGGCATCTGCACTGTAAGCTTTCCGCAATCCGTACGCAGAACCACTTCAATTGGCATGCCCTCGCCGGACGGCCCTGCTACCCACGGGGTTCGCGCAAGGTTCTGTCCGCCCGCGGTTACTGCCCCTGCGCATACTCCGGTTCGATCCGCGGATGCCTGGATCCAGTAAGGTCCGGGCGGCGCGGCTGCCAATTCATAGGTGCTTTCACCGGTCTGGGTTCCTTGCACCTGGGTGGTTCCTCTCTGGGCAATCACATCGGCTCGAACCAGCGAGATTTGCAACGGCTCCGCGTCTCCCCGCTCTTCTTCGCGTTCATCGGTTTGATTGCTCGCTTTGATCGCCGCAGGGGGAGCCGGTTCATAGTGCAGGTGAACGGTCGACGAAGGGGCCTGCGTCAAAGCCACTTTTAAAACTTGGGTAGGTCGCCCATCCACACTGAACTCAATCAGGCCCAGTAAATCCTTTGGGCCCTTTTGCTTGCCGGGAGCCGGTGATTCCTCGTCTCCTTCAATCGACGCCCGCGCCAGCAGCGTGTAACTGCCGTCTGGCAGATAAACGCAAAGGGAGTGATCCTTTTCCCGGTGAATCGGATAATCGAGTTCCTGCCCGCTGTGGTCGACCAGCGTTTGCGTAAACTCCCAGCTCGCTCCATCCGGCGCTCGAGGCAAGCTGACCTGCACCATGTGAAATGACGTCTGGTTCAGCGCCAGGTTCACTTCTGCCGTCTGGCCACCGGCGATGACGATGCGAGCCGCGCCTGACAACTCAGGCGCGCCGCCATAAAACTCAGATGCATACCCGGTGATTTCCGCTGGGGAGTCCGCGTTGCATCTCGGCTCCGTGGCGTGACTGCTGTCAAATTCAGGTTTTGTCCACAGCAGATAAGTGCCGTCAGCCAGCCCGGCGAACCGAAAATATCCATCCGGTGTAGTCATGCGCTGCTCTCCCATCTCCCAGGCGGGTCGGCCATCCACAATGATCTGGCGCACCAGCCTGAGTTCTATCCCCAGGGCGGGCGCGCCGGTGGAGAGAGTGACATGGCCGGAGATGGCATTTTCCGGAGTTATAGAGAAGCTGAGGCTTGGCATGCCACTTTCCACGCTCACCGAGTGTTCACTGACGCCAGCAGTCTCGGATTCCATCTCTTCCCGGAATCCTGGCTTGAGTACTTGGAAATTCCGAACGCCTGGCGGGACGCCGTGGATCTCAAAGCGCCCCTCTCCATCGGTGAGGGCTCCCCGCTCCGGTCCGCCGAAGACCTTTACCAGTGCTCGCCGCAGCGGCTCGCCGGTTGCCGCATTCAGAACCACACCCGTAACCGTAACTGGCGCGCCAGCCGGCGTCGCCGCAACGTCAGCAGCACCTGGCTGAACTTGTCCCCACGCTGCCCAGGCCGTCCCTGTCGCCAGCCCGAATGCGAAAACGAGCCACCGTAAGCTGGATGCATACCCGCGCTTTTTCATAGGAAGGAAGAACCCTTGGGAGTCATGCCCTATTCTGACGCTCTGAACCTACGAAGGCAACCACCCCAGCACCTAAGCTTTTTGAAGCTTTTTCTGTTTGGTGCTCCAACACCCTGCACCCGTTCGGCAGGCGGCGACACGCGCGAGTGCGACTGACGGGTCATTCAACCTGGCGCAGTGCCGCCGCGGGTTCGATGTCCACCGTTCGAAGCAAGGGACCAAGCGATCCCAGCAACGCGATGAAGGCGACCGCGCACAGCGGGGTGATCAGAGACGCTGGGTCGTTCGGCGAAATATCGTAGAGCATGCTGCGTAGCAATGGAGCCACAAACCAAGCAACAATCAAGCCAGCGACGATCCCGCCCGCCACCGCAAGGACGAATTGCCGTGAGACCAGGGCGACAACCCGAAGGCGCGACGCTCCAACGGCCAGGTAAATGGCCAGCTCGCGACGGCGCTGCGTGACCACCAGGGCCATCAATCCGTAGATGCCGAGGCCCGCGAGGATTGCCGCAAACAACGCGAAAGCCGAGGCGATGCGAGCATTGAAGCGCTCGCCCGCGGTCGTAGCGTCGAGCTCTTCTTCCATGGTGGCCACGTCGGTGACCGGCAGGGTCGGGTCGAGCGCCGCGAAGATCTTCAGCACCGGCTCGATCACCGTCTCCGCCGGCATCGCGGTGCGCACGTACAAAACCCGGCTCATCTGGGCGAGGTGGCTCGCGTCCTCATACACGGTCGGCGGGGGCGTCTCGCGCAGGGAACGAAACTTCGCATCGCTGACCACGCCCACCACTTCATATTCGTCTTGGGATCCACGGGAACCAAAGCGCCGACCCAACGGGCTGACCCCTGGGAAAAATAAGCGAGCCAAAGCCTGGTTTACCACGACATATGCCACGTTTCCGGGTCCATGCTCCCGATTCTGCCCATGCTCCACGCCCTGCGTCAGATTACGCCCGTCGAGAATCTTCATTCCCATGGTGGCAAAGAAGTTGTCGGATACCGAATCCAGGGTGACATTCAATGGCGCATTCGCCGGTATCGTGACCCCTTGTGGAGCGAACACGACTTTGATTCCTGTTCCCCGCATTAGCGGAAATCGAGCTGTCGCAACCGACTCAACTCCCGGAAGCGCCTGCACCCCCACCGTCAATCGCTCGTGGAGCCGGCTGGCCTGATCGCCCGTATAGCCGCGCAAACCTGGGTTGAAGGTGAAGCTGACCAGGCGCTCGGGAACGAATCCCGGATCAGCGCCGCGCAGATGAACCAGGGAACGCGCCAGAAGACTTGCGCAGGCCAGCAGCACTGTGCAGAGGGCAACCTGCACCAGTAACAGCCGGCGTTGCGTGCCGAGTCTGCGCGAAACGCGGCCCGACTGCAACCCTTCTCTCACCTGCATGCGCGACGCAATCCAGGCGGGGACGCAACCGAAGCCAAGAAATGATCCCAACCCCAGCAGCAGGCCAATCACCAGCGGCCGCGAATCGCGCCCAACTACGAGAGCGGTGGTGAGAAGATCCGTTCCGACATTGCGCACTGGCGGCAGCACATGCACCAGCAGCGGGATAAGCAGATACCCACCAAGGATGCCCGCGGCGGTTCCCATGACCGCCAACAGCGCGCTCTCGAAGAGCAGCAATCGCAGCACCTGCCCTCGTGATGCCCCCAGCGCCAATCGCACCGCGATTTCATTGGTGTTCGCCGCATTGCGCGACAGGACAATGGTCGCCAGGTTGGCGCAGAGCAGAACTTCAAGCACCAGGGCCGACGCGCCCAGCAGCACCCACCCCGACCCGTACCGCTCGCGCAGCACCGAGTTGCCCCGCTCCTCGCTCTCCAACTGAACGCCGAGGCGAAGGTCCTCGGCGAGACCGTCGCGCGCCGATTGCCCGTCCCCTGGAAGCCGACCTGCCCAATACTGCGTGATTGCTTGTTGCCAAATCGCCTGCGTGGATGCTTCCGCCGCCGAACGCGTTACCCCCGGCCCCAGTCGCGCCATGATCGAGAGCCAGTAAGGTTCGGCCTGGCTATCCTTCGGGTGCACTAATCCGTATGCGTGCGAGGGAACGCAGACGTCGGATGTGGTGTCGGCTGAGAATCCGTGGAACGAGCGCGGCATGACACCCACGATCACAAAAGGGTGGTTGTCGAAGACAAAGGATTGACCGAGAACGCGCGGGTCGTGATGGAACCGGGTGTTCCAGAATGCATAACTGATAACAGCGGGCGGAGTACCAACCGCATCGCGATCGTCGCTCGGCGCAAGCACCCTTCCATAAAGAGCGGGCACGCCGAGCAGAGAGAAGAACTGCCCCGTTACATAGGAGGCGTGGATCTCCTCAGCAGGCGCTGGCTCACTGAGGATGGCTTGGGTTTCCGTTTCTCCCGCAATCGCTGAAAAGCCTTCATTCCGTGCCTGCAGGGCCTCGAAAAACGCACTCGGAAAGGACGTCCAGGTTCGAAGCGCTGGATTGTGCTGGACGACGCGCACCAGTTCCTCGGGGTGCTGCACCTCCAGCGAACGAAAGGTAACGGCATCCACCAGGCTCAGTAGCGCGGTGCCTGAGCCGATGCCCCACGCCAGCAGAACCGTCACCCCGAGGGTGAAAGCCGGAGATCGTAGAAGTCTTCGCGCTGCGAATCGGATAGTCTTCACCCCATATTTCGGAATATTATCGCGTTTCTTCCGCCCAGAGGATGGGTCGCTTTTGTCGACTTGCCGGCGGGCAACACTCGCCATTCAGAAACCAAGCCAAAATCCCTCGGCCTCAAGAAGGAATCCATCGGCAGCGCATTGCAGCGTGATCATGTGTGTAAATGTATTCCCGCTTGGCCGATGCAATCTAACCAGCACAACCATTATTCCTGCGGTGTATGATTAATCGCCAAAGTCTGGTTTACGCACGATTTCGTGGTCGAGGCCCCCAGTGCCCAAGCCAACAAGGGTCGCAATTGCATTTGCCATCGGGACTGCCGCTGTGGTCATTCCGATCTGGGCTTCGGTCCAGCTTGCCTGGAATGAGAGCGTGTCGACCGAGAGAGCGCTGGGGCTGAGCTACGCCCACGATGTTCAAAGGCGCACGCAGGAGACTGCCTCCCAGTTTGGCACGGCAATCCGGAAGCTCAATGCGGACGGCTTCGCGCCGTGCTCGCCAGGCGACCTTGAGGTAATGCGCAATCTCGATCTCGGATCAAGCTACGTGCAGGCGGTCGGTCGCGTATCGGGCAACACCCTCACCTGCGCATCGCTCGACTTCGGCCATCAGATACCCTTGGGCCCGCCATCGTTGACCACAGACCGCGGAGTTGAGGAGCGACTCGGCTTGCAATTGATTCCGGGCGACACCCATCCTCTCAACGTGCTCTCGAAAAATGGCGTCGCGATAATCATCGACCCCACCTTGGTCACCGATACGCCGACCGAGGGACCGGATGTGGAACTCGCCGTTTTTGTTCCCTCAAATCCAAATCGTCAGTTTATCTCTGCAGTTGGCCAGAATTTCCCCCCAAAGTGGCTCCAACCAAGACCGAAAGGGAGCGAAGGAACCTTCCTGGACAACGGCTACCTGGTGATCGCTGCCCGATCGGCCCAATTGGACCTGGCAGTGGTCATTGCTATTCCCGAGCACTATATTTTTTCTCGCGTAAAACGTGTCGCCGTGTATTTCACCCCAATCGGCCTTCTCTGTGGACTGTTGCTTGCCTGGGCCGTGAACTATATCAGCGGCATAAGGTCCTCGTTCCCTTCGATGGTGAAGCGCGCGGCCAAAAACAAGAACTTCTACGTGGAATATCAGCCAATTGTGGAGTTGGAGTCGCGGCGCGTGATCGGCGCCGAGGCCCTGGTCCGCTGGAAGAGCAAAGTTGCAATTGTACGGCCCGATCACTTTATCCCGCTGGCTGAGGAACGCGGCCTCATCCACCTGATCACCGAGCAGGTAATCAACATTGTTACGCGGGACCTCCCTCGGTTTCTCGAATTCAACCCTGATTTTGAGGTCGCCATCAACATGTCGGCTGCCGACCTGCGCTCGGGACACACGCACCAGTTGCTCGACCAGATGCTCGTATCCAGCGGAGTGCGAGCGCACAACGTTGAGATCGAAGCCACGGAGCGCGCCTTTTTGCAAGGACCCGAAACGGCCAGGCTCATCGGAACCCTTCGCGAAAATGGCTTCAGCGTGGCAATCGATGATTTCGGAACAGGCTACTCAAGCCTTGCCTGCCTGCAGTCGCTAAGCCTCGACACTCTCAAGATCGACAAGGCCTTTGTAGAAACAATCGGAACCGACGGCGCAACCAGCCAGGTTGTGCAGCACATCATCGAAATGGCCCGCTCGCTCAAGCTGCACATAGTTGCCGAAGGCGTTGAAACCGAGGTGCAGGCAATCTTCCTTGAAAAGCGCGGCGTTCAATACGCACAGGGCTGGTTGTTTGGCAAACCCGTGCCAATCAACACCTTCTGCAAGAATCTCGAGAACCAGCCGGTCGCAGCTCAAAACACTCTACCCTGAGTCGACGGGCATAACTATGAAGCATTCAGTTAGATGGTCAGCACGACGCATCACTGAGATTCAGCGCAGAAACTCAATGCTTCCGGAGATGGGTTACATCTCGGATAAAGCCAAGGCGATGGCTGGGGCCCCGTGACACTTTAGTGCGGTATTTGCATCAAAAGATTCAGCGTCCGGCAAAGCTCGGAGTTGGTATACTTAGGGGTGATTCGTTCGCGCTGGGTGCGGCGGCCAGTTTAGCCCAGTTTCACTCGCGCGTCTTGGGAGAACCCGGCAATTCCCGGGAGAAGGATGTTCATGGGAGTACTGCTGGAGTCCATCCATTCACCGGCCGACCTCAAGCGCCTGAGTTTTGCTGAGATGGCCGAACTGGCCGAAGAGATTCGCGAATTCCTGATTCAGACCCTTTCGAAAACCGGTGGCCACCTCGGCCCCAACCTCGGCGTTGTCGAGCTGACCCTGGCCCTTCACGCGGTCTTCGACACTCCCCAGGACAAACTCCTCTTCGACGTCAGCCACCAGGCCTACATCCACAAAATCCTCACCGGGCGGCTCGACCGCTTTGAAACCCTGCGCCAGCCCGGCGGCCTCAACGGCTTCATGCTGCGCACCGAGAGCGAGCACGATTGTTATGGTGCAGGCCACGCCGGCACAGCGCTCTCAGCTGCGCTTGGCATGGCAGTAGCCCGCGATCTCTCTGGCGGCAGCGAGCACGTCATCGCCGTAGCCGGTGACGCTGCCTTCACCAACGGCATCTCCTTTGAAGCGCTGAACAATATCGCTGACCAGACCAAGCGATTGATCGTTGTCCTCAATGACAACGAGTGGTCCATTGACCGCAACGTCGGCGCTATCGCCCGCTACTTCCACAGAATCGTCACCAACGAGCATTACAAGAATCTTCACGACCAGGCCCATCGCATCCTCGAGCGCTTTGGCGGCAAGACCGCCCTCACTGTTGCCCGCCGCGCTGAAGAAGCAGCCAAAAGCTTGCTCTGGCCCTCGGTTCTATTTGAAGAATTCGGCCTCCAGTACTTTGGCCCCATCGACGGCCACAATCTGCCCTTGCTGGTGGAGACTTTCAAGTTCCTCAAGAGCGCTGACCACCCCGTGCTGCTCCACGTGCTCACGCAAAAGGGCCGCGGCTTCCAACCCGCGCTCGATGGGCAAAAGAAATTCCACGGCCTCGGACCCTACGACCCCGAGACCGGCAAGACCAAGCCGGCAGGCCAGCTTACCTACGCCGAGGTTTTTGCAAACACCCTGGTCAACCTGGCCAATGACGATCCGAAAATCGTCGCCATTACCGCGGCCATGCCCAACGGCACCGGCCTCGACCTCTTCCGGCCCCACCACCCCCGCCGCTACTTCGACGTAGGCATCGCCGAGGAGCATGCTGTCGTCTTCGCAGCGGGTATGGCCACACAGGGATACCGTCCGGTCTGCGCCATCTACTCCACATTCCTCCAGCGCGCATTCGATCCCATCGTCCACGACGTTTGCCTGCAAAAGCTGCCCGTGGTCTTCTGCATGGATCGCGCGGGTCTTTCCGGCGACGACGGTCCCACCCATCACGGTCTGTTCGACATCGCCTACCTCCGTGGCATTCCTGAGATCACGCTGATGGCCCCCAAAGACGAGGACGAACTTGCCGACATGCTGGCTACTGCCGTTCAGCTTCCGGGCCCTTGCGCCATTCGCTACCCGCGCGGCGTCATTTCCGGCGTGGCTCGCAAGCCGGAACCGCAGATTGTTCCATTGGGCAAGGCAGAGGTGCTCCAGGACGGCTCCGATGTGGCCATTCTCGGACTCGGCCCCATGACCGCCCTGGCCAAAGAACTTGCAGTGCGCCTGGAGCGCGATGGCTACTCTGCAGCAGTGATCAATCCCCGCTTCGTCAAGCCTATCGATCGCGAAATGCTCGAGCTTTACGCGCGCCGCGTTACCGCTTTCGTCACCTTCGAGGATCATGTGAAGATGGGCGGCTTTGGTTCCGCCGTGATTGAGGCTCTCAGAGACTTGGGAAGCGCCGTTCCCGTCGTTCGCATCGGCTGGCCCGACCGCTTTATCGAGCACGGCAAAGTTGACGACCTCCGCGCAAAGCACGGCGTCTCCGTAGACGAAGCGCTCGCCCAGGTGCTGCCGCTGCTGGTGCGCCGCATGCGCCCAACGCTGGTGGCAAGCTAGCGGTGTCCCTGGAATCTCTGGCGCAGCAGCATGATCGTGTGGCTTCAATGTGGATGGCACAGCGGCGGCGTTCCATGCGCAACCAAAAGAACGGCTCCACGCAGTCTTATCCGTATCGTGAAAGCGGAGCAAGTTAATTGATCGTTCTCCCCAATCCGCTGTGCGAAAATCCTCCCAAGAACCATTTTCTTATGCGACTTTTCCGTAATGTCCTGGCGGGGATCGGAATTGCGACAGTAGCCTGCGGCCTGGCCTGGTCGCAGGCGCAGTCCAGTGCGCTTCCCAAGGTTCCTGCCGCCTCAGTTCCGCTCGTTCTCGCTGGCGGCACACTGGTCGACGTCACCGACTGGGGCCATTCCGCAAGAGACCTTCCCAATGCCGTCGTGATCGTCCGTGACGGCCGCATCACTGACGTAGGCTCCAGCGGAGCGGTATCCATCCCCAAAGGCGCTCGCGTTGTGGACTGCACTGGCAAATTCCTCATTCCCGGCCTCGTCGACGGCTTTGCCGGCATGAACTCCCAGGGACAGGCCAACGCCAATCTCTATATGGGCGTCACCACCGTCGTCGCCCGCAACGACTACCACCACGGTTCCATCGATTTCTCCGCCAATCCCAGTCCGCATCTTTACCTGGTCGATTCCGTTGGAACCACTGACAACTGGAGCCTCCTCGCCAAGCACCCCGAATGGGCTCTCAAACTCCGCGAAGGCGCACATCCAGTCGAACTGAATCCAGAGGATACCGTTCGCCAGTTGAATGACACCGCTCGCCTGGGAACCCGCGTGCTCCTGTTAGGACAGGATCTGACTGCCGCCAACACCCAATGGATCATTGCCCACGCCCACCAGGCGGGCCTCGTCACCTACGGCCAGTTCGTTGCTACGCCCTACAGCGTCGGCATTGAGGCCGGCGTCGACGTGTTGCTCCACATGGGCCGCTACGAACTTGGCGTGATTCCTGACGAACTGCAGCGCCCGCTCGTCGACAATCCCGAGGGACCATCCGCATCCACCGCCTACGACTACTCCGAGCGGCTCCCGCCCACTGATCCGCACGTGCGATCCTACGCCGGCTTTATCGCCGCGCATCATGCCGCGCTCATGCCTACCTTCAGCGTCTATTTCCTTCAGTTGCCCGATCATCGCAACCTGTGGAAAGAGCCGGCTGCCCGACTGCTCGACCCCGCCCATATGTACTGGCCCGCCGACCGCGCCACGGGAGAACTGCTCTACCCCCTCCCAGGCTGGTCGCGCCACCTGCCCGCAGGTACACAGCGCTGGTTGGAAGAAAGCCCCCGCAAAAAAGCCGACCAGGCCGCGCTCCGGCTCTGGAACATCAACGAATCCATCTTCTCCGCCTACCCGCACTACCTGGCGGCTTCAGGCGCATCGGTCATGGGAACCATGGCCGGCATCTCCCTGCACATCGAGTTGGAAATGCTGGTCCGCCTGGGCCTCTCTCCGCGCGAGGCGCTGGCCGCCGCCACCAACAACTACGAACTCCAGTTCGGCTGGAATGAGCTTGGACTCATCGCGCCCGGCCGCCGCGCCGATATCCTCGTCCTCGATGCCGATCCCACCCAGAATATCTGGAATGTGCGCCGCATCTCGAGCATCGTCATGGACGGCAACGTGCTCGATCGCGACGCCCTGCTCAATTGGAAAAAATGACAGAATGGAAAGAATAATCCAGCCAAATGGCTTCAACGGCACCCCACTCATGCCGATATCAGCAGTGTCCGCCAGTCGCTTCCGGCCCTACGCACACCCCCTTGAAAAGCTGCCCGCGGGATCGGACACCACAAACCCAGAAGTTCCCAAGAGGGGTCATTCGAATGGCATTCTGAGCAAGACCTCCCCTCATCGTTTAACGTAAGAACAAGCGCACCGTTCCAAACGTATTCTCCTGGGAGACCATGGTCGATTCTCCAACGAAGCCGTCGACGCCACCGAAACATCACAATCGCTGGCTGATCCTCATTGCAGCTTTCAAACTGGCGCAGGCCCTGCTGTTTATCGCCGTCGGGGTTGGCGCGCTCCGCCTGCTCCACAAGGACGTCGGCGACATGCTCACCCGGTTCGTCGAACATCTGCGCTTCAACCCCGAGCAGCGCTTCGTCAACTTCATCCTTGAAAAATCGGAGCTCATTGACGACAAGATCCTGCGGCGAATCGGCGCCGTGGTCTTCATCTATGCGGCCCTCGACCTCATTGAAGGCACTGGCCTGTATCTTGAAAAGACCTGGGCCGAGTACCTCACCCTGATCATTACTGCGTCGTTCCTTCCCTGGGAGGTATTTGAAGTATTTCGCAGGCTGACCTGGGTCAGAGGCGGCCTGTTGGTGGTCAACACAATGGTCTTCTTTTATCTGTTAAAGATTGTGATTGAGCGCGGAAGGCACCGCCGCAACGCACCAGCCAAGTTGACTGAGAATGAACCATGAGCTATTGCGCGGCACGATCGGCGAGCTTGTTGCACCAGCTGGAAATGACCAGGCAAGCCTTGTCTTACGGATGTCTTACAGGCAACTCGCTAAATATTCGCTTTTTCTTCTCCTATCACGCCACGACCGCCCTGTCCAGCGCCAGAACCAAAGGAATAAACACTACATCTTGTGGTATTAGATTTTTCTAATCTATTAGGCGAAATTTCCACATTCGCCCTCCGCCAATCCACCTTTTAGTCCATTTTTTGTTTGGCGCGATCGCCAAACAGGGGTACTATCGACCTAGTCGGTGGTCAAAATTGGAGCGTAAGGGAGTAAATCGGCTGATTTCAAAGTAAGTTTACCCCGATTTCTCCTCCCTCAAACAGATTCTAGGCCCAAAACCGGCCGGAGAACCAGCCAAGATACTCGCAAGACAAAAAAACTGAAACCCGACCACAAACTCAAAACGAATCTGGCCGGCACAACAAAAGGGAAGTGCAATGTTTCGCGGAAACCATCCGGCGAAGATCGACGAAAAGGGAAGGCTCAAGCTGCCTGCTGCTTTCAAACTGCAGACGGACTCCGCCAGCATCTCCCATTTCTACATCACCAGCGCGGATGGAAAGAGCGCCGAGGTCTGGCCTCTCCAGGAATGGGAAAAGCGGGAACGGCAACTGATCGAATTCAGCACCCTGAACGACGCCGTACAGAAATACCTCAATCTGACCAGTTACTACGGCCAGCAGGTTGAAATCGATAACCAGGCCCGACTTCTTCTTCCCCAGATTCTGCGTGACTCGGCCAAATTGGACGCCGAAGTCACCGTTTTCGGCAAGCTGCTTTACCTCGAAATAAACAACCGGGAGGCCTTCGAAAAGAAGCTTCCTGAACTGGAATTGACGGCGGAGGATCGCAAGGCCCTGGCCGCGATTCTCAGCCCAAAAAGTTGAGGCAAATACCCCTCAGGGGGAGCGCATGACCCAGCCCGGCGAGCGCCATGCGAGTGTTCTTTTTCAACCAGCGATTGACTTCCTCCGCGTACGCGCAGATGGAACCTACCTTGACTGCACGCTCGGTCTGGCAGGTCACTCCGAAGGCATTCTTCGCAAGCTCGGGTCCCAGGGCCATCTGATTGCCTTCGACCGTGATCCCCAGGCGATGAGTCTTTCCAAGGTCCGGCTGGCCCGGGTGTTGAACGAAATGGGCAGCGAGGCGCCTCGCATCACATTGGTGGGCGAGGCATTCAGCAACGTAGCAAAGCACGTGCAGCCTGCATCGCTCGACGGCCTGTTGGCGGACTTCGGCGTCAGCAGCATGCAATTCGATGAGGCGCAAAGAGGATTCAGTTTTCAGGCGGACGGGCCCTTGGACATGAGGATGGACACGAGTCAGGGCCGCACCGCCGCACAAGTGGTAAATGAGGCTGACGAGCGCGAGCTTGCAGACCTCATTTACGAGTACGGAGACGAAAGGAGGTCGCGGAGAATCGCCAGAGCCATTGTTCGGGGGCGGCCGGTGACAACCACGGGGCAACTTGCCCGGATTGTTGCCTCAGCCGCTCCGACAATGAAAGGGGCAATGAAACAGGAGCGCATTCATCCGGCGACCAGGACCTTTCAAGCCATCCGTATCGTCGTCAATCGTGAACTCGATGAGATTCGGGATCTGCTGCAGGTCGCACCTCAGTTGCTTAAGCCCTCCGGACGCCTGGTTGTCATCAGCTTTCACTCGTTGGAAGATCGCATCGCAAAAGACAGTCTGCGAGAAGGCGCGCAGAAGGGAATCTGGGAAATTCTAACCAAGAAGCCGGTAATCGCCGGCGAAGAAGAGATTGAACGCAACCCCCGCTCCCGCAGCGCAAAAATGCGAGCGGCGGAGAGAAAGACAGCCTCTAGCTTCTAGCTATTAGCTCGGTGTTTGGGCCGCAAGGTTTTCGGGGTAAGCAATCAAAGGATCTTAAGGCAGGACGAAGTCGAAATTCGGGGAGTAACAAGCTAGAAGCTAGAAGCTGTTCTTCCTGCGACGCAAGGAGCAATCATGGCGGCAATGACCACAACCTACTTCGAAGCCGGTCGCAGCTGGAGTGCGCGGGTTGAAGAGCGCAACGCCGAACTGTGGGCCCAGCAGGCTTTGCGCCGCCGCGGTGTGCGCACGCCGGAGTTCTACTTCCCCCGCAACATTGACAATTCCCGCCTGGTCAAGGCGCCTGACCCGGTTCGCACGCGCGAGATGCGCATCTTCTGCGCTGCCATCTGCGTGCTCTTCACCCTGGTCATGATCTATGGATTGCAGCATTTCAGCGCCATCGAAGGCGGCTATCGGGTCGAGTCTGAAAAGCAGATGCGCGACCAGTTGCGCGAAGAAAATCGCCAGTTGCGCCTGGCTGAAGCGCAGCTCACCCAGCCCGGCCGCATCGACACCATGGCTCGCCAGTTGGGTCTCGCCGAGCCGCAGCCGGGCCAGGTAATTCATCCCAACGCCCGTCCCGAAGTCGGCGCTCCCGCCATGGCCCAGGTCACGCCGCCAAGAGCAGCTTCCAGCTTCTAGCCGTCAGCTTCCAGCTCTGCGCGATTTAATTTTGTCCGTCAACCTGAGCGGTCTCTTGAAGCAAGCATCAAACCGTAAACCGGAGGAGCCCATACCGCCGAAACCTACGAGCCAATAGCCAACAGCAGAGAGCTAGAAGCTAGAGGCTAGAAGCTAGAGGCTGAATTTCAACCGCCATGCAGGCAAATCTTCGATACAACCGCAACGGATCGAATGTGCCGCGCGTCCCGCCCCTCAAGCGGACGCGCTTCTGGCTGATCTGCCTGTTTTTTCTCGTCTGGGCATGCGCCATTGCCGGCCGCCTCTTCTGGCTCCAGATCGTCCGTCATCAGGAATTCGTTGAGCGCGCCCAAAAGCAGCAGCAGCGCACCTTTGAGGTGGCTCCCCGCCGCGGCGTGCTCTACGATCGCAATCTCCACGAACTGGCCATGACCGTCCAGGTCGACTCCATCTACGCCGTGCCCACTGAGATCGTCGACCAGCCCGCTGCCGCGCACGCCCTCGCAGCCATTGTCCACGCCGATCCCGACGACGCCCAAACCTCCGAGCAGCAAATTGCCGCACGCCTCGACAAGGGAAACAGCTTCGCCTGGATCGCGCGCCGTGTCACGCCCGACATTGCCGCGCGCGTCAAGGCGCTGCCCATGAAGGGCATCTATTTTCAAAAGGAGTTCGAGCGCTTCTATCCTGACAACCTGATCGCTGCTCAGGTGCTCGGCTACGTCGGCGTCGACGACAATGGCCTCGGCGGCCTGGAGCAAAAATTCGAGCCGCAGTTGCACGGCGTTCCAGGCCGTATGTTCACCGCTGTTGATGCGCACGCCCGCCGCCTCGGGTCCACAGAACACGAACCCGAGCCAGGCCAGAATCTCGTCCTTACCATCGACGAGAACATCCAGTTTCTTGCCGAGCAGGCGTTGGATCACGTGATGGCGAGAACTCAGGCGGCCAATGGCACGGTGGTTGTGCAGGATGTGCACACCGGCCAGATTCTCGCACTTGCCATTCGCCCCACCTTCAATCCCAATGACTTCCGCCGCACCACGCCGGCGCTCTTGCGTGATCACGCCGTCAGCGATGTCTACGAGCCCGGTTCGACTTTCAAGCTGGTCACTTATTCTGCTGCCCTAGATCAGCATGCCGTCACGCCCGACGACATGATCGACTGCCAGGGCGGCCAGATGCAGCTTCCCGGCCGCATTATTCACGACGACAAAGCAGACCACTTCGGCGTCATCACGGTCCACGAGGCCCTGGAACATTCCAGCGATGTGGCCGCCGTAAAACTGGTGCAGAAGGTCGGCCAGGATAAGTTCTACGAATACATTCGCAACTTCGGGTTTGGTCAGCGCACAGGCACAGAACTGCCGGGCGAGACCCGCGGCCTGTTGCGGTCCGTGAATCGTTGGGGCACAACGTCGTATGCATCCATCGCCATCGGCCAGGAGATCGCCGTCACTCCGCTCCAACTCGTGTCGATGGTTTCAACCATCGCCAACGGAGGCGTTTATCTGCCGCCCCACGTGCTCATGCCGGCGCAAGTCGACGCAGCCGCGCAAAAGACCGGCGCACCGCAGACGCTCCAGGCTTCTCCCTTCAAGCCCGGTGAAGAACTGCCCAACCCGCTTCCTCCCGGCGCGCATCGCGTGCTCTCTGAACTCACTGCGGCCCAGATGCGCAAGATGATGGAGGGTGTAGTCCTCTTCGGCACCGGCAAGGGTGCGCAACTCAACGGCTACTCCTCTGGAGGAAAGACCGGCACCGCGCAAAAGATCGATCCGGCAACGCATACCTACTCCAAGACCATGCACGTAGCATCGTTTGCCGGTATCGCGCCCATCAACAATCCGGTCATCTCCGTTGCCGTGATCATCGACAACCCCAAGGGCGCTTCCTACTACGGAGCGGCCGTCTCCGCGCCTGTGTTTCAGGAAGTCGCGCAGCAGGTGCTCGAGTATCTCGGAGTCGCGCACGACATCGATGTGCGTGCCCCGAAGTCCACCGGCAAAAAGGAAGCAACCATTGCGGAAGAGGACGGTGGGCAGAACACCGGCGACATTAACGCGCTCTACGCCGCAGCCAACGATCTGCCCAGCGACGATCCGCTGCGCGCCCCGCCTGGCTCCGACGCGCAATCATCTTCGCAACCTGCCGTGCAATCAGCCAACTCAAGCCTAGCCGCAAACCCAGCTCCAGGCAAAGACGCCAAGTCCGGAAACACTGTCGCCGTTGTGAATCCGCAGGCGTCCCAGCCCACTCCTCAGACTCCAAATCCGTCCAACCAGGTTACGGTCAATGATGCCAAACGCCTACAGGTCCCATCCTTGATCGGCCTGTCGATCCGTAAGGTAATTGAGCAAGCCGCCTCTGCCGGCCTTGAAGTCCAGATCACCGGCAACGGCACCGTCCGTGAGCAGGCCCCCGCCGCCGGCACCATGGTCCCAGTCGGTACGCAAATCGTCGTCCGCTGCGGTCGCTAGTAGATTTATCCGCCCGCCGTTCTCCGTTGTCGATTCTCAAAAATGCGAAACCGCGCGGTTTGCTGTCCCAGCGCTCTTTCCAGCGATAATCAACGCAGGAGTGTGGCGATGAGCGAATTTGCAGGTAAAGTAGCCCTGGTGACAGGCGGCAGCTCTGGCATCGGCAAAGCTACGGCTCTTGCATTTGCCAAGGCGGGAGCCAGTGTCGTAATTGCCGCTCGCGGCGAGCAGCGCGGCAACGAAGCTCTCGCGGAAATCACCGCGGCAGGCGGCAAAGCAATCTTCGTGCCCACCGACGTTTCAAAGTCCGCCGACATGGAGCGCCTTGTCGCTCGCACCGTCGAGACCTTCGGCCGCCTCGATTACGCCTTCAACAATGCCGCCAACGCCGGCGGCTCCTTCGGACTCACAGCGGAACTCACTGAAGAAGACTTCGATCAATCCATTGCTATCAACCTCAAAAGCGTCTGGCTCGGAATGAAATATCAGATCCGGCAGATGCTCGCACAGGAGCCACGCGGCGGTGCCATCGTGAACACGTCATCGGGAAATGGGCTTGGCGGATGTGCCGGAGCCTCGTTTTATGCAGCGGCAAAAGCCGGCGTCATCGCCCTCAGCAAGTCCGCTGCTTTGGAGTATGCAAAGCAGGGAATCCGCGTCAATGCTCTGGTTGCGGGCGCTTTCCAAACTCCCATGCTCGAAGGCGCAATGGATCGTGCCGCTGGTGGCAACCCCGAAGCCCTGCAAGCCATTCAAGCCCGCTGGAAATCAATGATCGCCGCCGGCCGCATCGGCGATCCAGCCGAAGCCGCATCCGCCGTGCTCTGGCTCTGTTCCGATGCATCGTCCTACGTAGTGGGCCACTCACTCATCGTGGATGGCGGTCTCACTGCACTCTGGCGTTGACGCGGCGCACATTTTCAAATGCGGCGTTAACAAAAGGAATCAGCGATCGAAATCGTCTGGTTCCTCCAGCGCAACCGCACCGGATCTCAGGGGCGTGCGGGGCCTGATCGGCGCACCCACCAGCGCATCCCCATCGTCGTCGGGTTCATCGCCGCCCGGTCCGCGCCGCTTGCCGATCAGGTTGCGCATGATCCGCTGCAGTTGCGCGAATAAGGTTTTCCGATCCTCGCCCATGCTCGCATCTTATCGCAAATCCTTTGCGCTCACCCCCAACAAACTACAATCAAACATGAGATGAATTGGAAAGATCTTGCTGAAGAAGTAACCGCCGTAGACTCCGCCGGCGACTCCGCCGCGCCCATCACCGGCATCGAATACGACTCGCGCCGCGTCCGCGCCGGCTCTGTCTTTGTCGCCATGAAAGGCGGATCGACCGACGGCAACCGCTACGTTGAAAAAGCCATTGCGTCTGGCGCTCTCGGCATCATCACTGACTCCGCCCCCAAGTTCGATCACCTGCTCGTCTTCGAGCCCGGCCTGCCCGTCCTTCAAGTCGAACACGGCCGCCGCGCGCTCGCTCAAGCCTCTGCCGCATTCTTCGGCCACCCCGAGCGCACCCTCGCCGCCACCGGCATCACCGGGACCAATGGCAAAACCACCACGGCATTCCTGACAGAAGCTCTGCTCAACGCAGCCGCGCGCAAATCAGTTCTAGTCGGCACCATCGAATATCACGTAGCCGGCGAAGTCCGCCCCTCCGTCCACACCACGCCCGAGTCGCGTGATCTTTTTGAACTTATGGCCGAAGGCGTAGCCCGCGGAGCCACCGAACTGATCACTGAAGTCTCAAGCCACGCGCTCGATCAAGGCCGCTCAGCAGGAATCAATTTCGATGTCGCCGTCTTCACCAACCTGACCCGCGACCATCTCGACTATCACGGAACCATGGACAACTACTTCGCCGCCAAGCGCCTGCTCTTCGACGGCACCATCTATCCCGCGCCGCGCGTCGCCGTCATCAACGCGCTCGACCCTCGTGCACGCCAGTTATCCGCCGCAGCCCTCAATGCCGGAGCGGAAGTCCGCACCTACGGCATCGATGCTGGCGACTGGCG
This sequence comes from Occallatibacter sp., assembly GCA_050013695.1. Classification (GTDB taxonomy): domain Bacteria; phylum Acidobacteriota; class Terriglobia; order Terriglobales; family Acidobacteriaceae; genus Telmatobacter. Next base: position 27,516 of record JBEKET010000069.1, read on the forward strand.
CGCAGTCAACATCAAGCTCACTCCCGGTGGCGCGGCTCTTAATCTTGAAACGCCCGCTGGCTCCGCGCAAGTCACGTCGCGTCTCGCCGGCGAAGTCAACATTCTTAACCTGCTCGCAGCCTTCACCGCCGCCCACGCGCGCGGCGTCCCCTTCGATCAGCTCATCGCCTCCGTCCCGCATCTCCTGCCCGTCCCCGGCCGTTTTCAGCCCGTCGATGCCGGCCAGCCCTTCACTGTCATCGTCGACTACGCTCACACCGACGACGCGCTCATCAACCTCACTACCCTCGCCCGCCAGATGACCGCAAAGAGCAAAGCCCGCGTCATTACGCTCTTCGGCTGCGGCGGTGACCGCGACCGCACCAAGCGCCCCAAGATGGGCCAGGCCGCCGGGAAGGGAAGTGACTACGTCGTCGCCACCAGCGACAATCCCCGCTCCGAAGATCCGCTCGCAATTCTTGCGGAAATCGAACCCGGTTTGAAGTCCACCGGCGTCCAATACATCATTGAGCAAGATCGCGCGACGGCTATCCGCCTCGCACTCCAGGCGGCCAAACCGGGCGACGTTGTTCTGCTCGCCGGCAAAGGTCACGAGAAGGAACAAATCCTCGCTGATCGCACCATTCACTTCGACGACACCGAAACATCACTTACGGCACTCCGCGATATGGGTTACGTTAAAGAACAGTGAAGCTCACTCTTGCAGAAGCGGCAATCGGCGCGGGCGCGGTGCTTGAGGCGCCTGCGGGCATCGCCAATCCGGGCGCGCTTGTGGTGAGCGGCTATTCCATCGATTCGCGCACGGTCAATGCCGGTGAGCTCTTTTTCGCCGTGCGTGGCGAGCGCCTAGATGGCCACGATTTCCTGACCGCGGCACTGAATCGCGGCGCCATCGCCGCCGTCGTCTCGCGCGCCCGCGTTGCCTCGCTGCCCGATGCCGTTCTCGCCGTCCCGCTGCTCATTGCGGAAGACCCGCTGATCGCACTTCAGGCCCTGGCCACGCACGTTCGCCGCCAGTGGGGGCGCCGCGTCGTCGCCATCACCGGCTCGGCCGGCAAAACCACTACCAAGGAAGCCGTGGCCGCCGCGCTCGGAGCGAAGTTCAACGTGCTCAAGTCCCGCGGCAATCTCAACAACGGCTTCGGCCTGCCCCTTGAACTTCTGCGTCTTGAACCCGACCATGAATACGCCGTCGTTGAAATGGGCATGAATCACGCCGGCGAAATTGCCGCCCTGGCCCGCATCGCCGCGCCCGATTGGGGCGTCGTCACCAACGTCGGCACAGCGCACATCGAAAACTTCACCGATGGCCAAACCGGCATTGCACGCGCCAAGTTTGAGCTCGTTGCCGCGCTGCCCTCCACCGGCGTAGCGTTCCTCAATTGCGACGACGCGTACGTCTCGCAATTCGGCCGCGACTTTCCCGGCCGCGTGGTCTATTTCGGCGCCGGCCCCTGCGCCGATCCTCAGGTTCTCGAGGGGGCGGAAGATGCGGCTGGCCTGCACCTCAAATTCCGCGCCGGAGAGCGCAAGGCTACTCTGACTCTTCGTCTGCTCGGTTCGCACAACGCGTCGAACGCAATGGCCGGTCTCGCCGTCGCTCTCGAAGCGGGTGTCGCGCTCGGACCGGCCACCGCAGCGCTCGCGGCCCTCACAGCGGGAGACAAGCGCGGCGAGATTCTTGAGCTTCGTGGCGCAACAATTCTCAACGACAGCTACAACTCAAATCCTGAGGCTCTCCGCTCCATGATTCGCACCCTGGCCGGACGTCTCGCGCGCCGCCGCATCCTGGTCGCCGGTGAAATGCTTGAGCTCGGCAAGCACGGCACCGAGCTCCACACCGCATGCGGACGCGTCGCTGCCGAAGCCGGCCTCGACCTGGTTGTCGGTGTGCATGGCAACGCCGAACATCTCGCCGCGGCCGCATGCGCCGGTGGCGTCGCCTCGCTGTTTCTTCCCGACGCCGCAGCCGCCGGACGATGGCTGCTCCAGAATCTCCAACCCGGCGACGTTGTGCTCATCAAGGGCTCGCGCGGCGTCCACCTCGAACGCGCCATCGAGGCGCTCAAGCAAAGCGAAACCACCGGAGCAACTTCGTGAAACACTTTCGCGCTATGCATATTTATGCGCTGGTCCTCAAGGCGCTTTTTCTCGGCGTCCACGCAAACGCACAGATTCAACCGGCATGGATAACTCCTTTTCCCGCATTTCACATTGCCGGAAATCTCTATTACGTTGGGAGCAAAGACCTCGCGTCCTACCTGGTCGTCACGCCCAAGGGAAACATCCTCATCAACAGCGCCATGGACGCGAACGTGCCGCTGATCCGCCACAGCATTGAATCACTCGGCTTCCGTTTCAGCGACACGAAGATCCTGCTCACCAGCCATGCGCACTACGACCACTGCGGCGGCAGCTCGGAGATCAAGCAGCAGACCGGCGCACGCTACGAGGTTCTTGACGCGGATGTGCCGGTAGTCGAGGCGGGCGGCAGAAATGATTTTCACTACAGCGCCGACTCGTCCATGTACTTCACTCCGACCAAGGTTGACCACGTTCTTCATGATGGTGAAACAGTGGAACTAGGGGGTGCGGTCCTTACCGCGCACAAGACCGCCGGCCACACCATGGGAGATACCACCTGGACCATGGATGAAGTCGAAAGCGGCCGCACGCTGCATGTGGTCATCGTCGGCAGCACCACCGTCAATCCCGGATACAGGCTTGTCGGCAATCAAACGTACCCGCAGATTGCCTCTGACTATCAGCATTCCTTCCATGTGCTCAAATCCTTGCCCTGCGATATTTTTCTCGGCGCGCACGGCGGTTCCTTCGACCTCATCGAGAAATACGAGAAGCTCAAGAACGGCCAGGCCGACGCCTTCATTGACCCCAATGGATACAAGTCGTTCGTCGCCGATAGTGAACAGGCGTTCCACGAAGAGTTGAAGCGCCAGTCTGCCGGAAAGAGCTGAACATATCGAATTGCTCGTATTGAAGAAATACAGATCTGCTCGGCATTCAGTCTTTTCCAATCCAGGAATGAGCCTGAAGGGGGTGTTTGATGCGGGCATCTTCAGATGTCTCCTTTGGGGATGTTTTCATATATTGCTCGTGGTCGTCGCGGCGGTGGAAATGTGGGAA
>JBEKET010000070.1:0-30548 GCA_050013695.1 Occallatibacter sp.
GCATGGCATGAGGACAGCCTGAAACAAAAACCGCCGCCGAAATCGCGGAAAACTCAAAACAAGAACGCCGCAGCAAAAGGGCAAATGGCGCTCTCACGCAGACACTTTAGCCCCTGAGGGATTTGCAAATATGCCGAACACTCTACAAATCGTCGTCTGCGCGGGAATCGTTCCAGACCCGCTGCAAACGCTTGAACCTTTGAATAATCTCGACACCCTTGGGATTAAGAACGAAAACGCGCTGCCTGCGGTCTTGGACCCCTGGGCCGCAAGCGCACTCTATGAAGCAGCGAATCTCGCAGCAAAAAACGCTGGCAGCAAAGTCTGGCTAGTCAGCCTCGGTCCAAAAGCAAAACTCCAGCAAGTCATGATGACCGTAGCCCAAAAAGCCAGCTTCGAGTTCGTAGCAATCGATGCCCCGATTGGCGGATTCACCGATGCCCACGCCACTGCCGCCGCCCTCGCCGAAACCATTGCCGCGCTGCCGGGCCTCGACCGCAATCGCCTGCTCCTCTTTGGCGGGTGGGAGTCTGCCACCCGAGGCGCCGGCGTCACCCTCCAGTTGGTGGGCGAGCGCCTTGGCATCGCCGATCAGTTCCAGGGCGTCGACCAAATTGAATTCCGTGACGATGGCTCGTTAGAAGTGCTGGAGCGAATCGAAGGCGGAAAGCACCAGGTCTCAGTTTGTGCCGGAACGCCCGCCGTGCTGGGTTGGGCTACAGGAAACCTTGCCGAACCGCGCAACAATCCCCAGGTCGGAATGGCCAACATGCGCGGCATTCTTCCCGCCCTGCAAAAAGCTAAACGCGCCGATCTCGCTGCCACCGGATTGCGCTATCTCTCCGTCAACCTGCCAAAAACACAACGCACCACGCGCGTCGTCAAAGACCAGCCTGCAAAAGCAATTGCGGATGAGCTGTTGGCATGGATGCGGGAGGAATAGGCGTATGGAATCGATTCTGGTACTCACCCATCTGGATGAAAGCGGCGCAGCGATCGCCAAAACGTCGCTTGAAGCCGTGACAGCCGCCGTGAATCTCGCAACGCGGTTGGCCACCCCGCTCACCATCGGCCTCATCGGCAGCAATGCGACAGCCGCCACAGCCGCGGCCCAAACTCTGTCGCAAACCGGAGCGCGCCTCTTGCTTGTGTCCGGCGAGCCCTTCACCCAGTCCAGGTATTCAAGCGATGCAGCCGCCTGCGAAGCGCTCTGCCGCGCCGCCCAGCCCACCATCGTCATCGCCCCGGAGTGCGCCCGCTTTGCCCGTGTAGCCGCGGCCGTCGCATACCGCCTCGGCGGAGTCATCGATACCCACATCACCGCCATCACTGGTGAGGCCACCATCGAAGCCAGCCGCTGGTTCTATCGCCAGCGCGTCGAGGCAATCCTGAGCCGTGACGCGCGCCCCTGGTTCCTGCTCCTCGATCCCGGCACGCACGCGGCCTACGAAACAAAACCCGGCGAAGCCGCAGCCGAAGTGACTCATATCGCCGTAGAACTGACCGTCCAGCGCACCACCGTCACCGGCGTTCGCAGCCCAACGCTCAGCGGGGACACCATCCGCCCCAATGCAAAACTGCTTTTCGTCGCCGGGGCCGGTTGGACCAAAAAACAACCCGACGGACAAGCTCATGCCAGCGAAGCCGCTCATCTGATTCTCGATTTTCTCGGGGTCTCGGGCGCGTCGCTGGGCAGCAGCAAATCGCTGGTCGATCAGAAGGGTGACAATCAGGGGTCCGGAGAAAACCAGCAGGTGCTTCCTTTCCTCTCTCACTTGAACCAAATCGGCCAGACCGGCGCAACCCCGCGCCACCGCAAGGGCCTCTCCACCTGCTGCTACGGCGAGGAGCCTCATGTAGTCGGCTGGCGTTTCATCTCCGAGCGCCGTGCCATCAGCTTTGACCCCAATTGCGGTTGGACGCGCGGCAAAGCCGACGTAGTCTACGTCGCCGACGCATTTCAAGTAATGGCAGAACTGAACGATCTCCTGAATGCAGCTAACAACTCATAGCGCTTAGCTTCAGAATGAGGAAAAACCCGGCACGTTGTCCGTCGGAGGGAGCGGGAGGCTTCAGCCTCCCGAATCAAGCTCATCGATTCAATGTGGCTTTAGCCGCGGGCCTCTTCTTCAAACGGCCTTCTCCGCCTCTTCAGCAGTCCGGAACTAATAACTAATAACTAAAAACTTACAACTGATAACTTACAACTAAAAACTTACAACTAAAAACTTACAACTAACAACTGCCTCACCCACCCAGCGCAAACCGCCGCGCCGACTCCAGCAACTTCTCCACCGACTCCTTCGAACACGACTCGGTGTAGATGCGCATCAGCGGCTCCGTCCCGCTCGCCCGCAGCAGCAGCCACGTCTCCGCGGCCTTCGGCTTGGTCGAGGCCTCCGGATTGTCGAGATAAAACTTCACCCCGTCCAGATTCTCCTGGCAATAAATCGGCATGTCCGCAAACACCGGGTCTCCCGGCTTGAGCGCCCGTGCGCGTTCAATCGCCCCGTTCTTGACCTCGTCGGAGATGTGCAGGTCAATGCGCCCATACTGGTGCTCGCCATATTCGGCCTGCAAATCGGCCACCAGCATGCCCAGCGTCTTGCCCTCTTCCGCCATCACGTTGGCCAGCAGCAGCGCGTTCAGCAGCCCATCCCGCTCCGGCAGGTGCCGCTGAAAGCCGATCCCGCCCGACTCCTCGCCGCCAATCAGGATCTCCCGCTCCAGCATCAGGTCGCAGACATACTTGAACCCGATTCCATGCTCGATCAGTTCGCGCCCATGCTTCTGACAAATCCGGTCCAGCATTTTCGTCGTGTTGAAGGCCCGCGTCACCGCCCCTGGCCATTTCTTGCGCCGCAACACCCAGCTCAGCAGCACTGAAAAAATCTTGTGTGGATCGACAAAGTTCCCGTGCTCGTCGGTTGCGCCGATGCGGTCCGCATCCCCATCCGTGCACAGCCCCGCATCGCACTTGTTCGCGACCGTCGCCTCGCCCAGCGCACGAATGTGTGGCTCAATCGGTTCCGGATTGATGCCCGGAAACAGCGGATCGGCGTTAGCGCGAATCTGCACATGCCGCACGCCAAGCCGGCTGAAGATCTCCGAGAGAATCGTCCCTCCCGCGCCATACATTGAATCGATGGCAACGCTCAGCCCCTCCACCCCAGCCTCTGCAATCAACTCCAGATCCGCAAAGCCCTCGATCGCTTTCAGGTAGCTCGGAAGGAAGTCCACTTCGCGAATCGCCGCCGGTTGCGCGGAGCGCCCGACCGGCTTCCCCAGAAAACTTTCAATGTCCGCAATAATCGAAGGCTTGCCCGATCCTCCGTACCACGCCTTGTACTTCACGCCGTTCCACTGCGCCGGATTGTGCGACGAAGTAATCATGATGCCGCCGGCCGCGCTCCGCTCCCGCACTCCATAGCTCAGCGCCGGGGTCGGCGTAATGTTGTCGGCCAGCAGCACCGGAATTCCGGTAGCCGCCACAACCTCGGCGCATGTCTGCGCAAACGCCTTCGAACCAAAGCGCGTGTCGTAGCCGATGCAGAGTCCCTTGGCCGGATTCTCCTTGGCATGTACATACGCGGCCACTGCCTCGGCAACGATGCGCACATTGGCAAACGTGAAATCATCGGCGATCAGTCCCCGCCAACCGTCGGTGCCAAACTTGATTTGTAGATGGGACATCGTACGGTGCGCTCCTTGCACAATGATTACGTATAAGAATACAGGCTGGCAGAGCCCATCGACCAACCAGAAGAGGCGATTAAAGCACCGTCTTCCCAGCGCGGCTTATCGACTCGCAGAGGTTTCTGCTTCCATGGGAGAATGGGTGAAATCCTTCTGAGGCGAGACAATGCACCAAACGTTCACAGCAATAGCGATTCTGCTTAAAGGGAACGCAAGTCCGTTCGTCGACTTGCTGATCCTCTTCATTGCTGCGACCAGTGTGATCGCCGGATTGATCGGGCGTTACAAGAGGTTTTTCATTCAGTGGCTCGACGGAATTCGCGGACGAGACTGGGCGAGAGTCACAGCGTCAGTCGATGTAGTGAGCTCTGTTGTGCAAACAGAGAACGGTCGGTATGGCGAGCGGATCATAGGCTATTTGGGCACCCTGACCTACTTCTACCGCAACCCCGATTTGCAGATGGGCGAGTATTCCCGGATGTTTTCGACGGAGAGTGAGGCCACGGCGTGGACTGGCGCGCTGAAGGGCCGGCAAGTGCTTGTGCACGTGGACCCACGCGACCCAACACATTCCGTATTGCGCGAGGACGACCTGCCCGCTGCCAGTCCAATGGCTTAGCAAAACAAGCCACAACTGCTCGCAAACAGCTAGATCAGCTGTGTCCGCCCGGAGATCCCCAACTCCTTCACAATCTTTCCCACGTCCTGCGAGTGGTCCCGGTGCGCAATCAGCAGCGCGTCTTCGGTATCCACAATCACCAGGTTCTCCACGCCCACCAACGCCACAAATTTCCGTGGGCTGAAGACGTAATTGTTCGCCGCGTCAATCGCCATGTGCCCCTCTGTGTCTGACACATTTCCCTCGCCGTCCCCGCGCAGCCGCGTTTCCAACTGGTACTCATAGAGCGACGCCCACGACCCCAGGTCGTTCCAGCTGAACTCAGCCGAAAGGCAATAAAGATCCGACAGGTGCTCGCCCTTTGCCGATCGAGGCTCCAGCACCGCATAGTCCACGGAAATGTTTTCACACTTGGGATAAAGCTTGTGAAAAACCTCTTCGAACTGCGGCGTTCCATAAGCCGCAGCAATACTCTCCAGCAGCGGAGCCGTCTCCGGCAGATGCTCGCGCACCGCATTCGCCAGCGTCCGCGCCGACCACAGAAATATCCCCGAATTCCAGTAGTAATTTCCGGCGGACACAAACTCCTCCGCCCGATTCTGGTTCGGCTTCTCGGTAAATCGCCTCACATGCAGCGCCGATCCATCCCTGGTAAGGTCGCCGGTCTCGATATATCCGTAGCCGGTCTCGGCGCGCGTGGGCTCAATGCCCAGCACCACCATGTTGTCGCCCGTCGCGGCCAGGGCAATCCCTTTTTGCAGCGCCTTCAAAAAGCGCGGCTCATCGGCAATCACGTGGTCCGACGGGAACACCCCCAGTACCGCGTCCGGATTATCTCGCTCGATCAGGAACGCAGCCAGCCCACAGGCCGGCGCAGTATTGCGCGCCACCGGCTCCTGCACAATCTGCCCAGCCGGCAACCCCGGCAACTGGTCGGCAATCTCGTGCGCCAGGTATTCGTTGGTAATGATCCAGGTATTTTCCAGACCTGCCAGCGGTTTCAGCCGCTCAACGGTCTGCTGAATCATGGAGCGCTCGCCATCCAGCGCCAATACCTGCTTGGCGCGCGCGCGGCGCGAACGAGGCCAGAAGCGAGTACCGCTGCCCCCGGCAAGAATAACAGGACGAAAATCGATTAACTTCGGCATTGAAGTCACATCCTACGCGACAGACACCACGTTTGCACAGTGACCACCGATACTTTTTCTCGCGGACGTGCCCTGTCCGTCCCATTAGCGCCGTCGCATCAGGAGTTTTTAGCTGAGCCGCCCCAGAAATTCGCCCATCCGGCGCGTGCCTTCGTCGATGTTCGCCTTGGTCACCGGGTACGAGAGCCGAATGTGCTCGCTCGTTCCAAACGCCTCGCCTGGCACCGTCACCACGTGCGCCTCGTGCAGCAGCCGCGTCGCCAGCTCCGTTGCCGTGCGAATCCCACCCTTGCCCACAAACGCGCCGATATTCGGGTACACGTAAAACGCGCCCTCCGGCTTGGTGCAGGTCACTCCAGGGATTTCGGCAAGCCTCTTGAGCATGTGGTCGCGCAACTCAATAAACTCCGCCCTGAAATTGCACACGCACTCCTGCGAGCCGCTCAGCGCCGCGATTGCCGCCTTCTGCACAATGCTGGTTGCATTCGACGTCTGCTGCGACTGGAGTTTGCTCAGGTTGGCCACAATCGCCTTCGGGGCCAACGCAAATCCCGCCCGCCAGCCCGTCATTGCGTACGTCTTCGAGAGCGACCCGAGCACCACCATGTGCTCCTTGGCCCAGGTGAACGATCCCGCCGAAACCGGCTTGCCCTCGTAGTTCAGATACACATAGCACTCGTCCAGCAGCAGGTAGATGCCGCGGTCGTGAGCCAGGTGCACAATCCGCTCCAGGTCCGCCGCGCTCACCACGCTCCCCGCCGGGTTCGACGGCGAATTCAGAATGATCGCCTTGGTCTTCGGCGTAATCGCCTTTTCAATCGCGTCGGCCGTGATGCGAAAGCTCTCCGCTTCGCTCGTCTCGAGGAACACAACCTTCCCGCCCGCGTACTGAATGATGTCCTTGAAGCTCACCCAATACGGTACCGGCAAAATCACCTCGTCGCCGTGGTCCACAAGGATTTGCACCGCGTTGAACAGCGCATGCTTCTCACCAGTCGTAAAGATCGCCTCGTCCAGCCCGTAGTCCGAGCCGAAGTCCGTTGCATGCCGCTCCACAATCGCTTTGCGTACGTCCGGAATCCCCGGCACCACCGTGTACCGCGTGAAGTTGGCGTCGATGGCGGCAATCGCGGCGTCTTTAATATGGCGCGGAGTAGGGAAGTGCGGCTCCCCAGCCCCAAAATCCACCAGGTTGATGCCCTGCGCGCGCAATTTCGCGGCCTCCGCGGCCACAGCCATGGTTGCGGAAACCTCAATCCGGCCAATCCGGTCGGCAAATACTTTAGAAGGAGCGAGAACTGTCATAGCGTCTCTATCTTTACAGATTTCCCGCCAATCCCCAAGCCCAGTTGACCGCCCCACATCCATGCGGTGTGTCAGGGCACGACTTCACAGCTCGGTGAAAAACTCCAATTCTGCCTCAGTGTGCGAAAGGGCACGACGTCAGTCGTGCCGTAAATGCCACAAAAATAAAGCTCGGGCTTTAGCCCCTGAGGCATGTTCTTCGACATCCGCGCGAAAATCTGGCCTTTTTCACCAAGCTGTTCAGTCGTGCCGAAGGTGCCTCGAAATCAGCACGGGCTTCAGCCCCTGCGTCACGCCGTTCACTACCTTTAACTGCACTACCTCAGCCCCTGAGCGCCGCGCGAATCTTGTCCACATGCGTCCCGTGGCTGCGCATCGCCTCGTGCAGCTTATCCCCGCTCACCCCAAACTCCTTTGACCAGTAAGCGATATCCGAGCTCATCTTGGGGTTGATCTCTTTCGGATTGTTTGGCCCCTTGGCAGCGTGGTCTTCGTGGGCCGCATGAGCCTCGTGCCCTCTTGGAGCGTCGTGGTGCTCTGACATGGTTTCCTCTTTTCGGTTGCCTAAGTAGGATGAGGAAGCGAGAGTAGGAGATGTACCACCCCAAGCCCCAGGACTGCCAACCGGAGCAATACTCCAAGGCTTTGTATCAGGGCATGACTTTCAGTCGTGCCGAAAACCCAGAAAAGGAAGCTCGTCTACGCGGCGCCAGCCGCCTTCAAACCTGATCAATCGTCAGCGCCGCCAGCTCCTTCACCAGCCTCACCGTCTCCAATGAAACCGTAACCACCTGCCCCACCAGCCGCACAATGTACTCCCGACCATCCTCCCGGTTCGGATCGTTCAAGTGGCGAATCCGCAACTCACCTATTCGTTTTTCAAGTGATTTTCGATCCAGCGATCGATGCGCCGATCTGCTTCCTTCTCCGCACCAGCTTTGATCCAAAGCCTGCATTGATCGCCCTCGATTGCCGGATTAGCATAATGCAAAGATGCAAGCTCACGGATCGCGACGGATGCCAGCGCCACATATCGGGGAAACCGCGTCTCGTTGGAGAGAATCAGTTGTCCTGTAGCAAGCGCGGATTGAATCAGATGGAAGTCCTTCACCAGAGCGGCCTTTTCTCCTGCGCCTGAAAGACAAGCACAGGCTGGACCAGACAACTCTGCAAATTGCTCTCCATCATCCAACACAACTCGGCTCTTCAGTTCCATATTGCGAAACCAACTCCTTGCGTAGGAGGAGGCATGCCTGATCCATTCATCGCGGAGGTTCCTGCCGAAAACGGCGATGTGCCTCTCCTCCCAGATGGCCTGCAAGCATTGGCGGCTCTGAGCACCTGGGTCTCCCAGGATCGGGTTAAACATCCTGTCGTTGCTACTGCCTTGGGCGACGTTCGCGTCTATCACAATCTGCTTGCAGTTCCAGCGGCTCATTTCTTCGCCGCAGTCAGCTTGCCCTCAACTGCATTCAAATAGTCGTTGTCGGAGCCCAACTCCACATCGCCGAAGTCTTCAGGCCAGTCACCCACGCGTCCAGCCGAGTCTGGCTTCGCCGAATGAACGGTCGAGAGCCCTGTTTCATTGTCGCGCTCGAACCAGTGAAGAATCACCTTGTCGTTGGATATCCTATCTTTCGCAACTTCGGTCAGAATTCCGCGCAGCAAGAGGGAACTATGCGTCTCGATAACAAGCCGAGCGCCGCGATTGGCCGCGTTCGCGAGCAACTGTCCCAACCTCCACTGCGCGCGCGGGTGCAGGTGAAGCTCGGGCTGCTCAATATAAACGAGCTGGCCCGGCACGGCTTGAATCAAAGCGACTAGCACCGGAAGAGCTGTGGGAACCGCGAGCCCCACGTCGGCTATGTTGACGAAATCATTATCGGCAGAGTTGCGGGTTCTGGGTATGCGAATTTCAAGTTCCGATTCATTCAGCCTGACCTGGCTGACGCCGGAAGCCAACTGCAACGCGCACAAAGCCTCAACGAGTTCGCCTATCTTCGGGCGATTGCGAGACTGCTGCCAGGAGTAGATGAGGCTCGGTGCGTAGCTCTCAAACGGTCCGGGAAAGAACTCGTGCCCAGTAACCTCAGCAAACAGACTCTTCCGGCTCTGCCCTCCTCGAATTCCAGAGACATAAATCAGCCTGCCTATCTGTGCATTCAGCTCGAGATTTTCCAGCATGTAATACAACTCGCGCCGCTTCATCTTCAATCCTTCGTGCTCGGAGGAATCTGGCACGGAGTATACGATGGATTGGTAAAAACCTGCGTCTTGCACAGACGATTCCGTAAGCCCTGCGCTTGTCATCCACTGTGGAAACGAACCAAGCTTTAGGAGCATGGCATTTAACTCTTCCGCAGTTAATTTCTCATTGAGCCTCCACTCTGATTGTTTGACTGCATTCGATCCCCAGGTTTCTGCAACGCTGATGCCCGCTTCGGGGTTGGTTGCGTAGGCCATGCCGACAGTCATTCCCTGGTTAAAGTCAAATTCGAGCGTGAATACCCTCTGCCGGCCATTGAGCGATCCTGTACGCGAAAGAAACTGCTTTGTTTCGGTGAATTGAACATACGGGCCAACAAGCAAAAAGGGCCCCGCTGCTAGAAAGCCGCTCTCGAGGGTCTGTTTCATGAGGAGCAACGGCTGCATAAAGCTCGATTTTCCCGAGCTATTCGCGCCCGCCAGAACCGTCAGCGGGCGGATCTCCAAGTCAGTCTTGACGGCCAGCGACTTGAAACCAGTCACGGCTATCCGCGTGATTCCCGGATCCAAATGGTGCGCATTGGATGGATCGACCGCCATCTAAGGCTTGCCTCGCTGGCTAGAATCTTAGCATCGCCAGGCCTTCCGCTTCTGAAATCTCACCTGAACCAAAGCACGGAAGACAGAAGCGGCAAATTGAAGGCGTCCAACACCGCCGCATCCACCTTCAACGGATTCCGGCCCGAGCGCGGAATCGGGTACTCCGCCACCACAAACCACTCGTATCCCCGCGCGCACTTCTCCAGCAGAGCCTCGAATGCCCGCCGGATATGGCCCTCGTTGTCGAACTTGCCCCGCCCAAACCTCTCCAGGGTCTCGTAGTACGCCTTCACCGGTGGATGCGTTGCCTTCAGCTTAAAGTTGCTCATAAGGGTCATCACAACTCTACCGCGACAACCGCCAGCCCGCACCGAGACCACCAACCTCCCGAACACTCCTCGTCGCCCTCCGAGCGCCCGGCCCAAAAACAACCCGAAAAACTCACCGCACTTTTGCCGATAATTTCCACCTCTTGGCGCACAATGAAATTAGCCACTCCCAGAACCAAACGCTCCCAGAAGGTTATCCTGCAAAGCGAGCAAAATCTCGTAATGTGGGATGAAAAGCTCAGAACTCACCCGTAACCGCTTTGTTGTCTTATATATGACTTTAACCCCTTTGTTATGTCATGCTTACAGCGATGACACTACGTAAAACCATGAAAACAGATATTTTACCCAAAAACAGGGGGGGGAGGGGGGTAGGGGGGTACAGACCGGGGACATCCCAGAGATTGAACCGGCAGTTGAGAACCAGCACCCCGGCAGCCAAAGCTGGAAGCTGGCAGTTGGAGGCTGCCTTTCTGTCCTAGTCGGCTCCAGGCGCGCACAAGGTTCGCATAAGTCATTTTTTTTCTTATGTATGACTTTAACCCCTTTGTTATGTCATGCTTGCAGCGATGGCACTACGTAACACCATGAAAACAGAGATTTTACCCAAAAACCGGGGGGAGGGGGGGTAGGGGGGTACGGACCCGGTATAAACCGGGCGGATGTCCGACGAAATAGACCGGGCGCATCTCCGGCACTGCACAAGTCCAGGGTCGTTTTATTTGAACGACGAAATGGGGCAGAGAACCTGCCCTGAGCTTGTCGAAGGGTCCTTCGCACTTGGAGCCGCGGGATTTAGCTCTTGTTGATCCGTCCGCGCAGCCGCTTGAGCACGTTGGGCGGCACCAGGCCCGTCACGTCTCCGCCAAAGCTGAACACTTCCTTCAGCATCCGCGAGCTGACAAACGAGTAGCGTCCGGCCGGCTGCAAGAACACCGTTTCGATCTCCGGTGCCAGACGCCGGTTCATCAGCGCCATCTGGAACTCGTGTTCGTAGTCCGAGATGGCTCGTATCCCGCGCAGCACTGCGGTTGCGCCCAACTGCCGCGCAAAGTCAACCATCAGCCCGTCAAACGTGGCCACGGATACATTGCCCAGCGACCGCGTGGCCTCGGCCAGCATCTCCACCCGCTCCTCCACCGTAAACAGCGGATTCTTCACCGGGTTATTGAGGATTCCGACCGTCAGGTGCTCAAACAGCTTGGCCCCGCGCAGGATCAGGTCAACGTGACCGTTAGTCGGCGGGTCAAACGTACCGGGATAAAGTGCCTTAACGCTCATGGTCGCCCCACCAGAATCTTACCAGCCACCGGCTGTGGGGCGGCCGCTCGCTCTCGGCTCGCAAGATCTGATTCCAATGTTCGCAGTCTTTCGTTCGTGGTCTTTCATTCACTGCTTTACCGTCACTGCCTTATCTTCACTGCTTCACCCTTACTGTCCACTGACCACTGACAACTGTTCCTGGTCCTTATACTGCAACTGGTAAAGCTTCCAGTAGATGCCGCGCTGCGTGAGCAGTTGCTGGTGCGAGCCCATTTCGCGCAACTGTCCCTTGTGCATCACCAGGATGGTGTCAGCCCTCTGCACGGTGGAGAGCCGGTGCGCAATCAGCACGCTGGTGCGGCCCTCGACCATGCGCTCCAGCGCGCCCCGGATGCGCAGTTCCGTGTCCGTATCCACGCTGGAGGTGGCCTCGTCCAGGATCAGGATCCGCGGGTTGAAGGCCAGCGCACGGGCAAAGTTGATGAGCTGCTTCTGGCCCGTCGATAGCGAGTTGCCGCGCTCCTGAACCGGTTCGTCGAAGGCGTTGGGCAGGCTCTCGATGAAGTCCAGCACATTGACGTCGCGCGCAGACTGGCGAAGTTCCGCTTCGGTAATGGCCTCATTGCCAAAGCGGATATTGTCCTGCAAGGTCCCGGTAAACAGGAACGGATCCTGCAAAACCACGGCGAAATGCTGTCGCAGCGTGAGCAGGTCCTGCTCGCGCAGGTCCACGCCGTCCAGCAGGATCTGCCCCGCTGTGACATCGTAGAAGCGCATGAGCAGGCTGATCAGCGTGGTCTTGCCCGCGCCCGTGTGTCCGACGATTGCTATTGTTTGCCCGGCTTCGATGGTGAAGGAGACGTCCTTGAGAATCCACTCGATGCCGGTAAGTGCCGTGAGTTCCTCGCAGGTTGTTGCGGAGTTGCGCGCATGCTCAACGGCTGCCTGCTGCGCCTCGTCAAGCTTCTGATAGGTGAACCAGACGCGGCGGAACTCGATGCGGTTTGAACCGTCGCCCAGCCTGGGATGTTCCGGGTTCACAATCTCCGGCGGCGTATCCATCAGCTTGAAGATGCGTTCGCAGGCCGCCATGGCCGCCTGCAGGATGTTGTACTTGTCACTCAAATCCTGAATCGGCCGCCAGAACCGCAGCGAATACAAAATGAACATGTTGAGCGTGCCAATGGTCACCGCTCCGGTGAGCACCGAGAAGCCGCCGCGCCACACCACCAGCGCGATCGCCACCGACGAAAGCACGTCGACAGCCGGGTAATAGAGCGCGTACGCAAAAATAGTGTCTTTGAAGGCGATCATGTGGAGGCGATTGACGTCTTCAAAGTCCTTGAAAGCGCGCTCTTCGCGGTTGAACAACTGCACCACCGCCATCCCCGAAATATGTTCCTGGGTGAAGCTGTTGATGCGCGCGATAGCGGCACGGACGCGGCGGTAGCTCTCGCGCACGTGATCTCGGAAGAGGCGCGTAGCGATGAGGATCAGCGGCAGCACAGAGAATGCGATGAGCGCCAGCCACCAGTTGATGGTGAGCATGACGGCGGCCATGATGGTGAGGTTGAGAAAGTCGTCGAGAATGGCCAGCACGCCGCCGGTAAACATCTCATTGATGGCGTCCACGTCGGAGGTGAGGCGCGTGACCAGGCGGCCCACGGCGTGGTTGTCAAAGAAGCCAATGTGCATGCCCTGCATGTGGCGGAAAATGTCGCGGCGCAGGTCAAACATGAGCTTCTGGCCGGTCCATTGCATCAGGTAGGTCTGAATAAACTCAAAAAGGTACGCACATAGCAGGGCAAAAAGATAGATTTCAGCCAGCTCCGTGATCCCTTTGTAGGGGTCCGCCGGCAGCCGGCGTGTAAGCCAGTTCGTAGCCGGCCCGGCGGTCCCTGTCAGATAGCGGTCAATGGCGACCTTGATGAGGTAGGGTCCGGTTACGTCCGAGAGGGATTTAAGACTCACGGCGATTGCGGAGACCGTAGCCTGCCACCAATAGGGACGCAGGTAGTGGGATAGGCGGCGAACCAGGTGGGCGTCGTAAACTTTGCCGACCGGATCTTCATCCTTGCGGGAATCGGGGTTTTGAGGCTTCTTCCGCTCTTGGTCCGACATGTTGTGGGTGGGCTCGAGCTCCTATTTCATTGTACCGGCAGCGTTCAGCGCAATTGCATCTCCGGGGCCGGCTCCTGAATCTTCCAACCCCTGATCAGGAGCCACAACATGAAGACGAGTTCACCCAGGAATGTGAAGAAAAGGAACCCAAGATGAGCGCTGGGATACAGGTAGGGTTGCAGGCAATCGATGATCCAGCCGAGGCCATCGATTACCAGAATAATTCCGATGATCCTGGGGATGTAGCCGGATCTGAAAATCAAGTAGCCGAGCAGAACAAGATGGATCGCAAAAAGGATGAAGCCCATGGACCAGTCGGTTCGAAACGAATTGAGTTGGAACTGCACCTGGGCATGAAGCGGACCGGGCTCGAAGACGGTCAAGTAATAGGGCGTAGTCAAAAGGTGAAAGGCGTTGACCAGGCTCAGCATGGCGAAGAAACCGATCGCTGTATACACCAACTGAAAGAGAGACGCGAGAAGAGATAGAGATTTGTTGACAGGCGCAAGCAGGAAATAGAGAGACCATGCAATTACGATGTCGCCGACGAAGTTGATGAAGTAGCAGAAGATTACGGCAACAAAGGCGCCGCTATGGGTACTGATGTTCTGAACGGTTTGTTCGATGTTGCCCGGAATCACGAGCTTTGGGAATAGCGCCGCTTCCGCATAAGAAACGGGATTGAGCAGGTAGGCGAACCCGGCGGTCAGCGCGGCCTGACGCAGTGTTATTCCCGAGTTGGGCATTCCATTGTTCAATGAACTTTAGATGGGGTGCGGTGTCGTGTTGTGGGCTTCAGTCACGTTGTCGGGTGTTCCGGTGAAGAACTTGCCGGCGCTGTACGCAAATTTCTGGTAGCGCGAGCCGACCTTGCGGATGGCATCTTCTGCGCCATCGTCCCAGGTGATGCGCGCTTCTCCGTTGACATAGGCCCATTTGCCGTGGACATTGCCGAGGGTTCGCATGGCATCACCGTTTTCCGAGAGGGTGATGTAGAAATTGTTCCCGTTGCCGTCGCCTACTTCCCATTTGCCGAGGAAATGATGGGGAGGCGCGAGGGCGCTGGCAGAGTCGGCCACGGCTTCAGCGGGAGTAGCAGGAAACTCAACGCGCGCAACGTCAGAGAGGTTGAAGCTCTGGCGGTGGCCATCCTTGAAGACGATCACGATCATGCCTTGCCCGGTTTTGGAGGCGGCGGGCGGCTTGGCAAGCGTTGTAGGAATGGCGAGACAAAACAGAGTAACCAGGGCGGCAACGCCGACGATCTTGCGCATGGGAATCTCCTTTGCGAACAGAGGCGCAGAGGACACAGTGCTCGACGCGCCTGTATGAGGTACGCGGACCGGTGGACCGTTGTTCCCCGCATTTCGTAATTCCTGCGGGGGCACCTGCGGTGCGGCAGACGCTCGCGGGAGGCTCGCACTGGCGTCCTGCTTCCCCATGCGCCAGAAAAGAGGCGCATGGGGCATCTGTGTTCGTGGGCCGGGACAGCCGGGATTCACGCCTAGTGGATGATGATTACGTTCATGCTCCACGGAGACAGGGTCAGGGTCAGCGGCAAGGATTGGGCGCCAAGCGAGGTTGTCGTTGGCGGGGCCCAAGTACCGGTTCCCACCGGGTCTGGGAAGTATCCGGTGGGAGAACCCGACAGGTCGTAGATAGCCTTGTCGTAGGTGGTTTCAGTGACGGTGGTCGCGGTCGATTTGCCTGTCAGCGTGATGGTAATGGGCTCGCTTACAGTCTCATTCAGGTTGAACACCACCAGCGCGGTCCCGCCGCTATTGGTAGCGGCGTACGCGCGGACATCTGTCTTGTCGCCGGTGACGGTGGTAGTGAGGACGGATTCACCATTGACGGCCACCTGGCTGAAGAGCTGAATCGCGCGCGCGGTCGGAGAAAGGGTACCAGCAGGACCCGCTCCTGGGCAGGCGGAATCGGATGGCCCATCGGAGAAGATATTGTAGGCCCCGAAATCCTGCCATCCATAAAGGGAAGCACTGTCATTTCCGGCGGTGCCGTTACAATTACCAAACCCCATCCACCAGGTGAGTCGCGAGACACCATCGTTCATCATTTCGCCGAGCACCTGGCCGGCGTAGAGGCCCTGCGTGATTGACCAGCTCTGCTTACCCGGATTGCTATAGGGCGCGCCGATTTCGCCCACATAGATGGGCGTGCCGGGAGTTCCCCAATTTGTCAGTTCCGACTTGATGGTGTTGATGTTTGTGGTCAATTCCTGTGCCGCCTGGTGGACGATGAAGGTATCGCTTTCGGAGCCCGGCGTTTCAGGGTAGTAGTGGTATTCCACGAAATCATAGAGCGCGCCAGACATGACATCCTGATCCCAGGGAGCATAATCGGGTTCAACATCCACGCCCACCAGCGTCGTCGGGGAGGCGCCCTTGATCAGCGCATAGTAGCCGCTGGTTCCAGCCACCGCGGCGGCGTAGGTGGCCCCGTTGTGCTGACTCGAGTGATTATCTGTCTCCCAGGTCCCGTATTCCTCGTTGCCCACCGTCATGTGACTGGCGGGCACACCCAGCGTGACCGCTTCGGCGGCCCATGAGGCAGCTTCGGTCGGGTCGCCGGGGCCGGTGCAGTTCTTCCCCGTGCCGTAATCCGCGGTCAGTGCCAGGTCCACATTGGTTGGAATGACCAGCTTGTTTACGACATCGGTGAAATCGTCATTGGTGTTCGCGTTGTTGCCGCACTCTGTGTTGGTTTCCCAGTTGTACGCGTCGGACCACGAGCCGCCCGGCCAACGTATCGATGCAATGCCGGCCGTCGTGAAGCCCTGCTGAATTGCAGGTTCATCCGTAGTGCTGGTCACGTCGTACCAAGCGGCCAGATTCACGCCGAGAATCTTGTCGGTAACAGCTGGGCCGGTGCTGGAGAGGTCCACTGTTACGGTGCTCGTTGCCGCGGCCGCAACCGTAACTGTCGCGGTTGCCGTCACCGGAGTCCCGGCAGTCGGGGTGACGGTGAGCGTGTAGGTGGTGGTTGTAGTGGGGCTCACGTTGACCGCGACTCCACTGGTGGCGGTTAGATTCCCCGGCGTAATGACACCCGTGCCGTTCGAGAACACGCCTGTCAGATTCACGCTTTGACCGTCTGTGATCGAGGTCGGGTTGGCCGTAAAACTGGTGATGACGGCTGCGGGACCCACGGTTACGGTGACGGTCTTGGTAACCGGCGTTCCAGTGGTTGGAGTTACGGTCAGGGTGTATGTCGTAGTGGTGGTGGGGCTGACGCTGACCGCGGTTCCGCTGGTGGCGGGCAGATTGCCTGGCGTGATGACACCAGTGCCACCGGTGAAGACCGCCGTCAGGCTGGAGCTTGAACCTGCGGTGATGGTTGAGGGGCTGGCCGTGAAGCTGGTGATCGCAGGCGCAGAGTTCACAGTTACTGTGACTGTCTGCGTGATCACCGCGCCTACTGGCGGAGTAACGGTAAGAGTATAAGTGGTTGTAGCGGTGGGGCTGACGCTGACGGCGACTCCGCTGGTGGCGGGCAGATTGCCCGGCGTGATGATGCCCGTGCCACCGGTGAAGACTGCCGTCAGGCTGGAACTTGACCCTGCGGCAACGGTTGCGGGGCTTGCCGTGAAGCTGGTGATCACCGGCACGGGGTCTACGGTTACGGTGACAGGCTGCGTAATCGCGGTACCAATTGGTGGCGTAACGGTGAGGGTATAGGTGGTGGTGGTGGTGGGGCTGACGCTGACCGCGACTCCACTGGTGACGGCGAAGGAGCCGCCGGAAGAAGAAATCATGCCGGTGCCGCCGGTGAAGACCGCGGTAAGGTTGCTACTCGATCCCGCCTCAATGGTTGCGGGACTTGCCGTGAAACTGGTGATGGCCGGCGCGGGATCTACGGATACCTGCACCGTCTGGGTGACTGCGGCGCCGACTGCAGGCGTGACGGTAAGAGTATAGGTGGTTGTCGAGGTCGGACTGACGCTCACTGCCGTGCCGCTGGTGACGGAGACATTTCCAGGCGTGATGACGCCCGTACCGCCAGAGAACACAGCCGTCAGGCTAGAGCTTGATCCCGCCTCAATGGTGGCGGGAGCAGCTGCAAAGCTGGCGATGGCGGGCGCAGCGTCTACTGTTACCGAAGTGGTCGCAGTTACATCACTTCCGGAGGATGGCGTGACAGTCAGCGTGTAAGTGGTGGTGGCCGTTGGGCTGACGGTAATTGGCGTACCGCTGGTGACGGCTGTGTTCCCCGGCGTGACAATGCCGGTGCCGTTCACGAAGACTGCCGTGAGAGTGGCGCTTGATCCCGATTCAATCGCTGCCGGACTGGCAACGAAGCTGGTGATGGAGGGAGGTGGGGGCGGAGTCGGGCTGGACGAGGAACCACATCCGGCCAAGGCTATCAAACCCAGACTAAGGGCCGCAGCCCAGACAGCGGGAACAAGACGTTGTTTCAAGGGATTTCCTGAGCGAAAAAAATTGGCTTCAGACAGACCAAATAATCATACGGCCTTTTGGGCTATAAATGTCAGACAAATGTCAAATTTTCGGTATTGGGAGCGTTATCAACGATCGATGGAAGTAGCCGCGCGGATGCGGACGGCTACTTCTCGGCGCCATGGCACTTCTTGTATTTTTTCCCGCTGCCGCAGGGGCAGGGATCGTTCCGGCCCACTTTTTCGCCGGTGCGGCGCTGAGCCGGTTGGCTGGCGTCGCCGCCTCCGGACCTGCTGGCTGCCTCAAGCTCGCGCTGCTTTTTGCGGTGAAACTCCTTTTCGAGCGCATCGATAGTGGTGGAGGGCTGGCGGGTCGGAATGGAGATCTCGCGGGGCGCGGCATCTGGCGTGGCCGGATTGGCGGCCGAGGCTACGGGTGGCGCGGGCGGAACTACACGCCTTACCTCCGGCGCGGCATTCACAGGCTGGCCGTCGGGGCCCAGGATTTGCATTCTAAAGAGGAAGCGGACGGTATCTTCCTGGAACTTGAGCATCATGGCTTCAAACATGTCGAAGGACTCGCGTTTGTAGGCAACCAGCGGGTCCTGCTGCGCGTAGCTGCGCAGGTTGATGCCCTCCTTGAGGTGATCCATGTTGAGCAGATGTTCTTTCCATATGCCATCAATCACGCTCAGCATCACCATGCGTTCGTGGTAGCGCATGGTTTCGGCGCCGAGAATCCTTTCCTTGCCCTGATACTGCTCTTTGAGTTTTTCAAAGATCTCTTCACCCAGCTCGTGCCGGCTCAGCTCCAACGGCTTGATTCCCGCCGATGCAAGGTTCATGCCAAACTGGCCGCTCAGCTTTTCATCAAGGCCCTTCACATCCCATTGATCGGGGTGGAGGTTTTCCGCGGCGAACTCGTCGAGAGCGCTGGAGAGGATGCCGCCGACGTAATCCTCAAGGATCAGCTCGCGCTGGTCGAGGCCCTCGAGCAGGCGGCGGCGCACGCCATAAACGGCCTCGCGCTGCTTGTTCATCACGTCGTCGTATTCAAGCAGGTGCTTACGGGATTCGAAGTTCTGCGCCTCGACTGCCTTCTGCGCGCCTTCGATGCGGTTGGAAATCATCTTCGACTCGATGGGCACACCGTCTTCCATGCCCAGCCGCTCCAGCAGAGTACTGATCCACTGCTTGGCGAAGATACGCATCAGGTCGTCTTCGAGCGAGAGATAGAAGCGCGACTCGCCGGGATCACCCTGGCGGCCGGCGCGGCCACGGAGCTGGTTGTCGATGCGGCGCGACTCGTGGCGTTCAGTGCCGAGGATGAAGAGCCCGCCGGCCTCGATGACCTGTTCGTGATCCTCCTGCGCGGCGGCGGCGTGACCCTTGAAGGTCTCAGCCCACTCCGGCTCGGCGACTTCAAACTCCTGGCCCTGATAATAGAAGCGCAGGAATCCAGCCGGCGCCATGGGATTGATGGCGCCTTCGTTGGCGCTGATGGCGCGTGCATGGCCCTTCTTGACCAGCTCCTGGCGGGCCATGAATTCGGGATTGCCGCCCAGCAGAATGTCTGTGCCGCGGCCTGCCATGTTGGTGGCGATGGTGACGGTACCCAGGCGTCCGGCCTGCGCAACAATTTCCGCTTCGCGCTCGTGAAACTTGGCGTTCAGGACCACGTGGCGCACTCCCTTGCGCTGCAGGATGCCGGAGAGGCGCTCGGATTTTTCAATGGACGTGGTGCCCACCAGGACGGGCTGTTTCTTCTCGTGGAGCAGGGCAATGTCGTCGGCGACCGCTTTGTATTTTTCTTTTTCCGTGCGGTAAACCACGTCGGGGTTTTCAAGCCGCCGCATGGGCTTGTTGGTGGGGATGACGACGATTTCAAGCTTGTAGATCTTCTCGAACTCGGCCGCTTCAGTTTCGGCGGTTCCGGTCATGCCGCTCAGCTTTTTGTAGAGGCGGAAGTAGTTTTGGAAGGTGATGGTGGCAAGGGTCTGGTCTTCCTTGCGGATGCTCACGCCTTCCTTGGCTTCGATGGACTGGTGGAGGCCGTCAGACCAACGCCGGCCCGGCATCAGGCGCCCGGTGAAGGTGTCGACGATGATGACTTCGCCGTCCTTGACCACGTAATCGACGTCGCGCTTGTAGAGCGCGTGGGCCTTGATGGCCGTCTCGACGTAGTGCTTCAGATCCCAGTTTTCAGCGTCGGCGATGTTGTCGATGCCGAGCAGTTTTTCGAGGGTGATCCAGCCTTCGTCGGTCACGCCGATGGTGCGCTGTTTTTCGTCGACAATGTAGTCGCCGGTGAGGAATTTTTGCCCTTCCGCGAGTTGCAGCCCGAGCTCTTCCTGGCGTCTGTGGTCGGTGGACTCAATCTCTTCGCCGAGCACGAGTTGTGGAATGATCTTGCGAACCCGAGCGTACTTGTCGGTTGTCTGGTCGGTGGGGCCGGAGATGATCAGTGGTGTGCGCGCTTCGTCAATCAGGATGGAGTCGACTTCGTCGACGATGGCGTAGTAGTGGCCGCGCTGGACGCAATCTTTTAACTCGAACTTCATGTTGTCGCGCAGGTAGTCGAAGCCGAATTCGTTATTGGTGCCGTAGGTGATGTCGGCGGCGTAGGCGGCGCGGCGTTCGCCATCATCGAGGTCGTGAACGATGACGCCGACGGTGAGCCCCAGAAACTCGTAGATCTTGCCCATCCACTCGGCGTCGCGCTTGGCCAGGTAGTCGTTGACGGTAACCACGTGGACGCCATGGCCGGCGAGCGCATTCAAATAGCAGGAGAGAGTGGCAACCAGCGTTTTGCCTTCGCCGGTCCGCATTTCGGCGATTTTTCCCTGGTGGAGCACCATGCCGCCGATCAACTGCACATCGAAGTGCCGCATCTGGACCGCGCGCCAACCGGCTTCGCGAACCACGGCAAAGGCCTCGGGCAGGATTTCGTCGAGAGCTTCGCGCTCGGCGGCTTTCAGAGCCTCTTCATCTGTAATGCCTTCGAGGCGGGCGGCAATCCGCGCGCGGAATTCTACTGTTCTGGCACGCAACTGCTCGTCGGATAGCTGCTGAATCTCCGGTTCCAAGTCGTTGATGGTCGCGACCAGGGGCCAGAGCTTCTTGATAATGCGTTCGTTCGAAGTGCCGAAAATCTTTGTTAGTACTTTATCGATCAAGACACAAATCTCCGTATACAAGTGTAAATGGCGAGGCTGAATTCATGGGTGTAGCGAACCCCCTCCACCGCAGTTGAGCCGATTCAAGCTTCGCGCACGGCGCAGGAAAATCCTACGACTCGGTGGTTTCGTGAAGGGTCTTGGGGAAGGGCCAGAGGCTGAAGGGCTTTTTCTTTTCATCGCTTTCGGGAAGGCCGCAGGCCTTGCGGGCCATTTTGCGGATGACGATCCACAGTGGCGAACTTTTCTGCTCGCGCTGAGAACTCATGTCCTCGATCTGGCGGGCAACGGCAGGATCGTTGGGAATCTTCCACTGAGCCGGCCGGGTCAGCGCTTTGGTAAGGTCCTTTTCATCGAATCCCAGGCCTTGCTTGCCAAAGCGATTGAGGACGATCTGCAGCCTGCGGCCGCGGGCGGAAAAAAACTGGGAGATTAGACGATTGGAGTTGCGCAGTTCGGAGACGCCGAATTGGGTGACCAGGTAGATGGTGGCGGAGGCGTCAAACAGGGTTGTGTCCTTCAAGTCGAGCCTGGAACCGGCATCGACCACCACGTAGTCAAAACTCTGCCGAGCAACGACCAGCAGCTTGTCGATGGCTTCAATGGCGGGCATGGTCTGAGGAAACTCGCCCGGCGCCGCGAGAACGCTCAAGCCGGAGCTGTGCGTTGCCAGCAGGGAAGCGAGAAAGCTGCCATCGAGCCGCGAAGTGTTACGAAAAGCGTTGTCCGTCGAGTATTCGGCCATGATGCCAAGATTGAGCGCGGCGTCACCGAGGGGAAGGCCCATGTCGATGAGCAGAACCTTCTTCCCGGATTCCCGAGCCAGCGCAACACCAAATCGCGAGGCGAGAGTGGTGACCCCACATCCGCCCTTGGTACCGAGAAACACCGCCAGTCGTCCGGCGCGCCTTTTGACCGGACGCTCGCCTGGCACATTGACGGAAAAGCGGGCCAGGGCATCGGCCACTTCGGTGGTGGCCAGTGGCAGTGCGAAGAACTCGCGGGCGCCCGCGCGCATGGCACGAACCACCAGCGTCCGGTCGGCCGTGGCTGAATAGACCATCACGGTGGCTGCGCTCTCGCTGCACAAGCTGGCCACCACGTCGAGGGCGTATTCCGGGTCGCTGTCAAGGTCGATGATAACTATGTTGTGATGCTGCTGAAGCATCTGGGGCAGGTCGTCGAGGTCAGGAGGGTAGGAAGTGAATTCCATGACGAGCACCGCCGGAAATCCAGACAGTGCCGTGGCTACCTCTTTACGGCGATATTCATCCGGGCCAATCAGCGCGACGGACAAGATGCCCGCGCCGCCGGCGCCAGGTACCTGGGTTGACCCCGACATAGCGCTTTGCAACTCCCCCGTTGCCTGCAACAGTCTCTAGTCTAACCTGAGTTCGCATTACTCGTCAGCGTTGGTTCAGAAAGGAATGGTACTTAGGGCATTTATCCCTCCCGTCTTGGGCCAGGCTATTTGGATGGGGATGATTCGGCAAGGGCTACAAAGGTGAGGTCGTTTGCAGTCGAGGCGTGCTGTTCGCGCCAGGCTTCAAAGAGGCGGCCGTAGCTGAGCGTGATGTAGTCGGTCGGGTTGACGGCCAAGTGGGCGGCGGTCAAGTCAATCCAATCGGCTGGGCCCTCGAGCTCGGCGTAATTGCCGATGGGAGTCTCGTCGACCACGCAGTGGCCTTCGCCCGCGGCCCACTCCGTGCGCCATTTCTCATATCGAAACGCCGGAACCAGCCCCAGCGATTGAAAGACCTGGGCCAGCGCGTAGCCGTCGGAAACTTCGGTCTCGGTCTCGATGCGGTGCTTGTATGTGTCTTCGCCGGGACCGATGTCAGGCAGGCGCTTGTGGGTCAGCAGGCAGCGCCCGGCGTAGTTGCGGATGCGCAGGATCTCAGTGCGGGCGCGCATGCGGCGGTCGGGAAAGTCGTACAAAACATTGGACTCGAAGCTGCGTGGGGTTTGGAGCACGAAGCCGGCAGCCTGGAGGCGGGCGGTCAGGCCGGGCAGATCGTCGACGCGGAATTTGATTTCGGTTTCGACGGGCATGGTAAGGAGTGAGTATACGGCAGTCACCTCCGGTGCGGCAGAAGCGCGTTGGTCGCTAGAATCGACTGATTCGCCTTGACGGCCTTTTGAAGGCCCAAGTGAACAGGGCTGAGAGAATGCTGTTGTGCGACCTGAACGGCGACAATAGGAAAGTGAAGACGCAGCGATTAATCGTGGATCCCTCGCGCCTGGATACCGCCGAGGCTCAGGAAGCACTGGGTCGGGCGGCGGAGATTCTGCGTGCGGGCGGTCTTGTGGCCCTGCCGACGGAGACTGTCTATGGATTGGGTGCGCATGTGCTCGATGCTGCGGCGGTCGCGCGCATCTTCGCGGCCAAACAGCGGCCGGCATGGGATCCAGTCATTGTGCATGTTTCCAGTATGGAAATGCTGGATGGGTTGATTGAGGAAGTCCCTGAGAATGCGCGGCGGCTTATGGAAGCGTTCTGGCCGGGGCCGCTGACGCTGCTCCTTAAACGAACGGCGGCGGTGCCCGATGCAGTGACGGCAGGGCGAGCGCTGGTTGGCGTGCGGATGCCCGCGCACCCGGTGGCTCTCGAACTGATCCGGCTGGCCGGCATTCCAATTGCGGCGCCCAGCGCGAACCGGTTTGGGCATACCAGCCCGACGACCGCGGACCATGTGCTCGAAGACCTGGATGGGCGGATCGATGCGGTTGTGGATGCGGGGCCGACGGGGCTTGGTGTTGAGTCGACTGTGATTGACGTCTGCCAGAGCCCGATGCTGATCTATCGGCCCGGAGCGGTTACGGCGGAGCAGATTCGCGCGGTCGCGGGGCCAGTGGAAGTATTCCGGACTGAGAAATTGGGAGCGACGTCACGTGAGGCGATGCCTTCACCGGGCGTCGGCCTGAAGCACTATGCGCCCAGGGCACGGCTGGTGCTCGTGGATGTCCCACTTCATGAAATCCAAGCGCAGCTCTCGGAGTTGGCCGCGCGCTGGCCAGCAGAACGCATCGGCGTGATGCTGCCGGCCGGGGTTCGTGCACCGGCGGGTGCGCAGGTCTTTGCGTGGGGGCGTTGGGATGCGCCGGAAGAGATGGCGCGCGAGCTGTACGCGGGGTTGCGTGCGCTCGATGGACAGGGCTGCACGGTGATTCTCTGTCCGCTGCCGCCACCGGAGGGGATTGGCGCCGCGATCCGAGACAGGCTGGGAAAGGCGGGGAACAGGGACTAGGGACTGAGGGACTAGGCGCTAGACACTAGAGTTCACTGGCGGCTAACCGCCTACCACTTACCACTTACAACTGACAACTGACAAATGACAACTTAGAACTTACAACTGCCTTTACTGCCCTGGATCGCCGTACTTGTACATGTACTTGATGGCGGATTTGTAGATCAGGGTTTTGGAGCGGCCGCGGACCTTGAGGGTGTTGCGGTCGTACCACTCGATGCAGCCTTCGATCCGTTCGCCATCTTCAAGGACGATCACCATGCGGGTCTGCGACTGAATCTGTTTTTGCAGGTAGAAGAGTTCGGCATGGCGGCGCGGAGATTCGTCCTCAATGGAATGCGCGGGAAAGTGGACAGGCGTTGGGGCTGGCGCAGGCTTCCGCGAGCGGGTTTGCGGCCGCGCCGTCCCGCTGGGAGCATCGGGAAGAACGGCTTGACTCGAAAGACTGGACATGGGGAAACGATCCTTCCTTGAGCAGAGCTGAAAAGTGAAAAAGTGAATGAGTGAAGCAGTGAAAAAAGTGAACAAGTGAAAACTGAAACCCCGATCGGAAATCCTGGGCCTTTGAATCAGCGAGCCCTCTTCAATGACGAGCACCGTGCCGGAAAAGCTCCTGATTCGAACCATGCTCCTGTCGCCGCTCAGAATGTGCGAAAAACTGAACTGTGCGGGCGAGAAATACCCGATGAGCACCGGAATCCGTGCGATGGCGAGGTTGCTTGTACCCCAACAGATGCGCGGAGGTGGGCTGAGGTTGCTTTTTGGTATTAACCGGGCGGATGTCCGACTAAATGGGCCGGGCACATCTCCGACGGGGGCATGCCTTGATGAGCGCCTCATCGCCGGCCAACCCCTGGCCCCATGGGTGCGCGCCCTGCCGCGGGAACCAATCCGCATCCATAATCGCCGCACGGGAATTTATTTGTTCCACGCCCCCAGCAACCGCCTCAACAACACCATCTCGCCAAGGTGGTAAGCATTATGGTCGGCAACGACCAGCGCCTCGCGCAGAATCGTCTGCCCGCTGCCGTGCGGAATCTTGGCAAACAGATCAGTCTTTTCGTCGGCGACCAGGTCGCACATTTCCTTCAGGTCTTTCTCAAAGGCCTTCACGCTCTTGTTCCACGCCGTCGCATCCGGCGGCGCAGGCGTTTCAGGCCAGTATTCCCTGGGCCACTCGCGTTCCTTGTACTCGGGATTCCGCGAGAAATCCAGAATGTCCCACTGCGCAATCCGCAGATGCTCCAGAACCTCCCACGGCGAGTGCTCCGCACCCTTGGGCGCTTTGCCTCGCAACTCCGCTGGAAAATCCTTGATTGCGGCTTCGAAGTCCGCGTGCGCATCTCCGCCCGTCAGCAACTTTACCAAATGCTCACGCAACGCCTTGTCATTTGCCATACCGAACCTCTCCACCCCGGCCACCGATCTTTACCAACTACCAGCAACCTGTCTCAATGGAGAGATTCCGCGCCGCGTGAAAGGATGCCGTTAAAATGCTGAACTGGTTTCCAGCAGTCCTAAGCCTCATCTGTGAAGATGCTCTCAATGGTGGTCTCGAGGAGCCGCGCCAACTTGAACGCGAGAGGAAGGCTGGGGTCGAACTTGCCAGTCTCGATCGCGTTCACCGATTGGCGCGAAACCTCAAGCCGCTCCGCAAGATCGGCTTGCGACCAGTCGCGCTCTGCGCGCAGTACCCGCAGCCGGTTCTTCATCTGTACCTCCACTTGTTCACAGCTCCGGCAATGATGTACGAGATAACGAACACAAATTGAACCAGGGAGACATCCATGTGCGGCACATCGCTGAACTTCTCCATGCTGCCCCAGAAAGTCGTGAAGGACAGCGTCACGCCAGTTCCCCACAGCAGCGATTGGACAAGAACGCTCTTCGCGAAATCATCCGTCTCCTCGGCCAGATAAATCCCGTAGAAGACGATGAATCCCACGAATGGTAACGACTGAAGAATGGCACAGAGGTAGCCCAGAACACCGGCTAAGTGAAGGTGGTGGAAGCGGAATCCCCAGATTCCGAGCCCGGCATCCAGGAAAATCAACGGCACAATGATGAAAAGGAACCGGTCTTGAAATCGTTTATTTGCGGGGCTCGTGATCTGACGCTCCATGAGTAGTCTCCTTTACAAACTGACAACTTCACTTTACACATCGCAACGCAACGTGTCAAGTTTCCTTGTCAACGTTTCATTAATCCGCAAATGCACTATCCTCAAACGGTGGGCTTCCAGGACTTCCTTGGCAATACGCAAACCATCACCCATCTGCGCGAGTCGATTCGCGCCCAGCGTTTTCCCCACTCGCTGATCATTGCCGGCCCACGAGGCGCGGGCAAATACACGCTGGCCCTGATGCTCGCCAAGGCCGTCAACTGCCTCAACCCCACAGAATCGGGCGGCCTGCCGGATTTCTGCGGCGTCTGTTCCAACTGCACCAGGATCGCCGATTCCAGCGACCTTGAAACCCTGGTAGCCGAAGCGGTTGAGGCTCGCGACGGCCTGCGCGAAACTGACAAAAAAGAGACCCGCATCCTCATCCAGACCCATCCCGACCTGCTGGTTGTTCCGCCTGACCCGCCGCAGCTGCTTATCAAGCTGGGCCAGGTTCGGCAGGTCATTCACGTCGCGTTTTACCGTCCGCCGGTTGAGTCGGCTCGCACCTTCACCATCTTTACTTCCTCCGCGTTTATGAAGGAGGCAGCCAACAGCCTGTTGAAGGTCCTGGAAGAGCCGCCCGAGCACACCTCGCTCATCCTGCTCACTGAAAATCCCCAGGAGATGCTGCCGACCATTCGGTCCCGCGCGGTGATTCACCGGCTCGGCGCAATTCCGGCCTCGGATCTGGAATCGCTGCTTGCCCAGCGCCGTCCAGAACTGAAGCCGCCGGATCGCGCGCTCGCCGCCCGCCTTGCCGAAGGCGCAGTTGGCCGCGCTCTGACCATCGATCTCGCCGCGTACGTCACCAGCCGCCAGGATGCTCTCATCCTGCTCCGAACCGCGCTTCGTGAGCCGGAATATTCCCAGCTTTTCCATGCCACGGAAAGCTACCGCGCCGGCGCCGACGGCCAGGAGAAAACCATCAGCCTGCTCCGCGCATTGGGCAGCCTGCTTGAGGATCTGCTCCTCATCGTCTCCGGCACGCCGCACCTCATCCGCAACATCGACCTCGCCGCCGAACTTGAACGCCTGGCGCAGAACCTGACTATCGATTGGATTGACTCGGCTGCCCGCGCCCTCGTCCAGGTGGAACAGGGCATGCGCCGGAACCTGCTCCGCTCACTCTCGCTCGACGCCATGGCCGTGTCCCTGGACCGCAACTAGACAAGTGAACGAGTGAATCAGTGAAGAAGTGAGCAACCCTGGAAGCCGGTATCAGGCGCTCGTTGCCGCGCAATCCTGTTTTGCTACCCCCTACCTATACCCCCCCTCCCCCCCCCACCCTAGCTAGAAGTGCTTTGTTTTCATCCGGTTACACCGTAAGCATGACATAACAAAGGAGTTATATTCATACATAAGAAAACAAATGACTTACGCGGACATTGTCGGAATGGACGGAGGACCCATTGTGGGTAGAGACCGCGGCCGCCAGCCCTGAAAAAGGCGCAATCGCATTCACCACGTCGTTTCAGGACGCAAGGCCGGGGGACGCAAGGTCTGCGTGTTGTTGATGTCCACGGGTTTCTCCCGTGGCTCCTTCGAAAATGCGGGTGACGCAGGTAGACACGAGGGCGGACGTGGACGTCCGCGGGGATCCCGGTCTCCCACCCCACGGACTAGGACCTGTCCGCGGGGACCCCGGGTCTCCCACCCCACGGACTAGGACCTGTCCGCGGGGACCCCGGTCCGGAGACCAGCGCTACTTTCATGGTTGGTTGTGAGCCGAAGGGTCATGGGTGGCTATTTTCATCCTGTCCCTGCGGGACGCGCGCATTATGGGGGAAGGAAAAGCGAACGAAAATGGAGCCTCCTATCTCGTTTAAGCAGTGTTGCTTAGGACTGTTTAACGCGAAGGTTCGAAGAAGATGAAACAACCATTTTTTCCCCGCAAGCCTCCGAATTGCGGAATTCAAGTGCTCACGGGAAGGCTGGTTTGTGGAGTTGCTTTTTGGCCCATTTGCGACTCTATTCCATTTTGCGCCAAGGCGGGGAAAGAATACGCAAAACGGACAAAACTCTATTTGCAATGGAATGAGGTGTTTGGGGGAAATATGGAGGTCCCTGTGCTTGACTTTTCGTGGGATGGAAGGAGAAAGCTTCTGTTTTCAGGACTCAAGATCGGCCGTGGGTGAATAGGTATCATGTGCCCCGGTTGCCCCAACGCAGGCGCGAGTCCACAATAGGCAACAGATACAGTAGCAGAAGCCATCCAGGATTTGATCGCCAATGGCGTAAGCGGACCAACTCGAATACCTTGGGGAGGATAAGTTATGCCAAGTTCTGAAATCGAAGAGTTTGCGATGATACTCATTAAGCGAGTGAGAGATGAGGCGATTCGGAACTGCGACAGGACGCTTCGTCAGGACGCTAAGGGACCAGAAGCAAAGCGCTGGAAACACCTGATTCAGGAGGGGAACCCAGAGGCAGTGGTAAGAGCGCTTATACCGGATATCGTGGACGCAACCGTCTGTGCGCTGCTTCGATCTATTGACGATGAGGTCCTCAAACTCTCCTTTACCGCGCCGAATGAGAAGACGTGTGACTTGAACGAAGAAGGGCTTAGTGAATTGGTAGGATCGTACGCGGGAATTCCGGGCTGGCGTTCGACTTATTCGGACGAGCGATTCAGCGACGACTATGCAGACGCCAGAGAATTTTTCAAGACGTGGAAATTTGGTTCCGGGCAACCCCCCAACCAATCCTGCCCGAGTAGACCATAGTTATGTTAGGACCTGCCACGAGCGGTTATCCAGGGACGCCTGTAATGCTGGTTTTTGCAGGTTTCAGTGCATTCATGTTGATCAAGGCTGTTCGACTTGCGTATATAGCTCGACGCAGCGGTCAGAGAAATTATGGAGCCTATGTCGCATGGGGAATCGGGGCTGCGTATCTCCTTGCCACCGCCGTTTGGGGTATATATGCACACCATTGACGCCGGATGCCCCAAGTCTATCGATTTTGAAAGCTAGGGTAACTGAGGACATGATACCTATGCCGTGCGAATGGCTCTCGACGCGGGAATGCGGGTGATTGCGGTTGCCCGCCCCTCCGACCAGGAGTTGCTCCGCTCCTATGGCGTGGAAACGATCCTTGATTCGAGCGCTGCCGGTTTCGAAAACTCCTTGCCTCAGGTCGACGCCGTCCTCGACACCGTGGGTGGCGACACGGTCCAGCGCTGTTGCACCGCAGTGAAGGCCGGGGGGCGGCTGGTATCGGTGGCCTCGACGCAACCTCCGCAAAGAGCAGGGATGCAATCGGTGTTCTTTTACGCTGAGGTTACGAGCCAGAGATTGCAGACTGTTACGGACCGGTTTGAGACGGGCAGGATCTCCGCCCGAGTGGGGTCGATGTTGCCGCTGGCGGAGGCGCGCAGCGGACACGAGATGCTTGCCGGCGCACCTCATAAAAGCGGCAAGATCGTTCTCGAACTCCTGGGCTGAATCGGGACGGAGTGAGAACTCCGAAGAACGGGTTGAGGCCGCATGGCGGAACCGTCTCAGTCTGGAATTTCGACGGGTGCACAGTGCCTGACTTGAACCGGGCACCCGCCGAGGGTTTGCCATTGTCCATCCAAACTGAAGCGTCATTGGCGCATGACGATGAGCAAAACTTCAACTTCTCACTGCGCCTGGACCAGCTCCGCAACAACCGCGGCAATCTTGTCCAGTACCTGGATCCAGCCCTCCATTTGACCGCTGTTCTTCGCGCTCTCCAGGGGTTCATTTCCAATGAAGGTGAGTTTGGTCTGGCCGTTTCCGAGATCCTCAAAGATGGTCACGTCGAACGCACCATCTATGGCCTCATGTTCTATTCCTAATTCCGCAGGGTCAATCCTGTTTCCCTTCGGATCGGCAAAGTACATGAGCGAAACGATCTTCTCGAACGGAATAATCTCGTGGTATTCAACCGCATTCCAGAACTCCTGCCCATCCGGCGCCCTCATGCAGCAGAGGAGTTTTCCTCCGACGCGAAAATCCATCTGACAATGCGGCGCGGTAAAGCCCTTCGGTCCCCACCACTGCATGATGTACCTGGGGTCTGTCCACGCCTTCCAAACCAACTCGCGTGGGGCATCAAAAACTCGTGTGACAACCATCCGCTCAATTTCGTTCACCGTGTTGTTTGTCATCTCTGACCTCCGTGCGCCGGTTAAACCGGCAAGGTGTAGTGAATGGAAGTTTCATACGTTGAAGGAGTAGCGAACCACAACGGCCCCGAGTCATGCGGAGCCGCTCGCGAGGGCGGCGACGAAGCGTT
>JBEKET010000071.1:0-28770 GCA_050013695.1 Occallatibacter sp.
CGCAACGCATGTATTGGTGCCGCTGCCGGCGGTGATTGGATAATACGCCGGGCCGCTACCGGTTTGTGCATTCCACACTTTGACATAGAGCTGATCGCTGGGCTTGATGCACTGGCCATCCGATCCATAGGCGCCAGTGAAGCCGGTAATCACGATCTGCGAGTCAGTCCAGGAAGATACAGCGAGGGTAACTGCATCTCCGGTGTCACCCGCGTACCACGGGGTTCCGGTGGGGTCCGCGAACAAGATGCGGCTCGAGTTACCGGCGTACGGGGCCTGCGTGCCGAAGCCGTAACCGCTGATGGTGATGGTCTGCGTCTGCTGCGGAAGAATTGGACTTACAGACGTGATGGTTGGAACCAGATCACATGTATTGGTGCCGCTGCCGGCGGTTACCCCGTAATACGCCGGGCCGTTGCCGGTTTGCGCGTTCCACACTTTCACGTAGAGCTGATCGCCGGGCTTGATGCACATGGCATCCGTTCCGTACTTTCCGGTAAAGCCTGTGAGCACAATCTGCGAATCGGTCCAGGAAGAGACGGCAAGCGTCACTGCATTCCCGGTGTCACCCGCGTACCAGGCGGTCCCGGTGGGATCGGCGAACAGAATGGAACTCGTGTCGCCGTTGTAAGGGGCCTGCGTGCCAAAGCCCGAACCGTTGATGATGATGGTCTGCGTCTGCTGCGGAAGAATAGCGCTGACCGACGTAATTGTCGGCGTGCCAATCGCGACATTCACCGCCGTGCTTGGCGGCGACACCAGGTTCAACGGCGTGGCGAGGTTCGGGTTCAAGCTCAGTGACGCCGACAGTGTATCGCTGGTTTCAACTGAAGAGAAGATTAGGTTGCCAAAGGTGGCCGATCCCGATGAAAGCGCGGCCGAGTTTACTCCGCTCGCGGACAACCCGCCGCCAAGGTCGGTCATCGTCACAGTGCTGGTAGCAGGCGCAAACACGGAGCCGCTTTCAGTTAATGTGACCACCGGCGCTGGAGAAAGCGCCACTAAGGCAAAGCCGCTCGAAGGTGGCTCAGTGGTGAAGCTGAGCGCGTAGTTCGATTGCACGGCTCCCGAATCCACCGTCCCCGACGGACAGTAGCCACCGGTCGGCTGCCACGGATCACCGCGCTGATCGGCGGTGGCGCTGATCGCTATGCCCGCACAAATCGACACGCTGCCAGGCAATGAAATCATGGTCTGCGTGGGGCCGCCGTAGTTGCCGAGCGGAGACAGCGTGACGTTTGTGCCGTTTTGCGGTTGGTTGTTATAGACACCGATCAGGTTGCCGTTGATTACACTGCTTCCATTCCAGAAGCTGCCGCCCGTGCCGCGGTCTTCGAAGTCGTCAGGGTTGGAGCTGCCGTTCAGGTTCCCCGTGACAATGCTATTGGACATGTTTACCGGGACAATCCAACTCCAGATGCCGCCGCCGCCAAAGATCGCGCTGTCGACTGAGTTCCCGGAAATGGTGCTGTTGATCACTGTCAGCGTGCAGCCGTCGGCCTCGTTGTTGATGGCGCCGCCGCGAGCGTTGCCGCTATTCGCCGCAGAGTTTTGGAAAAATGTGCTGTTGGTTATTGTGGCAGTGCCGCAGTTGGAATCGTCGGCGACGTCCAGGGAATTTTCGATCGCTCCGCCCGAGCCGCCGGTCGTGGAGTTCCCATAGAACGTGCTGTTCACAACCGTCAGTGTGCCGCCGGCATTGAAGATGGCTCCGCCCGTGGCCGTGGCTTGATTGTTCGTGAATGTAGTGCCGGAGACTGTAATCGATCCCGTGTTGCTGATCGCCCCGCCATCGATTCCACCCGAGGAATAGCCGTTTTGAATATTGAGGTTGTTTATCACCGCGCTCGTTCCAGACACGACGAAGATGGTTGCGTTGCCCGCGACGCTCGAGCCGCCGCCGTCGACTGTGACAAGATTGGTAAGCGTAGCGCCGCTGCCCGAGGTGAGGCCCTGGATGGTCGCATTCGAGGGGATACTGAGCGAACCGGTTGTCGCGAGGTTGGGATAGATGGTGTTAGCGCTAGGATTCCCAGTTAGATTCGATGCGGCAAAGATCGTGGTGTCGAAGTAGATGTTACTTGGCCCCGCTGACGATGCGGTATTGAGCGCGTCGCGCAATGTGCACAGGCCGGGATTGCCGCCGTTATTGCCGTCAGTGGTGTTGCTGGTGGTAGATGCGAGCTGTGTGCAGGTGTAGGTTCCATTGTCGTCACCGGTGTTGTTCACGACAAAACTTGACACCGTTATGGTGTAAGGAACGGTGTTGCTGCTGCTGGCCGCATCGGATGCGTCGCCCGAGAACTGCGCAGTGAAGCTATGGGCTCCAATCGCCAGCGGAGAGCCGAGAGTTGACGCGTTCAGCGCAATCGATGCGGTGTTGGGCGACCCGCCACTGAGGCTCACGGCGGCGGAGCCGAGTACGCTGCCTGAGTCGAAGAAGGTTACTGTTCCGTTCGCCGTGGGAGAAGAAACCGTGGCCGTAAGAGTTACTGTTTGGCCGAATGATGCCGATGATGACGGAGAGGCTGCGAGCGATGTGGTGGTAGCCGGCGCGACTGAGAATGTGTAACTCTGCGTCAAGGTGACAATGCTGTTCGTTACATCCGTGGCAGTAAGTGTGAAGTTATAACTGCCGTTCGCGGTCGGCGTGCCACTCAGCGTCCAGCTTGTTCCTGTAGTAGTTGCCGATGGAGTCAAGGTCAGGCCTGGAGGCAATGTACCCGCATTGGCAAGCTGATAACTGCCCGAGCCGTTCGAGACGGAGAAGCTTTGAGAGAAAGGAACTCCGATGGCGGCTGAAATGGTCTCACTGCCCGGCGTGATTTGGAGCGCGGGCAGAACAGTGAGGTTTGCCGAGGCGTTGAGCTGTCCCGTGCCGACCACAACGATCGTCGAGCTGAGCGTGCCGCTGCCAGCGGTATCGACTGACAAGCCGGGGAATGAAACGCCCACGTCCTCCGCGGTTTGGCCAGTGTTGCCGCTCAGGTCTCCCGGGCCCGAGTAATGCAGAGTTACGGGCACAGGGCCGCGGTTCGCGCCGTTCTCGGTCACTGAGGCGATTACCGTCGGAGCTATCCCACCGCCTGCGACGCCGGTGTAACTGGACTGCTGAAACTGGATCGAAGTGTAGTTAGTTTGTACTGCGCCCGCGTCAACGCAGCCTTCCGGCACGCTGGAATACGGCAACAAGAAATAGTAGGCGGTGTTGACGTTCGGATAGCCTCGTTGATCGATCGCGATCGGAGTTAGTGGCGACGTCCACTGCGAAGGGCTGTTGGCGTATGTGCCGGCGCAGATAGCTGAGCTGCCGGGCACGGGAAGCATTGTCTCCGTGGGGCCGCCGTAGTTGCCCAGGATGTTCAGTGCCAGGAAGTTTGGATCGTTTATGACGGAGCCATTGAAGAGACCGATGTCATTACCGCCCTTATCGGTATAGGTGCCCTCGATATCCGTAAGGCTACCGTTTTGGCTCACAATGTTATTGGCAAGCGTCACGGTGCCGGTACCGCCGGCGTTGGAGATGCCGCCGCTCCCGACAAAGAGGGAGTTTCTGGCAATCGAGCTGTTGATGATGGTTGACGTTCCGGAACCGACAAAAATGCCGCCGGCATAGGCATTTTGCGCTGTGTTATCGGCGATGGTGCTGTAGATGACGGTGAGCATACCGGTGTTTTCGTTGTCGATTGCGCCACCATTCAAACCTGCAGAATTCGCAGCGAGGGTGCTTCCGACAACCGTCAACGTTCCGGTGTTGTAGATGCCGCCGCCGTTCGAGTTTGTGCCGTTATCCTCGATGGAACTGTTGGTCAGAGTGAGCACGCCTGAGTTCAGAATGCCGCCGCCGTTGGACGCCGAGAAGCCCCCGGTGATGGTGAGGTTATTGATGGATGTTCCGGCGCCGGTCACCGAAAAAACCGTAGACGATGGCTGGGATGAGTCGCCGTTACCATCCACCGTGACCAGGTTGGTCAGCGTGCTGCCGCTCCCCGCTGTGGCTCCGGTGATGGTCGTATTTGTCGGAACGGTGAGCGTGCCGTTGGTCAGGATGATCCAATTGAGTATCTGATTGGTGGCCAGGTTTGCTGCCGTAAATTTTGTGGAGTCGAAGGTGATGTTCGCGCCGTCCGGACTGCTGACGGCGGCGACCAGCGCATCGCGCAGCGAACAGGCGCTGTCAGTGGAGTTGATGGTGATGGAGCCCTGCGGCGTGCATTTGGCGGCTGTACCGGAATCGTCCGCGCTGGTGTTTACCACAAAATTCTGGCCTGTAACCACCCCATAGGCGATTGGAGCGCTGGTGGAGCCCGCCAGGACGCTGTCGCCATTGTAGACAGCGGTGAAGGAATAGCTCCCGAGCGGCACCCCGCTGGGAAACGTGAATGTGGCAACGCCGTTGGACAGCGTTCCTTCGCTGATCGCGCTGGCGCCGTTATAAAGGGCGACGGGTTCGCCGTTGGTGGAGTTGGTTCCGACGACGTAGGGCGAGAGCGTCGCTGTTACCGTGATCGGCTGGATCGGCGTTGCGAATTGCGTGGGGTTCACTGTCAGCGCCAGGCTGGTCGACTGCAGCACCATCAGGCCGGTCGCTGCCGCGCTCGATCCGCTGAAGCTTGCATCGCCCGAATAACTCGCCGTGAACGAATAGTTTCCCTCGGTAAGGCCGCTGATCAAGAGAGTGGCGACTCCGTTGGTAAGCGTTCCTGTGCCGATGGGGTTTCCGCTGCTCAGGAAGGTGATCGTCTCGCCGTTTGTGCCAACGCCCCCTGTCTCCGTAAACGGCGCAAGCGTGGCGGTCAGTGTCACGGGCTGGCCGCTGCCGATATTGCCTTGAGGGGCGCTGGTGATCAACCCCATGGTGGTTGACGCCTTCTGCACCAGCAGATCGGCGCCCTGGGAGGTGGTGCTGCCGGCAAAGTTCGCATCGCCCGCGTAGCTGGCGGTGATCAAATTGTTTCCCACTGGCGGCGAATTGATAGTGAGCGTGGCTGCGCCATTGGTGAGCGTCGTGGTTCCAACGCTGACTCCGTTGTTGTAGAAGGTCACCAACTCGTTGTTGGTGGTGGCGCCACCCGGCCCTGTCACGTTGTATGGCTCGAGATCGGCCTGCAGCAGGATGGTTTCGCCGTAGATGGAGGCCCCAGCCCCGGCGCCCATCGTAATAACGGTTGGGAGCTTCTGTACGGAAAAAGATGTCGCAGGCGAAGTGCTTGCATCGAAGTTTGCATCGCCTGGATAGCTGACCGTGAAACTATAGTTCCCCACCGGAAGATTGTTGAGCGTGAGGTTGGCAATTGGGTTGTTGCCAATCAATGTTGCGGCGCCGAGCATATGTGCGCCGTTGTAGAAGGTGACTGTTTCGCCGCTGGCGTTGTAGGGGTAAGTCTGGAACGAGGCTTGGAGAGTGACTGATGCGCCGAATTGGCTCGGGCTCGGCGGGTTGCTTGTGAGGCTCATGCTGGATGCAAGTTTCTGCACCGTCATGAGGGCCGGCGACGTGGTGCTGCCGGCAATGAAGGTTGCGTCTCCGCCATAGGAGGCCGTGAAAGAATAGCTTCCCGCCGCGGGCTGGGCAAGGTCAATCGTTGCGTAGCCATCGGTGAGGGTCGCGGCGCCAATGCTGGTTCCATTGTTGTAGAAGGTCACCGTCTCGCCGTTTGTGCTTTGGCCGCCTGCCACGGAATTGGGCGTGAGCGTTGCAGTCAGCTCAATCACCTCGCTGTGAGTGCCGGTGGTGGCCGGGCATGTCCAGGTGGTCGAGAAAACACAAACGCTCAGAGTCAGGCTCGTTGCCGCTTGCTGCACCGTTACCTGGACCGCCGGTGATGCTGTGAGGGGGGCGCTGAAGATGCTGTCGCCGCTATAGCTGGCAGTGAACGAATCTGTCTGCACAACCGTCAGACTCGGTCTCAATACCGCGACCCCGTTTGAGGGCGTTGCGGTTCCGATGATGTTGCCGTTCATAGAAAAGGTGACCGTGCCGCTCGGAATATAGTTTTGCGCGGAATCGGGCGAGATTGTTGCCGTCAACGTGACCAGGCCGCCAACTGTGACGGTGGAGACATTCGACGCAAGCGCAATTGTCGTTGGAACCTGCTGCGTCGTCAGGGATGTGGTTCCCGATGTGCTTTCCGAGAAGTATGAGTCGCCGAGGTAGTTGGCCTCCACGGCATCCGCTCCACCACTCTGGCCCACTAGCGAAACTCCAGACAAACTCGCGGTTGCCGACGTCGACAGCGAACCGAGTAGCACGTTCGCAGACCCGTTTTGGCCGTCGATCGCCACCACGTCCAAAACGCCATCACCCTTCAAATCCGGCGCCGCCACGGAATATAGAAGACCGCCGGAAGATGCTCCGGTGTAGGTACTCGCAGGTCCGAAGGTACCATTTCCATTCCCCGGAATTACGGTGATGGTGTCATCACCCGCCGCAACCAGGCCCAGCTTGCCATCTCCGTTGATGTCCCCCGTTGTCACGACGGTTGCGCTGTTCGCGAGGACAACGCTCACAGCGTTCGGAAAGGTTCCGTCGCCGGCGCCGAGAAGCACGCTCAAACCGCCCGTGGCGCTGTTGTTTACAACCAGGTCTGGGATGCCGTTCCCGGTAAAGTCTCCTACCGCAAGAATCGGTCCGGTGCCCGAGGGAAAGCATGTTGGGCTCTGAAAGGTTCCGTCTCCGTTGCCAAGATCCACACACACGTTGGCAAAACCTTCTTCTGTAATCACCGCGTCCAGTATGCCGATCCCGCGCAGGTCAGCAAGCACGACAGGTACGCTGGCGTCATAATTATTAAGCTGGAACCCCGAATTGTAGACAGGCATATAGGGTTCGGTATTGGTCACCTGCAGTGTTCCGTCCCCGTTCCCGAGCATCACCCCAATCGCGGAGCAATCTTCCCCATTGCAGCTCGTGTTGGGGTCAGCGAAATTCGAAAGCGTGGCCACAACATCCAGCTTGCCGTCGCCGTTTAGGTCCGCAATGGCCAGGCCCCCAGCCGGAAACACTTGGGCACCAACCCCGTAGGGACCGAAATAGGTAGGAAAGGCGTAACCAATCGGCGCATTCAGGCCGCCGTCCCCATTTCCGTCGTTCAGATATACAAAGATCGATTGATCTGTTGCATCCGACACCACCACGTCCGGGTAGCCGTCCCCGTTCAAATCCCCAACCGCAATGGCACTTGGCGTAGCCTTGCTGGTGTATGACGTCGCTCCTTGAAACGTGCCATCGCCATTGCCCAGCAGGACGCTGAAAAAGTTCGTAGTGTAGTTGGAACCCGATGGGCTGTCCATCACCACGAGGTCCGGAATTCCGTCCTGGTTCATATCTGCAACAACGACATATTGAGGCTGGGCGCCCGCGTAGAGGGGGGCAAACGTGCCCAAGCTCGACTTCGTCGGTCCCGCGGCAAGCGAGCCGCTGCCCAAAAAATAATTGCTGTTTGATGTGTCGAGAAAATCGACCGTTCCCGTGGGCGAGAGAAGCGTGGCGTTCGGGCTCGTCACGGTGGCCGTCAGCACGTATTCGCCCACCGAGCCGCTCTGTGCAATCGCGGTGGTTGTAACGAACGGCCCGGCCGTCACAGTCAGGTTTTCGACACCCGAGGCACCGGCCGAATAATGCGTGGTTCCGTGGGGCGTACCAAGAAAGAATGCCTGATAGATGTGGCTGCCGGGGGATGGCTTGAATTTAAAAACCGCCGTACCCTTCGAAGTCACCTGAGCCGACCCAATCAGATGCTCATCCTCACAGTACGTCGCCGTCGCATCGCAGAAGATGACAGTGCCCAATTTGACCTTGCTCCCTCCCGTTGTAGTCGTCACGCTCGCCGTCAGCGCCACCACCGTTCCGGAGGATACTGAAGCGACGGCGGTGCCCTCCGAATTTGTCACCGCAAGCGCTGTCGAAGTGGGAACTTGCGCGAAGAGTGAATCAGGCAGGCAAAAAATCCCCAGCAGCGCAAGGCAAGCTGCAAATGCGCTTCCCGGCAACGTGCGTGGCTTGAAGCAAATAGTTTTGCGAATAGACGGGCGGAGAAACACAAGGCAATTGAAGCAACGCATGGGAAACCTCGGAAAGCGAAACCGATCTTGCCCTGCGTGCCGGCAATTGGAACGAATGTGAGATGAATTAGATAGGGAGAAAGAACAAGAGTCAAGGGAAAACGGACATTCCCGAGTGCGATCCCTCACAAGCTATGGAGCTTCCCATCCAGTTATAACTTCAAGTTACCCAAGAGCTGATCGACAGGAGATAGGAACGAAAAGTCGGCTTATTGGCATTAATCGGTCTCGACTCAAAGGCCGGCTCATCTAATCGCCGAAGTCCAGAGCCGGATCAAACGGCGGGGCGTAAGTTCGGCATGGAGGCCGATTAGGCCTCCATGCCATCTGCGACTACTTTGGGACATCGCCAAGCCCGATAACGCATTCGCCATTGGTGCACCAGCCATAGTATGGGCCGCCCGATGCGGTTTGGATGGTGACCTTGGACGCCCGTTCGCAGGCATCCTCATCGCCAGGGTTCGAGGGTAAGGGGCTGGGGCCTTGGCAATTCGTCCCGGACGTGCCGGCGGGAGTTTTGTCCATGAACCTCTTGGCTGTGTAGCCGGTAGCTTTGGGCTCCTCCTTCAGAGCCTTATCCGGGCCATAGAAGTCGCTATACGTGCCTGTATTTGACAGCTGAACATAAACAGACGCGGTCCCCGCACCAGTGCAAGTCCCTACCGGAGCAATCACGACTCCATTGTTACTCGCCTGGGTTGAGTCGGTGCCGTTGTGAAGTCTGCCAACAATCGTCACACTCCATGCTCCTGTAAGCGCAATTGGGGTTGCCGGAGGCGCTGAGTAGCCTGAAGCAGTCCCGAGTCCGGAATAGTTGAAATACAAAGTGCTCGTCGTGAGTCCGATCCCGGTGCAAAAGGGTGCGTTTGCTCCCTGCCAGCCAACCGCATCCTTTGTGCGCAACGTCATCGCCCCACCGCGGACAACGACTGGCGAGTCTCCTGGGCCGGTCAGTGGCTTTTCGCCCCCACCGCCCTCTGCTCTAAACCCCTTGCATCCCACCAGGCCGCAGACTGCTCCAATGGCAATCAAACCAACTGTGACACGTAATCTCTTCATCTTTCGCTCCTGACCCTGTGAATACTGGCTGAAGATGGTTGCGATTTGCAATTACTTCCGCTGGACATAGCAGCGATGGGATCGAACTCCGCTCTCCATGAACGCGAAATACGATCGGGGCGGGGCTATTTGGTATTTGTTGAAATTCATTTTCCGATACCGATGGTGCATTCTCCGTTAACGCAGCGGTAGGTGGACGTGTTCGATGCGCCGCCAGGCGGGACAATCAAGGTCAGCCCGGACGCACGTTCGCAGGTATCCTCATCCCCGGTTACCGTTGAAGATGTGTTCGGGCTGGGGCCGGTGCAATTGGGCGCTGAGTCCAGGAATCTCTTTGCCTTTATCCCGCCCTCTTCATTGATGGAAGCTTCATCTTGGTAGAAACCGCTATAGGTTGCTCCTGGAAGTGGAGTGAGCAGAATCGATGGGCCCGTTCCAGCACCACATCCACTGGATCGCGAGGTCAATTGGATGCCATCCGAGGTGTCATCCTGAACCATTGAGCCACCTCCAGTCCCGCTAAACTTCCGCCCATTTATCGTAAGTGTCGAACCAGCGGGGAAAGACGTTGATCCCGGCCCAGTAAGAAGCTTTGCATCTGTTGCGAAAATAGACAGATTGGAGATGCTTGAACAAAACGAGTTGGTCCCCGCACCGGCGGACACCCAGCCGCCTGAGTCCTTTGTACGAATAGTCATTGACCCTCCTCGCACAACCACGGGAGAGTCTCCTGGGCCGGTTCGCTCAATTGGGCCTCCGGGAGAGGGTGTTCTCCAATCCTTGCATCCCACCAGGCTGCAGACCGCTCCAAGGGCAATCAGACCAACTGTGACACGTAATCTCTTCATCTTTCGCTCCTGACCCTGTGAATACTGGCTACCGCGCGGCACGCTGGGAAAGCGTTCGCATATCTGGGCGTGAGAGATATCTCTGGAAGGTTTCAGGTCCCCAATTCTGCCTAAGGTTGTTCCCTATGTCAATTGCTTTCTTCGAGAAAATCTCATAACTCCCCTGGTCTTTCAACAACCGAGACGCTGCTGCGGCAAGATATGCGCTGCGTAAATCTGAGTCAAATTGTTCCGTTGACGCAAAGAAAGCTTCGGCCGCCGCGGCAGCATCGTGGGCCTGAGAATACATCTGCAGCCAGAAGTAAACATCCGCAGCCACCATCTTGTCTTGAGCGGTCTCCAAGGGTGTACTTTTACCCTGGTCCAGGCTAGCCAGGGTTGCCAGAGAATCGAGCGCCCGGCCCTTCATCCCCAGGTGAGATTCAGCCAGGGCCATGTCCTGGAGTTCGTATCGCTTATGTGCCTCATCCGGGGCCCGTACAATCATCTCCTGTTCAAGCTTGAGAGCCGATGCGTACTGTTGCTGGCTCAGAAGCAATTCAACATGGCTCTCCTCCACGTCCGCAATGTGCGCCGGCGCGGGGTTTGACCTCGCCAGTTGTAACATTGCTTCCGCCTCTGCGTAGTTGCCGAGCCTTCGCAACGTCTCGCCGCAATGAAACTCCTGGTATGGGCGCTGCATGTCAGACTTTGTCAGCGCTCTTGCGTTCTCGAAGTGCGTCAGCGCATCCGGATACTTCTCCATGGCCAGATACACGCTTCCCAACTCTTCCTCCGCCACTGACTGCGATCCCGTCAGGCCTGACTGCTTAGCCAGCGCCAGAAGCTCATTCGCGTCATCAAGCGCCTGCTTGTATTCCCCCTTGTCCCTCTTTGCACGAATCAGCAGCCGG
Source organism: Occallatibacter sp. (assembly GCA_050013695.1). Lineage (GTDB taxonomy): Bacteria > Acidobacteriota > Terriglobia > Terriglobales > Acidobacteriaceae > Telmatobacter. Next base: position 10,865 of record JBEKET010000071.1, read on the forward strand.
CCCGCTTCCGTCGCTCCCTCTGAAAATCCGTTCTTCCGGTAGTAGTCGAGAGCCGCCTGTGCCGGCTCGTCAACTTTATCGGAATGGTGTTCCTGGTTCATCAGGCTGGCATAGGTCGAGTTTGCCAACGCTTGCACGCGCGGCTGCGGGCTCTGACTTAAAATCTCCATCGCTTCTTCAATAGGCTTTTCCGCATCGACCAGATGCCCCAGCAAGATCCGGTCGCTCGCCAAACGCACCAGCCCGTTCGCAGCCCAGGAGTCAAGCTGCTTCTTGCGCGCCAGATCGATCGCATCCTGTGCATATTTTTCTACCTGCGCATCATTGGCAGCTTTGAACTCGGTGCTGGCTAACTGCGTCAGCACCCTGATCTGCAACTGCACGCTGGGAATCTTTCTTGCCTCATCGAGAGCGTTTTCAAGCAGCGGCTCCGCGTCTTTCGAGTCTCCTCTGTCGTTCGCCGCATACCCGCGCTCGTAATCAAGCTCGGCCATTCCTTCCGGGTTTCCAGCACGACCATACGAATCGATCTCGCTTCCAAAGATCGCTTGCGCACGCGCAAATGCCTGCTCGCCTTCCTGGACGTGATGAAGCCGGCTCTGCAGAATCCCCGTGTGCATGTACGCCGCCGGGTTGTTGCCATCCAGACCGGCAGCCTGCGAATAGCTACCAAGCGAATGTGGAATATCCCCTGCGCGCTCATACGCCATCCCCAGGTCAACGTATCCTGATGACTTTTCCAATGAAGGCAGATCATCCAGAATCTGCTTGTAATCCGCTAACGCACCAGAGGAATCGCCGGTTACAGTGGCATGAATTGCGTCCAGATACTTCCGATCGAGCGCTGGCAGACGATCCCGCTCCGGCAGCGCGATCAGCAGTTCCTGCTGCGCGTTGCCCTGAAAGTCGAGGTTGTACCAGGCCTCGGCCAGCCGCGCGTGCGCCATCACGAAGTGCTTATCCTGACCGAGTGCGGCCTGAAGCACGCGGGTCGCCTCCGCATAATTGCCCTGCCGGATCAGCGCCAGGCCATTGTTGTATTGGCTCAGCGCCTCGGGGCCAGGATGATAGTACTGCCGCGTCTGCCACAAATTGAAGATGCCCCAGGCCAACCCAGCCCCGGCAAGCACGCATGCAACGCGAAAGAGCAATGGCCGGTCTTTCCGCAGATTGCCAATATTTGCAGGGCCGGCCCGCAGCGCCTTGGCCACTTCCTCTGCGGACTGAAACCGCTCTGCCGGCTCAAATTGAAGACACTGCTGGATAATTCGATCCCATTTTCGAGGCACTGAATGAATGAGCGAGGAGGGTGGCGCCGGCCGTTGGGCTCTGCGAATCGCCGCGGCAACCGGTGTAGGTGCCGCATATGGATGAAGCCCTGTTACCAACTCGTAGAGCACGATTCCCAGCGCATAGATATCTGTTGCCGATGAAACAGTCTTGCCCTCGAACTGCTCAGGCGCCATATAGGCCGGGGTACCCATGATCGCACCTGGAAATGTTCCGCCTTGTGTGCCTGCTACTGCCGCGGTCTGATCATCAGGTCCGCCAATGCCGGAGTCGCGGGCGAGACCAAAATCCATCAGAACCGCTCGCATGGATTCGCCCTCACCGCACAACATGATGTTCGCGCTTTTGAGGTCGCGATGAATGACGCCCTTCGCGTGTACTAAGCGGAGCCCTTCGCAGATGTCGAGCGCGACAGCCTGGGCCTGCTTCAGAGGCAATGGCCCCCCAGCTTTGAGTCTTTGCGCCAGCGTGATCCCGTCCAGGTACTCCATGGTCAGGAAGGCTGTGGCCGAGTGGTTGCGATCCGCTGGTATCAGATAGAGTTCGTGAATTCGGCAAACCTGCGGACCGCTGATTTTCCGCGCCAGTTGCACCTCCTGCCGGAATCGGCCAAATGCCTCTGGAGATGATGCGATATCCTGCCGAATCGTCTTCAGGGCCACGCGGCCAAGCTGCAGGTCTTCGGCTTCATATACATCGCCCATTCCGCCGCTGCCGATAGGACGGATGATGCGGAACCGGCCGAGGACGATTTCGCCCGTTCCAAAATGTGTCAACGACGGCTGAGCAAGCTTCATGAACGGAGCGTCAAGTGGACCGGTAGCTTCCTCCGCAGCTTCAACGAGCTTGACAGGATTCTCCCTTAATTCTGGGTTGTTTCCGCACGCCTCGCCGGCTTTGTCTTCCACAGGACCTCTGCAGAACGCAAAATGAGAATACCCCTCTTATACCATCGAAATTGTTAGGAAATCCGATTTTCGTGCCCCCAGGCGCGGCCAGGCTCCGCGATATGTTTCAGCAGATCCCAGACAATCTTTGGCGCACGGAATTCAGACACCCTGCAAACACCCCCGATCGACGCACCAGATAGATTCGACTCAAAACTGACTCCAGTCCCGCCTGCCATGCGCTGCACTTGGAACCGGAAACAATCTGGTGCAAGATAAACAATTACCCGCAGCCGCCAGTGTCCGTATAGTGATTTACAGGCGCAAGGAATCTCCCATGGATTTCAATGACAAATCTCATGTTTTGACTTATTCGGATAGCGACGGCGCCCACACGGTCGCGCTGGTGTCCACATCGACTTCAATCGGGCGCCAGCATGATCAGGATGTCGTGCTTCGGGAGAACTGCGTTTCACGCCGCCACGCGGTGATCAACCAATTGGCTTCCGGTTTCGAACTCGTCGACCAGAACAGTTCACACGGTACCTACGTGAATGGCGCCCGCGTTGACCGCATTCTGCTCCGTTCCGGTGACCTGATTCAATTCGGTTCCCCGAGAGCCCAACAGATTCGTTTTCAGCAGGGCTCCGCCCCTGCAGTTCAATCGCATCCCTCGCTCGCTGACGTCCTGATTACGGCTATATCCAGATTCTCCCCCGGCAGCGAAGGGGAGTCGCCCGCCGTGCGGGAGATGGAGCAGTTGAATTTCTTGATCAGCGCTGCCCGCAGGTTAAACTCCGGCGGGGCCAGGGCAGACATTCTCCAGGCGCTGATTCAGTTATCAATCCAGCTAACCGGCGTTGAACGTGGATTCGTCTTCCTCCGCGAGAGCGATGGCATGCACCCCGCGCTCGGGCTTCTCGCCAACGGCGATGTGGTCCGCGACTACAGCACTCTATCGCGGCGCGCCATCCGCCGGGCCATCGAAAGCGAATCGAAGTTCTCCGTAAGCGATACTCTTGCCGACACCGACGCGGCATCCTGGGACAGCGTCATGGCTAATTCCATTCGCTGCATTTACTGCATCCCTCTGCGCAAACATGTCTCTTCCGCGGAACCGGATCGGCTGCTTGGGCTGCTCTATCTCGATAGCCAACTCCGCGCGGGTCACCTGAGCGAGATTGACCACGCCCTGCTCGATACGATTGCTACCGAAGCTGCCACGCTCCTCGACAACGCGCTGATGGCTGAGGCCGAATTGAAGGCCCGCCAAACCGCCGAAGAACTGTCCGTAGCCGCCCGGATTCATGCCAGCCTCATGCCTGCCGCTCTCCCGTCAATTTCGTATGCATCCGTGCAAGCCAGAATGGTGCCCTGCCGCGAGATCGGAGGCGATTTCTACGACGCGTTGGTTCTGGACGATTGCCTCGGCGTGACCATTGTCGATGTTTCCGGCAAGGGAGTTCCCGCCTCCATCGTCGCCGCCATTCTGCAGGGAATCGTGCACGCTCAAATGCTCACGGGGCAACGCCTTGCAGACATCGCGGCGCTGGTCAATCGCTTCCTTTGCACGCGCGACGTCGGTAAATACGCCACCATGGTCCTGCTCAAGCTATACCCGGATGGACGCGTGGATTTTCTGAATTGCGGCCACGTTCAACCCCTGCTCATTTCTGCGGCCGGCCTTCGCCCCTTGCAAGAGGCAAATCTTGTCGTAGGTCTCATTGAAGGCGCCGTATATAGTTCCACGCAATTCCAGCTCGTCAAAGGGGACCGTATCGTGCTGGCGACAGACGGAATCACCGAAGCTGAGAATGAGACAAGTGAGCAGTTTGGTGACGACCGCTTTTTCGCGGCTGCTCATTTTGAGAAAATCGACGAAATCCTGGGTCAGGTGACGGAATTCAGAAAACAAATTCCCGCGCAGGATGACTACACGCTCGTCGACATTCGCTACAACGGCTGAACTGTTCCCCACCTGCGTTGAACTCGGAACGTAGCACCTCGAATTCGATCACGCAGCGTTGCCGGAGCCGTCCCAAGGCCTCGTCCACGACGACATGTTCGACGATTCGCTCGCACACCGTTGCGCGGATGTGATGCGAGGTTCAGGTGGTGCCCCATCCTTTAGAAAAAGGTCCCGTCATCGGAAGCTTTGAACTCGCTGACAAACTCCAACTCAACGTAGGTGTGCGAAAGGGCACGACTTCACAGCTTGATGAAATACTCGAATTCTGCCTCAGTGTGCGAAAGGGCACGACTTCAGTCGTGCCGTAAATGCCACAAAAATAAATCTCGGGCTTTAGCCCCACCCCCTTTGTCACCGGGTCCGCACAGAATCAGACCTTTGTCGGCAGTCAGACCTCCCGTCATCGGGAGCTTTCCTTTTCTTCAAACTCAAATCCCCCCTCGGTCTCAAATGGGTGGGTTTCCACAGTGCACCCATATTTGACCTTCGTGTAACATGCCCCAAAGGACCTGACTCCTTCTTAAGTCTGGCGGAGACTAGTGGACATTCTTATAACTCTGATCGCCTCTGGCTTTGAGCCTCCAATCCTCCAGTGCTTTGCTAATAAATTCAATAACTTGGATTCCATTTCTGGATCGCAGTGGAATCGGCCTCGATCGACTGAGTCTTCCTCGGGCTGATTGGCGGCTGCACAAGCAATTCGAGTCACATGACATAGCGGAACCTCGAATGGACATATGAATGTTTCCATAATTCGAGGTCGACTTGCAGAGCTCCAAAAACATTCTTCTGGCGAAACAAATTGAACGTTATAATCCAGTTTGCATACGTCGCGACCCTGATGAAGGATGATGACACTCTTGAGCAGGTCTCCGGGTCTCGCACCGGGACCGATGTTACCTCGCTGCTGCTGGCCTGGAGGTCGGGAGACAGGGAGGCGCTTGATGAGTTGATGGCGGTCGTTTACCGGCAGCTTCATGTGCTGGCAGCCGGCTACATGAGCCGGGAACGTCCCGATCACACGTTGAGCGCCACGGCATTGGTCCATGAGGTGTACCTCAAGCTGCTCTCGGCAGATGTACACCTCCAGGACCGCGCCCACTTCCTTGCGGTTGCGGCGTCGATGATGCGGCGGATTCTGATTGACCGGGCGCGAAGTGTGCAGCGGATCAAGCGTGGTAGCGGCGCCCAGAAGCTGTCTCTGGTTACGCTGGAGACGACAACTGTGTTGCTGACGCAATCGAACCCGGAAGAGGTGCTCTACCTGGACCAGGCTCTGACTCGACTTGAGCAGCAGGATATACGTAAGGCTCGGCTCATGGAGATGGTCTACTTTGGCGGGTTGAATTGCGACGAGGCGGCGTTGGTTCTGGAGGTCTCAGTAGCCACGGTGAACCGCGATCTGAAGATGGCCAGGGCGTGGCTAAAACATGAACTGCGCGGGTTTGAAAACGAGGCGGGCGCCCAGGCATAAATCTTCCCTTTTGATAGACTCTGTGGCAGATGAATACCATCTTTTCGGCGAGCGATTGGAACACGCTGCAGGAGATTTTCGCAGCGGCGTCAGAGCTTGCGCCGGCCGAGAGATCCCGGTACATCGATGAAGCCTGTCAACCGCACCCGGAGCTGCGCGAACCGCTGGAAGCGTGGCTGGCGACTTTGGACTCGGATCGGGACCTGGAGCACATAGTCGGTGCGGCCGCTGCGCAAGCGGTCGAGTTGGGGCAACCGATTGTCGGGGGACTGCTGGGGAATTACCGGCTGACGGGCATTTTGGGCCGGGGTGGGATGGGCGTTGTCTACCGGGCAGTCCGGGCCGACGACGTATACCGTAAGGATGTGGCCATCAAGGTTGCTTCGCAGGGGATGCTGACGCCCGCCATGCTGCACCGGTTTCTGGATGAGCGGCAGATTCTGGCCAGCCTGGATCACAAGAACATTGCGCGCATCATGGACGGAGGGTCGACCGCTGATGGCGCTCCGTATGTAGTGATGGAGTTTGTTGCGGGCAAGCCGATCGACGCCTGGTGTGATGACTCCCGCTTGAGCCTGCGGGAACGAGTGAAGGTGTTCATCCAGGTGTGCCGCGCGGTGGAGTATGCGCACCGGAGACTGGTGGTGCACCGGGACCTGAAGCCGGACAACATTTTTGTGACCGCGGAGGGAGAACCAAAGCTGCTGGACTTTGGGATTGCCAAGGTGCTTGCGCCGGAGAGCATGGGATTGGCTGCCGGCGTGACAGCGGATATGGAGCGGCTGATGACGCCGGGAAACGCAAGCCCGGAGCAGGTGCGCGGTCAGACGATTACCACCGGCACGGATGTCTACCAGCTTGGAGTCCTGCTTTATCAGCTTGTGACCGGTAAGCGTCCGTTCAATGTTTCCACTGCACGAATCGGAGAGATGGAGAGGTTGATCTGCGAGACCTCCGCTCCAAAACCGCATGTCAATGAGGATCTGGACGGCGTGATTCTGCATGCGATGGAGAAGGAACCACAGCGGCGGTATCTTTCGGCTTCGGAGTTGGCGGACGACCTGGAACGTTATCTGAATGGATTTCCGGTTTCAGCCCGGGGACCTTCGTGGAGTTACCAGGCCGGAAAGTTTGTGGCCCGGCACAAGTTGGCGGTGTCCGCCGCGGTGAGCGCGCTGCTGTTGCTGGTCGGTTTCATCGTGGCGATCACTGAGCAGTCGCGAAGGCTTGACCGGGAGCGGATCACGGCTGAAAAGGTAGCGGAGTTCGAAAGCTCGATCTTTTCCTTGACCGATCCATCGGAGTCCAGGGGAAAAGTGCTGACGGCGCGCGATGTCCTGGACAGAGGCTCCGCCAGCCTGGACCGCGCAACAGGGATGGACCCCGTTGTGAGAGACAAGCTGCTGAACACTCTTGCCGTCGCCTACCGGGAGCAAGGGATTTTCGACCGGGCCTACGAACTGTTTTCAAAGTCGCTGGCGATCCGCAAGAGCCTTTATGGAAACCGATCGAAGCAAGCGTCAGAGACCATGGGCACTCTGGCCGATCTGGATATTTTTTCCGAGGACTATCAACGGGCGTTCAAGGATGGCGATGCATGGTTCGCGGCGATCGAGCCGATTGATAACCGTTATGACGGGGAGGCCCTAGCAGCACTCAAACTGCGCACGACACTGCAGAACTACCACAACCGGATGGGTGATGCGGAGGCATCGGGGCGCCAGGCAATCAAGGTGGCGTCAAAAGTCTTCGGGCCGGAGAGCGACGAAGCCCTTGATCAGTATTCTCCGTTGGGGAACATTCTTTACCGCGAGGGAAAGTGGGAGGAATCGGAGCAGGCGTACAGGACGGCGATGAATTATTACAGGCGAGGCGACTGGCAGAACAACCCGAAAATCATCCAGGAGATGGAGGCGGCGATGCGGCTTGGATTTCTGCTGGGGCTGGAAGGCCGCTATGCCGAAGCGGAGCCGATGCTGCGCGAGACGCTCTCGCTGCGTCTGAAGGTTCTGGGATTTGCGCATGACTCGACAGGGGCTTCAGAGGCCGCGCTGGGGTTTGTGCTGGGCAAGATGCACCGGACCGCGGAAGCGGAGCAACTGGGTAAAGACGGCTTGCGATCGCGCGAGCAGGTTGGAGGCGGAGCCAGCCGCAACTACGGTGTGGATGAAGGGCTGCTGGCGATCACCTATATGGACGAAGGCAAGTATGAACTTGCCGCTCCCTTGTTGGATCACGACGTGAAGCTATGCCGCATGCACCTGGGAGACGAAAGCTTCTTTCTGGCAAGAGAGCTGAACCTGCTTGGTCAACTGCAACTGGCACGACGGCAGTTGGACGCCGCTGAGGGAACCCTGAAAACCGCATTCGATATGGAGCAGCGGACAAATGGCGGCGCATCGCCGTTTGCCGCGGAGGACCTGCTGCAGCTTGGCCTGCTTCAGGAGGCGCAAGGCAAACTGGGCGACGCGGAAAGCAGCTTGCGGCGCGCGGTGGTGCTTTTCCGATCTACCGCCCGGGCTGACCGGCCGAATGCAATGACGGCGCTGAAGTCGCTGGCATCCCTGCTGAGCCGGGAGGGCCGCGGCAAGGAAGCGCAGGCGCTGCTGGCAGAGGCGGCGGCAGTGCAGGCCGGTTCGCCGGCCGATGCACGCGCGGCGGGTTCCAAACCCTGAGCGGGACCCAGAGCGGGCCGGGCAAACGCCTCCAAAATCGCACCAATTCTTGTCCCTAAAATCTTTTTTTGTTTCCAGTGATAGAGTACGCGCCATTCCGGCGCTATCCAGACGAAGGGAAAAATTCAGCCCATCCGCACCCCCCATGCGGAGGACTGCCCTTCGGAGGCCGGTATGCGAATTGACCGAGTCGCAACTTTTGCCCAGTCCCTGGATTTGAACAACGCCCTGGTTGCACGTCGAACAGTGTTTCCGGCATTGCGGGCCGCGGCCCGGCTGCTGGGTGTGTTGCTGGCGGTGAGTTTGCCGGCCGCGGCGCAGGGAACACAGGCTGCTGCCGGAGACCAGACGGAGCGGCCGCACGCGGTCATCGCCTTTATGCCGCAGGCGCGGATCAATTCGGCTGTGGACATGAGCCAGATGGTCGAGTCAAAAGGGTCGGTGCATCCGCTGGCGAAGCCGGAGTTTGACCGCGGACCGGTGCCGGACGAGATGCCCATGGGCCATATGAAGCTCGTTCTCCGGCGCAGTGCGGAGCAGGAAGCGGCGCTGCAGCAGTTTCTGACCGACGTGCAGCACCCGGAGAATCAGAACTTCCACCGTTGGCTGACGCCGGAGGAGTTTGGCGAGCATTTTGGGCCTGTGGACAGCGACATGGCTGTGGTGAAGGGTTGGCTTGAGTCGCAGGGAATGACAGTGTCAATGGTCGCGCGCGGAAAGCAGACAATCGAGTTCACGGGCACGGCGGGACAGGTGCGTTCAGCATTCGGGACGGAGATTCACTACTTTGAGGTGAACGGCGAAAAGCATTTTGCCAACGCGCAGCCCATGCGGATTCCGGCCGCGCTTGCCGGTGTGGTGGAGGGCGTAGCCAGCATGAACGACTTCCGGCCGATACCGGGAATTCGGATGAACGGGAAGAATGGGGTTCAGCAGCGGCCGGGAAATGCGAGCAGCAGCAACGCCGCCAGGCCGATGATGCAGTCCGGCTATGGTCTTAACTATTTCTTCGATGCGCTGGATATCCGGGCGATGTACAACGTGCCGTCCAACTTGTCGGGAGCGGGCATGAGGATTGGACTGGCTGAGCCAAGCGACCCGGTAGGCGGATTGATCAACCATGGCAACGGAAACTATAGCGTCAACGATTACGACGACTACAACACGATCCAGAACCTGCCCACCAACCTGACCGTCCTTCTCCCTTATGGAGACCCGGGTGCTGACGACGTCACGGGCGAGGACGAAGAGACCACATTGGATATGCAAGTGGCGCATGGCATTGCCCCGTCAGCCCAGATCGTGATGGTTGATTGCCCAGACAGCCCAAGCACATCGGGTGGAGATCTGGCGCAGGATTACCTGGTCGACAACAACCTGGCGGATGTCATCAGCCTTAGCTATGCGACATACCTGGATTCCGCTTCGTCGTATACGGACTATGTCGAGGAACGTGGCGAGCAGGCTGCCGCAGAAGGCATCAGTTATTTTGTCGGCTCAGGCGACTGGGGGTCCGGGCAGGCTGGGGGCAGCGAGCCCAACGTCTACACCAACCCTGCCCTGGGGGCGAGTGTAAACTCTTCCCACCCGTATGTGACTTCGGTTGGCGGGACAGTCGCCGACTGGGGCCCAAACGGACTCTACTGGTGGGGCGACAATAACCTGCTCGGCTACACTGCGAACTCCGAGTTTCAGACAACGACGCTGGGCGGGCATATGCCTGAGGATTCCTGGAACGGTTCCGGGGGCGGGTTTAGTCCAATCTACGCGCAGCCAGCCTGGCAGAGTGGGGTTCCGGGGATACCAACGGGGAACGGACGCACGTTTCCCGATGTTTCCCTGATTGCGGGAGGGGATGCGGAATACTTCATCTGCCAGGGCGGTAGCTGTGCGGACGGCAACTCTGCCAGTCTCAATTTTTTGCCCGACACCGCTGGTGGCACCTCGGCGTCGGGGCCCGCCATGGCTGCGATGATTGCGATTCTTGACCAGGTGCATGGACGGCAGGGGCTGATCAATCCCACGCTGTACAAACTCGGCGCAGCCGAAAACTGGGGGGCATGCAACGGCTCAAACCAGTCGGAGACGCGTCCGTCTTCGAACTGCGTTTTTTACGACATTACAACAGGGAACAACGCGGACCCGGGCCAGCCGAACTATGGCAATTCCAACCAGACCTACAACGCCGGCCAGGGCTATGACCTGGTGACCGGGCTCGGTTCCGTTGACTTGACCACGATGATCAATAATTGGAACAGCGTCTCGTACATTGCCTCGACAACGACGCTCTCCCTCGGTGGCGCCACTTCGGCCCCTTACGGCAACTCTGTGTCCTTTACCGGTACCGTGACGGCCAACTCAGGCGGCGGAGTTCCCACCGGATTCGTCACGATTGAAGACAATAGCGGCCATAGCTATGGGGTGTTTGCTCTCGATGGCAGCGGGAACTTTTCCGGAGAGACCACCGGGTTCACCATCGGGACCACTTCGGTGAAGGCTGTGTATGGCGGCGACGTGTCGTATGACGGGAGTTCCTCCGCGAACGAGCCCCTCTCCATTACGAAAATCAATTCAAGCGCGACGGTCACTTTTCAACCGTCGCTGACCACATCGCCCTACGGGGCGAGCACCTTCGGCTTCACCGTCGCTGTAGCGGGTACGACCAACTACGGCAACCCGACCGGGAATGTGGTTGTGAACGTGAAACTCGCAAGCACAGGGGCAACAGACTATATCGGAAGTTCGCCGCTGACGCCGAATGTGGGTGCGCCCGGATCGACGACCGGCAGCCCCCAATCCATTCTATTGAACACTCCGCCGGACACGTATACGTTTATCGCCACGTATGCCGGAGATGGGACATTTGCGGCGTTGGCTTCGCCGGCAACCGCTTCCATCACCATCACCAAGGCTCCCACGTCGATGACGATTGGGAGCAGCACGACGTTGACGACGGATGGTTCGCCTGTCACTCTCAGTGCGACACTGCTCACTACGCAGGGGCAAACTGCGCCAACAGGAACAGTGCAGTTCTACCAGAATGGCCGCGCGGTAGGTTCGCCGGCTGCGATAGGCGGCGCCACGCTTTCCAATGGCGTGTACACAGCTTCAGCTTCGCTGACCACGGCGGGACTTTACCCTGGCTCGTTCCCGGTGACTGCTATTTACTCCGGCGATACGGATGATGCGACTTCCACTTCGAACGCGGAGACGATTGCAGTGTCTGGCGCCACGGATACGGTGTCAATCGCGTCCAATTCCGGCGGCGACGACTACCTGGGATCGAACCAGACTCTGACTGCAACTGTCTTCTCGCAACAGTCGGCTCCGGCCGTCACGGGCAGCGTGCAATTCTTTGCCAACGGCGTGAGTTTGGGGAGTTCAAGCGTAACCAGCGGGACCAGCGGCGGCAAGCAGATTGCGACGGCAACCCTGCAGACCACCGCGCTGCCGGCTGGGACAGACACGGTCTACGCCGTTTACAGTGGGGACGCGAACTATGATCCTGAATCTTCATTCACAATTTCGGTCCCGGTGGTCCAGACGGTGCCGAATGGCTTCACTATCCCATCCAGTTTGAGTTTTGGCGATGAGACGCTCAATGTTGCCGCGACGGCGCAGGAGGCGCAGCTCGGTAACAGCGGAACGGCCAACCTGGTGTATGGCAGCGCCACCATCACCGGGACAAACGCTTCCAGCTTCTCCATTCAATCCAGCAGCTGCTCGTCCGGTGCGCAACTGACTCCCTACTCCGGCCGGTACTGCGATTTCACAATCGGGTTTACACCCCAGCAGGCGGGCGCACTGACCGCGTCGCTGGTGCTCACGGATAACAGCCTCTCGAGCCCGCACACGATCACGCTCACCGGCACCGGTGTACCCACAGGCCCCTATCTGCAATTGAGCTCGCCCTCCGTGAACTTCGGCGTACAGACGGTGAATACCACTTCATCCGCGCAGACGCTCACGCTGACCAACATCGGCAACACAGCCATTTCGTCTCTCGCCTTTTCCGGGCTGACGAGCACGCCCTTCAGCGTGAGTGCGACCACCTGCACGAGTGGACTTGCATCGCAGGCAAACTGCACGGTCAGCATTACGTTTTCTCCCACCGCGGCATCGCAAACTTCGGCCACGCTGTCGATTAACCAGGTCAGCAGCGATGGATCGGTGCAGACACCGGTCAGCCTGCTTGGACAGGGGCTCTCCGCGGATGGTGCATCTCTGCTTGGAGTGGTGCACACATTGCCGGGAAGCTTTTCGAGCCCCAGCAGTGTGATTGAGGATTCGCAAGGCAACATCTACGTGAGCGACACCAGCAACAACGTGGTTTACAAAGTGGATCCAACCGGGAACCAGACCACGCTGCCCATTTCCGGTCTGACCTCGCCGGGCGCAATGACCATGGACGCGAACGGATATCTGTATGTGGTCAGCAATGGCGGCATCAATAACGTGAATGTCATCAAGTACAAATCGGTGACGAACCAGGTCGCGGTGCCGTACACAAGCGTTTCGCAGGCAACCGGAGTTGCGGTTGATACGAATGGCAATATCTATATTGCCGTTCCCTCGGCCAGCAGCGTGTGGCAGAGTGCGCCTGGGCAATCCTCTGCGACACAGATCGGGTTTGCGAGGCTTGGCGTGGTCGAAGTCAATGCCGTCGCAATCGACTCCAATAACAACATGTATGTGACCGGCAGCAATGGAACGGTCAACTTACTGAATGAAATTCCAGGTATTACGGGAACCTACTCGACAATTGCATCTGGACTGACGAATCCAGTGGCGCTTGCCATCGGACGCGCAAATTCAGTCTATGTTGCTGATGGAACAACCAACCAGGTTCGCGCCTATTTCAGCGGCAATTCGTTTCTTGAAGTTGATAGTCCCGCGATCACGGGCGCTTCAAGCGTATTCGTAGACGCGAATTCCAATATCTTCATGGCAAGTGCCGGGAAGGTGTACGAATCAACCGTCTCATCGACGGCGAATGCGGGCTTCGCTTCCATCGGTACGCCGGGATCGGTTTGGGTGACGATGAATGTGCCCTCGGGCAATTCGATTGCAACCATCAGCGCCACCGATTTAGCGGGCGACAGCGAATGGTCGCTTCCCACGGGCAACACCTGCACCGTATCAAACAATGTCTGCTCATTCCAGGTGAAGTTCTCGCCGGTGTATCCGGGACTACGAGCGGGAACCGTGACCGTTACCGACGCTGTGGGTTCGACGCGCATATTTGATTTCTATGGTATCGGCCAGGGACCGCAGGCTACGTTGCTCACGGGCAACAAGAGCATGGTGGCCGGTACATGGGTGCCATCGGCGCTGACGGCAGATACCGCGGGGAACGTGTACGTGCTGGACCAGACCAACGTGTCGTCGCCGGTTATTCAAAAAATCACACCGGCGGGCGTCGTTTCCACCGCGTTCAATTTCGCGAGTGTGGGTGGTGGGGCCGATGCGAGCCTGGCAGTGGATGGGCAAGGGAATCTCTATATGAAGCCGAACTACCCAGGCGGAGGGATTTACGAAAACACAAGCGCGGGGCTGAACCTGGCGTCCTCGGGCTCCGGCAATCCGGGTCCGTTCGCGCTGGATGGCGCGGGCAATTTCTATGACACTGGCGCCAACCAGGTGACAGTACTCGATTCACGAAATAACCTGCTCGCCAGCTACACCTACGGATCAAGCTCCTCGATCACCATCACCAATATTGCGGTAGACAGCCTGAAGAATATCTACGTCACCACGTCGGAGCCTGCGGTCTACATGACGAGCTGGGCGGGCGTGACCACAAAGCTGCTGGACACGACAACCTCGCCAAGCGGATTTACGCTGAGCAACCCGACGGGCATCGCGGTGGATGCGGCGAGCACGCTTTACCTGGCCGATGCGGGCGCGAATGCGCTTTTCCGCATCGACTCGCAGGACAACGCGTCAGCCCTGTCGCTGGGGCTTACCAATCCTTCGGTGATTGGCCTGACCATGACGCCTCAGGGGGCGCTCTATATCGCCGACCAGGCCAATACCTCTGTTTACCGCTTCAATCCGGCAAGTGCGACTTTCGCTTTTGGCAATGTGAACGATGAGACTTCATCGTCGGTGCGGTCAGTGTTGCTGACCAATACCGGCAACCTGCCGTTGGCAATCAGCGCCGTAAGCGCACCTGCCGCATTTACACAACAGCAGGACAGCACTTGGTGCACGAATTCCACTTCGCTGAATAATGGCGGAGTCTGCGACCTGACCTTCCTCACCGACCCTTCCACACTGGGCGCCGACAACGGCACATTGACGGTGACAGACAACTCGTTGAATGCGACAACCTCGCAAAACATCGCGCTGACTGGGCAATCCGTGATTGGATCGCCGTCTCATTTGGTATTCAGCACACCGCCCGCAGCTTCAATCAATGCGCTTTCAAACTTCGGCCAGGTTGCGGTTCAACTCAAGGACGTCGCGGGCAATGTAGTGACATCCTCCACAGATACCGTCACCCTGACGGTGAAGGACGGTTCAGGGAACGTCTTCTCCACCTCTTCGTCAGCCGCTGTCGCAGGTGTTACTTCATTCAATCTCAGCGGTTCACAAATTACAAACGCGGGAACCTACACCTTCGTCGCGACGGATACGACAACCGCCACTGCTACTCCGACACCTACTGCGACCTGGACAGTGAATGCGCTTGCGCAGACCATCACCTTTGGCACACTGGCAAATCAGACTTACGGAGTGTTACCGATCACGCTTAACGCCACTGCTAATTCTGGATTGGGAGTTAGTTACTCTGTAACCGGTCAGGCAACGCTATCCGGCAACACGTTGCAGATCATCGGCATTGGGCCGGTCACGGTTACCGCTTCGCAGGCCGGCAACGGAACCTACAATGCCGCGACCAGCGTGGCACATAGCTTTTCCGTGTCACCGGCGGTGTTGACGGTGACACCGAACAACACCAACAAGTTTGTGAACGAAGTGATTCCGGCGCTCACCTGCACGATCACGGGCTATGTGAATGGCGACAACGTCGAGTTTCCTGTAGTGTCAGGCGCTCCCGCGATGAGTACGACTGCAACCACTTCTTCCCCAGTGGGGACCTATCCCATCAATGCTTCGCTGGGCACTTTGACCGCGGCCAACTACACATTCCAGTTCGCATCAGGAACGCTGACAGTGATTCAACCAACCAGTCCTGTTACACCGCCCATTAGCTGGGTAAGTCCCGCGCCCATCACCTACGGTACGCCGCTTGGCGGAACGCAGTTGAACGCGGCGACAATCACTGCGGGCACTTTTGCATACTCCCCTGCCGCTGGGGTAGTTCTGGGAGGCGGAAACCAGGTGCTGAATGTTACCTTCACCCCGACCGACACAACCGACTACACAACGTCCACCGCGACTGTGCAACTGACGGTAAGTCAGGCAAGCCCGACAGTGACGGTCACTTCGTCGGCCAATCCTGGACTGGCCGGCAGCCCCGTTACCTTTACCGCGACGGTGACCGGTGTATCAGGAGCCGCTGTTCCCACGGGCGAAGTCCAGTTCAATCTCAACAACTACCTCGGTACTGCGACCGAGTTGGGACAGTCACCACTGATTAACGGTGTCGCGACATTCACCACCAGTTCCCTGGCGTCAGGCGCGCAACCGTACAGCATCAATGCGCAATACCAACAGGATTCAAACTACGCTGCAACCAACAGCGGCATTCTTCCCCAGGTGATCGATCCGGCAGCGAATGTGGGAAGCAGCACGACGTTCCAGGTGACAGTGGCTGTCGGCGCCGGATCAGGCACGGTGGCGAACATTGCAGTGGGTGCCTCCGGCGCGCCAGGACAGGATTTCAGTCTCCTGTCCGGTGGCACGTGCACCGGCGCTGCTCTGGCGGCTCACGGTGCTTGCACCGCCAACATCAAGTTCACACCCACCCGGTCGGGCGTCCGATATGGCGCAATCACGCTGACGGATGCGAGCGGAAACATCATCACCACAAACCAGCTCGCGGGCATAGGACAGGGGCCACAGGTTGCCTTCCTGCCTGGCACGGAGAGCACCATCGGCAGCGGATTCAACCAGCCTGGCGGCCTGGCTGTGGATGCGGCAGGCAACCTGTACATCGCCGATTCAGTGCACGACAAGGTGATTAAGGAGCCTGCCGGTGGCGGCGCGCCGGTGGTTGTGGACAACAATGTTTCGTTCCCAACCGGCGTCGCGGTAGATGGTGCGGGCAATGTCTATATCGCGGACAGCGGTAACAACCGCGTGGTGATGGACACACTCACTTCATCCGGGTATATCCAACGCACGGTTTCGACCAGTGCTCTGAACAATCCCGGTGCGGTTGCAGTGGACTATAACGGCGACCTGTTTATTGCCGACACGTTTAACAGCCGAATCCTGGAGGAAACAAATAGCCAATTCGCCTCTTCCTCTCTCTGGACCGAGTCTGTGATTCCGACCAGCCCACTCTCTAGTCCGGGAGGAGTAGCTGTTGATGATGCCGGCAATATCTACATTGCCGACACAAACAATAACCGCGTTCTGGAAGAGTCGCCGGTATCTGGCGGCTACAACGAAAATACTCTTCCCATGTCAGCAGGGCTGATTGAGCCCTTATCGGTCGCTGTCGACGGAAATGGCAACGTCTATGTTGGCAGCCTGGCGGCTTCGGGGATACAGGAGGAGTCGTCCGCGGCGAGCGGCTATAACCAAACCACGCTGCCTTCTTCGGCGATTGTTCCCGCGGCGTTGACGGTGGATGGAAACGGAAATCTCTATGTTGCCGACGTAGCCAGCAACACTGTCTACGAGGAAGATTACGCTGACGCGCCAAGCATCAGCTTTGGTACGGCGACCAATGTAGGCTCCGTCGACACGACAGACGGGCCACAGACCCTCACCGTAGAAAACATCGGCAATGCTCTGCTGAAGTTCCCGGTTCCATCCAGTGGAAACAATCCGAGCATCAGTGCAAGCTTCACGTTAGGCAGCAGTGTGGTATCCGCGTGTTCTGTTGTGGGCTCGGGTTCAGCAAGTGCTGGAACTCTTGCTCCCGGCGCTTCTTGCCTGTTCTCGATCAACTTTGCGCCGGTAACACCAGGCAATCTCAAAGGCTCGCTGACGCTCACCGATACCAATCTGAATGCGGCCTCTCCGAATTACTCTGTTCAGTCCATCCATCTGAGCGGAACAGCGTCGGGACCGATAATCACCTCCGTCAGCGCCATCCTCCCGCAGCAGACGCAGACCATCACCATCAACGGTTCGGGCTTCGGCACGCACGCCTCCTACACCGGTGACTTGGGCGATATCCTGTTCGCCGACTCCAGCGGAACTCCCTGGTACGCGGGTTACACCGGGGACGCTGTTACTCTTGCCGTCACATCGTGGACCGACTCGCAAATCGTGCTCTCCGGTTTCAGCGGGTCGTTCGGAACCGATGCCAGGTGCATCAAGCCCGGCGATTCACTCTACTTCAAAGTTTGGAACGCACAGAGCAACACTGGCCCGGCATATTACGCGGTAACCGCCAGCAGCGGCACCAATACATGCGATCTGACGCCAACCATCACCTCGGTGAGCGCCATTCTTCCGCAGCAGACGCA
>JBEKET010000072.1:0-27470 GCA_050013695.1 Occallatibacter sp.
GCTCGCCTTCCTCCGCTCCCTCTAATTGTTATGTTGTGTACGCAGGGCTCGAACCCTCATGTTCAGAGGCGATGAGCCCGCTACGCAACATAACTGCGAACACAACATAAATGCGCCGTTTCGTGAACCAATGTGGTGAACTCCTCGGCCTTCGACTGGCCGGGAAGCAACGCGATCTTGCCACCGTAGGAGACGCCCAGGGCCGGGGCGATCTTCTCGTTGAACTCCAGCGCAATGTTTTGCTGTGCAAGGAAAGCAATCAGTTGGTCATGGTGAGCGCCCACTTCGCCGGTAATGTTGTGCTCGAACTCGGGCAGGTCCTCGCCCTCGGTCTGCACCACATCGAACACGTAAACTACACGGAACCCGATTAGCATGGGCTGAGGTTTGGCGCTGGCATCGCGGGCTTGCTCGGCGTCGTCCTTCTTCCGCCGGTGTCCGATCATTGGCGCGAGTATCTGGATGCCCTTTTCGCCTTTCTTCACAAACCGGCCCATCTCCTTCCATGTGCCGAATCCTGCCACGCGTGTGGCTGTGGGCCGCTGCCGCGCAATGGCAAGGATGTTGCCAAAACTGTAATTGTGGAAACGCGCCATCGCTCCGAGGTACGCGGTCAAGGTTTCACTTTTACCCGCCTCAAGCTGCTGGATGAGGTAATCCACGGCTTGCTTGATGATTATCTGCGTGGGGTTGTCTTTCTGGCTCGTGCGCTGCTGATAAGGCGAGTCGTTGCGGGTCCGCTGCGCCGCATTTTTCCTGTGCGGCGCTGCGTTGCTGGCTGTGCCATTGCTGGCGGTGGTGGCTGCGATGCTGGTAGTCCCGTTGCTGAATTCCATGATGTGCTCCGCTGGTAGCCTCGAAGGGCCGATTGGCGTCCAGAAGCAAGAGCACCCAAACCAAATTTCTTTCGTTGAGTGCCCCGCTTCATGGCTCTTTCAACGGGCGGAGGCGGAAGGTTCCGTCAAGGGCGCGCGTTGGGTGCGCGTTCATCGAAGCGAATGCGGAGACCCTTTACGGGTTCTTCCGCCTCTGCCAAGCCCGTTGCCTGAAGCGGGGCACTTGACGAAGGAAGAAAATTGGTCATCTTCCTTATTTCTCTGCGCTTGTACGCACGGAAGGGAGGGGCGTTGCGGGGCAGGAACAGGCCCCGCCGAGGTGGGTGGCGGAGGACATTTTAGTCGGCCGAAGCCAGGGAGGAAGCTTCCTCCCCTCTTTGTGAATGGGCCTTGCTTATGAACGGCCTAAGAAGAGAGACCCTATGCCAGTTTCCAGAATCAGCGTCGACTAATTTTTGGCGAATACAAATGTGCTCTACGCGGTAAAATACATGAAGAAAAGAGAGGAGGCGATAATGCCCGAGCAAGAGATTTTCTTCAACGAATCGTTGAACGGCAAGCACGTTCAGGTCATCAAGACTTATGATTCGCAACTCGCGCGTGAAGCCTTTGAGCAAATGGATGATAACTCAAAGAATGTTCTCAAACAGGCGCTTCTCACCGAAGGAGTGTTTGATTTCGGGAAACCGGAGGAGACTACTGACGATGATCTTTGGCAAGGAGTCGAGGATGGTGCTCGAGAGGATTGGAATTCGTTTTCATACTTTATAGTCCTTGAAAAGTCGAGAGAGGCCAACCGCTATTTGTTCGCATGCTCAGATTGGCCGACTGCAGAGCGTGTTGCGAAATTAAACCTCTCGGCGCTCTCGGCTGGGAACTAAGGCGATCGATTAAGCGTGCGTCGGCCCCAAGAATTCCTTGATCAATTCAGCTAACGATTGTTCATCACCGCATTGGCATTCCCAGATTTCCAAAACTCCCCATCCTGAGCGTTCCAATTCCAATCGATGAGCGGCGTCCTTCTTCTTGTTCCCTTGAAGTTTTGGCAGCCAGTATTCCGATCTCGATCCAGGTATTCTCCCTTCACGACATTCAGAATGCTGATGCCAGAAACACCCGTGCACAAAGATCACCTTTTGGCGGCTCGCAAAGACAATGTCGGGCCGACCTGGAAGATCTTTCCGATGCAGTCGAAACCTGTAACCTAGACGGTGAATAAGGCTGCGGGTAGCGATTTCTGGGGTCGTATTGACGCTGCGGATACGCCGCATATTTGCACTTCGCTGCGCTGGGCTGATCTTATCCATCGTTGATCAGGATACATCGAGTACATCCAACTTCTTAGTACGGCCTTCTCAGCACTTCAAATAGCGATTTGCACACGATTGTCTGCGCGCCCGCAGCTTGCGCTTGAACAAACGCAGCATTCAACTGGGGGCAAAAGGTCCCAGGCGTAACGCTCCAAAGCGGATGAACAATGATCTCGACGGTTGTGCCTCGCGTCCCGGCTGGCACACCTGCCAACATGGAAAATTGCCACAGTGGCTGGGCGGCGAAGTACGCCGCAGAAGCGGAGTATGCCAAGCTCTGCCAGTACGGAATCGTAAAGTCGATCGGAGCAGTTCCATTAAGCGCAAGGCGGGCTAAGTCCAGTCCAAGCCGCCAATCCAAAATATTGTGAAACGCGAGATTACTGAAATCACGTAAACAATCCGGGCAGGATGTTTGACAAACATTCGCGTGTGGAGGAGCCACAAGAGGGCCGAAGAAGCTCGTATTTCCCTGGCCGATCAAGAATCTGAGGAGGTCTTCCGACTCGCTTGGCGTCCCC
Organism: Occallatibacter sp.; assembly: GCA_050013695.1. Lineage (GTDB taxonomy): Bacteria > Acidobacteriota > Terriglobia > Terriglobales > Acidobacteriaceae > Telmatobacter. The sequence goes on from JBEKET010000072.1 coordinate 2,668, forward strand.
AAATGGGAACTATATCCTGCACCATTCTCCAGGCTGTCGGAGATGAATATTTCACCTCTCACCTGAGCATTGGCGTCACGAACCACTCGCAGACCGACCTTTAGTTCCCGTTCGTCAATATCCAATCGAACGGCCGCAGCGCGGCGCATCATGAAACCTAACGAATACAGCGCTGCCCGGCAATTCATGTCGACCGGCGAATTAACTATTCCTCCCGGCCAGTTCTGAATCCCGAGCACCATTACGTCAGTAGGTTTTATCGACGCAAGAGCACGGCGATCATTGCCAGCAGCGATGTTGATTTGCGGATTATTGACACCAATTTGAGTAAGTGACTCACGCGTAACCCAAGTTTCCCCTTGACTCAATTTTGCAAATTCAAAACACCTGCCTCCGTTGTCATTGACTACGAAAATAGTTTCCTGACCGGCCCAGACCCCAAAATTCGCCCGGGCCGTCAGCTGTTGCAACGTGGCTCCCATCTTCGGCCGGGACGCCCGCGGTGTCCATTCAAAGAGCCCTTCGAAATCGCGATTCCTTCCAAACCACGTCCTAAATCCAAGCGGTTGCGCAAGTTGTATTTCCTCATAGCCCGGTTGTTGCTGCGATGTCGCTCCGCAAACGGGGCATATGCCTGTTGCGTTTGGCACTTCATCGACAGCTTGACAGGCACGGCAAAAGCCAATCGGACGTGCAGGTCCAAGAGGGTTTGGCGCTTCAACAACCACATTTCCCTGCGGTCGATAATCTACAACGCCTACCGACGTATGAATTAGACCGTCCTTGACTGTCTCTGCACCAGGCGCAAATTGGCTGATGGCCAAGTCTAGATCCCGGTCAACAATCCCCTCCTCGGGTGGCCAGTCGTAGCCGGCAAACGGACGTTGGTGATAGAGAAAGCGAACGCGCGTTGGAAATCCAAACATTGGAAGCAATCCGACGTTCGCTAGGCGCTCGCTCAGAGCTTCTTGAGGCAACGTGGGGTTGTTCGCGGCGGCAGTAATCTGTCCGATCAGTTGATTGTTAATGAAGTCGATCAGGATTGGACGCGCCGCGACTAATGCCGGATGCGTATAGGCTAAAAGAACGTCGGATATATGAGAAATTTCAGCTTGGTTACTTTGAATCCACCACGAAACAAGCTGCTCAACAGTTTGGGCAGGAGGCCCTGCGGGCTGCGTCGGCAATACCGGCTGGGTCCATTGGACTGCATCGCCAAATTCTCCATGAACACTATCGGCGGCCGCACCGAACAGATTGAGAGCTTGAAATGCTTCTCTCAATACTTCTTTTACGAACACGCGCAGGATGATAGCTTGCCGTTCAACATCAACGTATGGCTGCGGTGGTGGATCTGCAGTAATTCGCTGCGGGCGTTGGAAGTAGTAATCGTCGTGGCTTCTGCCCCGGCAAAGTGTCAGTGCGACAGAAAGACCGGCTCCCCTGCGTCCGGCTCGGCCAACCCTCTGTTGATAGTTGAAGCGCATCGGAGGCATATTTGCCATCATCACTGCGAGAAGTCCTCCGATATCCACGCCGGCTTCCATAGTAGTGGTAACGCTTAGAAGATCAATGGGATCTGTTCGGTCGTTCTCTGATCCTGGGAGCACAACATCCTGGAAGAGCCTTTGCCTGGTTCGTCCATCGGCCTTGTTTGTTTGCCCAGTGAGTTCTTCGCAGTTGAGACGAAATAGCTCATTGCTTTGTGTCGCAAGGTAGCTGTAGTAGTCCGAGAGAAGTTGTGCCTGCGTGAGTGGCTGGGGAAGATTTAGCGGTGTCAGGCAATCGGTGCAAACCCCACCCGCTGGATGAAGATGAATCCTTCTGCATTGAGGGCACTCGAAGTATTGCGCTCCGGGTTGTAAGAGGCACAACGCTGGCGCTTGCAATATGAACTGGCTGAGACAGCCTGAAATCGTCAGATGATCGATCACATCGTTTTCGAGACCTGCAGGGCTTAGGCCATTGATTGCCGCTACAGCCTGAAGATAATTCCGGACATATGCCGGTGTATTTGGGGGCGGCGACGCCCAGTCGTGGGAAGATAGCTTTTTGCGAGAACCGAGAAGCCGAATGACTCCGTCAGATGCCTCTTGAATACAGAAATTAGATGCAGGAAACCGAAGGCGGTCGGTTGTGGCCAGGGCTATGCAGAGAGATTCCAAACTGCGCCGGCCTGATGCGAAAACTATGTCCATCAGCTCTACGAGAGATTCATCCCTGATGCGGCCTAAGTGAATCTGCTGGTTTGCATCAAGCAAACTGTTTGGTTTTGCATTGGGTGCTGCTCCAGGAACCCAATTGTAAAGAGTGCTCCAGTGCCCCAATCGTCTGTCTGGATCCGTCCACAGAACACTCTGCGAAAAGCCTCCCGGATTTATACCACGACTCAACAACTGAGTGGACACGTCAATAGAAAGCTGGGAGATGGGGTGGGGACCCTGGACAGCCCGCGTCTGGATGAGATGTGCTGCCTGTTGATAGGTCAAGGGAGGAAACGACGGTGATGGCAGGCCTGCCATGTGGCTCTGAGCCATCGACAGCGTTCCGGCCTCAGCGGGATAGGCAGCAGCATATGCATTAGCCAACGCTTGCTGGTCACTGTTCAGAGGTTGCCCATTGAGTTGAGCAATGAGCGCTAACACACCTGTACCTTGATTTGCAGAGGCAGCAGCCAGTGCCTGGCGAAGTGAGTCACGATAATGCGCGAAACGCATGCCAGCCGATAGTTTCGCGGCATCTTGCCGGCTATCTGAGAAAACAACCAGCTTTCGCCCACTCGGGTTTTCGGAACCGACCTCTCGTAGCAACACATCCGAAAGAACCTGTGCAAGCTTTTGAAAGCCGGTACGTTGGGTTCGAATAGGGGATCCAATATCTCGCTTCGCCCAATTCGTGTCGCATTTCGGGCAACGCGAAGGATATGCGCGCGAGGCACTGGGAGATAGCCCCTGCGGCGGTGGGTCAACAATTTCGCCATTTGGTCCGTGCATCGCCGGGACGCGATAAAGATATCCGCGCCTACCTTGAGGATGAGACCCATGCGCTAGCCTGCCTTCGGAAGGGGCGAAATACCCAAGCTGCCAAAGCCGCTGGACATTATCTTGACTCCACTGTTGAGTCGCAGGCTGGGTTCCAACTTCCGCTGGCCAAAAGACAGCGTAGCCGAGGTAATCGCGATCCAATGATGCCATATCCGGGGACGCCTCAAGGTCCGGATGATCTGGACTCAGGTACCATTCGTTCGGATTGATTCCGGGTCTTCTGTATCCTCCCAGAAATACTTCTCCGCACGCTTCGCAATAGAGCAACTCCACTACCCGTGACCCGCACTGGCACGTGAGTACGGGCGTGTAATGGAGTTGGCCCACCGGACAAGTCGATATTCGCGGTGGCACTGCATTGCAATTTGAATTCGAACAAGCCCACAATCCCTGCAGATTGCGGAAAAACAAATGCGCGCGCAGAGGTAATAACGAAGTGTTCTGAGGGCCAATCGTGGCGCATAAGCCAGCTAGCAAACCATCCACCGTGGCTGCACGTTCCGGTGGCGCTAGATTAGGAAAGAGATGTTCTCCGATCTCGGACGGGAATCGGGGTTGAGGAACACTCCCTCCTGCCATGCACGCGACCCGTAGGCCATCCGCAGCCTGAAGATGTTCAAAGCTCGTATAGAGAATTTGTTCAGCGGAAGCATTCGGCGCCGTTGCTGGGGCTCCAACAGCTCCATGGAATGCAGTCGCAGTGGCTTGTAGGCTCGATGCGGGAGTCGCGCGCAAGCTGTGTCCCAAATTTCGTAAAGCCGAGGCGTGGCTTCCCAGCACTTGGATAGAATTTAGACTTGGGCTCACAACGTTGCCACCAATCACTTGGAAGTGGTTTCGATTGCGCCCAAAAAACGCCTCAAGGTAATCAAGACCTGACGCATCATCAGTGAGCGATGCGCTTGAGGCGATGATCCTTAGTTGATTCGAGTCTGGTGAGAGCCCTAAGCGGTCAAGAAGAACCCTGATTAAGTACGCCACCTCGGTGCCCGGAGTACCTCTATAGGTGTGGAGCTCATCTACAACGAGGTGGAAGATTCGCGACCGGTCTGCCTCCAACCATTGCCGGGTCAAGGCGAAAATAGGCAGTTCCATGCTCCGCATGAGCATGATGTTCATCATTGAATAGTTCGTAATCAAAATGTCTGGCGGCGAGTCTTGCATATCCCAGCGCGACCACATTTCTCCGCCATCCATCCGAGGAAAAAAGCGCGCTGCGGGTGACCCCGCAACCTGTAGCGCTTCCTGCTCCATGAGGCGAAGCTCCCGCCGGAGCTTACTTTCTTTCGATGAATTCCGATCTCCAGACACGGGGGTGCGACCGGTATACCTGCCAAAATAAAATCGATTGCCGGATCGCCTGTTTTGAAGCCAGCTGCGCGCTTGGTCGCTATCCAAGACTGAACGCATACGGCCCAGTTGGTCCTCTACTAGGGCGTTCAGAGGATAGAGAATGATGGCTCGCATGGCCGCAGGCCGCACGACTGGATCTTCGTGGTTGCGCTGTGGAATGCGAGGCAGCCATCGATTCTGGCTTAGGTGATGGTTCCACCAATCCCATTGCGGATGTCGCTGCCCCGGTTGTCCCCACCCGGCCGACTCGCGAACGAGCGACGCAATCAAGGGCAAAAGAAAGCATTCCGTTTTTCCTGAACCGGTTCCAGTAGTTACGACTACGTCCCTTCCATTAACTACCGATTCTGAGAAAACCTGATCCTGGTGTGCGTATGGCAAGCGGCTCGGAGGAAAGAGCTCCAGTGAGGCAAAATCGGCTAAGTCGCTGATCTCGGCATTGCTCCAGATATTCCCGAGACGAGCATGGGCAATTGTCTGAAATGTCTGATTACTTGACTGATATGCAGGAATCGGCTCAATCAGCGGTTCGCGGAAAAGCCGGCCATCAACGTTTAGCAATGCGCGCCGTTCGGCCACCAGATCTGGATATCGCAAATCAAAAGGGCTATCCAAATAGCGCAAGTACATCTCGCGCAAGTCTTCGAATAGGGCAATGGGATTGCTCATGATAGTTCCTGCCTTAAAATCTCGGCCGTCATACCAGCAACTTCTTCTGGGACGTCGCGATATGTCAACATCGGCCTCTTGTAGCTGAGAGTGAGAATCGGCGGGAAGCCGGAGCATAGCACTAGCGCCCGCTCGGTCAGTAACGGAGGTCGAAGAATTGCGGGTAGCGTTAGCCGCAATCGGTTGCGATCATATCTAAGTACCCGTCGTCTCCGATGCGAGAGCACCAAATACTTCCCGATCGCTCCAGGGATTCTCACCGTTTTGTCGCTTTGACGTAAGAAATATTGGGGCATTTGAAAACGGGTAAAACAAAACAAGCCTTGCGCATCACGAGAGTTTGCCTCTAGCAGCGTAGTTTGGCGCCACTTCACCGATCTTTTTTCAAGGACGAATTGCTTTACATCCCAATCCTTTCCTGCTGCGGGCAGGCTGGTTCGAGGCCAAGCTCGCGAGGCGTCAATTGCCGGCAGATTCGAAAGTAACGCAGAAGGAGCGTCAGGCTGACATTGAATGCCCTCGTTCCTCGCAATCTCAATCAGGGGCTTCGATTCAGGCGCATGGATACGAATGATGTCTGGGCAATCCGTTTCCGGGAAGCGTTCAAAGACGAACCCGCGGGCCGCGCGCGTAATCTTCTCAAGGAGTTCCACAGTTCGGGCCCCGCACAGAACACCAATAACACCCATTCGATTCTGTGTAAGAGACAGTGCTGGAGGTACCACTCGCCAGCCGTTTTCACAGTCTGCAGCGTCGAATTCGAGATGCCCAAGGCGCTCAAGATTTAACCTTACACGCTGGTGAATCGGCAAACTTCCGTCTTGTTCTTCGTCAATGGAAGAGTTCGCTAAGTCCAGTGTCTCAACAGCTCCACGGAACTGTGACCAGGAACCTGCTTTGCGGGCTGAGAGCCAGAGGAGGAGTTCGTTTGGAGTCATCGCCGTCTTCTCAAAATGCTTTTTGCGACTTTTTTATACTCGCGCCAGATTACCGATAAATCGGGCGCATCGCTCTCGATCCGCAATCCCTTTCTTGAGGCGTCAAGAATTGCAGTGCACCAGCTATGTGAGAACGTCGAAGGGCGAAGGTTATGGCTAACTGCCGTCGTGGCAAAGTTAATGATTCGTGATGTCTTCTTGTCGCAAGTGAGCGGATGTAGTGGCAGTGCCCAGACAACTTCAAACGGGACGAATCCTTTCCAGAACGCTACGCTTCGAGGAGAACACCGGAAGATTTGGTCCGGTTCCGCGCCTACGAGAATCGGATTGGTCATTGGTACTGTAAAAATTCGTCGATTGGCAGCTGTATGAGGTGTGGCAACTAGCGGACCACATATTGCAACCCCTCCAAAATCGTAGGCGGGCCATTCTTCCCAAGTTTCCGGAGCATCTGCAATCGAATATGACCGAGAACAGGAGAGGCCATCGCAGTAGACTGAATGAAGTCCCAGCTGATCATATCCCTCTGCGACGAGGGAGCCGTCAGCCAAATATTGGGGTTCCTTCCCATCGATTTTCACTTTCAGCGTAGAACTTTGCTGGCCGAGGATCGTGATTTGCGGCGGGTAGCCCGCTAGCCAAATGGAATTGCGTAAGCATATCCCGCCCTTGAGTTCGATCTCAATGTCCGGTGCCGGCTTTAGGGGGTAAAACGGGTCGCTGCCAGGGTCTAAGGAAATAGCCTTAGTCGGCGAAACACCACGTAATCCACACCAGCCAACCGGAATACCGTGCGACTCAGTGAGTGTTGTGTGTCCAAGGCATCCTGCCTCCGCGAGAATGGCATCGACCTGCTTATGCAACTCCTGCCTATAAAGAACAACGTGCGAGCGTCCGAGCGCGAGCCGATTCGTCGAAACAAATCCGCTGGCGCTTTGGTTACTCGCAAGAACGAAAATGTCGCGCCCTGAAAGGAGCCATCTAACACGGCGGCGGTCTGCCAAAACTCCCCGAAGATCAATACCGAGGTGCAAATATTTGCCAACTTCGTCGAGAAATAGGTCTTGGTACCAGTCATCCTGCGATACTAGGAGGAAATGATTACCCTTAATTGTGACTCGAACTTCGTCGTCCAATTGAGGGGTTCGTTCTGGCAAAAGTCCGATAACGCAGAAACCAAATCGGTCGAAAGTGAGCCGGACACGAACCCCTAGTAGCACGCCGTTTGGGCTGCGCTGTTTGGCCTCGTTAGGTGAATTGCGTGTCGACGTCTGTCTCGGTGCCGCTTGATTTGGAGAACGATAACGTTTGGGGGCTTCCCCTGTATCTTCAGTTTCTGAATCGTCAATATGTTCGCAGATGGGCACATCTACGTCGGCTGATATCAGTTTCGGGTGAGTTCCGTCGCGAACGGGAAATGACTTTCCAACGGTCTTCGCGATTGAGCCGATGTCTTCAGTCTGCGTTCCATTGGACGGAGTGGGTCCGGCTATGACGAATCCGGGGGAAACGATACGAGGTTCGGCTTCCTTCAAGATCAACTCTGAGGCGCGCGGGGGGATTGGCCGAGAGTTCACCGCTGTGCCTAATGGCAAACCTGTCGCAGGATATTCGTTCCTTGCCGGTATGGTCCGGGCTGTCGATTCAACTGTGGCGTTACCAACCAAATGGTCGACTCCATTGTAGGGTTCAAGCTTTGCAATTTCTGCTGGACCGGAGGCCGGGGGAAACTCGATTTGCGTGAACGACGCCTTTGTGGCTTCAATTGCGATTGATGGTAGCTCTGCATCAGCGTCGAGAGTCGAATCCACCAAAGGATGTTCGCCGGCACCCGAATGGAAATCGTCGGCCGATTTAGAAATGGAACCGTCTTTACCTTCCGATGAGCGTTTTTCATCGGGCGACGCGGCGGGTGCATCCACGACAGCAATAGGCGGTTCGGTGGGCTCAATCTCCGAAACAGAGCTAGTGGCATCGTGCTCTACCGTTAACAGGCGTTCGGGATCAGCACGAAGATGCGAACTCAGTACAGGGCTTTCGCTACTAGCTGGGGCACTCTCATTGCTCGACTCAACGCAGCAACCCTCCTCAGTGCCCGTTTGGTCAAAATCCTCGTACAAAGTGGGGGTTGCAAGGGCAGGGCCAACAGAAACCGGAGGCGAACCGGGGGGCGAAATTGGTAAGTCGGGCCCGCGTGTTTCCGGTGATGCAGGCTCTTTTTCGAGATCACTCATTGGACTAATGACAAGAGATTCGCCACTCTCAGTAGCACGCTCACTGGTTAAATCGAGACCGGAATTGCCATTCCCGTGATACTCATCCAGCTGCTTGCCAAACAGCGATCCCGGCACGGGCGCCTCTGGGTCGGGAGCCAAGAATTCGACAGTGGGATGCGGCAAGCCGTTCATTGCCGCGACAGACGGAAGCTCATTGCAGTCCTTGCCTCTGACTTCTGCTCCCGCTTCTGCGGATGGAAAGACGTCGCCGCTCTGTGGCATCCGAACCATGTTCGGATCGATTTCATGCGCGCGGAGAGGGGCATCGCCAGGCTGATCAAGGTTGCGATCGGGCTTTGCCCTTCGCTTGGTAAGCCAGGCTACGAGCAACACGGCGGTTGTTAGTGCTCCCGCAAGGAGACGTATCATTCCGTTCTTCGTTCCCGGGTCTCTTAACTTAATGGCCCTTCATGGCAGTCTTGATTGACGAGGCGATGCTTTTTGCAAGGGGAGGAGGGACGGCGTTGGATACTTGTTCAACCTGTTCCGTTAAATTGCCTTCCAAAACGAACCCGTGCGAGAAGCCTTGAAGCAGCATAGCTTCATAAATACTGAGGCGACGTTTGCAGCTTGGGTGGACGTGAATCTCTCGATGTCCGAATGCTATTGTGGGGCTAGGTTTACTCCAGAAAGTTCGCTTGAAACTGCGCGTCTGCTTCCACTGTGAGGCCGGTGTGGAGAATCGAACAGATCTGGGTGTCATTGTCCAATGATTCGGGTGCGCGGGAATATCTTGAGGCGCTATATCTCGCCGGAAAAAAGCCGGCGAACTTAGATGTCCAATCGCCTCGCGAACTGAACGCTTCCCCTTGCGCCCCTTTAAGTGGACTTCGCTGTAGTTTTTGTCATCCCGCATTCCAATTACGATCACTCGCTTTCGCATTTGCGCGACGCCAAAATCCAACGCACAGCATACCTGATCTGTGACAGACAAACCGAGTGAAGCCAGCCCGCTAATTAGCGCATCATAGACGGCGTTGTGCTTCCTATCTTTGATTCCAATAACATTCTCGAATACTACGAATTCCAACTGATAATTGTAAGAAAGTGTACGAACGATTTGCAGATATAGGGGAATGAGTGCGTTACGCGGATCGTCACTTCGGGAATTAGAATTTGCCCGCGAGAAGCCTTGGCAGGGTGGCCCCCCAATTATTCCAATGCGCGAGCCAAGAGGCAGCGTCTCTGTGAGCAAATCGAGAACTCCCTTGGCCCCAATTTCTTTCAGGTCTGTGCACACACTTTTGGTGTCTGGGAAGTTTCGTTTGTGCGTTTTGATTGCGGCGGTCGAATGGTCCAATGCCAATTCGATGCGGAAGCCACTTTCGTGGAATCCGACATCCAGGCCCCCGGCTCCGCAGAAGAGGCTGACAATCCGAGGAGCCTCCTGCACGACAGAAGAGCGAACGGCCGCTACTTGAACACCAGATGCAGCTACGCCCATCCGCAATTCCTCTCATGCAGCCTGCCGAAACACGTTCGGTCAACACAAAAATCCTATAGTTTACAGCATATAACGCATTGACCAAAGGTCAATATCTTTAGGAACCGAGCGCTGTCAGGCGGGGGCAAAGACGTCAAAAACTACATTTTTTATTCCATGGAGAGGGCAGCGGGGATAATTCGTTCACGAATCGAGCTAGCACAGCTACTGGAGGGCGCTCAAACGGCCAGACATGGTTTCCCGTGGTGAGCCAGAGTTTATCCCGCCACCCGCTTTGAAATCTGGCATGAACGTCAAGGGCGTTCCAGAACGGATTATTCTGTTGATCAACTATGCAAGCTACGAAAGTGCACCGTGAAACTCTCTATAAGGAAGTTTGGGAAGATCCGATTTCCAAGCTCGCAATTCGTTACAGCATCTCCGATGTGGCTTTGGCTAAGGTCTGCCGGAAACTGCAGGTTCCGGTTCCGCCGCGAGGTTATTGGGCAAGAATCCAGCATGGGCAGCATGTGACCAGGCCAAAGCTACCGAAGCTGTCAAACGGTGCGCTTGAAGAGGCTACGATCTCACCCGTCCTGGTTCGCTCCCGCATTCTTCCCGATGTAGTGGTAAAGCAGAAGGAATTTGAAGAGGACCCCGCGCACCGGATTTCTATAGATCCGAATCATGAGCTTCATCCTCTGGTACGGAAGACGCGCGCTATTCTCAAAGGACAGGTTTCAGATACAGACAAGAGTCTTCCACTCGCTATCCATGTCGGGAAATCATCGCGGGAAAGGGCGCTCCGCCTCCTCAGCACCATGCTGTACGCCTTTGAAGAGCGCGGGTTCAAAATTGAAGTCTGTTCAGGCACAAACAATGGATCGTTTGTCATCATCAACGACGAACCTCTGCAATTCTCTCTGAATGAAGAGACGCAAAAGGCAGACGCCAGACTGGCCGCCAACACGGAACGCAGTTTTGATGCCGAAAGAGTGGCCAAAACAAGACTCGTCTTTCGGATTCACGCTTATTGGGCCCAGGGTTATCGGAAGACGTGGTCAGACGGCGTAAGGCGTTCATTGGATGAGCAGCTTAACGACATGATGCCGGCTCTCGTGGAATTGAGCGCCGTTATCCGCAAAGAACGGCTGGAATGCGAGAGGAGAAACGCCGAGATTCACGAAGAGTTCCGTCAACGCGATTTGGAACGGGCTCGCAGGCAGCAAATGGAATCAGATTTGAAGAACTGGCGGATTGCGGTGGATTTGCGCACTCTGGTTGCTCAGGTGTCGAGCCACGCTTCGGACGAACAGAAGAATACGCCGGATGTGACTCGTTGGATCAAATGGGCCAACTGGGTTGCATCCGTGAATGACCCTTTGCAAAAGGGAGTCGCACCCTTTGTGGAGCGTTACAAATTCTGATTTGAATCGGGCGACTGCGCGCGGTTCACCAAGGTTGGTTGATTCGTTGCTCCAATTCAGCGATTGAGGCCATGACGCCCTTGAAAGGTGGGATTGTGCCGAAGATCATGCCAGACATGGCTTCGTAGTCCTTTTCGAGGATTTCCGTCATTCCGTTGTGCGGAGTGAGTGTGAAGCTGCCGGGGACGGCAGATGCCAAGTCAAAATCTGGTCTGTTGAAGAACATCTTCGCATGGCGGACGCAGTCCTGAGCCATCTCAAGGCCGTTGGCTGCTCTGCGGCCCGGCTTGGAGGCAAGCAGGCGGAACACGTCGTAATAATGGCGGGAGACGCGCTGGCCGCCACCCTTGAGTTCACCGCGCCGCTCAAACCATCTCCGCAGACCGTGAAGGATCACCACCTTGTCCCAAAAGGTGCGGCTGGGATCGACGGTGGTTACATTGCGGACGTTAAGATCGCCGCTTGCAAAATCGTCCGCGATGAATGGCCGCACGGTCACTGGAGCATGAGGGTCAAGTGCGGACTTTGCGCCCGATTCGATCTTGATGGCCCGACGAATGTAGTCGTTTCCTGCGGCGGCGGCACTGGGATACCAGAGAAGCAAGCTCTGGCCATCTGGATCGTCGGCATCAAGCTCCACGCGCCCCCGTTCGGCGGGAAGGCCAGCCGCGCCGACCGCCTGCCGCAAGAGAGTTTCTATCTGCTCCAGCAAAGGTCCGCGGATGTACTCCTGGCAAGCGCCCCGAATGGCGTCGAGGCGGGCGATGCGTTTTTTACCGCTCAGTCCCTCCAGTTCCTCGACTGTTGCTGGTTGCCCGATGTCCTCACGAAAGACGGTAATGTCGATGTCTTCGGAGAATCGCTCGATCAGGCCGTAGCCTTTGGAGAGCGATGTTCCGCCCTTGAAAAGCAGGCGAGGGCCACCGGGTTCAAGGCCGTTGAAGAGGGCGTCGAGGGTCCAGCATACCCAGAAGTCTTTCTCGATGTTCTGTTCTGCGGTGCCGAGCCGGTTGGCAGCCGCGAGAAACAGGTCGCGGCGTTCGCGCTCGCTTGCCGCCAGTACAGTTTGAAATCCCTCTGTCATTGCTGAACCACCCGCCTCTTCTTTTTCATCATAGGTCCGCTTGCCGAGGCCGACGGCGCCGGCGCGCGCCGGACGGGTCGCGTGGCGGCGGCCGTTTCTTTCACCTGTGGCTCCGTGATCCCGGCCTCTCTTATGAGATCGCGCACGATGACGCGCATCCACTCCGGAAGAGCCGAAAAACCGGCGCGCAGGTCATCACGGATTGCCTGCCCGTGCTCAGGGTTGCGAAGGATGGAGACGAGACGGCGGCGAAGGGCGCCGTCGTCGGAGGGCAGCATGTCGCGCAGCCAATGGAGCGCCTGCACAAAGCGCATGGCGGGGCGGCCTGCCCAGAAAAGACGGCTGGGCGCGGCGTAGTTAAAGTCGAGGGTCAGATTGCCGAGCTTGATGGACTGCAGCCGCCCATCTGTGAGGACCTCGATGCGTGCCGGGACGGCATCCGTCAGCCCCAGGTCGTTCGCGGCGGTGATGCCGTCAACAAGAATACGGACATTGCCCTTCCGGGCCAGCGCATCGATCACGGCGCGCGGGTCGGGAGAGGTGGGCTTTCCGGTGAGACGGTTGGTTCCTGGAAGGTCATAGAGACCGCGCGCGATGCGGCGTATCTTTCCGGAGGCCATCAAACGGTGAAGGGCCTGATCGATTGCTGCCCGCGCTCCCAAGTCGGCGAAGTCCTCCGCTGTCCAGACGCGCGGCTGCCGAGGACCCGCAATGCGGTCCCGAATGGCTGTGACGATACTGGTCGGCAAGACAGGCATAGGATGTCAGAAAAATGTAGCAAATTTCTGACATCACTAGTTTAGACATGTCAGAAAAATGTGTCAAACTTCTGACATATTTGGATGGTGAAAAAAACAGAGTTTGAAGATGAAGGCGGCGGGCCGCGAGCGGGCTTCCGCAGAATTTCGGCTCAGCGCTCAGCGGATCGAGTATGCTGATCGGCAAGCTAGGCGCGGTGGCTCCTCTGACCGCAGTCGGCAAAATTTGTACGGATCGTACGTACAAACTCGAATCCAGAATGCGGGGGCATTTTTGTACAAATCGCGGTTTTTTGTACGAAATTTGTAATTTCACCCGGCATTGTGGACTTTCTGGCATTTTGTAAGTTTCAGAAACTATTGATACTTAATGACTTACCCTGTGGAAAAAGCGTTCGACTCCCGCCGCCTCCACCAAGTTATCTACATGATTCCATTGGCTTTATGTGGACTTTATTTGTGCGTCTGTACTTGTGATGTACTTGAAAATCGGATCGTTTGAACGACTATCGTTATGACAAGTTCTTAAGTGCCGCTTTGGTCTTCCCATTTATTCCCCGAAATGGTGAATGGTAGCCACATAAATATTGCACGCGCTTTCTCTCAGGATGATTTACGGCGATAGACTTCACGCGGCTGTCCAGCGATTCCCATCCATTGTATGAACCAATCACTTCATCCCTTGTGACGGGCGTGCTCTCGATGACAGTAATTGCTGGTCGGTCGCATATGCCGCAGAACCGTTCGCCAATACATTTTCCGTTTTGATAGAACTTCATGCGCTAATCAAACCATAACCCTGCGATATTGCAAGTACACTTATCCCCAAGGGACTCAGACTCGATGAAGCCAAATGTATGGGAATTTGAGCGAGGTCAGGATGGAACATTTGCGGTTTCCTTCCGAGGAAAGCTGCTGAAGAACAGCATTCCTGAGCAGTGGTTCTACGAGCAAATCTGCGTTGACTATGGATTCTGTGGAGATGAATCAAATGAGATTCGAAGGCAGATTGAAGAATCCGGCAAATGCACTATGGTTCTCTAGGCGCATCGCAAGGCTCAATCGCCCTGTACTTGTGGCGTACTTCACTGACGGGTATCTCGCGTTTTCTGCGTTTGTAGCAAGCCTAACTTATCAATAACTTGCGTAGAATCAACACCGCTGTTTAATCCGACTCCCGCCGCCTCCACCATAGATTTACATAATTCCCGTACGGCCCCACCGTGTACCTCACGGAATCATCGGCAGATCCATGGTTGGATTTTTGGGCAGAAACTGGTACGGCAAGAGCGTGAATGTGTGCCACATGATCGGCATCTGCGGCCAGTCTTCCGGGCGCGGCACGTGATGGAATCCCATTGTGTACCAGGCCACAATATCCGTATTCATGATGTTGCGGTTCTGCCTGGTCCACTGGGGCAGGCTGTCCTCGCCTTTGCTGCCCATCACGTAAACACCTGAAGCATAGCGCTCCGTCGGATCGTACGGCGTCACCCACAGGTTGTGTTCCGAAAACCCGGCGCGCTTCTGCGGCCACTCACTCGGGGGCAGCAGGCTGAGGCCCGTTTCGCCGGGCATGATGGCAAAGCTGGTGGGCTGGCCAAGCGAGTTCTTCACGCTCTCATTCACAAAGCGCCACATCGCCGGATGTTCCACGGAAACGTCGAACTTGGCGTCGCCTTCGTTCTTCACCATCTCCGGCTCCATGGCCCAGATCCAATGCCGGCCCAGTGCCGAGTCGGGCAGTTTGTAAGGCACAAGCTTGTCGGCCATCATCGTGTTGTTCACGCCGTCCACATCCAGGTCCAGCCGGAAGCTGAAAAAGTGATCATGATCCACGGCAGAAATTCCCGGCGCGATCAACTGCCCGAATTGCACCTCATGACCCTCCGGATCTTTTGCCGCCATCGCTTCGGTCAGGGGTCCGTCCGCGCGCTGATCCTTCACCGCCTTCACTTCCAGAATGCCCGTCGCTCCCACGCCAACCGTGATTGACGCATCCTGCTCAAAGCGCCAGTCAAAAACGTAATCGTAATTCCCCACCGTGGCGATGGTGCGGAAGACAAGCTCCCGCGTGGGACGTCCTGCAACCGCTGCCGTTGAATTGTCATAGTGACGCCACACGGGGTCGCCGCTCACGCGCTCGAAGAGGCAAGCCAAATGGGGACGAATGTAGGGCGTGCCGTTGTCGTGAAAGAATGTCGCGCTGAAAAAGTTGGCATACTCCGGGCAGTCCACTCCAACCTGCAGGGGCTTGATGATGCCTCCAGACCCGGTTGACTCGAAGTACTCGCCTGCATCCAGAAAGACATGCGAATTCCAGCTCTCATCCGGATCCTGGTAGGGCACATACATCTCGGAAAGCGAGCCCTCGTAGAGCACAGAGCGGCGTTTGCCGGCATCTTCATAACTCACCAGGTTGATGATGGGACCCAGGCGGGCATCGAGCCGGAAGCGGAAATGCCAGTTCTGCCAGCTTACCTCGCCATCCTTGATGGTGAAGCTCGGTCCCGCCGGCTGAGAGGTCACAATCGGCTTGGCGCCAGGCAGCGCCGGGCCACCATCCGCGTCGTAGACGCTGGTGGGCGCAGGCATGGGCACTGCGCCGAAATCGGAGAAGCGCGTGATCTTCTTTTCCTTCATATCGACCACGAAGAAGATGCCGGCAATATCGCGATCCCAGTGGTAAATTGCGTTGGCGCCGTAGCTACAACCACCCCAGCCAATGCGCCGTCCCTCGGTCTGCTCGGGCAGGCCCACAAATCCAGCCGGCATGACACCGCAATCCACCAAACGCATATCTGTAATCCCGCGCGCCTTCAGCGCCGCAAGCACCCGCGGGTCCTTCTTCAGTTCGTCGCTGAAACCGTGCGCCTCAGCCGGCGATACCGGCGCCTGGTCCTTGGTGAGTTCGACGAAAGACTCGATCTTGCCTGCAGTCACATCCACAACCGCGGCGTAGGACTTGCCCTCGTTGTACAACACCACATCCACCTTACGCACGATGGGATCGCCGGGCTTCCACGCAAGCACCAGGGCCTTTGCAGGTTCCTGAAGCAGAATGCTGCTGAACTGCGTCTTCTCCCCCAGTTTCCCCGCTGCATTCAGAGTGTTGTAGACCTTCCAATACTCATCCGGAGTCAGCCCATCCAGAGGATGGCGCACTTCGGGTTGAAGAGCAAAACAGCTTTGCAGCGTGCAGAAGAGAAAAACCAGACAAAATGCTCTCAAGCGAGACGGCATTCAAGACCTCCGTGGGGATAGGCGCGAAGTGATTGATTGAAAAGTTCGATTGCGGGTGGTAACTAGCAAGAAATATATCGGAAATCCGCGCCACACCGCCCTCAAAATGATGGCCCGCGGAAAATATCCGTCCATCTCTCTCCTTGACAATCTAGGAGAGTGTGGTTATGTTCTTTCCTAGAGCGACTAGGAAAGACAGGGAGAGCTTCGGATGGGACACGAAAAGCACGGTGGGCCGATGGACCTGCTGCAAGGAACGCTGGATTTGCTGATCCTTAAGGCGGTTTCGCTGGGACCGTTGCATGGGTATGGCGTGCTGCTGCGCATTCAGCAGATTTCCGGCGAGGAGTTGGTCATTCAACAGGGCTCGCTTTATCCGGCGCTTTACCGGTTGGAGCACCAGGGCGTGATCTCGAGCGAGTGGGGCGAAAGCGAGAACAACCGCAAAGCCAAGTACTACAAGCTGACCCGGACTGGCCGTGAGCGGCTTGGCGAAGAAACAAAAAAATGGAACCGCATGTCGGGAATCATCGAGACGATTCTCAGCGCAACGGCGGAGTAACAAAAACAGGGAACAGAAATATGAAAACGCGACAGAGGGATTATGACGTTTCGTTCGTTTTTTGATCGTATTGGTTCGCAGGTGCGTTCATTGCTGCGTGCTGTTGTGCGCCGCAATCGACTCGAAGCCGAGATGGATGCCGAGTTGGCTGCGCATCTTGACCACCTGACCGCCGACCTGATTCGAGCCGGGCATTCACCTGCTGAAGCGGCGCGGCGCGCGCGCATTGCGTTAGGTCCGGCACTGGTTCACAAAGAGGAGATGCGCGCCTCGCTCGGCCTGCGCTGGTGGGACGCGCTTGGCGCCGATGTTCGCTATGGCGCGCGGATGCTGCGCAAGAGCCCCGGCTTCACCCTGGTGGCCACGCTCTCGCTGGCGTTGGCTATCGGAGCCAATACAACGATCTTTTCGCTTGCCAAGCAGTTGCTGTACGAGCGGCTCAATGTCTCTCATGCGGCCGATCTGCGACTGTTTTCGTGGACAGCCAGTAAAGACCATCCGGCAGTGCATCACGTGTGGGGAGATTATGATCCGTTGCCGGGCGGACGCGTGACGAGCACGTCCTTCTCCTATCCGGCTTATCGCCTGCTTCGAGACCAAAACCACTCCATGGACGACCTGTTCGCCTTCAAGGTGACCGGAATGAACGCAACGGTTCACAACGAGGCGCAAAGGGTGCAGACGGAAATGGTTTCAGGCAACTACTACTCCGCGCTGGGTGTGCGGCCGCAGTTGGGACGGGCGATCCAGCCCAGCGACGACGCTGTGGCGGAGCAGGGTGCGGTAGCAGTGATCAGCGACAGCTTCTGGGAACGGATGTTTAATCGCTCGCCCGCCATATTGGGCGAGGTTATCAAGGTGAACGACACGCCCTTGACCATCATTGGGGTGAATCCGAAGGGATTTACCGGCGCAAAAAACGTGCAGCAGTCGCCCGACGTTTTTGTGCCTCTGACCATGCAGCCCCTGGTGCATCCAGTGACGACGAAGGCCGCTAATCTGGCTAACGGCGGCAAGCCCTATTCCGACGCTTTGGAGGACCCCAATTACTGGTGGGTAAACATAATGGCTCGCAAGCGGGCGGACGTGCCGGATGTCACCGCGCAGGCTGCACTCAACGGCCAATTAGCAGCGATTGTGCGCGGGACCATGCCTGTACGGAAGGGCGAAGACATCCCGCAGATGGACCTGCGCGACGGCAGCCGCGGCCTCTTTGAACAGCAGCAGATGTTCGCCAAGCCGATGGCCGTGCTGATGACGCTGGTGGGATTTGTGTTGCTGCTGGCATGCGCCAACGTCGCCAATTTGATGCTGGCGCGGGGCGCGCAACGACAGCGCGAAATGAGCGTGCGGCTGGCCCTGGGTGCGGGTCGCGTGCGCATTCTCAGGCAAATGCTGGTCGAGAGCCTGCTGCTTGCGGCGCTGGGCGGAGCCGGCGGAATCCTGGCGGGCTATCTGGGAAGCGGCATCATCCCCAAGTTGACTGAAAATGCCTGGGAGCGGACCGATTTTCATGTCGCCTTTGATTGGAGGGTCTTTGCATTCACCGCGGGAGTCACCCTGGTGACTGGGCTGCTCTTTGGAATGGCGCCGGCACTGGCCGCGGCGCGGTCTGAAGTGACCCATGGGCTGAAGGAAAGTGCGCAGACAACCACACGGCGGCGCGGCGGAATGAGCGGGAAGGCGTTGGTTGGCTTCCAGATTGCCTTGTCCACGGTCCTGGTAATCGGGGCGGGGCTGTTTCTACGGACATTGGCTGGACTGAACGCGATCGACGTTGGATTCCGCACCGAGCATCTGTTGCTGGCTCAGATCAATCCGCCGGCCAACCGATATCCCGCGGGCAAGGACATTGCGCTGCACCAGCGGCTCGAGCAGGCAATGGGCGCCATAGCAGGCGTGGATTCGGTCTCGCCGGCGACGGTTGCCTACCTTGCCGATGACACGGACGGAACCGACTTCTTACCGGAAGGCGAACACTACGATGCAAAAAAACACCAGGAAGAAGACTTCAACGTTGTAGGGAATCACTTCTTCGCGACGCTAGGCATTCCTATTGTTGCAGGGCGCGGGTTTGGGGATCAGGACACTCAGAACTCGCCGAGAGTGGCCGTCATCAACCAGAGCCTGGCGCGAACCCGGTACCCCGGGCAAAACCCCGTCGGCAAGCGATTCAAGACCGATGAACACGATTCCGATGGCTTCGCAGGCAAGTCCGTGGATGACTGGATTCAGATCGTTGGCGTGTGCGGCGACACGCGTTACGCGAACCTGCGCGAGGAGCCGCCACCGCAGTTCATCCTGCCCTATGAACAGCAGCCAGACGTAGGCGGCATGGCCTATGAAATCCGCACGCATTTGGCGCCTGAAGCAGTCTTGCCGGCCCTGAGGCGGGTGGTGCGCGACATCGACCCGGACCTGCCAGTCGTCGACGTGAGGACCGAGGACCAGCAGATTCAGGCCGATATGCTGCAGGAACGCATCTTTGTCACCTTCACGTCCGGATTCGGCATTCTCGCCTTGGCGTTGGCTTGCGTGGGCATCTACGGCATCATGGCATATTCAGTGGCGAATCGCAGGAACGAGATCGGGATTCGCATGGCACTTGGTGCGCAGCAAATGCAGGTGCGCGCCATGATTCTGAGAGAGAGCACCTGGCTTGCAACGGTGGGGATCGTTGCTGGCGTGGCTGCATCGCTGGGGCTGACGAGGCTGGTGAAGACCATGCTCTACGGCATTCAGCCTTACGATCCGCTCACGATTACGTGCGGGGTTCTTATCCTGCTTGCTGTTGCGCTGGCAGCAAGCTGGATTCCGGCGCGGCGGGCGGCAGGAGTGCAGCCGATGGACGCGCTGAGACACGAGTAAAGCAGGGAACAGGGAATAGGGATTAGGGAATAGAAAACAAAAACGCTCTTCGACGCCGCAATTAGAATTCGGCGTAATCCAACTATGGCCTTTTTACGCAGGACGTGACAATAAGCGACTGATCCCTGATCCCTGATCCCTGATCCCTGATCCCTGATCCCTTGTTCCCTGCTTTTAAGCAATCACTGGCAGCGTCGGCATCGCGCCTTGTTTCTTCGCTTCCTCCACCACTGCGTCGAGGTGGTCCAGGACCTCGGCTACGGTCATGGTGTAGATCTCGCGGCGGGAGTCGTAGCCTTCTTCGACAAGCTGCTTCAGGTAGCGTCCGGCGATTTGCGCGGCGATCTGGTCGGTGATCACCTTGCCGCTGCGCTGCTTCTGTTCCTTCCAGGCGGTGCAGGGCAGGGCAATCCACATGGGGCGGCCGTTGACGTCGAAGCGGATGTCGACGGCGTCGGCGTGGCGCGTGGCGATGGCCACGATGGTGCCCTTCCAGCGGCAGTGCAGGTCTTCGCCGGTCCAGCGGTCGGCAACATGGAAGTCTTCGTACATGGAACTAGCCTATCGTTCCCGGCAGGTAAGGGCAAGCCGGGGGGTAAGCGGGCGGTGCGGGTAAGTTCGCCGCGGCTGACAATGGCTAATCCGTTGAGCCCGGAATCCCCGGAACTCCCGGGGGTGACCGGCCGCTGGACACTCCTCTGTTGAACTGCCCGCTCCTGCCGATGAATTCAGCGGGGGAATCGCCAATCATGCAGGTTACAGTCACCGTTTCCGACACAATCGTCCGCGAAGCCGGGGTTCGTGGGCTGCCAGTTATCGATTTTGTTGAATCGCTCATCGACAAGGGGATGAAGGGGGCGAAGGAACCCCCGGTGCTGACGAGCGCCATTGAGAGAATCCGCGCGTTGCGGTCCACGACCCATGAGCACAAACACTAGGGGTAGCTCCCCCATGCCGGCAGGCTCCGGGACAGTGCTTTGGCGCAGCCGTACGGCTGACTGGAGACCCGGGCAATAGCGGGAACCGGCGGTGGTGCGCTTCAACGCGCATGCCTGCTCCCCCCGGTCATTTAGATAAAATCCTTGTTTTCATGGTGTTACGTATTTCGTCGTCGTAAGCATGACATAACAAAGGAGTTATTTGCATGCATGAGAAAACAAAAGACTTAGCTACGGCATGGAGCGGACGCTCGCGAAAGAGTCGCGCCGGTGTCCCTTATTTCATAGCCTGTGAAGGAGTCTGAAACGATTATGCGCCGACAGGGTGAAACTATATGCAAACTGCGGGCACATATTTTCGGGCGGGGAGATGCGTCTTGAACGGAGGAATTGGGTAGCATGTCCGGCGTGGATCCCCGGCGTGGATCCGGCGTGGAACCAGGCAGGCAAAACTCTGAGGGACTCGATCATTGCTTGGTGTATAAGGCGGTGAGCGTTGCCTCCTTGCGAATGTTCGGATAGAGTTCGGTGAAAACCAACTTCATGTTTCGATGGTCGTTGCTGAGCTCAAATGTCATTGGCTTCCAGACAGAACCCCACAGTCGCTCCCAGCTTATTTCTCCCGAATCGAGGATTGTGCCTCTAAAATTCGCTTGTGCATCCCTGGCGCCACCGCAATTTGTGATTCCATAGCCCTCAATTACAGAGCCGGGCATGATGAATTCTTGACACACATCGCCTAAAAAGACCGGATTTCCTCGCTTGTCCGCTCCGGTGTAATGCATACTCCAAATTCCCAAAATCCAACCGTATTTCGTCTGTTTTGCCGCTTCCTTTTCGTCCAGCCAGCCCTTGTTCCTCAGCTGACCCAAAAGCTGCTGTACGGCTGGGTCGTTGCTGTCCGCGGCACCTGCCGCCAGGAGTCTCTGGCCAGCCTCGTATCCGTCCATGGGCTGATTCGCGGCAATCGCGATGACCGCACGAAGCCGCCAAAGCAGCATTTGTTCGGGATGCTTTTGCAAAAAACGGACACTTTGGCCCATGAAGCGACCCATCAGCCTGCCCTGCTCGTACGCGTCCGTGGTTTCCTGGGCCTGCCTTGCCAACTCGATCAGGGCGTTGTAATCCACTCTGTCCATGCCGGTGAGAGGCGCGGCGGCTGGCCCGGTTGCAGCAGGCGGGGTACTGGCGCCGACCGGGGCGGGCGTCACTGAAGATGCGAGCAGCTTTTCAATGAGTGCCTTTGCCTGGGTGAGACGCTGGTCTTCGGGATAAGCGATCAGCAGGCCGTCGCACAGCTTTTGCGCCTCGACGTATTTCCCAGCGTGAACGAGTTCGCTGATCTTCTTTGTCATTTCGTCGGGCGCCTGCGCGGATGCGGTGGGATTGGCCGAGATCGCCGGGTTGCCTGCGGGAGCGCGGGAAGGTGTTTGCGCGTGCAGGCTGGAGACCACAACCAGGCTCAGCAGTGAGCTGGAGACGCAACTCGTCAGGAGTCTTGCCATAGTCCTCGGAAGATCAGTTATGGGGTCCCGCAGCGGCAGGTGTGGCCATCAGGCCGTCCAGTTGCTTCAATAGCTCGGCCCGTTGCTGCTGTGATTAAGCATGCGGTAATCATCCATCGTCCGGAAAGGGAATACATAGCCTTCCTCCGATTGCCGAAATCGATGTGAAAGCGTGGGCTTGGGGCCGAGTAAGTATGTCAGTGAAACCCCGGGGAATTGCCGAAAGCCTAACGGAGCGCCTTGACGAAGTCAACTATTTTCAACCCTGTCCATACGGGTTTTCCGAGGATTGGTATCTCGTGATGGTTGAGGTCAGCCGTCAAATCGGCGGCACTCCGCTCAAAGCTTCCGTCTGTTTGCAACCCATGGTGGCACAAAGACGAAGGCGCACTCCTCGCTTCCGTCCCACAAAGGGTCCTTTGCGCCCATTGGGCCGGGGACAGTCGCGGTTGAAACCGTGAACGTTATACGACCCACTCACGTTTCGGGTCTTTCACGTATAAACGGTTTACAGTGCCGCAAGAGGTGCACAGGTCAGCAAAAAGAGCCTCCCGTTTATCCCTTTCGGACCATTTGAAAAGGCCTCCCTCTTTCTCTTTGCAGAGGAGGCCGGGATGTACGTCACCACCACCACCAGAGGCAGAAACAGTGAGGCCGCTGATGAGTTGTGAACCGCCGCAGTGTTTACATGTGTTGTTGGCCATGGATAAATATAGCCCAAGAGGGTAATTCATGATCTCCCGTCCGTCTCGAAAAGGGTAAGTTTCGGGAAGAATCGGTGAGCCGGTAAAAATGCGGATTTGCCCGTCCCGAAAGCCCGTCTCACAAAGGGACATGAAATACAGCTACTCCACGCGCGGATCAGCCGTAATGAATGCCCCTGGCTCGGGGATGGGGTTGTGTCTGTATGGTCGCTAAACCGGACGGAACTCCATTTTCGGGGTTACTTCCGGATGGCCGGCTAACGGCACATAACGCGGATTTTCGAGCTTTGTCAGGATTGTTGGGCGGTATGGCCAATGGCATAATCTCAACACGATGTCATCCCGGGTGTGAAGGAGCCTGAATTGTTACTCGCCGCGTTGGTTTACCCCGTAGTCGCCGCCTTCTGGATTTTTGTTGTTTGGGCTATATGGACGATTGCTCAGTCGTTCAAGAGCATAGCGGAGAGCCTGCAACAGATTGCACGCAATCAGAAGCCTCCTGCTTCGTAGATTTCGGTGGATGGCAATTTTGTGCCGCTTCCTGGAGGCGTTTTACGTGGAGGAACGCGGTGCCTGGCGGTTGGGTGGCTATGCGGCTCCTGGATGTTTCAGTTCCACGGTGATGACGCGGAGGTCCGATTCGCCGACATTTTCGAGAGTGTGCGGGGGCAGTGCCGGGCCCCAGAACGCCGCTCCCGGTTGTGGCTTCTGCGGGAGGCTGTGGCTTTCGAGGAGAATAGCGCCGGTGGCGTCGCGACGAATGAAGTCGCTCCAACTCAGCAGGTAGTTGGCACTCGGCCATTGGTGGCTGTGAAGAGGAACGACCTGACCGGGCCGGACCAGCGTATCGAGAACGCGAACGGCATCGTTTTCAAAGAGCAGGGTGTGGTTTCCTGGGGCGGCCGCCACGGCGTCAAGCTCCGCAGGCCAGTCATTTGCATCGAGCATGGGCAGGATTATAGCGTGGCGATTGCGAGGTTCGCGATGGCGCGCGGTGGACGCTCGTGTTGGCGCGCTGATAGACTAATGGGGTTGCAGTGGCAGTGCCTCCACCCGTACGGACCCGCCTGCAAGTCAGCTCAAGAGGACAAGAAAAACACTCCATGGATACTAAAACCCGTCACGCCCTGAAAAAGGACAAATTTGCCCAAGCCACTGCCAGCAGCGTGAGTTGGGTCAGCGGCCACCGCTCAAGCGTTTTGCGCTGGACAATCGCAGGCGCCCTGGTTGTGGTGCTTTTAGTGGGCGCACTGATCTTCTGGAACATCAAGTCGACCGAAGCCAACACTGCTTTGGGCGCGGCGATGGACATCTACATTTCGCCGTTGGCCGTGCCCGGCGCACCGGCCGAGAACGGCGTGTACGCAACCGTTTCCGACCGCTCCAAGGCCGCGAACAAGCTGTTTGCCGCTGTGTCCGCGCAATATGGCTGGCTGCCGGAGGGCGTAAAGGCCCGTTACTTTACCGGCATTACCGACCAGGAACTGGGTCAGACTGCCGCTGCCGAGCAAGAGTTGAAGACCGCGGCAGGCTCGTGGGATAAGAATCTCGCCAACCTGGCAAAGCTGGCCCTGGCGAACATTTATCACCAGACGAACCGCGATGCGCAGGCCATTGAAATCTACAACGCGCTGGCCGCGAAGCCGTCGGTGACGGTTTCAGCCGCTGTGGCGCAGCTTGACCTGGCCGACATCTATGCAGCCCAAGGCAAGCAGGATCAGGCGCGCAAGCTCTGGGCCCAGGTGAAGGACGCCGACAAGGATGGCGCCGCCGGCTCCATTGCCGCACAGAAGCTGACCGGCAAGCAGTAACGCTTTTGAGCGCCGGCGACGGGGCGGAAGGATTTTGGGCTTTTGGGTCTGTTCTCTTGATGGTGTAGAGTGAAGCGCTCCCTCAGGGGCTAAAGTGTCCGCGTGAGAACTACACAAGGTACTTGTAATTCACATGCGGGTTGGGCGACAAGAGAAGCATGTCGCGATTCAAGGTTTACAGCCCGGATCAGGCTTATTTG
>JBEKET010000073.1:0-26958 GCA_050013695.1 Occallatibacter sp.
AGTGTCGAGGCCCTGTGGCAGGAAATCGGAAAACTGCTCGACTCGATCTCCGCAGAAGAGTGCGCGAACTACTTCCTGTCGTGCGGCTATGTCAACACTTAAATCAAAAATGCTCTAGCCCCTGTGGCAATAGACATTGGGCAATCTCCTCATCTACGGAGGTCGCCAGCGCAGCGAGCATAGAACAATCTCGCCGCAACTGAAGGGCTCGACGGCACGGAGAGCATACGACTCTTTCCGTGCCGTCGAGCCTGATTTCCTTCTCGGGGATGTATTCTATTTTGTTGAATCCCTATTTTCCCGCCTGAAGGAGAACCATGTCCACCGAATATCGCAATTTCCTCGCCCTCTCCTACGACGAGTTGGAAGAGCTGAACCTGGCAGCCAAAGCCGACCGCATGAACCGCGTCGCAGCCGATAAAATCCGCGAAAAGCGCCTCAAGTACCTCACCGACGAGAAGCGCATCAAGGCCGTCACCGTGCTCTTCAGCGACCTCGAAGGCCGCCTTCACCTGCTCGACTACGACAAGAAGTTCCTGCTCGGCGCCTACGAAAATCTGACCTTCGACGGCTCCTCCATCCGTGGTTTCACCGCGCAAAAAGAGAGCGACCTGCGCCTCGGCATCGATTGGAGCGCCTTCTACTGGGTGCCCGCCGACGTCTTCGGCAACGGCAAGGTCCTTGTCTTCGGCACCGTCATCGACAAGGACGGAACCCCGTACTCCGGCGACCTGCGTGGCGTGCTCAAAACCTACGCCGACAAGCTCTACGCGGAGAAGAAGTTCACCCTCAACGCCGCCAATGAGATTGAGGGCTTTCTCTTCGCCGGCAAAGACGCCGAGCGTCACTTCCACAAGACCGGCAAGTTCGAGTTCATCAACACGGGCGGCTACTATCATGTGCTGCCGCTCGATCCGCTTCGCCAGTTCATCGACACATCGGCTGAAGTGCAGCGCGCCATGGGCTTCCAGAACGAAAAGGATCACCCCGAAGTAGCGCCCAGCCAGTTTGAAATCAATTACGGATACGGCGAAGTGGTTGCCGCCGCCGACCAGATTCAGCTCTACAAGCTGCTCACCCGCCAGGTCGCCAACAACATGGGCTACACCGCCAGCTTCCTGCCCAAGCCGGTCGTCGGCGTCAACGGCAGCGGCATGCACACCAACGTGTCCATCTCCGAGGGCAAGACCAATCTGTTTTGGGATCCCCAGGGTCAGGAAAAACTTTCCGCCTTCGGCTGGGATTTCATCGACCGCATCCTTACCCACGCCCTCGACATCTGCCTCATCCTCAACCCCAGCGTGAACGCCTATCGCCGCCTCGATCCGCACTTTGAAGCACCCAACCAGATCAAAGCCTCGGCCACCGATCGCGGCTCCATGGTGCGTGTCCCCATCGGCAACTCGCGCTCCATGCGCGTCGAAGTTCGCTCCGTCGCCCCCGACGCCAACCCCTACCTCACCCTCTACTCCATCTTCAAGACCGGCATCGACGGCACCACCGCCACCATCGATAATCTGCGCCAGGCCCAGCGTTACCTGCCCGACCACATCCAGGCCGCCATCGACGACTTCAAGGCTTCCGACTGGATCGCGAAGATCCTGGGCGCCGATGTCCAGGGCCGTTTCGCCGACCTCAAACAGGCCGCCGCCAACCGCTCCCCGCGCGAGTTGGGAACCTTCGTCAAAGGCTCCGAAGTCCAATACCACCACGAAGTCTACAACCAGTCCCTCTGGAACGACTTTTAGCCATCGGCACTTCAGCCTGCATCAACAAACGAGGGCGGCCCCAACCGCCCTCATTCCATTTGATCCACAGTTTTTTCGAACCGGCGCTCTGATGTTCAGGCTCTGACGTCGAAAGCAAAAAAATAGAGGCAGTCATCCTGAGCGAACGGGGCCCCAAACGTTTTTCAGTTTGGGGGTGGTGAGTCGAAGGACCTGCATTTGCACTTCGGGACTTCTGCTGCGAACCTTGGAGAAGCCATCAGCACACCCTCGCATACCCAATCCCCATCAGCCTCGCAGCCTTCTCCAGCGTTCCCGCCACATGCCCCAATCCCACCGCGCAATGATGCGCCGGCCCGTCCGCATTCCATGCATTCACAAATCCCCGCGCCCCCAGCGGAAACCTGTACCGGCTATTCGTATTCCCAATCTCCAGAATCGGCCCCGCCACGCACTCGCCCTCCGCAACCACCAGTTTGAACCGCAACTCCTCATCCTCCACCACCGACAGCAGCGTAACCGGCCCATGCTTCACGCTCATCTCCACCGACAACCCGCGTCCCACCTTGCCGTGATAAACCGTCAGCGGCCGCACCTTCGTCTTGCCCTCAGCAATCGCAAAGTGCCCTGGCCCATCATGCCCCATCAGCACCAGGTCTTCGTTGAAATCAATCGCATAATACTCAGTGAAAGACCCTCCCGCGCCCAGGCAATCCATCATCTTCATGGCCAGCGCGTTCTTCACCTCGTACTCGCCGGCCACAGGAATATGCCTCGCCGTCAGCAGCGAAGTCCCAAGAATGATCGAGCTCATCGTCTCTTCATTAGCCGCATTCCCCGAGCCCTTGTAGTAGTAAGCCAGCGCACCGAGTTCATGTTTGGCGACAAACGCGTCCAGCGCAACAGATGTCCGCGCAGCCCTGCGCAATTCGTCCTCTGAGCAATCCATCTGCACATCAAACAGCTCGCGAAATTCCGCAACCCGCTGCGCCACCTCAGCCTCCCCCACTTCCGCCGCAAGCGCGCTCAGCTCGTCCACTTCCACATGCTCCACGTGCGTACCAAACACAACCGACACCAGCGTCAAGTCCGTCGCAATGTCCAGCATGCCGCTGTAGTAGTGCCCCATCAGACCCAGCCGCGCATTCGCCAGCATTGCCCGCACCCTCGCCGCTGCCAGCCACTCCTCAATCTCCGCCCAGGTCGCCGCCTCATCCAGTACGCCGGTCACTTGATGAAACGGAATCCGCGCGCGCTTCAACACGTTCGCAATCTCCGGTACCGGGCACGCCGAACAAAATGCCAGCCACTCCCCCGTCATCGCCGTGCGGTCCGTCATGCGATTGAATTTCTCGTAATCGATCGCCGCCTCAGGCTGCAGGTTGAGCACGATCACCGGCACGCCCGCGCGTTGCACCACCGGCAGCACAGTGTTTGATAGCGCATATGTCGTCACGTAGAGAAACAGCGCATCGATATCTTCGCGCCGGCACTGATGCCCAGCCTCACGGGAACGCTGCGGCGTATCAATCAGCCCCAGCTCGACGACATCCACACCCGGCCGCGTCAACCGTGCCGCCACCTGCGCCAGGTAGCCCTTAAGCCTCTCCTCAAGCCCCGCAAACTGGCTCCAATAAGCCGCAAGCCCAATCCCGCAAAGCCCCACCCGCAGCGGCCGTTCATTCATTTCACAACTCCGTTACTCTTCCGAGGAAACCGCACCAATTCACCCTCAGCTCACCCATCAAGCCAAATAAAAAACCTCTTCCAGCATCGGAAATCGTTCCCCCGCCCGCAACCCATCCAGCGGAGCAAAATACGGCGCCATCGCCTCCTGCCAGCGCAGGTTCACCGGATCGTTTTCAATCCGTCGCCACGTCGCCTCAAAGTCCGTCGCCCGCAGCGCAAGAATCAGCAACTCGTCCCTGCGATAAATTGAATACTCACTGATCCCTGCACTCTTCAGCAGCGCCAGCATCTCCGGCCAAACCGCGCGATGCGCCTCTTCATAAGCCCCCGCCGCGCCCTCGCGCAATCGCAGCATAAACGCATACCGCTTTAGCGGCGCTCCCAAATCCAATTCATTCATCGGTTCGCCCCTACCAACTCACCACCGTCACCGCAAACGGTTCCAGCCTGATCTTCCCATCCACCGGCTTCACGCTCCGCGCCGGATCATCGCCACTCTTCCCATCCACCGTCAATACCGTCGCCTTGTCCGCATCCCCCAACGCAATCTCAATCACCTCATTCCGCTTATTCACCAGCAGCAGCTTGTGCCCTGCGCTCGTCGTGAAACCCTGCGCCGCCAGATCCTCCGCATGGTCGCCAGTAAACGTCGTCTCCACCAGCCTGTCTCCCGGATGGAACGAATCCTTGATCAGCTTCAGCGCCCAGAACCGCGCATTGGGCTTGTTATTCTCCCAATTCATCATGCTCACGCTGGGAAACTGCGTCGGATATCCAATCAATTGCGACTCACCGACCACATCAATCTTCAACCGCGACAGCTCAATAAACATGTACGCATAAAGCGCCCCCGCCAGGTTCCAATACGCCGCCGGCGGAGCCACCTTGTCCGCGGCCGTATTGTCCGTCGGCAATATCACGCCCAGCTCATCGATCGTCGTCCGTGTCTCCGGTGAAAGCCGCTTCCGTATCGCCTCCACATACCGCACTGTATTCAGAAACCCATTGCCCTGATCGAAAAACGTGTACTGCCAGTCTTCAACGGTCTGCCCCTTTCCCGGCGACGCGTAAAAGTGATACGAAATCATGTCCAGCGGAATGCCCGCCCGATGATTTTTATGGTCCAGAAAATATTCGAAATACTGCGGCGTCAAGCTCGGCATCGCCAGCGCCATCCCCACAAACTTCGTTTCCGGTGACACCGCATGAATCGCGCTCACAATCGCGTCATACCGCGCCGTATATTGTTCCGGCGTAGTCGCGTGCTCAAACTCCGGCTCGTTCAGCACCTCCCAGTAAAGAAACCTGTAATGGTATCCCGACTCGTGCCGCACCCCATTCTCGTCCGTGAATCCACCCTTCACATACCAGCTCACCAGCCGCGCATAGTAGTCGCCAACCGCTTTGCCACTCGGGTCGCGCAGCTCCGTTCCCTGTGTGTAATCCCAGTCAACCTGGTTTGCATCGCCAGGATAAGTCACCGGCTTATCCGTCTTGAACATCCACGCCGGCATGGTGCTGAAGTTCATGATCGTCGTATGCCCATCCGTAGCCGCAAGAAAGTCCTTGGTCATCGGATCGATCAGACTGAAATCCCACGAGGTCTTCTGCGCCGTCGGTGGCTCCAACTCCGCAACCGCCAGTCGCGGATAAGGCAGCCACGGCACGTAGCGCACGTAGTCCGCTCCCAGCTCCTTCACCGCCTTGTACGCCTCAATGCTCAGCGGCTCGCCATGCCTGAGCGGCGGGTTCACCACTACCTGCAAAGTCGGCGTCGTATTCGACACCACCGTTGTCTTATCCCAGTGAATGGTCAGCTGCGGCGCCTGCTGGCCATTTAACGCAACACATGCCCCAACCATCGTTACGCACCCTGCCACAACCAGGTGCATTGCGCTCCGATTCCGTAAGCAATTCATCCCTAACCTGCCTTTGTCTCGCACACGCAGCCCTCCCTTGTCAGCACCCAACCGCGACAGCAAGTGTAACGCGGCGATGCCAGGCTGCGAGAGAGCCATTTTTTCGATGGTAGGAATTCTATGCGCTCAACGCCGTCTACGTCAGCGGCCGCAAATCACCAAGCATGGTCGGGATAAGTTCCGACAAGGTTGGATGAATATGCACGGCGCGCTGCATGACGGTATAGGGACATCCCGAGTACATAAGGTCCAGAATGCAGTGAATCGCTTCGTCTCCGCCTGTCCCCAGGATCGCCGCCCCTAGAATCTTTTTGCTCTCGACGTCAACCAGCACCTTCATGAAGCCCATCGACTCGCCCTTCTCAACCGCCCTGCCGACCTTGGTCATAGGGCGCGTCCCGATCAGCGCGGGTTTTCCCGTTCGGCGAACCTCGGCCTCCGTCAACCCAACTTTCCCCAGAGGCGGGTCAATGTAGAGCGCGTGCGCCGGGATCCGGTCGCTCACCCGCCGAGGATCGTTGTCCAGCAGGTTGGCTGCCACAATTTCGAAATCGTTGTAAGAAGTATGCGTGAATGCGCCCTTGCCGTTGCAGTCTCCGAGCGCCCAGATGCCTCCTATGTTCGTCCGCAATTGATCGTCCACAACAATGTATCCACGTTCGTCGGTTTGCACTCCCGCCTTGTCTAGCCCAAGATCGCCAGTGTTGGGACGCCGTCCGACCGCCAGCAGCACATGCGACCCATCAACCTTCGGCTCCCCCGCCTCACAATGCGTGTGAACGAACACGCCCTTTTCACTAGGTTCGAAGGCTATACATTCCGCACCAAGCCGGATATCAATTCCTTCCGACTCCATGATTCCTTTGACTGCGGCGGAAATGTCCTCATCCTCATGCTGAATGAGCCGCGGACCTTTCTCGACCACAGTGACCGCGCTCCCAAATCGGCGAAACATCTGTGCAAACTCCAAACCAATATAGCTGCCCCCGACCACTACCAGGTGCCGCGGCGTCTCTTCCAGTTCAAGCATCGACGAGTTGGTCAGATAAGAAATCTCGTGAACCCCGGGCAAATCCGGCACTACTGCCCTCCCGCCCACGTTGATAAAAATCCGATCGGCGCCGATGATTTCAGTCCCGGCCTCAATCTCATGGCTGGACACAAAGCGCGCCGGCGCATGGAAGACGGTACAGTTCTTCATCCCGCGCAACCATTTTTCGACCCCGTCGCGCGACTTCGCCAGAATCGCGTTCTTGCGCGCCTTCACCGCCTTCATGTCCACCTGAATCGGTCCCTGAATCGCCACTCCAAAATCACTCGCGCGCCTCGCCATATGGGCAGCATACGCACTCGCCACCATCGTCTTGGTCGGAATGCAACCAGTGTTGACGCAAGTGCCCCCAAAGAGTTTCCGCTCCACCAATGCCACCGTCTGGCCCGCTTCAGTCAGGCGTCCGGCAAGAGGCGGACCCGCTTGTCCGGCTCCAATGATGATTGCGTCAAAGTGGCGGCCCATAACTACCCTCACGCGACAAGCTCACAAAAATCAAAGATGTTCGACTTCAAGCTTTGGTGGCGACGTGCCGCAGTCACTGCACGGGATTAATTCCGCCCGCCCTCAAAGACCCCAACAAATTCCTGATACCGCCGCGCAATCTGATCCACCGCCGCCTCCCGGGAAATCTTACTGTCCCGCCAATCAACCAGCGGCTGCCAGAAATCCGTGCGCCCCACCGCAAACCCGATAAATCCCGGGACCGCAGCCGCCGTGGTCAGCCACTCGCGCACCTTTTCGTCGTTCTCGCCGCGCCCCAGAATGATGCAGCCCACAGAATCACGCCCGTCGGACCGCGCCGCCTGCACAATCTTTTCGCAGTCCTCACGGCGATCCAGTCCTTCAATCTTCCACACATCCGGCTCGACCCCTGAATCCTGTAGTTCCATGATGGTTTGGATCATCAACCCCGGACGGATTTCCAGGTCATAAGCCTTCTTGTCGCCATTCACTTTGTCGAGCTGCGCCTTCTCCGCCGGCACCAGCAACTCAAACATGAACAAGCTGCGATTCGCACTATGCAGATAATCCGACAGCCGCTTCAGCCGCGCCGATTGTCGTGCATTCAAAACCGCATCGCCCTCCGGGTTATAGCGCACCAGCACCTTGCAGAAAGTCGGATGAAAGGCTTCGATATGCGCCTCGAAATCCTCCCCATATTCGAAGTCAAACTCCTCCTGCCCGCTCTTTTCCGCCGGCATCGCAAAGATGTGCCCGTTCGCCGACGCATCCCGCAAAATCGCCGCGCCAAATTGTTCATCCACCAGGATGCCGGCCTTCGTTTTGTCGACCCCGGCCGCAATCGCTTCCTTGAAGCCCTCGTAAATCACCTGCTTGGCGGCCGCAATCTGCGCCGTTTGCTCAGCGGTCAACTCGCCTTTCCAGCCAAACATCCCTGTCTCAAACGAGCCGCGATGATCAAACGGCAAAATGTACAACGGTTTCTGGTAGCCACGAATCGTCATGTTTACTCCTTGAGTTTGCGGTAGCGGCGAATCGCATTGTTGGTCGAACTATCATGCTTCAAGTCAGGCTCGGTCGCGCTCTCCAACTCGGGAATAATGCGCTGCGCAAGCACCTTGCCCAACTCCACACCCCATTGGTCAAACGAATTGATCTGCCAGATAATCCCCTGCGTGAACACGCTGTGTTCATAGAGCGCAATCAGCTTGCCCAACACCTCCGGCGTCAGCCGTTCGGCCAAAATCGTATTCGACGGACGGTTGCCTTCAAAGACCCTATGCGGCACCAGCCAGTCCGGCGTTCCCTCTGCCTTCACCTGCTCCGGTGTCTTACCAAACGCCAGCGCCTCGCTCTGCGCAAACACGTTTGCCAGCAGCATGTCATGATGCCGCCCAAGCGGGTTTAGCGACTTGCCAAACCCGATAAAGTCGCACGGAATCAGCCTCGTCCCCTGGTGAATCAGCTGGTAAAACGAGTGTTGTCCATTGGTCCCCGGCTCGCCCCAATAAATCGGCCCGGTCGCATAGTCCACCGTGCTGCCCGCAATCGTGACGTGCTTCCCGTTGCTCTCCATCGTCAACTGTTGCAGGTACGCCGGAAACCGCTTCAGGTACTGCTCATACGGCAACACCGCCACCGTCTGCGCACCAAAAAAGTCCGTGTTCCAAAACCCCAGCAGCCCCAGCAGCACCGGCAGATTTTGCTCAAACGGCGTCGTCCTGAAGTGCTCGTCCATCCGGTGAAACCCATCCAGCATCGCCCGAA
The DNA here is from genome assembly GCA_050013695.1 of Occallatibacter sp. Taxonomy (GTDB): domain Bacteria; phylum Acidobacteriota; class Terriglobia; order Terriglobales; family Acidobacteriaceae; genus Telmatobacter. The sequence continues at coordinate 8,619 of JBEKET010000073.1, forward strand.
AATTCTCCGGCCCAACCGCCAGCATCGTCGCCAGTCCAATCGCCGAGTCCATCGAGTAGCGTCCGCCAACCCAATCCCAGAACCCAAACATATTCGCTGTATCGATGCCAAACTTCCCAACTCCATCGGCATTCGTCGACACCGCAACAAAATGTTTCGCCACTGAAGATTCGTCCCCGCCAAGCCCCTTCACCGACCATGCGCGAGCCGACTGCGCGTTCGTAATCGTCTCCAGCGTCGTAAACGTCTTTGAAGAAATAATGAACAGAGTCTCCGCCGGATCAAGGTCAATCACCGCTTCCGCAAAATCCGTCCCGTCCACGTTCGACACAAACCGGAACGTCATATCCCGCCGGCTGTAATGCCGCAGCGCCTCGTATGCCATCACCGGCCCCAGGTCCGAACCGCCAATCCCAATGTTGATCACGTTGCGAATCCGCTTGCCCGTGTGCCCCTTCCACTCCCCGCTGCGCACCCGCTCTGAGAATGCGGCCATCCGGTCCAATACTTCGTGAACCTCCGGCACCACATCTTTCCCATCAACCTCAATCACCTCGCCCTTCGGCGCGCGCAACGCCACGTGCAGCACGGCCCGCTTCTCGGTGAAGTTGATCTTGTCCCCACGAAACATCGCGTCGATATGCCCCTGCAAATCCGATTCCCGCGCCAGCGCAATCAGCAGCTTGATCGTCTCATCAGTCACGCGGTTCTTCGAGTAGTCAAGAAACAGCCCCAAAGCCTCAGTCGTCAACCGTTCCCCGCGTCCCTTGTCCTCCGCAAACAAATCGCGCAAATGCAGCCCGCGCACCTGCTCGTAGTGAGCCTCAAGAGCCTTCCAGCCCTCCGTTTCAGTCAGGGTTTTCAGCGCGTGGTCATTCAAAGCAGTGGTCTCCGTTGACGCCATATTCATATTCCCTTCCGTGGTTGCATTTTTGAAGCACCCGGTCGATTCACCAACAAGCATACCCAATCCCCCGGCTCCTCCGATGTCGACCAGAATAATTGCAAGCTCTCGCCACACCTGCTTAGATTCATTGCAGAAGGTTAAAGTGGCATCTTGAAGACAGAATTGCGAACTAATTATGGCTGAACAGACCCCGCGTTCATCACCTGGGGCACCAGTTTTTCGAGCAGTGCAACAACCTTCGCCGATCCAGCGGACGTGGTATGAGCGCAATCGTAGAAGTTGTCAGGGTCATTCCGAAGAGCCTCGAACGCAGGCTGTCCAAAGTCGATCAACGGCCCGGCAGGCAGTTCCTTCCGCATCTCTGCCACATAGGCGTCGATCTCCGGTTTGATTTTCCGATAACATGGCTCATAATACGGCGGAACAACATAAACAATTTGGGCCCCCTGGTCTCGCAACGAAGTCGCCATGTCACGATACTTGCTCAGGTCCTCCGGATCGATGCGATAGTCGTCCGGATCCGGGGGGAGAGGATCCAGTCGCTTCGGATAGTAATCAATGATCTGTCCATTGGGCGCGGTCTCCGCCTTTGAGAAATAGACGTGATGCGCTTGAAGCACCATCGCCGCTTCGTCAAAAAGAAGGTGAATACTTGCCAATGCCTCGCTGGTCCTGGTCTTTTCTATTCCATCTTCAAGGTCATGGCTCCTTGTCATGCCGGGAGCCAGCGCAAGCACAGCGAGTCGATAATGGCCTTTTTTCATCGCCTCGGCGAACAGTAGATGCTCTTCCGCGGCGTTCCCGCCTGGCAACGATTCATTGAACATTCGAATGCCGTTCAGCGATGAAACGCTCCAGTTCGAACTCGAAGACGGGCCAATGATCAGGCCCTCGAAATTGGCCGGCACGTAGCGCTTGTTCAGCAGCAGCTTGTCCTTTCGCTCGAAAAAATAGATCGACAAAGACCGCCCTTTCGGGTCCTTCCAAATGCCGTAAGGATCGAATTGCCAAGCCAGGTAAAAACACAACGCAGAGGCGGCAATCACTATTCCAAACGTCATCGAGAGCCAGCGTCGACCGGTCATTTCTTAACCTCAAAATGCGAAATACAAAAAGGGCCTTGCCACATTTGAATTGAGATAGAGCATGGATAGCAAAAGCAGTGCGGCGGTCGCGACGGCGTTCTTCCAAGTGGGTGCGAATTCGCGCTGCTGCTGATCGCTCGACCTTGCGAAAAAGACAACCAGAACGCCGGTGATCTCCGCAAGCAGATAAATGGCAACCATCAGCCTGTGGCCCTGGCCGTTCATGATTTTGAAATTGCTATGGCCAAAAGCATCCGCCCCGCCAAACATGTGTCCAAGCAGCGATATTGCAGTAGGGACGTCTGGCGAACGGAAGAAGACGAAGGCCGTGCAGAAAACGAGCACCGTCAGAAACCACGAGATAATCCTTGGAAACTTGAACAGCTTCTTCTTCCGCCAGTACTGGTTGATCACCAGGCCCACGCCGTGTATGACGCCAAAAATGACAAACGTCCATGATGGACCATGCCACAAACCTGCAATCGTCATTGCCACCAGTGTTGCAATGGCGGATGTTCCCAAAGTAGCCCGATCGAAACACCTGAGAATCGGCGTGTAGAGATAAGTCGTGATGAAAGATGTGAGAGTGATGTGCCAACGCTGCCAGTATTCAATGATAGATGTGGAACGAAATGGAGAATCAAAATTGCGCGGAACCTCGATGCCCAGAAACATCGCCGATGCGATCGCCATATCGGAATACCCGCTGAAATCAAAGTACATCTGCAATGAATAAGACAGTGCGATCGTCCAGGATTCGATTCCGGATAGCCTGTTGATATTGCTGAAGCCAAAGTCCGCTACGTTTGAAAACACATCTGCCAAAATTACCTTTTTCGCGAGCCCCATGGAGAAAAGAAATGTCGCGCGGGCAACTTGTTCCGCATTGGGCCCCGTGGACCCGTTGAGGCCGGGAAACTGGTGGATGATGCGCTTGGCACGACTGATAGGCCCGGAGATGACATATGGGAAAAAAGAAACAAAGGTGGCGTGATCGAAAAGTGTGCTGGATGGAATCAGCTCTTCATAGCAATCCACAAGGTACATGACCTGCGTGAGCGTAAAGAAGCTGATCCCAAGAGGAAATGCGAGATCGGGCGCGTGAATGTGAAGGCTGGCATGCCCGGGAATGAGACCGATGAAAAAATTGAGGTATTTAAAGACGCACAGAAAGCCAATATTTAGGACCAGGCCGAGCTGCAATAGATGCTTACGCCGCGGCTGCGTGGCGCGGTCGATCAGGCGGGCGATGAACCAGTTTGCAACCACAGAGCCCGCGAGATAACCGAGATGTGCAGGATTCCACCACGCATAAAAAACTGCGGACGCCAGAAGAAGGCAAATCTGAGGAGCCTTTGCGATTGGCGCCCGGCGAGCCAGTTGGCAGAGGACGAAAACAATCGGCAGAAAAAGCAGTAGGTAGCCAAAGGAATTAAAGTACACGATTTGGCTCCCCCATTCGGCAACCCTGGCTTACGATGTGATCGAGCTTCATCCTGCCTCACACTCAAAGTTGATTCCCGAAAGTCCGGAGCACAACAATGTGCGCCGTTAAGTAATCTCACCGCGGGCCGAACTCATTTCCTGGCAAGTTTCGTTCGAATCAAGTCCTCTAATTCGCCAACGTTTTTCAAGTCGCCCAGTTCGCCGAGAGCAAACCTGATCTTGTATTTGATTGAAATAGCAGTGATGAGATTTACATGCGTAAGCGAGTCCCAATCATCCACCGTGGAGGCGTTCGACTCGCGAGTAATGATGAGGTTGGGACGATCAAATACTTCGCGAAATACTTCCTGCAATTCATTTAAAAGGTTATCCAAGCACGGGCTCCAGAATTCTGATGTGGCGGCTGCGCGGTTCATAGTTGGTAATGTTCAGCGACCATGTTGTCGCTCCAGTCTCCTCGTTTCGAGAGAGGGCTGAGAAACCAAGTTTCTCATAGTGATCGGCGACCATCTTATTCTTCGCGGTTGGCAGATAACATCCAACCAGTTCACTCAGGCCGCGTGCGCGTGCGCGTGCCGCTATAACGTCCAGCATGGCGACCTCCATCTCGCGCTTCAGAACGCGGCAACTCATCAGCCATAGGTCAAGGTTCAGTCGTCTGTCATCGATAGTGCCCAATACAACGGAGACGAGGCCGTTGTCGCCAAAGCGGTCGGATAGCTTGCCATAAAGACCGATCTGCTGGCTGTTGCGAGATGCCGCATCGATCTCGGCCAGCGTGTACCGCCGCGTGGTCAGGTTGAATTGGTTCGACTTGTTGGTGAGTTGCGCAATGCGATCTAGATAGGTGGGACAAAACGCGTCAATCTCCGCCGTCATTTCCAGCGAATCGAGATACTCGCCGTAGTTTGAGAAAGCCTGGCTTAGCGTTGCGCGCTGAGCATTCTCCGCATAGAGTTTTGCGCGCGCCACATCCTCCTCGCCCAGCGAAACAGCCTCGAAATACCGGTGCGATTCAATAACTGAGGCATAACCTGTCACATCGCTGCCAACATCGGGAACGGCAACTTGAGGCAATTGCGCTTCAACAATCGCTCGCTCGGCGGGATTGTCATCGACAAAGACAAAGCTGTCGACGCCCAGGTTGAGCTCCTCGGCAATAGCCAGAATATTCTCGTGCTTGTCTTCCCAATTGGCCTTGAATGCGGAAAAATGCTCCAGCTTCAGTACCGAATCCGGATGCGCAAATCCCTGCCGTGCTATTTCATCGTCGTTCTTTGAGCAAACAGCCAGCAACACGCCCCGTGCGCGCAACGAGAGGCAATATTCCTGAAAGGCGGTATAAGCCTCGGCCATGGGCGTTTCGCGTCCAAGCACAAGCCGGTCCACGCCATCATCGCCAATCACCCCGCCCCACAGCGTGTTGTCAAGATCAAGAACCAGCACTTTCCGGCTGCGCCCCAACAATGCGCGGATCAATGCAGCGCAGGACGAAGCCATTGCAAAACTGCCCTCAGGCCCATTGGCGATTTTGTAGCTGAACCAGCGAGTAGCATCAAACCATTTGTTAAGGCCAATGCGCGCGGAGATGCTGAACTGATCCTGCAGCGTGAGGTAGGGCGTTGCCAGAGTCTCCTGCACGAACCGGCGATTCAATTCGAGAATGAACCGCGTCGCTCCACCAGCGCTAACCGCGTCCAGATTGCCCAGAATGGCGGTCGATGGCAATTCGAAATTGTTTTGAATGATCTGGCATCCCACCGAATTGTGCAGTGAAGTCCAAATGGTTTGAAACCGGCTCAACTCGGCGTTCACAAAGGTGTCGAGCTCTTTTTCCGAGCAGGCCGCCCCGGGAAACCCCCTCAAATTCAACGAACAGGTGTGCAGATAAACAATGTCGGGCTTGAAGCTGGAAATCAATTCCGGCTCCAACACCGCATCCTCGTAATAGCGCCCGTATTCAGATTGATAAAATGCCGGCCGAATGCCGTCCTGAAGAAGAAGAATCTCAAGGAATTCAACCATTTCGGTGGTCGTAGTTCCACCCAGCACGGCTATCCGAACATCTTTGAGATCAGGGCAAGCGAGCAACTCTCTTCTCAAGCGCTTGCGGCTCAGCAGAATATCGTCAAAGGCGAGACAGGACATGGTCTTCTTCTGCACTTGTCACTCCGTGAGCGATTGGCCTGATCGAGACATTTCCTGAAACGTGCTCGAAAATCATTTCTTTTTGACGCATGGAACGACTTCTCTAAGACTTATTATCCATTCAGAAATCGTAGCTGTCCATGCCAACTTCTTCATTTCAAAAGAGAGCGGGGCATGGGACAAACAACATTGATGTCCGCACCAGTGATGCTCTTGTCCGCCGGCGGCCCACATCGTTTTCCGGCACCTCTGCCGCTCCTGGCGCTCCGTTATGAAGACGCCGATTGCTTTGGAACGCAAAATGATGCGCCGCACGGACATTCGCACAACCACGAACATCCACGGTGGTGTGGTCGCGGATGAGGTGCGCATAGAAAGCGTGAGGGAGGCTAATCTCGCGTTCCAGAGCAACGGAGCGCAAGCAGAGCGCAAAGCAAGCTAAGTTGTTGATTTATTGGTGGACGCGGTAGGAATCGAACCTACAACCTGTCGGTTAAGAGCTAGAATCCTGCCTTGCTCAGCAGTGCTCGATATTGCTCTATCTTGCTTGTTTTTAGACTGTTACAGTGATCCATCCGAAGAAGCGGACTGTAGGGACTACCCGGTTTTACCCGTCTTTTTTAAGCATGTTCCCTACAAAAGTCCCTACAGTGTTTTTTCGCAATTTTCCGCCAGAGAGATCCTGCCTTGGAAAGCTCGAAGCAAGCTAGCTTGCCGCTGCCAGCTTTCGCGCTGGGCGTCGCGTGTTCGCCGTTTCCCGGACCCTCACGCGGCGGCTCCGCCCCTCTATGGACCGTACCGCGATGCTCGTCTGCAAATGCAGCCGGTCGGCATAGCGCAATAGCTTCTCGATGCTCACTTGGGAGATTCGACCCTTGAGCAGGCTGCTCACTGACGGCTGGTACTCGTCCAGGATGTCTACAAGCTGCGCCTGCGTGTAGCCCTTGGCGCGCACATGTTCAAGGATGGCGGACAGAATCTCCGCCTTGATTTTCAGCGCGCTGGCTTCCGACGCGGAGAAGCCCAGGGCGTCGAAGATGTTTCCCTTCACGATATGGGTCGGCTTATTTCCCGCTGCGCTTTTCATGTGCCCTCTGCTCCTGCAATCGTTGCCTGACTAGCTTGAGGCGCTGCCCGGCAACCTCAATGTCTCTTCGGTCAGTCTTGCGGCTCTCCTTCTCAAAACAGTGCAACACGTAAATCGTGTTCCCCACCTTCGACAGGTAGATCGCCCGGTACCACGCGCGCTCATCGGCCTCTTTCAATTCGTAGACACCAGAGCCGATGGAACTCATGCTGCGCGTTAGCGAGGTCGGCTCCCTGCCGATTTGAAGCTGCCGAAGCGAGAATCCGAGCGCCCGTTTGACCTCATCGGGAAAGCTCGACAGCACCTCCAGCGAATCCCCTTCAAAGTGAAGTTCGGCGGCTGATGGGGCTTCTTCTCTGGTTGCCATCACACTGATGGTATCGCGATTGACGGGATTATACAAGATCTACTATATGCTGTTCCTTTGATGTTTTGGATGGATCGGCGGATTTGTCAAGTCTGTTTGACCTCGCGAAATCGAACGGCCTCAGCGTACAGACAGGTGCCTTGGCAGGAACGCACCGTGACCGATCCCCCATTAGGCTTAAAGGTTTCTATTGACCTTCGCGAGATGATCACCGAGGTTGTAGTTGGCCCCAGAGAGCGCCCACGGGTCGCGGAGCTAGTGAAATCGGTGATGACAAAATACGGTCTTGGTCAGCCTGTTACGGTCTCGAACCGGCTTTCGCCGCGATAAGCTGGAACTCCCACCATCGGGAAATCGACGGTGGGGTACCCAGCCATCTAAAGTCATTTCAATGAAGATTGACTTAACGCAAGGACCGTGTTTTCCTAGCACCAAGTGCGATGATCCCAATGAAAACAATCTGGATTCATCAATTCGATAGGATTTGTCCTGACTGTAGCTGGAAGCCGGACTGTGACGAGGGTTCCGCTAGGTATAGCGACCTCATCGATCACGTAATGAAATCACACGGCATGGGAAAACCAAGTTTCGAAGACAAGACCATTTTCGTGAACGGCCACGGTGCGCAAAAGTGCGAAGTTGCAATATTTACTAACCTATGACCTTGTCCTATGAGGTAAATCATAATCGCTTTTCATTGCCCTAACGCAGATTCTGCCTTATACTCCGCGCATTGGAGGCGATCTAAATGCGGAAATATCAACGGACATCGCTAAGGGTTGCCAGATTAGCGACGGAGCAACTAAGGTACGGCGGGAAGAATGAGCGCAGCGTTACGGCGTCTGTCTTAGTTGGCAAAGCAAAAGACCCATCAACCCGAGATCTCTTCAGCATTCGCGTCACGGGTTTGAGGGCGCATTCGCTTTTCGAGGTGATTGAGGAGGGGATGTTTCCGACCTCGGTCATGTTTCACTTGGAGCCACCTCGGAGAGTCGGCGATCCATGCGACCTGGAAATCAACTTGTTCGGCGAGAAGCTGAATTGCGCCCTCCGACTTCAGAAATCAGGCTCGGCCGTCGTGGATGTTAACTCAACCTGGTGGGGAGAACGTTGGATGACGTGGAGGGAGGAGATCATCGATCTGGCCCTTCAGCAGTTTGCAACGATTCCGGGTGGACGATGACGTTTCCCGTGTCTACGAGAATATCAATATGGCGAAACTAATTCTCCCCGGTCAGAAGACCGCGCCTGAGCGCGTTCGGAACGAGCACATCGTGCCTCGGTTTTATCTGAACAAGTTCGCCGATTCTGAGAAGCATGTCGTCCTTTACACAAAGGGCCGCTCCCCCGTTCGGAAATCGACCAAGAGCCAATCCTCCGAGCGAGATTTCTTCGAGTACACGATCAACGGGCAAGCGACGGAGAATCGTTACGAGAAATGGTTCCAGAGAATAGAGACGGATGCCGCTGCAACCTACGACGCAATTCAATCTGGTTCGGAACTCACCCAGTTCCAGCAGGGCGCATGGGCCTTTTTCTTGGCGACACTGTTCTTAAGAAGCCGGAAGGTCAGAGAGCAGATTGGTCCTGAACTAATGAGGCAAGTGGAGTCCGAGATATTCTCCGGCGACGACCAGATCAGAGAGGCACAGTGTGATCTTCTGAAAGAGGGCGTTTTCGTCTACGCGGACGATCTAAAGGCCATGGTGAGTCAGATAAAGCATGAGATGAGAGCACCTGCATTTGGCCATCTGGCCGGGATAGAAGAGAACGCGCGAATGCTCGCTGAACAGATATTCGAAAAGCGCTGGTTTGTTTTTGAGGCAGCACCTGGTACTGCGTTCGTTACGTCGGATTGCCCGGTACATACGATGAATGTGAGTCTCACCGACAAGAGGTGCACTCTTGGTAGCGGGTTCGGTAATTCCAGCACGGCTGTCGTGTTGCCGCTATCTCCAACTCGTCTATTCTTAGCTGGCCCGCAAGAGATGTCTTGCAGGAGCAATGTACTCGGCGAGAAGAATGTGGTGGCGTTCAACTCAAACACTATCCGGTTTGCGTACCGGGCTGTTTATTCTCTGGATGAGAGTGCTGAGATCCATGCGCTCGTGGACCGGGAGATTAATCAGGTCACCTATGGGCAAAATGCTTTCGTTCCTCTAAAGGTAACAAACAGTTGAGGAGCGGGGTTTGGACGTTCCGGCTCGGTCAAGATCAATTCTTCAGCCTTCCCGCCTTTTGGACCCGCCATCGGTTCTATCGGTGCGTGTGCGCATTCTGTTAAGCGGCATCGCACAGCGGACAGGTCTACATATCCACGCCCCGACACCGGCAAAAGTAAGGCGCAGTGCCTCGACGCTATAACGCGCTGATGTGTGATGACAGTTGAATGCGCATGGAATTGACAATGAGCAAAGAAGAGCAACTGCAAAACAAAGCTATGCCGTTCTGGATGGTTGCCAACCCGGTAGACGTTCTCAAGGGGTCGCCCGCTTCGGAGGGGGCGCGGATGGTTTTTGCCCGGAGCGGCACCGGGCCAAAACCGTTTGGGTGTAACATCTATTCGGAATGGCCTGCGCCGGGGCTGGCGCGTTAAAATCCCTCAAAGAACTGGTGCAAATTCAAATCGAGTGCCTGGGCGATCTTTTCGAGCGCCCTCACGCCGATTTCCTTATGCCCGTTCTCCAGTTCTGACAGATGCTCCCGAGTCAGTTCGGCATGGTCCGCAAGCATGGCCTGAGTCCACCCGCGTTCTGTTCGCAGGCCGCGAATGCGTCTTCCGATTCGCACGCAAATGTCCTTTGCCATGCCTACAGCATGGCTGTATGCTGTGGCTTACCTGTAAGCTAAGGCTTACATCAAGATGTTGTCGCGGGAGGCGCTATGCTCAAGCATTGGAATGAGAGGCGCTGGGTTGAGGCCAGCAACCGTAACTGAAAGAGGAACGGCTATGAATCTGAAAGAAGGAACGCGACGGTTTGCCCTGCTCCTGGGCGCGGCGGGAGCGATTCTCGGCGGGTTTGCTTCATACATGGAGTTGCAGACCGTCCTGAGCCAAAGGGCGCGCCACAATCGATTTGAGAAGTTGGCGAATTCGGATGTCGTAAAGCAGGCGCGCACGGACTGGGTCTCCGCTAGGATTCCGCCGGACTATGACGCACTGGCTAAGAGCTTAGGTGGAACCACAACCGTCCCGCTCTTCGATCCTCAAGGAAGAGTCCGCGACGTGCCTTCTGGAGATGTGAGCAAGGCTCTCGCGTCAGGTGGTGAAAGAGCGATCCGATTTAAGGCCCCAGACGGGAAAGAGCGCTGGGTGCGCGAGAGCGAAAGGGATGCTGCCGTAAGGTCTGGGGGAGTGCCAGATGCTCCCGACTTCAGCGATCAACAAAAGTTACTCGCGACCGCATGGAGGTCATTCGGCCAAGAGCGACGTGATGAGCTACTCGCGAGAATGAACTCGGAACAAAAGAGCAGGCTGCAAACCTTAATTGATCGACAGGTGCAACAGGGACAGGGCTGGGAGATCGAAGACCCCGATGGGAAGGTCGTCGCAAGTGTGGTCGATAAGGATGGGATCACAACCATCCACTGGACAAGGGATTTCGGAGTCGAATCAGTCGAGACACAGGACGGCCAGACCCTCTATTCGACACCGGCACCGTCAGCATGGACCTATCTCTTGGTTGTGCTCTTCCCCATGCTTGGATTCTTCATCCCCTGGGGTGCAATTCGCGCAATCGGCTGGGTGGGAGCTGGATTCACGGCAAGCTCATGATAACCCCGCTCCTTGGACCCGAAGGTGTGGTTTGCTCGCACCAGCCGAAAGCGCAGTAGCCGAGTTCCCGGAGACAAGCGACCCGCCCGCGCGCCTCGGAAAGGAAGATCCGATGAGCCGTTTGAAAGGGACAAGATTATTGGCAAAGGAGTGCCCATGAATTCGACACGTGTTTTGGTTCTGATCTTCTCGTTTTCAATCCTGCAAGGCTGCCAAACCCCGAAGCCCGCATGTGCCATACAGCAGGGGCAGGATTCCCAAATTGCTGACCTTCAGCGCCAGAAGGACGACACGCTCTGCGAAATCCAGCTACGGCAAGCTGAACTCGACCGCATTACGGCAGCCGTGAACGCGAGAGGGGCCGCTGGCGCAAGCCGTGAAGGGCTGGGGCGAAAAGCTGAAGCCGATTTGACCGAGAAAATCACTCAACTGAGAACAAAAGTTCACGACCTAGATTTTCAAATGGCGGCCACCGCGCTAGCCAATTTCAACAGTTCGTTGAGTCAGGCAAAGCTCGCACTTCAGCAGCATTCCGAGATTCTGAAGGACCCCAAAAACAGCGCCGCGCAGGTAGGTCTCATAGCCACCTTCCTCCGGGCTGTCGCTGGCGGCCAAAGCACGAGAGAACGCATCACCTCCCTCGACGACGAGATTATGAACCTAGTCCGCCCTGTCACCGGCGGTCATAGCACAGGAGAACGCATCACTAAGGCTCAGTGGGAAGCCGCTACAGTGGCTTGTCCGTGCCTGGCTGGCATTGAACCCCGATTTGGACCAGATGGGTATATGATCGGCGCGACTATTTCTCAGGGCCAAGCCACCCAAATGCTTGGCGCAATGAGGGACAACGCGAAGGCGGCCGTCGATACCTACAATCAATTGAAAAAATCCGTAGACAATCAGATGCAAGCGGACATGGAGGCAGCCGGGTTGGGCGACAAGGTGATGCCCGCGCCTAAACAGTCCGGCAAAACCTATGATGAGGAAATAATGAAACTGCTGCACCCACAGCAGTAGAAACAACCGCGACGTCATCTATCCTTCCGTTGGTGGGCACCTCGTGAGCCCAATTCTGACACCCGCCACGTCATGATCAATTTGGAGGTATTTCGATGATGCCAATGGACAAAAGCGTCTTTCCGCGATTGTCGTTCAGAATTTTCTCAATTTTCTCGCCGGTCTTTTTGTCTGCCAGCTGAAAGTTGTGAGGAACTTGATGTCCATTGAACCTGCATGTGAACATGACGTGATCCTCCATTACATGATTCACTTGTTCAATGGTTACCTGATCGAGCGCTGTCGGAGATCTTTCACCCTCCGATTTTGCGCCGCCGGGGTTTGGAGGCCATCCTGGAAGATCCATCACTCGTAACATAGGAAATCTCCTCGACTAGATTTTATAGCCGTGCGGGTTGCCTGCCAACTCTGCTGACGCGAGTTAACTCAGGTATAGATTTTCAGGAGAATCTCGCGGATTAGGCATCTGTTGCTCAATTGATTCCAGTTTCCTGAGAATCTGCTGGAGCAGCTCAACTACCTTTCGTTCAAATGGTGGGAATGTTCTCGGATTTATATCTGTTCCGCGCATACCTGACTTGCCTCCTCCAAGAGCACTGAATTGGCTTGACTGTGCTCCTTCTAGTTCGTAGTATATAGGATAATCAGGAGTTCTATACAATCCTTTGGAACTTAAACAGAAAATCCGTTTCTGCACTCCTAATCGGAGAGTCTCGGCGCTCACCGTTGTTCCTAGACTGCTACCGTTTTTTAGCTCGGTTAAAGGAGATCTCCAAGATGGAAATCAGCCCCGAATGGTTAGTGATCCGATATTCCGCGGGTCGTGCGAAGTGGATTCCGATCTCTTCGTACCACCCGTCGAAGCTATTGCCGAACTGGCAAATTCTCGATGTGATGAAGATGGGGTACGGAGATTTACCCGCAAATACGGGGCGCTGTTCACTGGGGCAGATGGAAACTTCGCTTTTCAGTTGAGCGATTGGCGCTCCATGCAAGCCCAATTTCGTTGTGCCTGGGATGGGTTTCTGGGTTTGGATTCAAGATATCCGAGTGCAATCGTTCCCTATCTCAAGGAGCACGCTCCGAATCTCTTCAATGAGCCATTGAAGAGTGTGCAAGCAGCAGGCCGCTTCGAGCTAACGTCCCAAGGCTTAGATTTCGTTGCCGAATCTCTCTACGCGGCGCTGGTCCTCGTGCTCATTGCAACTCATGAACGAGGGTTACTTCGCCATTGTGCGAAGCCCAGCTGCGAAAATCCCTATTTCATAGCGGCTCACCCGAGACAACGGTATTGCACAGAGCTTTGCGCAGCATGGGCGCAAGCCGAAGCGAAGAGCGCATGGTGGAAGGAGAAAGGCAAGCAGTGGTTCGAGCAGAAGGGCAAGGTGGTTCGGACAAAGGCGAAACCAAGGACCCGACGCAAACAATCCACTGGGGGCTAATTCCAATCACTCGACGAACCAAGTGACATCACATCCCGTGTCTATGCGTTGTACCCCTTCACGTTCAAAGGTTTGCTTCAAACTGGCAACGTCCCAAGTTTGGCTATACGTGATGCAAAAGTCGCATCCATTGGTTTCCAAATGTGCCTCGGGAGAAGTCGAATTCGCAAGGCGGTTATGCCAGCTGTTCTTCACCGATACCGGATTGAGTTGGGCGAGTAAATCGCCCTCGAATCGCTTTCACGGTTGGATGCCTCCCCAATTTGGAATTCTGACTTGCTCATCCTGAGTGTCCCTCAAACCGGCTTGATCGCCAAGCCCAATTGCAGAAATTCTTAGGATGTAGCCAGCAAGAGTTCTACCATCAGGTCGCTGGCCTCGCGTGTTTCCTTCGAATGCGGCTTCTCTCCACCGGCTCAGTTCCGCCTGAATCGTCGTCGCTGCCGCCTCCAGTTCCATTCCCTGCCGATGCCGGAGTACAGTCGATGCCTGTTTTGGAAAAGAGAAAAAGACCCATTCTGACAGTCCCCGGATATTGGAATGATAAGCCGAGGCTGGGAGGCCGGTGTCAAGGCTCTTCGACCGCGGAACGCGGCGCGCGAAGCGCGGCCTTGACTCCGGCCGGGCCTCGGCTACGCTGCCACAATCCGGGGAATGTCATCTTGGGTCTGGATTACATGCCCATACCAAATCCCTGACCAATCTCATGGACATGGGCGGGCTGCTGCTCGATGGCCTGTGACGCCGGGGCCTGCTGGATCGCAGGGGCGTGGCACACATCGCGGCTGAGTTCTTGGCCCAGTGCCGCTGCATTGTTGGTAAAAATCTGCGCGTCGAGCGCGCCGCGTGAGACAGCAACGTATGCCATGCGGCTGTTTAGCAGGTCTTTCGCGCCGAGTTCAGTGTCCACGTTGATCAGTACGCGGTCCGCAGTTTGGCCCTGGCTAGAATGGCTGGTGACAGCATAGCCATAATCGAGATGCATGTGCCGGTTCGGATCGAGTTCTATTGCGCGGCCATTGTCCAACTTCAGATTCAGCCGCCCATCACCATCGATGCTCCCGATTGTTCCTAATTCACGGTTAGCCACTTTGAGGTCGTTGGCAGGAGCGGTGAACTGGATGCGGTCGCCCTCAGAGAAGTTACGCAGTTCTTCGCGGAATACTGAAACGCCCTGCTGCCTGCGCGGATCATACGTACGTTGCGTGCCGTCTTGCAATTCCACCGTCAACCGGTTAGCAGGAGCATCGATGCTTTTCACCTGCGCGTATTCTCCCTTCCCGATGCCGGTTTCCTTCGATGCGCGCGAATAGCGCAGCACGTCAGCCACTTCGTACCGCTCAGCCCAAGTGCGGTCCGCGCCGGTAAGGTCCTGGCGCGGGACGAAAGTTCGGATGCGGTGCTCCTGTCCGCTGATAACACCCTGGCCCTGCAACACGGTATGGATGCGCTCGTTAATCTCCATGCGGGAACGGTTGTCGGGAGAAACTACCAAGGTGTTCTCCGGTGATTTCGCATACTCCTTTGCGATGGCGGCGATACGGTCGTCGCGATTTGGAATCTGATGGACCCGCCCCTGCCGGTCAAGGTTCTGAATGGCCTCCCGCACCTCGCTGCGCGCAAGCTGCTCGACCACGGATTTCAGCTCTGGGTCTTTCTGACGCACGATCTCATCGAGCCTGACCGTCTTCATGCCTGCATCCTGAAGCTGCGCAAAGGGCCGTCCGGCCTCTACTGCTTCATGCTGCCGCCGGTCGCCAACCAGCAACACCCGGTCGTTCGGATGAAGCCGATTGAGGAAGTCATGCACATGGCGAGTGGATGCCAGTGAAGATTCGTCAAGGATAAAGAGCCGCTTCTCCCTGGCGTCTGGTTGCTGTCCCCGCCCCAGATGCTTCTGGAGCGTGGATGTCTCCATGCCCGCTTCGGCAAGTTTCTGTGCAGCTCGGGACGTGGGCGCGAAACCCTCCACTCTGTATCCGTCGGCTTCCGCTCCTTCGCGGACAACGGCCAATGCCGTCGTCTTTCCGGCACCCGCAATGCCATCCAATCCCACGATTTTCTCGCGCGAAATGAGGATGTCGTCCATGGCCTGCCGTTGCGAAGCACTCAGTTCCGGGTGCCGCTCTTCGGTCCTGATCCGCACCTGGGGCGAAACCAGCATTGGATCGCCGTAGTCCCGCCGATTGCCTTCCTGCATCCGGCTTACAATCTCGCGTTCCATGTGCACCATAGCCGTAGTCGTGAACTGTCGGCCTGCGCCGCTGTGCGCAACTTCGCGGAATTCGCCTGCCTTGATCCGGCGCTCGAACTCCTGCTTGACGCTGGCATACGTGGTTTCTCCCATGCCCCGCGCCAGCGCTGCTTCCAAGATCGCGCGGCGGTCCTGCACCGCCGATCTCTCGAAGACATGGTCCTTCGCCCAGGTCACGGCCCGCTGCGCGTGCATCTCCGGTTCCCGCATCTGGTATTGCCCGTGTTCCCGCGCCTGTGCTACGACCCGGTCTGCCTGGTGCCCATAATGCGCAGCCAAGTCCCGGTGCCGTCGCAAGACCTCCTCCGGCGACAGCAGTTCTTTGCTGTCGCGCGTGCGGTGGGCGGCAATCTGCGCCGCCGCTGCTCCGTCGATACCTTGCTCCCGGAGATGGTCTTTGATCTGCTCCCGGCGTGGGCTGGACGCTTCCAAATACTCCTTCGTATAGCCTCGGATTTCCGGCTGTCCATGCTTTCCGCGGTCCACTTCGTAGCCAAGCTTTTCGAGCCGCAGCGCCAACTCCGATCGATAAACCGCCGTGACGTAACGCTGAGACACAAAGATTTCGTGCGGCTGCAAGGCGCGAGTCTGGCCGTTGTCGCGCTCGGTCACATTGAAGATGACGGCGTGTGTATGCAATTGCGGCGCCGCGTAGCCTTCGACGGGCCGGGCTGTATCGTGCTCGAAGGTGGCAGCAACGAATTTGCCCGTTGTCTCCGGCGCATGCACGTTTCCGATCCGGGCCTGGGTGTACCGTTCCAGTTCCGATAGCGCCGCGCGGACACTTTCCCGGTGCGCCTCCCGCACCCGGTCATCCCCGCCCACAAGAGCGGTGAGCGATACCGATTTCGGCGTGGAAAAGGTCGCGTCCCACCCGGCGCGATGCTCGGCGCTGGTGACTTCCTTACCGAATTTGCCCTCATAGGTCCTTGAAACCTGATGGCGGACGAGCTGCACATCGGTGTGCGGGTGCTGGCCCTCGCTCAACCGGGCGAAGTGTTCCGCTTCGACTGCGCCGCTGAGATTCCATTTCTGGGCGAGCCTGCCCTGCCATTCGCTATGACCCTGTTGGTCGCGGCTCCAATAGTTCTGTTGCTGCGATGCGTACTCACGTGCGTGGTACGTGCGCACCTGGCTGGCTGACAACGGCTTCGAGATTGTGAGCATGGGGGAGTGCTCCTGGATGGTCTCGCAGATCGCTTCCCGGACCTGCGGCTGTTAGTTCTGGTCCGCGTTGCGGACGAATTTTCTTTCACTCGATCTCATTTTTCTTGCTCCAAACGAAGCCCTTTTGGGTCGTTCCATCGCTCGCGCCGAAAGGCGAAAATGCAACTTGCGGCGGGTTCTTCGTTGGCAGTGCGGGTGCGATAACTGGCGCTGCGGGCATTGCCTTCGGCGCAGTCTTTCGCGTCCAACATCTCTTCAATTCGGGCGGTAGAAATTGGATTTTGCGCATCTTGTTCCTGCATTTATGGAACAGACTTCGGACGAACTCGCTCAATTCAATCCATTCCGCAGGCCACGGTACGCTGTCTATCCAGTCCTCGTATTTGGCCCACACAATGAGCAGAAACAAGTACAGCAAGAACCCACAAAGCAGCGGGAGCAGCAACAGGGTCCAAAGGCTCTCCCCGTCGAAGAACTGCCCCTCCAGAATGGGCTTGAGCGTCGCAATCTGGAGCCGTTCTTCCGGCCCCTTCATCAAGCCGGTCCAGCCCGCTTGACGGGCTGCAAGCGAGAGTTCCATCGGGATTTGGCCGTCGTTGATCGAAGGTGCCGGGATTGCATCGTCCTCCGATGCAAGCTCCGGCTTTTCGCGCGGCGCGGTCTTGTAAATCCATCGGACTTCGACCGGCGAAGCCGGGTCAAAGCCCGGCCATGAACACCTGAAATAGGCTCCAAGGTAGTAGCGTTGGACGGGTGTCCAAACCAGCCTGGACCACAGCAAAAACGTGACACAGAGAACCAGCGCGGCAAGGGCTGCAAGCCATCGAATGTACCTCGGAATCGACATCAGATACATGGCTACTTGCCCCTCCCGTTGGCCTCCGAAGCAAGGAATTCCGCAAGCAGTTTGCGGGCCTGCTGTAGCTTCCGGGTGTCCGCCTGGTCGCGGATTTTGAGAATGGAATCGGGGAGCAATCCCTTACCTTCGGACGTTGCCTGAGCGCCCGCGTGGAACAGACTCAGGAGCATGTATCGAACCGCCCAGACCTCGGCTAGCAGCAGCTCAGCAGGGTCGGTGGGCCGCTGCCGCGCCGCGCCCAAAGCCGTCTCGCGGAGCCACTCCGAGAGCGGCTTGCCTGCACTCTCGGCGGCGGATTCGATGTCGGCAAGCTCGCTGGGAGTCAGCCGAGTAGCAGCCGTTTTGGTGCGAAAGCCGGGCTTGTTCTCGTCGGACGGAGATGGCTTGTTTCCAAATGGAATTGTCGCCTGGGAAGCGTTCATGCGGAACCTGCCCTTCTGACCTGTGATATTCGTCGTTCTGCGCCGAATCTTGTGAACTCACGCGAAGCTCTTTCACTTCAACGTGTTTACGCGTCGGCGATACTGGGCGCGCATTCCGTTTACAACGGGAAACCTCGGTTTACGTTTCGAGTCAGCGCGAAGCGAAGCTGCTGACTCAAAAGATGTTGACGCGCGTAAACGCCTGAGCGTGTTCTGGTACTCCGCAGTTCCCGAATTGGGGGTGACGTGTCGCAGCGCCAACATCCGGTGCGTAAGCACCGTGTTCTTTGAGGGCAGTAGCAGTCACCTTCAAGGAGCGCGATGCAGACCGCACCGGGCAAGCCGGCAAGATGTAGCGAATGAA
>JBEKET010000074.1:0-25569 GCA_050013695.1 Occallatibacter sp.
CCAACATTCATGAACAGGGGCTCGACTCGACAATCGGTTCTGTGTGCCGTGTCCGCCAGTCCGGAATGCCTAATGAACCGCGGAGAGCTCCACCGTCTAAGGACGGGTTCACCAGCACATCATTCACGGCCCAGTGGGTCGGATTCTACTTTTTTGTTTCGCCTGCTTCTTCCATAGGTCGATACGCCCTGAAGCCCTGAGAGGTATTCTGACTCAGGTGTATCCAGTCCTCCTACACATCGGAGCAATCCTCATTCCCGCCTATGGCGCGCTTGCCGCTCTGGGCGTGGTGGCGGGATTGTTTCTCGCCCAACGAACTGCGCGCATCGTCCAGGTGAATCCCGGCCAGGTGTGGAATCTGTGCATCGTGGCATTGTTCGCGGCGTTGGTGAGTCAGCGGCTGCTGCTGATTCTGATGAACTGGAGCGTGCTGCGTCTTCATCCCTCGTGGATGTTGACGCTGGCCATGATTCATCATCCGCTGCTTGCGGGCGCGGGAGCGCTGGTGGGGCTGGTTTGCGCCACGGTCTACGCGTGCTGGCAGCGGTTGCCGTTGGCAACAACCGCCGATGCGCTGGCCGCACCTGTCGCGTTGGGGTTGGCCTTCGAGCAAATTGGCGCACTGATGGCCGGTTCCGGCTACGGTACAGAAACAACGGTGCGCTGGGCCGTGACGTACAGCAATGTGCTGGCCGCGCGCTGGAGCGGAACGCCGCTTGGCATTCCTCTGCACCCGGTGCAGGCGTACGCGGCGCTGGCTTATCTGACGCTCTCGATTCTTCTGCTCGTCTGGTTGCCTGCGCGACGGCAGCAGGGCGATGTTGCAGGGATGGGCTTGATGGGAATCGGCGTTGCGATCTTCATCACCGAGTTGTGGCGCGATCCAGAGGGTCGCGGCGTTGTATTGGGGGGCGCGCTGGATGGGCCGCAGATCGCGGCGATTGCGCTGGTGTTGGCGGGTGGGCTGGTGCTGTTGGAGCGCAAGACCAAACCTGCGATGAGAGAGGTCGAAAATGGTTGAGGGCGGCAATGTGGAACAGCGCGTGATTGATGTGCCCGCGGAGGCTGCCGGGCAACGTCTCGACCAGTTTGTCGCGTCTCAACTGGAGGGCGTGAGCCGCTCGCGCGTGCAGATGCTCATGGACCAGGGCGATGTGCTGGTGAATGGCGAGCGCGAGAAAGCTTCACTGAAGCTGCGCGGCGGTGAGCGGATCGCGGTGACAGGCGAGCCGCATCCAACGCCGCTGAAAGCCACGGCGGAAGACATTCCGCTGGACGTGGTTTTTGAGGACGCTGATTTGGCAGTCGTGAACAAGCCGGCGGGAATGATGGTGCACGCGGGTTCAGGACAGAACGAAGACGCTCGCAGCCGGGGAACACTCGTGAATGCGTTGCTCTACCGGTTCAAGAAGCTCTCGTCTACAGGCGGCGATTTGCGGCCCGGGATTGTGCACCGGCTCGACAAAGACACCAGTGGATTGATTGTGGTGGCCAAGAACGACCGCACCCACGCGGCGCTGGGCGAGATGTTTGCCGGTCGCCAGATGAAGAAGACTTACATCGCGCTGGTGCAGGGCTCAGTGGAGCGGGCCAGGGGCACGATCAACGCCGGTGTGGGCCGCGATCCGGTGCGGCGCACACGCATGACCACGCAGCCTAACGAAAACGCGCGCACGGCCGTCTCTCACTATGAAGTTATCCGGCGGCTCAACACTCGTTTTGGCAAGTTCACGCTGGTGCGGGTGCGCATTGAGACCGGGCGAACGCATCAGATTCGCGTGCACATGGCTTCGATTGGGCACCCGGTGGTGGGAGATACGTTGTATGGCGGGGCGGGGCAGCTCACAGACCAGGTGGCCTCGCAGGCGGCGCAATCCAAAGCCGCGAGGCGCAAGGCGGAGCCGGAAAGGCTGAAGCTGGGACGGAACTTTCTGCATGCGGCGCGGCTTGAGTTCACTCACCCCAGAACGGGCAAGCTGCTGGAACTTGAGGCGCCGCTGCCCGCGGAACTGGAGAACTTTATCAGCCGGTTGGAGGCCGGAAAGGTCTCAGCGGGATGAGGTTTGCGAGCCAACAGATGCGATGAGTGGTTGCGATTGATAAAATGAGGAAGCCATGATCAGAAAGATCAGAAATCTCACCGGACCCGTGGCAGCGATTCATCGCGCGGGGTTATCGGTCTTTACTCTGTTGCTTGCGGTAACATTTTCCGCGACCGCGCTGTCTGCGCAGCAACCCGCAACTCCAACGGCTCCGGCGCCAACCAGCCCGCAAGCACCGGGCTCTTCGCAACCACCAGCAGGGCAGCCCGCACCGGCACAAGCTGCGCAGCCACAGGCCCCCGGCAGTGAAGAAGTCGACGTGGGCGCACCCACCCTCCGGCTGGGGGTAAACGAGGTCAGCCTCATCTTCACCGTGACGGACAGGCATGGGCACTACAATCCCAACCTCAAGCAGAGCGACTTTGCGCTGCTGGACGATCAGAAGGCGCCGTCTCATGTGAACTCGTTTCACCAGCAGATCAATCTGCCCATGCGCGTGGGAATTGTGATCGACGCCAGCACATCGATTCGGTCAAGATTCCAATTTGAGCAGCAGTCGGCAACCGCGTTTCTGCTTGACGTGCTTAAAGCGAAAAGCGACCGCGCGTTTGTGATGGGGTTCGATGTCACACCCACTGTGACGGCGGACTGGACCAACGACATCGACAAGCTGGAGGCGGGCGTGGACCGGTTGCGTCCCGGTGGCGGCACGGCGTTGTTTGACGCGGTCTACACAGCCTGCCGCGACAAGATGCTCGACGTTTCGCGCGGCCAGGAGCCGGTGCGCAAGGCGATTGTGCTGATCTCGGACGGCGATGACAATCAGAGCCGCGTGCGCCCCGACGAAGTCATCAAGGAGTGCGAGCGGGCAGAGACCATCATCTACGCCATCAGCACCAACTGGACACCGAGCCGCGGCAAAGGCGACAAGGTGCTGAGCGATATGGCTGAATCCACCGGAGGCCAGGTCTTCTTCCCGCCTTCTGTTGAGGAGATGTCGAACAGCTTCCACGATATTGAGGAAGAGCTGCGCAGTCAGTACGCGTTGAGCTATACGCCCGCCGATTTCAGGTACGATGGATCGTTCCGGACGATCTATCTCTATTGCAACGACCGGCGCTACGTGGTGCGAGCCAAGAAGGGGTACTTCGCCACGCCGCATTAATGTGTCGGTGGAGTTTCTGCGTTTTTCATTGTTCCTGAACCGAATGCCCGAGTGCCATGTTTCTTCGCACTCGGGTATTTTCTTTGTTCCGTTTCAGGACGGTCCTGATCCCTTCTGTTCGAATTTGATCCATGCGTTGATTCTTTCCCTCTTCAACTCACACCTTGGTGCCCCGGCACGATGAAATGGAGAGAGAGGCAAATGAAGTGATCCGGCAGGCAATATCGTGCGACATCTGCGGAACGGAGAAGAAGCAGACCAACCACTGGTTTGTGGCCTACGACCAGGTGGGTGAGCTTCGGCTGAGCGGGTGGAAATCGCGGAACCGGATGCGGCCGGGAGCGAAACATCTGTGCGGACAGACCTGCCTGCACAAGCTGGTTGACGAGTTCATGGCGCGGGGCCTGATGGCTCAGGCGCAGCCGGGGCCCGTGGAGGAAGCCGAAGTTGAAGTGCGGGCGGCGGGCGCACTCGTGCCGGGCACGGATGCCAGCCTTACTTCCGATGCGGCTTATGGAGAGGTGGAGTCGTCGGCGCGGCTTATTACGACGCCGATTCCGGTTACGCGGCCGATTGCGGCGACGCAACCGGCTCCGGTTTCACTTGAGCGGACGCCGGTGCGGAACGGCCCGGTGGCGATGCAGGCAAGGCTTCAGGCGCCGGAACAGGCGGGGCCGGAGCAGTTGGAGCCGGTGGTCGAGGAGCTGGCCAGTTTTTCGTCGCGAAAATGGCGGGCGGACGCCTGGGAGCGGGAGCGGGAACGCGAGATGCGTGCTGTAGACCGGCGGCCGGACGCCGAGGTGCGGCGGCGGTCTGGATCGTAGTGCCGCTCGCTTTTCGCTTGGCGCCATGTGGCCAGCCCGTACCCGCCCGGTCTATTTCGTCGGACATACGCCCGGTCTGTACCACCTATACCCCCCTCCCCCCCACCCTAGATAGAAGTACTTTGTTTTCATGCGATTACACTGTAAGCATGACATAACAAAGGAGTTATTTGCAGCTACAAGAAAACAAATAGGTTATGAACGAGTTTCCGGTGTTTTCGGAGGGTCGTGCTGCAAATATGACATAACAAAGGAGTTATTTGCATACATCAGAAAACAAATAGGTTATGCGAGGTGCTTTGAATCTTGCGAATGAACGCATCTCGCATTTCGATACGATCCCGTGACGCCGCCCGGCCTGGGGAATGCGCTAATTTCATTGTGCGCCAACAGGGGGAAATTATCGGCAAACGGAGCGCAGGAATTTTTTGGGGCAATCTTTTGGCCGGTCTAGGATCAATTGCACTACGGCTTATCCAAAGGGCGTTGTGCCCTCAAGCAGGGCTAGCAGCCCGGCTTCATCAAGGATGGGGATGTTGAGTTCGCGGGCTTTGTCTAGCTTGGAGCCGGCTTCCTCGCCCGCGACTACGTAATTTGTCTTTTTGCTGACGGAGCCTGCGGTTTTTCCGCCCGCCGCTTCGATTCGCGCTTTGGCTTCATCGCGGGTGAGCGTGGGCAGCGTGCCGGTGAGCACAAAGGTGAGCCCGGCTAACTGCGTGGAGCGCTGCTTTTTTTCCGCGGTCATATCGACGCCGGCGTCTTTGAGACTTTGGACCAGGGCCAGGTTGGCGGGTTGGGCAAAGAACTCGACGATGGCGTGCGAGATGCGCGGGCCCACTTCTTCCACTCTCTCCAGTTCTTCGGGCGTGGCTTTTTCAAGAGCATCGATCGATCCGAATTCCTCGGCCAGCAACTCGGCGGTGCGTTCGCCGACAAAGCGGATGCCGAGGCCCATGAGAACGCGCGCGAGGCCGGCCTTTTTGGATTGGGCGATTTCTTCAAGCAGCGCGTCGGCTGATTTCTCGCCAAAGCGCTCCAGTTCGACCAGTGTTTCCTTCTTCAAGCTGTAGAGGTCGGCTACGCTGCGGACCAATTTGTGGTCGAGCAACTGCTGGACCACCGCGTCGCCGAGGCCTTCGATGTTCATGACGGAGCGGCGGCCAAAGTGGAGCAGGCTTTCGCGCAGCTTGGCGGGGCAGTCGATGTTGACGCAGCGGAAGTCGACTTCACCTTCGGCGCGGACCACTTCGCTGTTGCACTCCGGGCAATGCGTGGGAAAGACGAAGGCCTGCGTTCCCCTTGGATGCTCGGCGTCGGCGATGACTTCGACGACTTTGGGGATGACGTCGCCGCCGCGTTCGACTTTGACCCAGTCGAGAAGCTTGAGGCCGAGGCGATCGATGAAGTCGGCGTTGTGGAGCGTGGCGCGGCTGACGGTAGTGCCGCCGATGAAGGTGGGAGTCAGCTCCGCGACCGGCGTGAGCTTGCCGGTGCGGCCCACCTGGACTGTGATTTCACGGACCTGGGTGATGCCGGATTTGGCGGTGAATTTGTAGGCGATGGCCCAGCGCGGGGCGCGTCCGGTGTAGCCGAGGCGCTGCTGCGTTGCGTGCCCATCGACCTTGAGGACCACGCCGTCGATTTCATAACCGAGTTTGGCGCGGTCGGCTTCGGCCTTGTCGATAAAGGCGATCATCTCTTCGACATTGGCGACCAGTTTGCGGTGGGTATTGACGCGAAAGCCGAGGGTGGCGAGGGTGTCAAGCGTGGCGCGCTGGCCCTGTTCGAGGTATTCACCGTTGACGAGGAGAAAGTAAGAGAAGAAGACCAGGCGGCGATTGGCGACGATGCTGGGCTCAAGGGTGCGGAGCGTGCCGGCGGCGGCGTTGCGCGGATTGACAGCGGGCGGCAGGCCTTGCTGTTCGCGCTCTTCATTGAGGCGCTGGAAGGCGGCTTCAGGCATGACGACTTCGCCGCGCACTTCAAACGCCTGCGGAAGGACGGCTTTCTCCAGAGTTTTGGCAGGAAAGGAGAGCGGGACGCTGCGGATGGTGCGGATGTTGGAAGTAACGTCTTCTCCGGTCTGGCCGTCGCCGCGGGTGATGCCCCGGACGAGGCGCGCGCCACCGGATTCAGATGCTTCGTAGTGGAGGGCAACGCTGAGGCCGTCGAGCTTGAGTTCAGCCATGTATTCGACGGGGAGCGGGCCGGCGAGGTCGCGGACGCGGGCGGCCCAGGCGGCGAGCTCTTCGGCGTTGTAGGCGTTGTCAAGCGAGAGCATGGGGCGTGAGTGGCGCACCTTCTGAAAGCCCTCGGCAGGCTTGCCGCCGACGCGCTGGGTGGGCGAGTCGGGGGTGAGCAGCTCGGGATGCGCGGCTTCGATGCGCTTGAGCTCGTTCATCAGCCCGTCGTATTCGGCGTCGGAAACTTCGGGCGCGTCTAGAACGTAGTAGAGATGCTCGTGGCGGCGGAGCTCGGCGCGGAGATGTTCGGCGCGTGCCTCGGGATCACGTTCGGGGTTGGGTGGATTTGAGTTGGCTGAATCGGCCATGGGAAGAATTATATTGGCGCGCCTGCAAGATAGTATGGTGGTCAGAACGATATGGAGCCTGTCACACATTTTTTGACCGGGGCATGTATTGGCCGGGCCGGACTGAACCGCAAAACGGCGTACGCCACGCTGACGGCGGTGCTGGCAGCCGAGGCTGCGGACTGCGACGTGGTTTGGGCTTTGCGCGGGCCGGTGGAGTCACTGAAGCACCATCGAGGGATTACGCATACGTTGATTGGCGCGCCGGTGGTGGCTGGGGTGGTGGTGGGTGCGGTTTGGATGCTGTACCGATGGCAAGAGAGGCGGCGAAAACGAAAGCTCGAAAAGATGGCTTTGGCGCCGGAAGCGCCGATTCCGATGCGGCTGCGACCGCGGACAATTCACTGGGGATGGCTGTATTTGACGGCGCTGATTGCGGCGCTGAGCCACCTGCTGCTGGACTGGACGAACAACTACGGGGTGCGGCCATTTTTCCCGTTCAATGCGCGGTGGTATGAGGGGAGCCTGGTGTTTATTGGCGAGCCTGTGCTGTGGGCGCTGCTGGCTCTGGCTCTGGTTATACCGTGGATGCTGGGGCTGGTGGCTGGTGAGATCGGGGCGCGCAAGCAGCAGTTTCGTGGGCGGGGCTGGGCGGTCTTTGCGCTGTGCGGGATGGTTGCGCTGTGGGGCTGGCGGTGGATGGAACAGGCGCGGGCGCGGGCAATGCTGGATCAGACGCAAGTGGCTCTCGATCCTGTGACGCGCGTCGGTTTGGAGCCTTATCCAGTGAATCCGTATAGGTGGCACGCGATTCTGGAGACGGCTGGTTATTATCAGTTCGCCGAGATAGATACGTTGAAGGGTAAGATCGACAGCGACTCAAAGCAGGATGTGATGTATAAGCCGACTCAGGACGCCGCAGTTGAAGCGGCGAAGCGGACTGAGCTGGGAAAAGTGTACCTGGATTGGGGATCGTGGGCGGTGGTGCGCGATGTGGGGCAGGAGCCAGTGGCGGGGATGGCGCCGCCGCAGTTGCCTCCGAATCGGCAGTGGACGACGGTTGTGTTTACGGATTTGCGGTTTGATTATTCCTATCTTGGAGCGGGGAGGACGGTGAATCGAAGTCCTCTGGGCGCGGCGGTGTATATCGTGGACGGGCGGGACGATGCTGGGGAAGTGATGAACGGGCGGGAGCAGCGATAGAAAGGGTAGAAGACGTGAGTTGCGGAGGTTAAGAACATCCCGCAGGGGCTAAACAGCTTGGTGAAAAAGGCCAGATTTTCGCGCGGATGTCGAAGGACATACCTCAGGGGCTAAAGCCCGAGCTTTATTTTTGTGGCATTTACGGCACGACTGAAGTTGTGCCCTTTCGCACACTGAGGCAGAATTCGAGTTTTTCACCAAGCTGTGAAGTCGTGCCCTGATACAGGGCGTTTGACACAAAAAAGCGAGCCGGCCACGGTGGGCCGGCTCGCTGGGTTGACCTGAATGCGCCTTAGAAAAGGATCTTCAGGGCGAGCTGGGTGTTGAACGGTTCGCCTGAGCCGATGCCGGGCGCGCCGTAGGAGACGCCGATGGTGGAGGTGCTCCAGCCAAACGCGCCGCCGTCGCCAAGGTTGTTGAGCGGCTGCGCCAGGTTGATGCGGTTAAAGACGTTGAACATTTCTACGCGGAACTGTGCGCGGACGCGTTCCTTGTAGATGGGCATGTTCTTGATCACCGACAGGTCCACGTCTTCAAAGCCGGGTCCGTAAACCTGGTTGCGGCCCAGATTGCCGTAGCTGCCATTCGCAGGCACGACAAAGCTGTTCGGGTTGAGGTACTGCGCGTGGGAGTTCTGCTGCACCGAGCGGTCGCTGTTGAGGGCTGGGCCGGTGATGGTGGCACGGTCCTCGCCCTCGGCGGTGCCGCTGTTGTCAGCGCCGGTAAGCACGTTGACAGGCTCGCCGCCCTGGAACTTGAGGATGCTGTTCAGTTCCCAGCCGTGCGTCAGAGCTTTCGGTCCGAACCCAAGGGCAGGAATCGAATAGCCAAGATACGCGGAGAAGTGATTGCGGATGTCATATTCCGCGTTGCCCCAGTCACCCTTGAGGTTGAGGGAGTTCTGCGGGATGGTGTTGAAGACGCTGGAGTCGTCAAGGTTGTGGCTCCAGGTGTAGGCGAACTGGCTGGTGAGCCCATGCCAGGCACTGCTCTTGAGGGTAGCCTGGAGCGCGTTGTAGCTGGATGAGGCCGCGGAGTTGAGCTGGTTGATGATCCCGAAGTTGGGGAACTTGGAGAAGTACGGCCGCGAACCCTGCTGATAGCTGAATGTGTTGTTGCCGCAGGGAACGACCTGGTCATTCACATTCACGCAATTTGGGTTCTGGTCGCCGCCCAGTGCATTCTGGTTGATGTCCTGAAGGACCAGGTTGTGGCGGCTGGTAGAGCCCACGTAGCCAATGTTGAACTGCCACGCGCTGCTCAGGCTCTGCTCGATGTTGACACCGAAGAGCTCGGTGTAAGGCGTTTTGAAGTTACGGGTGGCCGAGTAGATTGAGACCACGTTAGTGCCCGTGGGCTGACCCTGGGCTGCCGTGAAGATTGGCGTGGCCTGATTGTACGACCAGATGGGCACAGCATTCGGCGTGTTGACAACGATTGACTCGTTTGGCTCGCTGCCGACCGGGTTATTGTTGACGCCGCCCGCGCCGCCGTTGGGGATGCCGATATTGCCAAAGAAGGCCTGGCCGGCAGGCTGGTCAAAGTAGATGCCGAAATTGGCGCGGATGACCGTGCTCTTAAGCGCCTGATAGGAGATGCCAAGGCGCGGCGAGAGATCGGCCTTGTTGCTGTTGTAGATGTAATCCGGCGTGCCTGATCCGCCGCCGGCAACCACCAGACCGGTGCTGCTGGTGGGATCGAAGATGGAGAGGTTCGGATTGTTGGTGTAGAAGGGCTGCTGGTAGTCGTAACGCAGTCCGAGGTTGACGTTGAGCTTGGGAGTGAGCTGCCACGAGTCCTCAGCAAAAGCGGAGCCGGTGTGGGTGTAGATGAAGCGCTCCTGGGTGCCGAGGGTAATGCCGGAGGTATACGCGTAACCGGCAAGAAAATCGGACAGAGTCACGATGTTGGGGTCAAGACCCTGAATCGCAGCGTTGTTCGCATTTTCGGGATTGCTCTGGCTCCACGGTCCAATTTCGCCGTTGAAGTTGAAGGCGCCGCGGGCTCCCCAGTTGTAGTAAAGGTCGATGTAGGAGCGGCGGTATTCAGCACCGAAGCGGAACTGGTGCTTGCCCACCGTCCAGGAGAGAGTATCCGCAATCTGCCCGTAGATGTCATTGCGGCCGGAGGTTGGCGTGACGCCGATGGAATCGAAACCGTTGATAGCGATCTGCGGGGAGCCGGACAGCGAAGCGCCCGTGTTGAGGCCGGCCAGCGTCAGCGGATTCTGGCTGTGAACCTCGTCGGCGAAGTCCTGCATAAAGTAGGTGGCGCCGGCGGCAAGCTGGTTGCTCAGATTGGGACGAAGGCTGTAATTCCAGACCACGTTGTAATTCTGGATGTGCGAGGGAACGGTCTGGAAATACTCCGGCAGGTAGGAGCAGACAAAGACGCAGCTAGGAGCATCCGCGTAGCCCTGGCCGAAGTACCAGATGGCCGACAGGTGGCTCTTTTCGCTGAAGTTGTGGTCAAGATGCGCGACCGCGTTATGGCTGTAGCCGGCTTGCGGCGCAGAGCTGGAGTAGTTGCCCGGTGCACCCGCATTGGGGCCTGTGATGGTGGAAAGGACGGTGGGATCCCACAGGGTGCTGAGGATGTTTTGCGAGACCTGGCTGGGTGCAACAGGAGCCCAGCTGCCGCCGAGGGGCTGACCGGTGGTGGGATTCTTGTTGGCAAGGACCGCGAGCGCCTCTGTGACGTATGCCGGCGAGGGCTCGGTGACGGTATTGGGCTCACCGATGACGAACTTCTGTTCCTCAAAGAGGAGGAAGAAAAAGGTGCGGTCGTGGAAGATGGGGCCGCCGACGGATGCGCCATAGTTCTCGTTGCGCAGCGGCTGCTCGTGCGACCCAGGAGGGGTGAACGGCGAGACCACGGCCAGCGCCTCGTTGCGGTTGTAGTAGTAGGCATCGCCGTGGAACTGGTTGCTGCCGGACTTGGTGGTCACGTTCAGGTTGCCGCCCGGGCTGCGGCCGGATTCGCTGTTGCCCGTGGTCTGGAGCGAGTACTCGTCAAGCGCATCGATGGGATAGACGACGCCGGCGATGCCGCTGATGCCGCCTTGATTGACCGCATCCGCGTTCAGGTAGAGATCATTGTTGTCCGTGCCGTTGATGGTGTAGTTGATCTGGTTGCTGCGCGTGCCGTTGACTGAGCCGGTGTTGTTGTAGCCGGCAAAGGACACCGAGGAGCCGAGAAGCTGGGTGAAGTCGCGGCCGTTGAGCGGGACATCCTGAAGCGTTTCGCCTTCAATGGCGGTAGTCTGCGTCACGGTGGTGGTGTCGAGCGCCAGGGCGTCGGCGGCCACTTCCACGGTGGTGGCCTGCTGTGCGACAGCCAGCTTCACCGGCAGGGTATAAACCTTGCCTGCCTCCACCTGCACGCCAGTGACCTCGGTAGTTTGGAAACCGGCGGCTTCCACCTTCAGTTTGTAGGTGCTCAGCGGCAGATCGTTAAACGAGAACTCGCCCGCGCCGGATGAGATGGTAGCGCGAACGACTGAGGTGGCCACGTCGGTGGCCGATATCCTGGCCCCGGGAATCACCGCGCCTGACGCGTCGGTAACCGTGCCATTGATGCCGCCGCGAAAGGTCTGCGCCAGCACGGGCACAGAGAACAGCGGCAGCAGAACAACCAGGGCTGAAGAGACCCTCAGCCACATTTTGAATCGTTGCATTATTCCTCCTTGAAATTGATACAGAAAGTCCTGCCCATGCTCCTGCTAGAGCTCGAGGAGAACCCTGAATGGTTGATTTTTGTAGTTGGGTGAACCGGAAGGCTGCCTGAGTGCAGCAATCACAAGTACAGCTCACTACACGGTGCTCAAGAACTGCAGCAAACGAATCGAGCTTTTGCTGGAGAATCGAACAGGTCCGCCAACGAGCAGGCAGAAGGGAAACAGGCTCTCACGTGCGCCGACGGGTATCAAAACAACCTCGCGGGACTGGAACCTCAATGAACATCCGTTGAATCGAGGATAACATAGCCCAAGGGTCTGGCTGCAGGCCTGCGGTCCAGCGTAAAAGCCCACAGATGCTGGGCGCGGGCTTGGGGGTGGCCGGGAGCGGCTATTGTGCGAGATTGAAAATGTTTTTCGTATGGTGGAACGATTGCGGTTGACCGGGGGACGCGTGGACCGCAGAATGGAAAAGAACCCTGGTGACCCGGACGGGGCCCGGAAAGATGGCCGCCGGCGCCAAATGAAGATGGCTTCAAGGCATTCCCCAAGCCGGGAAACAGTTCCGGAAAATTCAATAGATTGAGGCGCTCATGATTGCTTATCTGCTGCTGCTGGTTGCCGTTCTGACCCGTGTCCTACCCCATGCGGGGTGGTTCAACTTTACCGCGGTAGGCGGAGCGCTGCTTTACTTTGGCGCGCGGCGTTCATGGCGGGAGATGCTGGCTCCGCTGGCGGTGTTGATGGCCACCGACTATTACCTGACGGTCTACGCGTACCACACCAGTTTTCAGTGCGGTGCGTATCTGCCTACATGGGCGTGGTACGGGATGGCGATGGTGCTGGGGCAGGTTCTGTTGCACGCGAAGACGACCTGGGTGCGGGCGGTCGCGGGTGCGCTGCTGGGGCCGACGTCGTTTTTTGTGGTGTCAAACTATGCGGTTTGGGCCATGGGCACCATGTACGAGCACACGGCGAAGGGTCTTGGCGCCTGCTATGTGGCAGGGCTGCTGTTTTATCGGAATGACCTGATCTCGACGGGGATTGTGGTTGCGCTGGCATTTGGGGTTCCGGTGCTGGTGAGGCGGCTGAGTGCTGCGCCGAACGCTGAGGCAGTCGCGGGGGCCGGGCGCTAGATTGCTGGTAGCAGAATTGTTGCCGCTCTCGCTGGGACGGTTTGGATTTCCGGGTGGCTCGGATTTTCAATTCATTTTTATTTGAGGAGGAACTTATGGCCGCGACCGCGCAGATTTCATTTGTGCCCGTCGAAGTCTATCTCGCCAGTTCCTTTGAGCCGGACGCGGAATATGTGAACGGTGCGATCGAGGCAAGACCGATGGGCGAGTGGAATCACGCGAACTGGCAAGCGGCTATCCTGGAGTTTTTCAGGACCCGGCGACTTGAGTGGAATATACGGGTAGCTGCGGAGTTGAGGGTTCAAGTATCCGCCGGCAGGTTTCGCGTTCCCGACGTAACTGTTCTTGATCGGACCCTCCCAGTCGAGCAGATCATCACAGTGCCACCCATCGCCGTGATTGAGATTCTGTCTCCGGAAGACACGATGATTCTCTTGTTAAACAAGGTTCGCGAATACGAGCAGATGGGGATCAAAACAATTCTGGTTCTTGATCCGAATGGGAATAACTACCGCTATGCGGGGTCGAGTCTGGAGCCGCTTCCGCCAGGAGCTTTTGACCTGCCGGGGAGCATTTGCCGCTTCGATCCCGCGGAGATCGAGAAGCTTCTTGATTAGGGCTGTGTTCGGGCGACTTTAGTCTTCCAGCGTCTTGCCGGCGCGTTTCCGCTTTATCCACCACCAGGCAAAGCCAATCACCGCTATGGCGCCTACGATGGCGACCAAGGGCAGAGCGTGGTGCTCCACGACCTGGACGGCGCCTGGTCCCAGCTTCAGCACCAGCAGCGAGAGCACCAGCCAGCGGACCATCCTGCCGCAGAATACGGCGACCATAAAGGGCATTACCCTCATCTCAAACACGCCGGCGGCAAAGACAAATGCCTTCCATGGCGTGGGTGGTGGCATCATGGAGGGGATCATCATGGCCAGAAATTCCTGGCGCTCAAAGCGGATGCGCATGCGGTCGAAGCGTTCACGGTTGACGTGTTTGAGCAGGAAGAGTTCGCCGCCGGCGCGGCCCAGGCCGTATGGCAGCAGGCCGCCAATCGCGGAGCCAACCGCCGCGAGCAGGCAATAGAGCCAAAAGCGGGGCTTGTCGTTCCAGACCGAGATGGCGAGGAAGGCATCCATTGGAACGGGAAGCGTGGAGGAGTCGAGAAGCGCGAGGGCGCCGATACCCCAAATGCCGAATTTGGCCAGGAATGGCAGCAGCACATGGTTCATATTGGCCATGATTCGAGCGAGAAACGACTTCAACAGGGTCCCCTTCCAGCCATTCATCCGTCTTACTAATCAAGTACCATTGTACGAGCCACGACCACTGCGCCACGGTGGCCTGGGAATGCAACAGGGGAATGCTTCAGGGGAATGAGAGAATAGATAGAAAGGACTTGAAGCGGAGCAGGTGGACGCGTGTGCGCCCAGGCTGGCTCCATTGGAATACATGCCTCCCAGTGAAGCGCCCATTAACGTGAACGAGCCCAAGACTCCGGCTGACCGCACCGGTGACGAGAACCTGTCTCAGGGGACCGTCGCGCCGGGTGTCTCAGGGAGCGAGTTGAGCGAGCAGGAACCCGCGAGGCCATTTGCCGTGCGTGGTTCGCGCTGGGTAGACTACGACACTCACGAGCTGCTGGAGATGATCAGCGAGCTCGAGGACGAGCGGCGCTGGGCGCGTTTGCGTGAAGGCGTGCTGTGGGCATTGCTGGTCCATATCATTCTGATTTCGGCGTTGACATGGATTCCGAAGTACGTGCTGAAGGTGCCGCCGGTCATCGATCCGATCGATGCGATGAAGGACCGGCAAACCCTGGACATTCCGCTGGACGCATTGCGCGAGTTGCAGCATCCCAAGGTGAACCCCAGGCCGGCTCTGCAGAAGCCGCCGGTCATCGACAAGAAGACGCTGGAGGCGATGAACAGGCCTGCACCGCCGACGCCCACGCCAGCGCCGGAGCCGACTCCCGTACCCCCCGCGATGCAGCCGCAGCCAACGCCGCCTCCGACAACCAATCAGCCGCCGGTTGAGGCGCCGCGTCCGTCGGCGGTACCGGCACGGCCAAATTTCAACGTGTCGCAGAATCCAAATGACCAGATGCTGAACGCAATGAAGGGTGCTTCGCGCCCCGGATCAGGATCGCCGGATAACCTGAGCGGGGGTGGGCTGGCTCGGCATCCGGGGGCCGGCGGCGGTGTGGAGGTGTTGTCAAATACGGAGGGAGTAGACTTCAGCGCCTGGCTGCAGCGTTGGCACCATGAGACGCAGAATACATGGGACCCGCTAATTCCGGATGAAGTGAACCCGCCGATCAACAAGCAGGGAATCGTGGTGATCAGCTTCAAAGTGTTGCCCAATGGGCGTCTGATGGATGGCAGCGTGAAGCTGGAGGGTCGCTCCGGCGACTCGGCCCTGGATCGGGCGGCATGGGGCGCATTGACGGGATCGAATTATCCGCCTCTGCCCAGGGACTTCCACGGTCCGTATCTGGAACTGCGGGCGAGCTTCTGGTACAACGTGACGCCTCCGAATTAAGCGGTCGCGTCGTCGACCGGTCTTGTGGTCGGTGGATCCTCTGCTTCTTCAGGCGGGTCGCAGGGGACGTTCCCGTGAGGCAGGTGGATGTCGTCTTGGGCCAGCAGTGCTTCGTATATCGGGATGGGACGCCAGTGGCGGGCCAGGGCGAAGGCGCTCATGTTGGCGATCATCAGCGGTAACACCAGTCCGTAGCCACCCGTCATCTCAAAGACAATCAGCACTGAAGTCATTGGTGCGCGGACGATGCCCGCAAAAACAGCGCCCATGCCTACCACTGCAAACGCGCCGATGGCGTCATTGGAGTGATGAAAGACGGTCACGTCGAGATAGCCGACCGAGCCGCCAAGCATGGCGCCCATGAAGAGTGCCGGAGCGAAGATGCCGCCTGAGCCGCCACTCGAGTAAGAGCAGACGGTCGAGGCCAGCTTGAGCACGCAGAACGAGATCATGTAGAGCACCGGAACGGTTCCGGTGAGCGCGAGGGTGAGCGTCTTGTAGGGGTCGCCGGCAATACCGTTGAGGTGAAAGAGTTGCAGTGCGAGTGCAGCCATGCAGCCGACGGCAAGGCCTCCGATGGCTGGATGGACCCAGCGCGGGATTTTGGTGAGACGGCGGAACTGTGCGCGCAGATTCAGCAGCCCATCGGTGAACGCAACCGAGACAACGGCTGCGAGAATTCCGAGCAGCGCATACCAGATGAGCGAGGATGCATTGCCAAGTTCGTAGACGTGGTTCACGTGAAAGACAGGGTTGTCGCCGAGAATGCTGTGCTCGACGACTGCGGCCAGCGCGGCGGCAACGATGACGCCGGAGAGCATGGTCTGGTCGAGGTCGCCGATCAGCTCTTCAAGTGTGAATGTGATGGCGGCGATGGGTGCATTGAACGCAGCGGCGATGCCGGCGGCCATGCCGACCGATGCCAGGCGGCGGCAGTTCTTGGGGCTGAGGCGAGCGGCGCGGGAAAGCATGCTGCTGACGCCGGCGCAGATCTGCACGGTGGGGCCTTCAAGTCCGAGCGAAGCGCCGGAGCCGATCTGGACTGCGCAGATGATGAATTTGCCGATTGTCTCGCGCACGGTGACATAGCCGTTGCGCAGCGCGTAGGCCACCTTTACCTGCGGAATCCCGCTGCCCGCCGCAGCGGGTGCGAAATACGTGAGGCCGAGACCGGCAAAGAGTCCGCCGAGGCCAGGCATGAGAATGGTCCATCCGATCCAACTGTTGCCGGGAGCGGCGTTGGCGCGGTCGATGAGCAGGGCCTCAAGCCAGAAGATGCTCTTGTGGAAGGCGACCGCCGCAAGCCCGCAAAGGCCGCCGGCAACGATTGTGACAACAAGCATTCGCTGGCGCTCGGTCGGCATGCGCCGCAGCAGCCAGGCATAAAATTTCGAAATCAGACCTGAGAAGCCAACCCAGTAACGGGGATTTGGCTTGACCTCACTGCTTGAAGACATCGCAGAACCAGTATAGAGGCACGGCTAAGTACGGCCTTATGATGGTTCATCGCAACGAATTTGCCCGCGATGCCGTCTTAATCGTCAACGAGGTCAATCAATGCATCCATTTCTGCGGGATCTTCGTTACGCCACGCGCAGCTTGCGCAGGTCGCCCGGATTTACGGCGACGGTGGTTTTGACGCTGGCGCTTGGCGTGGGAGCAACTGCGGCCATCTTCAGTTGCGTCTACGCGCTTCTGCTGCAATCTCTTCCTTTCCGAGACGCAGGCAGAATCATTGCGTTGTCTGAGATTCACCCGCAAATCACGGGCGGCATCGAAGCCACCTATCCCGACTACGAGGATTGGAAGGCGCAGCAGCACAGTTTCACTGAGGTCGCGGCGTACTCCACGCTCAACCCGGAAACAGTGTCGCTTGTTGTCGATGGGCATCCGGCGCAGGTTCATCGCGTGCTTGCTTCCGGCAATTTCTTTTCGCTGCTCGGGCTCACTCCGCAGATTGGCCGCGTAATCAACGAGCAGGACGACAAGCCAAACAGTGACCGCGTTGCTCTGTTGAGCGCATCGGCTTGGGAGCGCTACTTCGGCAAGGACCCCGGCGTGGTGGGGCGCAGCGTGAGCTTGAATGGAACCGCCTACACCGTCATTGGTGTTTTACCTGCGGGTGCGGCCTTTCCTTCGCAAGGTGAAGTGTGGCTGCCGCTTTCGTTGCTCGATCAGCCGACACGCGCGTCTCGCGTCTGGCATTCAGTCAGAGTCCTTGGCAGGTTGCGGCCCGGTGTCGGACTGAGTGAAGCAAGAACCGACATGCAGACCATTGCGGCGCGATTGGCTGCGACTTATCCAGCAACCAATAGAAATATCGGTGCGATGCTGACGCCGCTTCGTGAACAACTGGTGGGAACGCTGCGCCCGGCCGTGCTGAGCCTGCTGGGAGCGGTATTTCTGGTGCTGCTGATTGCGTGCGCCAATGTCGCAAATCTCCTGATGGTGCGGGCTACGGCACAGCGGCGCGAGATTGCAGTGCGCCAGGCGTTGGGGGCCGGCCGAACGCAGTTTTTCTCGCAGTTTTTAGCGCAGGCGCTTGTGCTGTGCTTGCTTGGGGGATTGCTGGGGATTGCGCTGGCGGCGGGCATTCTGCCGTTGTTGCGCATCGCACTGGCTCACACCGCGTCTCTCGATGCATCGATGATTCAATCCATCGGGCTGAATATCCCGGTGTTGCTGTTCACGCTGGCCGCGTGCACGCTGACCGCAGTTGTGTTCAGCTTGTTTCCGCTGCTGAACAAATCGCCGCAACTGACCGAGGCTTTGCGCGCCGGAGAGCGCGGCAGCACCGTGGGGCGCAGCAAAAGCCGCGGCGCGCTCGTAGCGGGAGAGATCGCAATTGCCGTGGTGGTGCTGTTTTTGAGCACGCTGGTGATGCGCAGCTTTCAAAAACTGCTGGCGGTTGATCCGGGCTTCAGGACCGACCATTTGCTGAGCGCTGAAATCGCTTTGCCGGAGCCGAAGTATGGCGATGACAGCCCGGTCACCAATCATTTCTACGAGCAGCTTATCGAGAAATTAGAAGAGTCGCCGGGAATTTTGTCAGCGGCTACCACGAACATTGTTCCGCTGCGGCCGTCGCAGGTGATGACGCGGTTTCTGGTGGAGGGCGCGCCGCCGACTGCGCCGGGAACGTTTCCCGCGGCGCAGATTCGCTACGTCAGCCCGGGCTTCTTTCATACTTTTGGCCTCGCACTCATGAACGGCAGAATCTTTGAACGGAAAGATGTTGAGAACGGCAGCCGGTTCTTCGTTGTCAATGAGGCGTTTGCCAAACGCTATCTGGCGGGCCGCGATCCGCTCGGCGCAAATATTCTGCTGGGCGTCTTGAGCGCGCATCCCGACAAGATTCCGGTGATTGGAGTGGTTGCGGACGCGCATGACCTGGGGGTTGAGACCGATGCGCAGCCAGAGATTTATCTGCCGGGGTATGGGCTGCATGCGGTGCTGCTGGTGCGCACTGGCGGCGACCCACGGAGTGTTGAATCGATGGTCGCGAATGCGGTGCGCACGCTGGACCCCAATCAGCCTGTCTATCACGTGGAGGCCGTGGACGCGCTGCTGTCTGACTCAATGGCGCGGCAGCGGATGACGGCGATGCTGCTTGGCATTTTTTCGTTCGTAGCTCTGGCGTTGGCTGCGATCGGAATTTACGGCGTGCTGTCTTATTCCGTCGCGCAGCGCTCGCGGGAGATTGGCGTGAGGATGGCCGTGGGAGCCACGCGGGCGAATATTCTGCGGCTGGTTCTGTCGCAAGCGGCGCAGTTCACCGCAGTGGGACTTGCGGTTGGTGTGGTCGCGGGGCTGGCCGGCGCGCGCCTCATCAAGGGCTTGCTCTTTGATACCGGCGCAACGGACCCAGGGTCAGCGGGGATGGCGATGGGGCTGCTGGCGCTGGCTGCCGCGATGGCCGCGGTGATTCCGGCGATTCGCGCGGCGTCGGTAAATCCGAATGAGGCGCTGAGAGCTGAGTGAGGGCCGCGTTATGAGCTACGGTTTGGGCTCGGTGGCTTGCATGAACTGCATCAGATAATCTTTCCAGACTGCGGCGGCGGTGTGGGTGCCGTGGCCGCGCGTCGCGTCTGTGATGGGCAGCAGAATGAAGCGGGCGTTGGGCATGCGCTTGACTTCGCGTTCGGCGATGCCGAGTTCGGGAGGGTTGATGAAGTCGTCAGCGGAGTTGATCCAAAGCACCGGGGTTTTGATCTGGTCGAGATGCGGACTGGGGTCGTAATTGCGGCTGGCGTCGAACTGGTAGATGAGGTTGTTGGCGTCGCTTTGTGCCATGCTGCGGGCGAGGGAGCGGTCGATGTATTGCTCGGCCTGCTCGCGGGTCGGCGCTGCCTTCTGCATCTGGAGCGGGCTGGAGCCCATGACCAGGATCAATTCGTTGGCGGTGCGGAGGCCTTCGGTTGGTTCGGTTTTGTATTCGCCGTTGAGCCACGCGGGGTCTTGCTTGATGGCTTGAATGGCCATGTAGCGCATCATGCGGTTGCGGCCGGCGAGCTGAACGGGCAGGCAGGCGAAGGGCGCGAGGGAGTCCATGAAGCCGGGATAGGTTTCGCCCCAGACGAAGGACTGCATGCAGCCCATGGAGGTGCCGAGGATGAGGCGCAGGTGGTCGATCTTCATCTGGTCGAGCATGAGGCGCTGGCTGCGGACCATGTCGTCGTAGTCGAAGGCGGGGAAGCGGGCGTGTTGGCCGTCGGAGGGCTTGGAGCTTTCGCCGTGGCCGATGTCGTCGGGGAGGATGAGGAAGTATTTGGTGATATCGAGGGGCTGGTCCGGTCCGAACAAAATATTGGAGAAGATGGGATTGAGCAGCGAATGCGCATCGCCGCCGGTGCCGTGGAGGAGGAGGACGGCGTTGTCGACGTGGCCGGCCGCGTTGCGGTGGGGCGTGCCGAGGGTGAGGTAGTGGAGCTTGAGTTCGGGGAGGGTTTCGCCAGTGCCGAAGCGGAAGTTGGGGAGGGTGACGACGCCGTCGGCGGTCGGCCATTGGGTGGGTGCGGCTTGCGCGGCGGGTGCGGTTGGCGCGGGCATGGACATGGTCTGGCTTTGGGCGAGACTGCCGAAGAGAAGGGAAATAGCGGTCACGGTGAGCGCGGTGCGAAGCTGCATGAAGGCTCCTCGATTGCGTCGAGTCAATTGCCTTCCCAGTATAGGTGTTCGTTTGGTACGGATAACTTGAATCCTTTATCGCTCATTCTCGGAATGGCAAAGTCAGAGTAAGCTTGATTTGGATTCCAAAACCCTATGCGCGTCAACACGATTTTCTTACCGCTATTGTTGGCATCTGGGCTCGCGTGCGCTAAAGCGCAAATGACCGAGGAGCTCGCGGGCCTGCCACCGGGGCAGGTATCGGACGGCGTTTACAGCAACGATGCTTTGGGAATCAGGCTCCACGTGCCCGCAGGTTGGAGCATTTCTACCGACCTCAGCAATACGCCGACGCTCGATATTCACCCCGATGGATTGGCCAATCGCTGCACCAGGATCCTCTTGCGTGAGGACGCTCCTACAGGCAAGGACGGATTTCCGTCCTGGGGCATCTTTTTTGCCATTGATGCGCACTGCCTTTCTCTTGGCAGCTTCCCAAAATCCATTAAGGATCGGGATGGGATCATGCGGCTCATGCATTTGCTGGTCGATAGTTTCAAACACTCCCCATTTTTCCCTCAGAGCGGCGTAGATTGGGGCGCGAGCCCTCCAGCAGGGAAGCATGTCAGCATGATCGTTAATTTGACGGGCTATGGCCGTGTTGTCGGTCCCGGTGGCGAAGCGACCGGTCCTCGACTCAACACCATTTTCTGCGTCACCGAACACAAGGGTCATTGGGTTGGATGGGCGAATGTCAGCGACGACACGGCCAAGGAACAGCTGCAAAAGGAAGCCAACGTCGAGTTCCGAGTGGACTAGCGCACCGCGCATTCGAAGGCGCCAAAAAACTGTTGCTTCGCGCTGGCTTGGTAACGCGAAGCCGAGGAGATTTAGATGAACGTGGAGAAGCAAATCAAGGATTATATTGCCACTCAACCGGAACCAAAACGCAGCGAGATGGAAGAGCTGCATCAGATGGTTTTGGCGCTGATGCCGGGATGTAAATTGTGGTTCCTGGATGGAAAAGACGAGAAGGGAAAGATCGTTTCCAACCCAAACATTGGATATGGATCGCAGACCATGCAATATGCTAATGGAAAAACCAGGGAGTTCTATCAAATCGGTATCAGCGGGAATACGACGGGGATTTCCGTCTACATTATGGGAGTGGATGACAAGAAGTACCTGGCCCAGAGGTTTGGGAAGGAACTCGGCAAGGCAAGCGTTACGGGGTATTGCATCAAGTTCAAAACGGTTGCGGATATAAATATCGACGTGCTTAAGGCGGCGATGCAATATGGAATCGAACAGACCGGTATTCAATCGTGATTTGAACTCCGGTGCGATTTTCTGGTCGGTGACCCAGAGTTGCCAGTTTCCCTGAAGCGCTGCGGCGCGCTAAGATTCTAGTGCGCTATGTTTAGCCGTTCCGCAGTACGGATTTCCTCGACGCCTGTGTTGAAGCGGTTTCGCCGCGGCCGGCCTGACCGTGGACGCAGCGCCTCCTGCTGAGTAATCTATCGAGTTGATTGTTCGAGTGATTCTTTGGTCTTCCAGGTCCCAAAAGCGGGACCTGGGGCACCCTGCGTTCCTGCGATCCATCCGCCTGTGCGCGGATAGAAAGGCTTCCTACTATGAACAGCTTTGACAGTAAGGCGACACTCGCTTCCGGCAGCAAATCGTATACCATCTACCGGCTTCCGGCGCTGGCGGCCAAGGGATTTAACTTGAGCCGGCTGCCCTTCAGTTTGAAGATCCTGCTTGAGAACCTTTTGCGCCGCGAAGATGGCGTGAATGTGACCGCCGGCGATATCTGCTTCCTGGCGACGTGGAACGCGAAGGCCGAGCCTAGCCGCGAGATTGCGTACATGCCGGCGCGGGTGCTGATGCAGGACTTTACCGGCGTGCCGGCGGTGGTGGACCTGGGCGCGATGAGGGACGCGATCAAGACGCTGGGCGGCGATCCAAACCGCGTCAATCCGCTGATCCCGGCGGAACTGGTGATCGATCATTCAGTGCAAGTGGACGAGTTTGGGACTATCGGCGCGTTTGACGCGAATACGCTGCTCGAGTTTCAGCGCAACCGGGAGCGCTATGCGTTTTTGAAGTGGGGGCAGACGGCGTTTCGCAACTTCAGTGCCGTGCCGCCGGGGATGGGGATTTGCCATCAGGTGAATCTCGAATACCTGGCGCGGGTGGTGTTTACGACCGAGATTGGCGGGGAAGCGGTTGCTTATCCCGACACGCTGGTGGGCACCGATTCGCATACCACGATGATTAACGGGCTGGGCGTGCTGGGCTGGGGCGTGGGCGGCATTGAGGCCGAGGCGGCGATGCTGGGGCAGGCAGTGAGCATGCTGGTGCCGCAGGTGGTGGGCTTCAAACTGACGGGCAAACTGCGCGAGGGCGCGACGGCTACCGACCTGGTGCTGACCGTGACGCAGGCGCTGCGCAAGCTGGGCGTGGTGGGCAAGTTTGTGGAGTTCTATGGGCCGGGGATTGCGGAGCTGCCGCTGGCCGATCGCGCGACCATCAGCAATATGGCGCCTGAGTATGGCGCGACGTGCGGCATCTTCCCGGTGGATGCGGAGACGCTGCGCTACCTGCGCCTGACGGGGCGGAGCGAAGAACAGATTGCGCTGGTCGAGGCTTATTACAAGGAGCAAGGGCTGTTTCATACTTCGAGCTCTCCAGAGGCGGAGTATACGCAGACACTGGAGCTTGACCTGGCCACTGTGGAGCCGAGCGTCGCGGGACCGAAGCGGCCGCAGGATCGCGTGCTGCTGAAAGATGCTGCGGCGAGCTTTGAGCAGCAATTGCCGGGGCTGCTGGCGCCGACGGCCAAGCCGCTGGGAACGCGGACGGCGGTGGCTTGGAAGCGCGGAACAGTGACAGACACCGGCATCGCCGAGAAAGTTCCCGTGCATCTGACCACAACCGTAAAAGAACGGTTTGGGGTTGATCCAGATACGTATCTCGATCATGGGTCGGTGGTGATTGCGGCGATTACGAGCTGCACCAATACATCGAATCCTTCGGTGATGGTGGCGGCGGGGATTCTGGCCAAGAAGGCTGTCGAGAAAGGCTTGACCGTTCCGCCGTGGGTAAAGACTTCGCTGGCGCCAGGCTCGCGCGTGGTGACGGACTACTACACCAAGGCTGGGCTGCTGCCGTATCTGGAAAAGCTGCGCTTCAACGTGGTCGGTTATGGCTGCACAACTTGCATTGGGAACTCGGGGCCGCTTCCGACCGACGTTTCAAAGAGCATTGACGAGCACGGGCTGGTTGCTGTGAGCGTGCTGAGCGGCAATCGCAACTTTGAGGGGCGCGTGAATGTGGACGTGCGGGCGAATTATCTGATGTCGCCGCCACTGGTTGTGGCATACGCACTGGCGGGACGGATTGGACATAACTTCGATACCGATCCGCTGGGCACGGACGAGGCGGGAGAGCCGGTGTTCCTGAAGGACATTTGGCCGACGCAGGCTGAGGTGGCTGCGGCGATCGAGAAAGGCCTGTCGAGCGAGAGCTTCCGCAAGGAGTACGCGACGGTTTCAGATGGCGACGCGAACTGGCAGGGGCTTAAGTTCCCGACCGGCGATGTTTACCAGTGGGAGCCGGATTCGACCTACATTCGCAAGGCGCCGTACTTCGACGGGATCACGAAGACGCCTACAGCGGTGACGGACATTCTGGGCGCGCGGGTGCTGGCGGTGCTGGGCGATTCGGTGACCACGGACCATATTTCTCCGGCGGGAAATATCAAGGCCAATGGGCCGGCGGGGAAGTACCTGGCCGAACATGGCGTGAAGCCTTTGGACTTCAACTCGTATGGTTCGCGTCGCGGGAATCATGAGGTTATGGTCCGTGGGACGTTTGCCAACGTGCGTCTGCGCAACAAGCTCGCGCCTGGCACCGAGGGCGGCGTGACGCGGTTGCTTCCCGAGGGCGAAGGCATGTCGATCTTCGACGCCAGCGTCAAGTATGCCGAGCGGGGTGTGCCGCTGGTGATCCTGGCCTGCAAGGAATACGGGTCTGGGTCGTCGCGCGACTGGGCGGCGAAGGGGCCGAATCTGCTGGGAGTGCGGGCGGTGATCGCGGAAAGTTTTGAGCGCATTCACCGCAGCAATCTCGTCGGAATGGGGATTTTGCCGCTGCAATTCGCGGATGGGCAGAATGTCGAGTCGCTGGGGCTGACGGGTGAGGAAGTGTACGACTTTGCCGGGTTGACGGCGCTGCTGGCGAGCAAGTTTGCCGGTGGGCGGACGCTGAAGGTGAAGGCTACGGCGGCGGATGGGACGGTGAAGGAGTTCGAGGCCAAGGTACGCATCGATACGCCGCAGGAGATTGAGTATTTTGAACACGGCGGGATCTTGCAGTACGTGCTGAGGCAGTTGGCGGCGAAATAGTCTTTTCACGATGATCACTCTACCTCGCGGCCTTACAATGGGCTGCGAGGTAGACTTCTTTGGAATTCAATACGCGATCCGAAGGCAAACCGGCGACGGGCTATTGGTTGAACTTTGCGCCACCTTCCGGCGCTGCTCTCCATGAGTTTTGCGGCCCCAATACGATTGCAGGCGCTGAGTGTCCAAACTGCCAAAAGCCGCTGCTGAAACTGGCTGTCTTATCTGCGTCTGACCCAGCACTGGAGTTAGATCCGGCGCAGGTTCCATCCTTGCCACTCTTGTATTGCTGGACATGCGCCATCCCGTATGGCGAGTTTCGATACTCTGTTCGCACAGATGGGTCGGTCGAGATTCTCACGTTCCTCGATTGCAGCGAAGTAGCTTTTGGTCCAGATGGTCCCTACGACGAGTACACGGGCGAGTTTCCATCGAAGCAATTCTCGTTGGAGCCTCAGTCCGAAGACGAAATGAGCTCGTTGCAGGCATACGCTGAGGGGATCGAAGAGGATCTTCCCGATGGGCTTGATTATCCAAGGCACCAGGTCGGCGGCAATGCGATGATCTACAACCCGCAGTCGGACACGTGCCCGAAGTGCGGGATTGAGATGTCAACTTTTGCCGCAATCGCAGACAATGCCTGCGGAAACGGGGATGCCGAAAGCGCCAGCGAGAGCTTTGTGGACAACTCGGGAGTGCAGACGGTGTTTCTTCTTTGCCGGGGCTGTTCGATCGTTTCGGCTTATAACAGCTGCGATTGAATTCATCTTGGAGCCGGCGGCTGCCGACAAGAGTCTAAATGCGTATGAACTGGGGAGCAAGGGGGTGGGGCTAGAGCATTTTTGATTTAAGTGTTGACATAGCCGCACGACAGGAAGTAGTTCGCGCACTCTTCTGCGGAGATCGAGTCGAGCAGTTTTCCGATTTCCTGCCACAGGGCCTCGACACT
>JBEKET010000075.1:0-25400 GCA_050013695.1 Occallatibacter sp.
AACTTCTCTGCTCCAAGCACGCTGATCATCCATCCTCAGCTTGCCCGCTCGGACTCCTTCAGGCTCATCTTGAGTTGGAATCAACTTCCTCGCTCAGGCTCATCTTGCGTTGGACAAGAGTCATTCTTGCATTCCAAGCCAAATGGCGCAATAATTAAGCCAGGTGGCCAAAATGAGCATCTCCGACATCGTCGAAGTCCTGGGTGGCGCGAAAATATTCTCCCATCCCATTCAAAAATCGGATGATCTCGTCGCGCAGGTCCGCGCCGGCCTCCCAGCCGACACCGTCCTCATGCTTGCCGACACACTGTCGATGCACCGCTCCCAGGTAGCCAGGCGTCTCAACATCCCGCCCCGCACCCTGAGCCGCCGTCTGGCCACAAAGTCCCGCCTCACCCACGACGAGTCCGACCGTACTCTGCGGATGGCAAAGGTCGTCGCCCTGGCCAACGAAGTTCTGGGCGCCGAAGACAAAGCTTCCCGCTGGATGTCGAAGCCAAACCGCGCCCTCGGCGGCAAGATCCCCTTCGACCTGCTCGATACGGAGATCGGCGCACGTGCCGTCGAGGAAATACTTCTTCGAATCGCCTACGGAATTTATTCCTGATGCAAGTATGGAGGGTTTTCCCTCAGCGCTTCCGCGAAACCGCCTTTACCGGCGCTGGCTGCCTCTATGTAGACGGCCGGTGGAACCACATGGGGACTGCGATGGTCTACACCGCGACCTCCCGTGCGCTCGCGGCACTCGAATACTTCGTCAACCTTGACCCCGGAGAGTCGCCTGGCGAGCTCTTCATGGCGCAAGCCACAGTCCCCGACAAACTCATCGAGACCTTCGATGATCCGCAACTTCCCGCAAACTGGCGCGAACTTGACAACCTGCGTTGCCGCGATCTCGGTTCCTCCTGGGCCA
Organism: Occallatibacter sp.; assembly: GCA_050013695.1. Taxonomy (GTDB): domain Bacteria; phylum Acidobacteriota; class Terriglobia; order Terriglobales; family Acidobacteriaceae; genus Telmatobacter. The sequence continues at coordinate 914 of JBEKET010000075.1, forward strand.
ACAGCCGCCGATCCCTGGCGCTTCATGTTCCCTCGGTCGTCGTCGACGGAGACACGAATCTCCTCATCAATCCAGCACACGCCGATTTCAGCAAGGTGGCCGTAGCCGAAGCGATACCCTTTCACTTCGATCCCCGCATGTTCCGCTGAGCCCCTGTAAAATCAATCTGAATCACGCCTCATTCCGGCTCTGGAGGCCACTTGCTTTACTGGCTGCTCTACGAAAAGCTGTTTCCGTTCTTTCACCCTTTCCGGATCTTCCGCTATCTCACCTTTCGCACCGCATTTGCCTCGCTCACGGCGCTGTTGATCGCGCTCTTTATCGGTCCCTGGGTCATCCAGAAACTGCGCGAATTCCAGATCGGCCAATACGTCCGCGAAGACGGCCCGCAGTCGCATCTGAAAAAATCCGGCACACCCACCATGGGCGGCATTCTCATCGTCATCGCCATCCTGTTGCCCACTGTTCTGTGGTCCGATCCAGCCAATCCCTTTGTCTGGCTCTCTGTGTTTTCTACGCTGGCCTTCGGCGCCATCGGCTTTGCTGACGACTACATCAAGGTCGTCCAGAAGCGCAGCCTCGGCCTCACCGCCCGTGCCAAGCTCCTCTGGCAAGGTCTCGCCGGCGCGAGCGTCGCCATTGCCCTCGTAGTCCTCACGCAATTCAAAATGTTCTCTACGCAATTGACCGTGCCGTTCATCAAGAGCTGGCGTCCCGACCTGCTGTGGCACTGGTGGCCCGCCACGGTTCCTCACCTGGGATTTCTGATCTTCGTTCCATTTGTCGCCTTCGTAATCTTTGTGCTCATGGGCTCCTCCAACGCCGTCAACCTCACCGACGGCCTCGATGGCCTGGCTATCGGCTGCACCATCATCGCCGCCGGCGCGCTCGCCGTCCTCACCTACGTCAGCGGCCACGTGGTCTTTGCCGACTATCTCGAACTCCAGCGTATGCCCATGGTCGGTGAGCTCACCGTCTTCTGCGGATCAATGGTCGGCGCCTCAATAGGCTTTCTCTGGTACAACGCCCACCCCGCTGAAGTCTTCATGGGCGATGTCGGCTCGCTGGCCCTCGGCGGCGCCATCGGCACCGTCACCATCATCATCCGCCAGGAACTTCTGCTCCCGTTCATCGGCGGCATCTTCATTCTTGAAGCGGTCTCCGTCGTGCTTCAGGTGGGCAGCTACAAACTCCGCAACGGAAAGCGTATCTTCAAAATGGCCCCGCTCCATCACCACTTCGAGCAGCTCGGCTGGCATGAATCAAAAGTCATTGCCCGCTTCTGGATCGGCGCCCTGGTGTTTGCATTGTTTGCACTCACCACCCTAAAACTCCGCTAGACACGCACCGCGCCGTGCGCTCACAGGTGCACAATTGAAGTAGCCGCGAGTGCCTTAGGAAAGATCGACATGATGGAATTGAAAGGCAAGAAAGTTTTGGTCGTGGGACTGGGCAAATCCGGTCTGGCGGCGGCCCTGTTTCTGCGCCGCCGGGGCGCGCAGGTCACCGTCTCCGACGTGCGCAGCGCCGAAGCCCTCGCCAAGGACATTCCCGCCCTGCTCGAAGAGGGCATCATGGTCGAGGCCGGCGGTCACGGCCTGCTCACCTTTCGCCGCCAGGACCTCATCGTGGTCAGCCCCGGCGTACCGCTCAACACGCCCGAGCTTGCCCAGGTCAAAAGCTTCGGCCTGCCCGTCATCGGCGAACTCGAACTCGCCGCCCGCTTCCTCAAAGGCAAAATCCTCGCCATTACCGGCTCCAACGGCAAAACGACCACCACCGCGCTGGTCGGCGAAATTCTGACCAAAGCCGGCCTTCCCACGCTGGTTGGCGGCAACATCGGCGTCCCCGTCGTCGCCCTCATCGACGAGAGCACCGACGACACCTGGTCGGTCCTTGAGGTTTCCAGCTTTCAGCTTGAAAGCACCTTCGAGTTTCACCCCAGAATATCCGTCATTCTCAACATCACCCCCGACCACCTTGACCGTCACGGCAGCTTTGAAAACTACGCGCTCGCCAAGGAGCGCATCTTCGCCGCGCAGAATGAGCACGACAACGTGATCCTCAACGCCGACAACGCCCGCGCCGCTGAGGCCGCATCGCGATCCAACGCCAAAGTCTACCTGTTTTCAATGGAACACCCAGTAGAACAAGGCGCATGGCTTGACGGCGGCTACGTGGTCTACCGCGCAGGCAAGAACGATCAAATCGAAAGAATCCTGCCGCTCAAGGGCATTCCTCTCAAAGGCGCGCACAATGTTGAAAACGTGCTCGCCGCCGTCTGCGCATCGCGACTCGCCGGAGCATCTGCCGACTCCATCCGCGAAGCCGTCGAAGCCTTTCAGGCCGTCGAACATCGACTTGAATTCGTTGCTACCGTCAACGGCGTCGACTTCTACAACGACTCCAAGGCCACCAACGTTGACGCCACCATCAAGGCTGTCGCCTCATTTCAATCCGGCGTTCACCTCATCCTCGGCGGCAAAGACAAAAACTCCGACTACACCCAGCTTGCGCAATTGCTGCGCGCGCGCGTGCGCGCCGTCTACACCATCGGCTCTGCCGCAGCCAAAATCGAATCGCAACTGCGCGGCACGGTCTCCATTCTCTCCTGCGAAACGCTGGATAAAGCCGTCAGCGCGGCTGCCTCCGCCGCGCATCCCGGCGATGTGGTGCTGCTGGCCCCGGCCTGCTCCAGCTTCGATCAGTTTGAGAGTTACGAGCATCGCGGTCGCGTCTTCAAGGAACTCGTCGCAGAGCGCAGAGGTTGGAAAGTATGGCAAAACTAGTCGGAGTCGACAAGTGGCTGTTCTTCACCACGCTGCTGCTGGTGGTGGCCGGACTGGTCATGGTCTTCTCCGCATCCGCCGTGGTGGCCCAGGAGCGCTTCCACTCCCCCTACACCTTTGTCGGCAAACAGGCCATCTGGGCGCTCGGCGGCGTGCTCACCATGCTGGTCCTCATGCATGTCGACTACAGCGTCTACAAAACGCCGCGGTTCATCTACCCGGCACTGTGCGTCACCACGCTGCTGCTGGTCCTGGTTTTCTTTTTCCCCGATTCGCACAACACTCATCGCTGGATTCGCTTTGGCGGCTTATTCACCTTTCAGCCCTCTGAGATCGCCAAGCCAGTAGTCGTCTTGTTTCTCGCATGGTTCCTTCACACCCGCCTTGACGCCATGCGCGATTGGAAGAACACCCTGCTGCGCGCCGTCATCATGCCGGTGGTATTCATCCTGCTCATCGTCAAGCAGCCTGATCTGGGCACCGCGCTGGTCATTCTCGGTGTAACCGCGATGATGCTGCTGCTGGCCGGAATGGAGTGGAAATATCTCTGCTTCGGCGCGCTTGCGGCCCTTCCCGGCCTCGCCGCGCTGCTCTTCATGGTCGCCTGGCGTCGCCAGCGCATGCTGGTTTTTCTCAATCCCGATTCCGATCCGCAGGGTGCCGGCTTCCACATCAACCAGTCGCTGATCGCCGTGGGCACCGGCGGCCTCACCGGTCGCGGCTACATGGAAGGCGTGCAAAAGCTCTTCTATCTTCCTGAGGCGCATACTGACTTCATCTTTGCCAATATCGCCGAAGAACTTGGCTTTATCGGCGCCATCACTTTCGTCCTTCTCTTTGTCGTCCTGGGAGTTCGCGGCCTGCGCGCGGCCTTTCGTTCTGAAGATCCCTTTGCCCGCCTGGTAGCTTTCGGCATCACCACCACAATTGTCCTGCAGGCCTTCTTCAATATCAGCGTGGTCCTGTCCCTGGTGCCCACCAAGGGAATTCCTCTGCCGCTGATCTCCTCCGGCGGTACGTCATTATTTTGCACCCTATGCAGCATCGGAATCCTGCTCAACATCACCAAAAAGGCCGACTGAGTACATCTTCCATTCCTTTCGCAGCATCACAACTCGTGGTAACCTTGCAGTACGTTACCTCCAATCGGAGGCCCTGCATCGCTAGGCTCGTCTCCATGGGCTCCCTCTGCACTTCTCAATGAAAGGCAATGCCTTGGCGGAACTACGCGTCCTAATTGCCGGTGGCGGCACCGGCGGTCACATCATCCCTGCGCTCGCGGTGGCCCACGAACTCGTCGAACGCCATGCCGCCCAAATCCTCTTTGTCGGCACCGCCCGTGGCATGGAAATCCGCCTTGTGCCCGAGGCCGGCTTCAACCTGCGGCTTGTCGATGTAGGCCCGCTCAAAAACGTATCCCTCGTCACGCGCCTGCGCACGCTGCTCGAATTACCCCGCAGCATCTCTGCCTGCAAACGCCTCATTCGCGAGTTCAAGCCCACTGTCGTTTTCGGTGTCGGCGGTTACGCTTCAGGTCCTGCGATGGCCGCCGCGCTCCGCCTCAACGTGCCCACCATGGCCTTTGAACCCAACGCCATGCCTGGCCTTGCCAACCGCCTGGTCGGGAAAAAAGTTCAGGCCGCAGCCGTCAACTTTCCCTCAGCCGCTGCATGGTTCCACAACAGTGAAGTCACCGGCATTCCCGTGCGTCCCGAGTTTTTTCATCTTCAGCCGCCCACCGCCGCCAATCCCCACCTGCTCGTCTTCGGCGGCTCGCAAGGTGCGCGCATCTTCAATGAAAACCTGCCGCGCATTATTTCAGCCCTGCTCGACGCGGTGCCGGGTCTCACCGTTCTTCACCAGAGTGGCATCCGTCACGCCGCAAGCACCTTTGAAGCCTATGCAGCCACCGGCGCCGATCCCGATCGATGGACAGTGCGTCCCTTCCTTGACGACATGCCCGACTGCTTTGCCCGCGCCAACCTGGTCATGGCACGCAGCGGCGCTTCATCTGTGGCGGAACTGGCTGCCGCCGGCAAGCCCGCTCTTCTCGTCCCTTTTGCCGCCGCCGCCGACGATCACCAGAAGCGCAATGCCGAGGAAATGGGCAACGCCGGCGCAGCCGTCATGCTCCAGGAATCAGACCTGGCCGTTCCCGGCAAACTGGTCGAATCACTCGCCAGCCTGCTCACCGACCCACCGCGCCTTGCCTCCATGGCCGCAGCCGCCCGCACCCAGGCTCATCCCGCAGCCGCCGAGCGCATCGCCGACCGCCTCGCCGCCCTCGCCGCAACTCCGGTCTCCTGATCCTGGCAGGTGGTCCATCCGAACCTCCCGCGAGCGTCTGTCCCACCGCAGATGGCCGAAAATCCTCTTGCGCATTTCAGGGCTGGGATCGTACCTTAATCACGAAATCTTGGACATGCGGAGATTCCAGGTTCTTTCACTGCAAAGGAGTTCTTCTGGAAATGAAGAAGCTTGCGCTTGAAATCGCTGCGCGCACCTCGGTGAATTTGCTCTGATCTCCGCGTCCCTGTCCGCCGTAACCCCTCCCCCACAGGCGGTACGTGAAGGAGTGGACTATGGTTCGCGCGCACAAATCTCAACCCCGGCTCTTGCTCAATTCCCGCTGCAACGCGGCGGTGCTCGCCGTTTGTTTCGCGATCTCTCAGCTTCCCGGTATCATGGCCGCCCAGAGCAGGGACGAGAACTGGAATCGCTGCAAGGACAATAATCCCGATCTCCGCATCGGCGCATGCACCGCGTTGATTCAATCGGGACAGGAATCGACCGTGAGCCTCGCTGCCGCATTTAACAACCGCGGCATCGGGTATCACGACAAGGGGCAGTACGACCTGGCCATCGCGGATTATGGTCAGGCCCTCCGCCTATCGCCAAATGATGCCCCCGCCTTCAACAACCGCGGTGTCTCTTACGACGACAAGGGAGACTACGACAACGCGATCGCCGACTACAACCAGGCCATCCGCCTCAAGCCGGATTACGCTGAGGCCTTCAACAACCGTGGAAATGTTTATGAGAACAAGGGCCTCTATGAGCAGGCTATTCCCGATTACAACCAGGCACTTCGCCTCAAACCAAATTACCCTCAGGCATACAACAATCGTGGCCTGGCCTATGAAAACATGAATCAGATTGATCAGGCGATCGCCGATTACACCCAGGCGATCAATATCAAGCCGGACTACCCGGATGCTCTCAACAACCGTGGCATCGAGTACGCGGCAAAGAGTCTCTACGATCAGGCGATCTCCGACTACACCCAGGCAATTAGCCTGAGACCGGATTTCGCATTTGCCTTCAACAATCGCGGCCTGTCGTATGCGGAGAAGCGGCTCTATGACCAAGCCATCTCCGACTACACACAAGCCATTCGCATAAAACCTGATTTCGCGTTTCCCTTCAATAATCGCGGCCTGTCTTATGCGGCGAAGCAGCTCTTTGACCTGGCCATCAGCGACTACACCCAGGCCGTCCGCATCAAGCCGGATTATGCCATCGCACTCGATAACCGTGGCAACGCTTACGCATCAAAGGAACAGTACGATCTCGCCATCACCGATTACAGTGCGGCCATCAGCCTGAAACCCGATTATGCTTTCGCTCTTCAGGGCCGCGGAGCAGCGTACGACAGCAAAGGCAAGTTTGAAGAGGCTATCGCCGACTTCGATCAGATGATTCGAATCAACCCCAGGGACGCCAACGCATGGAATGCCCGCTGTTGGGACCGTGCCATCCTTGGCCGGCTTCAAACAGCGCTGACAGATTGCAACCAGTCGCTTTCCTTGCAGGCGGATGCTGAGAATACGCTCGATAGCCGCGGCTTCGTCTATCTGAAATCCGGCAAGTACGACCTGGCGATCACGGATTACACTGCGGCGTTGCGAATCGACACGAAAATTGCCAGCTCCCTTTACGGACGTGGGCTGGCGAAGCAGAAGACAGGCGACTCGGCCGGAGCTGCGGCCGACATCGCCGCTGCCAAAAAAATCCAACCCGACATCGCCGAGCAATTTGCCAAGTGGGGCGTACCGGCATCGCGCCCTTGAGAAACCCTGCGGCACCAAAAATCAATGCCGGTCATCCTCCCATCTCCTCACAGCGGTCATCCTGAGCAAACGGGGCCCCAAACGTTTTTCAGTTTGGGGGTGGTGAGTCGAAGGTCCTGCATTTGTTTTTGGGGCCTTTTTGAAACGACTTCAGAAGCAGGGAGCCGGCTCCTGCCCCAAAACAAAAAGGCCCGCCTGCCGAAGCAGACGGGCCCTTCCTGTCAATTCTGTTTCAACTTACCGGTGTCCGCCACCGCCGTGGCCGCCGCCGCTCATATGGCCGCCGCCGCCGCTGTATCCACCGCGTGCTCCGCCGCCACTATAGCCGCCGCGGGCTGCCGGTGCCGCACCACGTGATCCGCCGGCATATCCACGTGCTCCGCCAGCATAAGCTCCGCGACCTGCATAGGCTCCGCGTCCGTATCCATAGCCGCCGCGACCGTAGCCCCAACCATGTCCCCAGCCCCAGCCGTACCACGGCCCAACGCCCAGGAACACGCCACCGTAGAACCAGTTAGGCCCGTAATACCCATAAGGCGCGCATGCGTAGGGGTAGTAGGAATAGTAGCCCCAATCGCATGCCGGGGGGCCGTATACCACAGGTGCCGCCACAACCGCGGGGCCAACACCTACTCCAACAGCCACTTGTGCGTTTGCCGTCGCTACCGCCGCGAACGGCAGTGCCAATATCATTGCGAACAGAACCAGGCGCATACTCCGCATAAATCCTCCTTGTGCCGGTCTGTCCTGCCCAGCCTGCATTTTCAAGCACCTGGGACTCGGATTCGACCTTCGTGCTAAGCACCCGCCGGCTTCGGTTTCTCTTACCCGTCCGGCTTCTGACTATTAGAACAACGTTTCCGCGGATTAGTTGCGGTCTTCCTCAAAGAATCCTCCATTCCCAGGCAAACGTAAACCGTTTTTTTCTGCATTCGTCTCTGCCCGTGCAATGGCGGTCAACCCGGCCCAACGACTGGCCTTTGAATAATGTGCGTAAGGGGCACAAAAAGAACGGCCTCTCCGGGTTGGGAGAGGCCGTTCTTTTTGCAGGCATTCAGGCAGTGAGCTACCTGCGATAGTGTGCATATCCGTGGTAGTAGCCGCGTCCGTAGAACCGGCCGCCGCCGTAGCGAACCACCGGCCCGCGATAGTTCCAGCGTCCCGGAAACCAGTAGCCGTGTGCACGATAGCCGCCAACCCAGACGTATCCAACTCCAGGGCTGGGCGGAACGTAGGCCACCGGTCCGCGCACATAAACTCCAACTTCGGCTGCCTTGGCCGGCGCTGCCGCCAAGCCCAGGGTACCCGCCGCCAATGCCGCACCCAACATCAATTTCCACATGCTGACCATAACTCCTCCACTCCACCCGGTCCAGTTTGGCTGTCTTGCAGAGTCTTACACGCTGTCTTACAGTCCATCCATCAAGTCCGGCCCGGCTCCGCTCCCGATGAGGCTTCCTTCCTGCTGCCTCCCGGTCGTGCCGGTTATGTACTGTGCAAACACCGCCGTATCAAAAGGTTGCGGACACCACCTGAAAATAAATCCGCGCAACTTTTCTCCTCTGGCCGTGTCAACGGCGCAATTCATAGAGCGCATTAGGAGGGATACTTGGTCGCTTCCGTGGCGCTGGCGGACGGCATCTTGAAGCCCCCGCATCTCTCCGGCCAGCCCTGGCTTAACCGCTCGCGCTCTTCGGGCGGCAGGCTCTCCCAGCGCTCCCTCAGCCTCTTTTGCGCTCTCTCTCGCTTGCCATGGTTGTGGCCGCCAAATCCGCCAAACAGAATGCGGCAAAGCACCAGTAGGCCGAGAGCCTCCCAGAACGTCACCGGCTTCCATCCAAACAGCATCGGCAGCAGCCAGTTCCACAGGTGCATCACGATTTCCCCGATGATGCCCACGAAAACCACCAGCGCGATGGGCCCCAGCACAAAGATCCATTTCCTTTTCATAGTCCGCTCCTCATTCCCCTGAATTTTCGTCGCGACCCAGCAATTCGTCGTGAATCGTCTGCAGTCGCGCCCGCAGATGAAGCACCGCATAGCGCTTGCGCGCCAGCAGCGTATTCACGTTGACACCCGTCTCCGCCGACATCTCCTTGAAGCTTCGGCCTTCCAGTTCGTGCGCCACAAACACAGCCCGCTGCTCGTCCGGCGTTTCACGGAGCGCAACCTCCAGCTCATCCAAAAGCGCATTGCGAAGATAAAGCGCCTCAGGCCCGGCATCGGGCGAGGGCAACAGGTCTTCAATCTCCAGCAGCTCGCCGTCTTCATCCGTGCCCGCGGCGTCGGTGAAGTTTTCCGGCTTCTTTTTCCTGAAGAGATCCGTGATGCGATTCCGCGCCACGCGATAAAGCCACCCGGTCACGAAATCAATCGGCATCAGCAGGCGATGCGCCACCACCAGCTCGTAAAAGACCTCCTGCAGCAGATCTTCGACGTCCGACTCATTCGGTACGCGCCTGCGAATGAATGCGCGCAGCCGCGATTGCTGTTCTGCCATGACCTCGGATATTTGCCGGTCCTGCTCGATCATCGAAGTCACGCTCATGGCTCGCCCGTCTCTTTCGAAGACGGACAACGCGCGCAGATATTGTAGAGGGTTCGATCAGGGTAGAGGTCGGGCCTAAGGACGTCCGTCTTTTCTGCACCGATTCCAGCCGGAACAACGACCGCTGCGTTCAGTCCTTATGTGCCCTTGAGGTAGCGAACCCGGCGATTCGCTTCGTGCATTGCAGGTTCTCCCAAAAATAGTTGACATGGAAATAGTTTCTAAGTAATATAATTTCCATGAGAGACTCCAAAGCACCTGAATTGACAGTCAGCGATCTGAAAAAGCACGTGGGATTCTGGCTCCGTTTCGTCTCCAACCATGTTTCGCATGCCTTTGCCCGTAAGCTCCTCGACAGTGGTGTGACCGTGGCCGAGTGGGTAGTGATGCGGGAGATGTTTGACGACGAGGAGACCTCGCCAGGCGTTCTGGCGGAGCGGATCGGGATGACGCGCGGCGGCGTGTCAAAACTCGTAGACCGGCTGGTGACCAAGAAGATCGTCACCCGCCGGGACCGGAGCGACGATCGCCGCTTTCAGTCGATTGCACTGACGGCGGCGGGTCGGCGGATGATTCCGCAACTGGCAGCCCTGGCCGACCAGAACGACGAGGAGTTCTTTCATCCGCTTTCATCCGCCGAGCGCGCCGCGCTGATTGCAAGCATGAAGAAGCTGGTGCGGGCACACGACCTGCAAACACTTCCGACCGATTAACACCAATAACCGAATAAAGGAGAAGAGGTGAGCAAAGAAATGATCCACGAACTGGCAATGGCAACACAACAAGGCAAGATGACTTTCCCTCAGGTCGTCAGAGGACTGCTCGAAGTTGGAGTCGAATCGTACTTGGTGGACTTTGCAACCAAGCAGAAAACTCACTACCTGGCAGACGGAACCACGCAAACAGTGGCCATGATTCTGGACCCTGGTCTGATAGCGGCAGACTTCGATGGTGCAGGCCTGGTGGCGGCAATTCGCGGTGCCCAGGCGGATACGGTGAGATACCCCGAGTTTGTAAAGCGGTCCGCCGCGGCGGGCGTGATCGGCTATTGGGCGTTCCTGACCGGCAAAAGGGTGATCTACTTCGGCCGCAAAGGCGAACAACACATCGAGGAGTTCCCGAAGCCGCGCCAGTGAAGCGCGGCGCTCTTCTCAACCATCGGATCTCAACAAAAAAAGGGAAATATGTGACTTCGGCCTCTGTGACATTGTCTGTTCAAATCGCCCGCCCTGCGACAGAAGCTTTTCGCTTCATCGCCGATCCCGCGACTATGCCGCAATGGGCCATCCACAATGTCAAAGCGATCCGGCCCGTGGGCCAAAACGAGTGGGAGATTCAAACGCCGCGCGGCGCGGGACGGCTGATTCCGCGCTACAACTCTGCGTTTGGCATCCTCGACCACGACTTCGTCGATCCCAGGGAAGGATCATGGGAAGTCTCAGCGAGGATTGTGCCGGCGGGAACGAAAGACTCCATCTACATGATCACGCTGGTCAAGCCACCATCCATGCCCGACGAGGCTTTCAATCAAGGTATGCCGCTCGTTGAGGAGGAACTGCAAACTATGAAGCGTATCCTCGCTAGGCGGGAGTAATCACGCGAAGGTGCGCGGGTCCGCCTCCGCCCCGGCCCGACCCACCCGAATGTTACCCTTGAATTTCGTCCTCCATGTTTACCACCTCCCAGCACGCGCACTTCATCGGTATCGGCGGTATCGGCATGAGCGGCATCGCCGAAATCCTGCTCAGCCTGGGGATGAAAGTCTCCGGCTCCGACCTCCGCCGCGGCCCCGTCACCGACCGCCTCGCGCAACTCGGCGCAACCATCTACGAGGGCCACAACGCCGCCAACATCGCCGGAGCAACCGTCGTAGTCACCAGCTCCGCCGTCTCCGCCGCCAATCCAGAAGTAGTCGAAGCCCACACCCACAAAATCCAGGTCATTCAGCGCGCTGAAATGCTCGCCGAGCTCATGCGCCTCAAGTACGGAATCGCCATCGCCGGCATGCACGGCAAAACCACCACCACTTCAATGGTCGCCTCGGTTCTCGCCGCCGGCGGTCTCGATCCCACAGTTGTAGTCGGCGGTCGTGTCGACGCACTCGGCTCCAACGCCCGCCTCGGCTCCACCCAGTATTTAGTCGCCGAAGCCGACGAAAGCGACCGATCCTTCCTCAAGCTCTCACCCATCCTCGCCGTCGTCACCAACCTCGATCGCGAGCACATGGATTGCTACCGCGACATGGCTGACGTCGAGCAGGCCTATCTCGATTTCATGGACAAGGTGCCGTTCTACGGCGCAGTCACCGCTTGCATCGACAACCCGCAGCTCGCCGCCATCTTGCCCCGCGCACGCCGCCGCGTCTTTACGTACGGCACCGCCCCCGAAGCCGACTTCCGCCTCGAGTTCCTCATGGCCGGCGAGGTCTCTTCCGAGGAGATTCGTTTCGCCCGCTTCCAGGTCCACACCGCCACCGGAACCCTTGGCCCCTTTGAACTTCACGTTCCCGGCCGCCACAACGTCCTCAACGCCACCGCCGCCGTGGCCATTGCCCGCCAGCTTGAGATCGCTCCCGACAAAATTGCCGAGGGCCTCAGCAATTTCCGCGGTGTCGATCGCCGCTTTCAGCTCCGCGGTCACGCCCGCGGCGTCACCGTGGTCGACGACTATGGCCACCACCCCACTGAAATTCGCGCCACCCTCGCCGCTGCCCGCGAATGCGGCCACAAGCGCATCCACGTTGTCTTCCAGCCTCACCGCTACACGCGCACCCGCGACCTCCTCACCGAATTCGGCAGCGCTTTCAAAGATGCGGACACCGTCGTCGTGCTGCCCATCTACGCCGCCAGCGAAGAGCCCATTCCCGGCGTCAGCGCCGAACACCTCGTGGATCAGATTCAACAATCCAGCGCAGTGAGCGGTCCCATCGTCCGCTTTGCTCCGGATTTCCCCTCAGCCATCGCCGCCGTCATAGCCGAAGCCCGCGAAGGCGACTTGATCCTCACCCTCGGTGCCGGCAACGTCAGCCAGTTAGCTCCTCAAATCCTCTCCGCTCTCGAACCGGCATAGCGTGCGACCGGGCGCGCGAATTTCCAAGCTCCAGCTCGACCTAATGAACAAGGTGCATCTCACGGCTTAGGAAGCGTTTTCTTCTATTCAAGACCGGGTATTTCCGGCTAATTTGAAAGAATCGATCAAGGAGACGCGGTTGGACCGATTCAAAATCGGAATCAAGCTCTTGGGTGCAACTGCGCTGACCACGCTGTTGGCCTGGATCGGCCTCGCCTCCGGTCGCGGCGCGGGCCATGTGCCGGCCATCTGGTGGGCCAATGCCGCCCTCGCTTCGGTCATTCTCCTTAATCGTCGCCGTCACTGGCTTTCGCTGCTTGTCGCAGGCTATGCCGGCAACATGATTGCCCACTTGATTTTTGGCGACCCAATATGGGAGGTGTTTGCCCTATCCGCCTGCGATGTGGGCGAAACCACCATCGCCGTCTTCGGCGTAGCCTTTGCCCTCGGCCGCCGGGTCGACCTCACCCACCAGCGCCAGTTGCTGCGATTCGTCGCCTTCGCCGTCCTGCTCGGGCCCATCGTGGCCAGTCTTACCGCGGGCCTTATTCTGCATTGGTTCACCGGCAGCCCGCTCACCGTATGGGTGGTATGGTTCCCGGCCAGCGCGCTTGGAATGAGCGTCGTGATTCCGCTGGTGCTCGGCCTGGCTCGTCGCGAAACAAGCGAACTCTTCCTTCCCAGCCGCGTTGCCAACACGCTGCTTTACCTCTTCATGATCGCTATCGCCGCCACTGCCATCTTCTCTACTGCGGACTTCCCCTGGCTCTTCTTCATCTTCCCGCCACTCCTGTTCCTGGTTGTCCGCCTCGGCCTCAGCGGTGGCGTGCTCGGGTGCTGCGTAGTCGGCGCCATCGGAACCTACTTCACCATCTCGGTGAGTGGCGGCCCGCTTTCCAGGCTCGCTGACGCAAGTCTCGAACACCGCATCCTGATTCTCCAACTCTTCCTCGCCACCGCGGTCCTCAGCGTCAGTGTAGTTGCCATCGTTTTTGCCGACCTCAAACGCGCTCACCTTGCCGCCGGCATCAGCGAAGAAAAATATCGCCAGCTCGCCAGTTCCATGGAAACCCTGGCTACGGAAGATCCACTCACCGGCGTCGCCAACCGCCGCCAGTTCGACCGCAACATCCTTGGCGAATGGCAGCGCGCCATCCGCAACGGCTCTCCCGTCTCCCTGCTCATGATGGATGTCGATAACTTCAAAGACTTCAACGACCTCTACGGTCATCCCGCTGGAGACAGTTGCCTCTGCGCCATCGCCCGCATCACCGTTGAAACCTCGCGCCGCTCCTCCGATACGGTAGCTCGAATCGGAGGCGAGGAGTTCGCCATTATCCTGCCCGACACCCCGCCCGCCGGCGCTCTCGAATCGGCCGAACGCCTGCGCATCGCCGTTCTCGAGCAGGCAACTCCACATTCCGGAAGCGCGGCCCAGGTGGTAACCGTCTCCATCGGTTGCGCAACCATGACTCCCAAAGAGGGAGCCAGTGTCGCCGAAATTATCGCCGCCTCCGACGCCGCCCTCTACGCCGCCAAGAAAGGCGGCCGCAACCGCGTCGAAGTCGCCATGTAACCGAACACCTGTTGCGCCTGATCCTCGGCACGTCCTTGTTTTTGTGGCTTCTGGGTCTCCACGACAGGTTTTCGTCGCCAGAGCAAATCAATGTGGGAAAGGGAACTGCCGGTTAGGTCTGTAGCCTCTCGCTGACTCGCTACCCCGCTGACTCGCTGACTCGCTAACCTGCTGACTCGCTAATTTGCTAACCCGCTGACTCGCTGACTCGCTACCCCGCTGACTCGCTAATTTGCTACCCATTGAACTCTGCAATAATCTCTCGAGATCGGACCTCAAATGTCCTCATCCCTGCAAGACCAGTTCGGCCAGATCGACATTTACGTCTTCGATCAAATCCTGCGCGGCAACATCGAGCCCGGCATGACCATTGTCGATGCCGGCTGCGGTTATGGCCGCAACCTCGTCCACTTGCTGCGCTCCGGCTGTCCCGTCTTCGCGCTTGACCAGGACCCAAAGGCCGTCGACCACGTCCGCCAACTTTCTGACTCGCTCCAGACCGGCTTGCCCGCCGAAAATTTCCAGGTCGGCGTTATCGAAAACCTCCCGTTCCCCGACGACCTCGCCGACGTAGTCCTCTGCAATGCCGTCCTTCATTTCGCCCGCGATGATCGCCACTTCCGCTCCATGCTTGCCGAGTTGTGGCGCGTTCTCAAGCCCGGCGGCATGCTCTTCTGCCGCCTCGGCTCCCGCATCGGCATGGACTTTCAGCGCCTCCGCGGCAACATCTTCCTCATCCCCGACGGCTCCGAATGGTTTCTCGTCGACGAGCCAATGCTCCTCCGTCTCACCGAAGAATTAAACGCCGTCCAGGTCGACCCGCTAAAAACCACAATCGTCCAGGACTACCGCTGCATGACCACCTGGGTCCTCCGCAAGCGCAGAGGGTGACATCGGCCTTCACCGCCGCCTTCCTGCCTTGCTTTATATGTTATATCCAGATATATTACTGGATATAAGTGGAGGGACGACATGGGCACCTCATCGCAAACCCGCGCATTGACTAATTACCGCAAACGCCTCAATCAGCGCGGAATGGCCCGATTTGAAGTCCTGGGACTTTCGACGGACCGCGAACTGATTCGTTCCGTGGCCCGCAAACTGGCGGATGATAGCGCGGAGGCGGCGGAATTGCGCGCGTCCGTGCATCGCCATATCATGACTGAGCCTTCGAAGAAGGGCGGCATTCTCGCGGCACTACGCCGTTCGCCACTAGTGGGAGCCGATTTGAAGTTTACTCGCCCGGTGATCGATGGACGCAAGGTTGACCTGTGACTCGCTACCTGCTTGACACCAACATCATTAGTAACGTCGCAAAGCCAGACCCTTCGCCGTCATTAATTACATGGATGTCGGAACAGGCCGACGAGGACCTGTTCATCGCATCCATGGTTGTAGCTGAGATCTGGCGTGGAATCCTAGAAACTCCGTTGGGAAAGCGACGCACGCGGTTGGAGCGGTGGTTTATTTCCCCTGAAGGCCCACGGGCGTTGTTCGCTGGGCGGGTGCTCCCGTTCGATGAGAAGGCCAGCCTGATCTGGGCACGCCTAATGGCTGATGCGACAAAGGCCGGACGTCCCCGCAGCGCACTCGACATGATCCTCGCCGCAATCGCTGAAGCCAATAACTGCACTTTCGTTACTGACAACGAAAAACATTTCAAGGGTCTGAAATTCATCAATCCGATGCGGTCGTAGACGGCAAGAACCCGCACTCAATAGACCCCACCACCCGGCTGCGTAGAAACAATCGTCCCGTCCCGAACGGAAAGGGAATAGCGAACCCCATCACCCTGCCACTTCTTCAAGTCGAATGCGTGTCCCGCTTCCACCTTCATCACCGTCGCGCTCAGCGAAGTGACCGGCTTACCTACGCCCGCTACAACCGCGTCCTCAACCGGCCCCACAAAATAGGCACTTCCTTTTCCAATCACCTTTGCATGACCATCCGGCTCCACCAGTACCGCCGCGCCCTGCTCCACACCAATCCCGCGAATCCCAGCCCGTCCCGCCGTCGGAACCGGCTTCCCATCCGGCTCATTCAGCCGCGCCAGAAACACCAGCAGCCTCCCCATGCGATCGCGCTTCGCAAAATGCGAGTCGGTAATGATCCCCTTCAAAATCGGAATCTCCAGGAAGCCATGACTCAGCGTAATCCTCGGCCCGAACGGATCGGCCAACGCAGTCTTCCCATCCAGATTCGGTCCGTCCGGCCTGTCACCCTGCGCGGTGTAGGCATATTCGCCCAGCACCGCCAGCCCGGCGCTTGTCCCACCCAACGGCACCCCGCGGGCAATCGCCTCATTCAGAGCCGTCTCCACCGGCGTCCCCCGCCAGAAGTTGACGTAATTCGCCTGGTCGCCCCCGGCAATGAACAGCGCACTCGCCTCCCGAATAGCCTTCGCCACAAACGGGTCCTCCGCAGCCGCCCGCGAAGGAATGATCACCGTCGCCACCGAATTCAAGTGACATAGCCCCTGAATGTACGAGTCATATGCGTCGCCGCCCGTAGCGCGCAGCACCAGCAAATCCCCGCCCCCCGCCCGCTCGCACAGCCACTTGAACGCCTCATCCAAATCCGTCCCGCCGCCGATCAGCGCGTAGCCCGCCCGCGAAGTAGCCGCCGTAGCATCCGCAGCATCCCCAGTCCGGAAGTATTGATAAACAGGAGCCGTCTGACCCCAGCCACTCAACCCCGCCCCCAGCCCCAAAACCCCGCAGCAGCCAACCCCAACCCATCCCCAACAGCGCACTAAACGATTCATTCCGGTAGATTACGTCAAGTTCTGCCAATCCGCCTGCTCCAGCAGCTCTTCACTGACAACTTACAACTGACAATTGCCTTTCTCCCCGTAACCCCAAGGATTCCCCCCGTTCCAATGCGGAAAATTCCCATCTCCCCCGGGCTATAGTTGAGTCTGGCGATTCCCACGGCCCTGCTCAGGCGTGACAAATCAAGGCTCAAACAAAACTCGCCCCCAGCTCTGGGAGGATGAAGCGCAAGAAGAACCTCGCTCTCGGCGCGTGCAGCCAAGTGTTCCCCCAACCGGGCGCACTCTGCCCGGCATGCCGCTTGAATTAGAGGACCCCGACGGCGACGACTTCGACCCCGCAGGTAGGCCTCGCGCCAACGGGCCGCGCACCCCCTGGTGGCGTCCCGCCAGCACTACAGGCCGCGTCTTTCTTGGGCTTGCGGCTCTGCTTGTCCTCGGCGCCCTCGGTGCTTCGGCCTTCCTTCTCAAGTCCTACATCGGCCGCGACTCCCGTTTCCGCATCGCTGGCACCGAAAACATTGAAGCCACCGGTCTCACCGAAGTGAGCCGCGCCGAGATGCTGCCCGTGTTTGGAGAAGACATCGGCCGCAACGTATTCTTCGTTCCGCTCAGCGAGCGCCGCAAGCAGCTTGAACAGATTCCCTGGGTCGAGCACGCCACCGTCATGCGCCTCCTCCCCGATCAGATTCGCGTCCAGCTCGTCGAGCGCACGCCCGTAGCCTTTACCCGCCAGGGTCACGAAATCGGCTTGGTTGATTCGAGCGGCATCCTGCTCACCATGCCGCCCGCCATGATGGCGCAGCATCACTACTCGTTTCCGATCCTCACTGGCATCGATCCCCGCGACCCGCTCACCTCGCGCCGCGAACGCATGGCGGTCTACGGACATCTGCTCCAGGAGCTTGATTCAACTGGCCAGCGGCTCTCGATGCAAATCTCCGAGGTCGATCTCACCGATCCCGAAGACGCGCGCGTAACCATGCAGGACGACAACACCCTCCTCCACTTCGGCGAAGACCACTTCATCGAGCGCTATCAGACCTATAGATCCCGCATCGCCGAGTGGCATCAGCAGTACCCCAAGCTCGCAGCAGTCGATCTGCGCTACGACCACCAGGCAGTGCTTGAGATGACCCCTGGAACCAATGCCGTCGCCGCCGCGCTCGGCGATCCCGCCCCGCCGGCGACAGACAACGCCAAGCCGACTCCCTCCCAGCCCGCCGAGATCGCCCAGGCCAAGCCGAGTCCCGCACCGACAGCGGCCGTGGCGCAAGACAAGCAGCCGCTCGACAATCCAGAGAAAGACAAGCCGGCACACACCAAATCCCCGGAAACTTCTGCGAAAGTAAACGCGCCTGAAAAGCCGGCCCAGGCCAGCGCATCCAGGTTGGACTCCGCCGGTGGATTATCCGCCGCGGCACGAGCCCTCACCGCCAAAGACAAGGCCGCCAAAGCTGCCCGGGACAAGAAGAAGCGCACTGAAGCTAAACGCGCCACACTCAACGCAAGCAAGCGCAAGACTGCCTCAACCCACCCCGCCGCCAACGCGGCGCAGGGCCAGTGAGCGCCATGAGCCAGAAACAGGACAACCTCATCGTGGTGCTCGATATCGGCAGCGCATGGACCCGCGTCCTCGCCGCCGATCTCAACGAGGGCTCGCTGCGCTATCGCGGCCACGGCATCGTCGAGTCGGCCGGTATGCGCAAGGGTCTCATCGCCGACCTCGCGCCCGCCTTCAAAGCCGTCAAAGCCGCCAGCGAGCGCGCCGAGCGCGTGGCCCGCGTCAACATCGATGAGTGCGTGGTCGGCGTCGGCGGTCCGCACATTCGCGGGCTCAACGCCAGTGACGGGTTTGACCTCGGCAATCGCATGCGGGAAATCACCCGCGAAGACGTGCGCTACGTCGTCGAGCGCGCTCGCGCCATTGAGCGGCCGCCCGATCGCGATATCCTTCACCTCCTGCCTCGCCAGTTCATCCTTGACAACCAGCCCGGCATCTTCGACCCCGTCGGCATGGTGGGCGCGTGCCTCAGGGTTGACCTCCACATCGCCACCTGTTCCGGCAGCGCTCTGCAAAGCGCCGTAACCTGCGCCAACCGCGCGGGCCTCGAAGTCTCTGAAGCGGTTCTCGAATCCATCGCCGCCGCTGAAGCCACCCTCTCCGCCGACGAGCGCGAACTCGGCGTCTGCCTGCTCGACATCGGCGCACATTCCAGCGACCTCGCCGTCTTCTTTGAAGGCGCAGTCGCGTACACAGCGTCCGTTCCCATCGGCGGCCAGCACTTCACCAACGATCTTGCCGTAGGCTTGGAAATTCCCATAGCCCAGGCTGAAGAACTCAAGCGCCAATATGGCCACGCCGTGGTGACCGCCGTGCCCCAGCTTGCCGAAATTGAAATATCAAGTCCGCAGCCGCGCATGCTGCCCCTGCGCACCATTGCCGAGATCCTCGAGCCCCGCGCTCGCGAACTGCTCTATTTTGTGAAAGAGAGCCTGCGCCAGGGCGGCGTTGTCGATGCGCTTGGCGCCGGCTGCGTCCTCACCGGCGGCGGAGCCATGCTGCCCGGCATGCTCGACGTTACCGAAAGCCAGTTGCGCGTCCACGCACGAACCGGCATGCCCGTCCGTCTATCTCATATGCCCGGCGAACTGGTTCATCCCAGCTTTGCCACCGCCATTGGAATGCTTTTGTACGCCCACCGCACCCGCGTCACCCGTGCGGCAGAAAATAACGGTCTGCGCGCCAAGTTACGCGCCATCTTCGCAGCAAGCTTTTAATATCATGGTTTTTGAACCATCAATCGGGGAGGCTAAAGCCCAATGGAACCGACGGGTCAGCAATCAAACGAAGCCGGCGCAATGCGCATTCAATATCACGACGAGCCCCTGCGCGGGGCGCGCATCAAGGTGATTGGCGTTGGTGGAGGTGGCGGCAACGCCGTCAATCGCATGATCCAGGCCCACATGGAGGGCGTGGAATTCATCGCCGCCAACACTGACGTCCAGGCGCTCAAGCTCTCCCAGGCTCCCGTCAAGCTCCAACTCGGCGTCCGCCTCACCATGGGCCTCGGCGCCGGAGCCAATCCCGACGTTGGCCGCCGCGCCGCCCTTGAAGACTCCGACAAAATCATCGAAGCCCTCGAAGGTGCCGACATGGTCTTCGTCACCGCCGGCCTCGGTGGAGGCACCGGCACTGGAGCGGCTCCCGTCATCGCCTCGCTGGCCAGCGAAATGGGTATTCTCACCGTCGCCGTTATCACCCGCCCTTTCGCTTTTGAAGGCAAGCGCCGCCTCCAACAAGCCGAACGCGGGCTCAAGGAACTGCTCGAGAGCGTCGACACCATGATCGTCATCCCCAACGAGAAGCTGCTCGCCGTCGCCAAAGACGCCGGCTTCTTTGAGAGTTTCCGCATCGCCGACGACGTGCTCCGCCAGGGCGTCCAGGGCATCTCTGACATCATCACCATCCCCGGCATCATCAACCGCGACTTTGCAGACGTGAAAACCACCATGGCCGGCATGGGCCATGCCGTCATGGGCACCGCCGTCCGTTCCGGTGAAAACCGCGCCATTGAAGCTGCCCAGGCCGCCATGGCTTCTCCGCTCCTCGAAGCCGGCGCAATCGACGGTGCGCGCGGCATCCTCATCAACATCACCGGCTCCAGCTCCCTCAAGCTCTCTGAAGTCAATGCTGCTTCTTCGCTCATCCAGACCTCAGCCCATGAAGACGCCAACATCATCTTCGGCGCAGTTCTCGACGAAAAAATGGGCGACGAAGTCAAAATCACCGTCATCGCCACCGGCTTTCGCGACCAGATGCCCGAGCGCCGCGCCCGCATGTTGAGCGTGGAAGAAGCTCCCGTCGTTTCGGTACCTGTTGTCGCCCCCGACAGCTGGATGCAGGAACCCGCCACGCCCCCGTCGGCCCCTGCTCCATCACGTTTCCTCAGCCAGGATGAAGATGGAGAAGATGAAACGGCAGAGATGAGCGCGCCGGCCTTCTTCTCATCCTCCGCGCAATCTGGCGCAACCGCTGTTGCCGTCGCCCCGCCCGTAGCCGAAGCGCCTCCAGCCTTCAGCCACGAGGAAACTGAATCGGCCTCCGCGCCCGCTCGCCCGCAATTCGCCGAGCTGGCTGAAGACCCGGCCTACACTCCGCTTCCCCGGGACTACGCTCCGGAATTCGGCAACGGAATGCGCGCTCCCGTTACCGCGGACGAGTTCCCGGCCCAGCCCGATTCCGCGCTTTTTCGAGAGACCGAGGAGCCGCCCCAACGGGATCTCGATACCCCAGCATTTCTGCGCAGACTCAAGTTCTAGGCCATGCGTACGTAGCTTTCGTGGTCCGGCATAACACATTTGTCCCATTTCGGGATTGGTTGTTCAGGTTGTATAGTGCAATATAGCTCTACAAAGTGACGGCTGGCGGCATACTTGCTAGGCAACTGTGTTGTCTCTGTGAGTGTTGCTTAAGGTTGTTGTGACTGCTTTTGGATGGTGATTTAGGTCACATCCGGCGGCTCAATCGTCAGGAATAGTAGACCTTCGACCAAGGCAGCCGATAGTTCCTATGCTGCTGATTGGCCGGTTCGGTAAGGAGTGCGCAGCCCAAGGGCGGACGTACGGCAAGAAATCCATCGTTGAGAGGATGTTGGCTGGATGAGATTGGCTCGTATATCGGCATTTGGATTAATTCTCCTGGCACCCGCCATGGGCGCCGCGGCTCTGGACACACCCCACACACTACACCCGCACAAGGCTCCGCCGGCTCATCTGTCTGAGTCGCATCGCGCCGTTTCCCATGCTGCCAGACCCACAACAGGTTCAACCGCCAGTCACGCCGCCGCCAAGTCCCCGCCAGCCCATTCGGCCACTGCACACGCTTACACCGGCCATGCGACTGCTGCTCATCTGACCCCCAGGGGCCAGGCAAGAGCCGGCGCGCGCCGGGTTGCTCTTACTTCCCGCCATCATTATTCCTACGAGCGCTTTACCGCCAGTTCATTCGCCGACGGCAGCATATTTCAGGGCGACATCACTGCCGGTGAAGATCCAGTGGTTCGCCAGGCAGCAGTCGATGCCCTGGGCGACATGAATGGCACCGCCGTAGTCATCGATCCCTCCAACGGCCGCATCCTGGCCATGGTCAACCAGAAGCTTGCGCTGTCTCCCGGTGCCGAGCCCTGCTCCACCATCAAGATCACCGTCGCCATGGCCGCGCTCTCTGAGGGCCTGGTCACCCGCGACACCATGGTCCAGCTGCCCGGCTTCCGCATGAACATGACTGACGCGCTGGCCAAGAGCAACAACCTTTACTTTGAAGAACTGGGCCGCGAACTCGGATTCGAGCGCGTTCGCCACTATGCCACTCAGTTCGGCCTTGGTGAGCTTGCGGGCTACGACATTCCGGGCGAGCAACTCGGCGTCTATCCCGACCAGCCAATACCCGAGTCGGAAGGCGGCGTGGGCCGCATGTGCAGCTTCGGCCAAGGCGTCTCGCTTACCCCGCTTCAACTCGGCGCTTACGTTGCTTCCCTCGCCAACGGCGGCACGCTCTACTACCTCCAGCACCCCAAGACCATTGAAGAGGTCGCCGCCTTCCAGCCCATGGTCAAGCGCACCCTCGACATCGCTCGCTTCGTTCCCGACATGCAGGATGGCATGGCCGGCGCAGTTGAATTCGGAACCGCTCGCCGCCTTCGCGCCAACTTCCATGAGTTTCCCGTCTTCGGCAAAACCGGTACCTGCTCCGACAATGGAACCCGCTTCGGCTGGTTCGCTTCCTACTCCGATTCGCCGCAGGGCAGCCTGGTTACGGTCTTCTTCCTTGAGGGTGGCCGGCCCACATTCGGTCCGCGCGCCGCGGAGCTGACCGGCGTCTTTTACAAGAACCTCTGGGACCGCAACTACTTCGCCGCCAAGGGTCAGCAGGAAGCCACTGCCACTCAGCCTGCACCCGCACTTCCACCTTCACGCTAAGCCAGCGCTTTTCAGCATGATCAACTCACCAAAAAGCCGCCCCCGGGCGGCTTTTCAATTGGCCATTTCTGGGCATCCTGTCCGCTCTCAAGCGGAGATCCGGACTTTCAGCCATCGAGAACCAAAAGCGGAAAGCTAGAAGCTAGAAGCTGTTTCACAACGATTGAAGCGAAATCGTCCCACAATCATCCGATACCAATAAGCCTCGCTGCAGCCTGCACAAAATCGCAGCGGGCTAAATTCCCCGAACTCGGAAACAGGGCGCCCCCAATGGAACTCCCCACACACATTCTCCTCACCTACGGTTACCTGCTGCTGTTCGTCTGGGTCTTGATCGAGCAGCTAGGCATCCCGCTGCCCGCCACGCCTGTCGTGCTGGCCGCCGGCGCGCTCTCCGCTGAACACCAGCTCAGCTTCCCATTGGCCCTCCTGGCCGGCCTGACCGCGACGCTCATTGCGGACTCCACCTGGTTCTTCATAGGCCGCCGTTACGGCCACCATGTGCTCCGCATCCTCTGCAAGCTTTCCCTGGAGCCAACCATCTGCGTTCGCCGCACCCAGGATTCCTTTGGACGCCGTCGCGGCCTCACCCTCATGTTTGCCAAGTTCGTCCCCGGTCTGGCCACGCTGGCCGCGCCCGTCGCCGGCGAAAACGGCATGTCCTATGGCGCATTTCTGTTCTTTGACACCATCGGCGCCACGGTATGGCTGACCACGTTGCTCACCGTAGGCCGTATCTTCGGCGACGCCCTCAAGCGCGATCCCAGCCTGCTCAACTGGGCTGGCCGCTTCTCCGGCGCATTGCTCATTCTGGGCATTCTGGCCTTCTTTATAGCTCGCGTCATTCGCCGCCGCATGGTCCTCAAGCAACTCGTTGCCGCGCGCCTCGAGCCTGAAGAACTCAAGAAGCAGCTCGACGCCGGTGAAAAGGTCTATATCGTCGACCTCCGTCACCCCCTCGAACTCTTGCCGGACCCCTTCACCCTCCCCGGCGCTCTCCATTTCTCGCCCGACGCCCTCGCCGCGCGCCAAAGCGAGATTCCTCGCGACCGCGACATCGTCCTCTTCTGCACCTGTCCAAGCGAGGCCACAGCCGCCAAAACCGCCATGATCCTGCTCAACCTCGGCATTGTGCGCGTGCGTCCTTTGCGCGGCGGCTACGACGAGTGGAAGCGTCTCGGATATCCGCTCGACGCAGTTACCATGGCCCGTCCACCCCTCGAACCCGCCAAAACCCTCTAGCAGTGATTGCATAAACGGTGCTTTGATTAATGGTGCTTAGATTAATGGTGCTTAGATTAATGGTGTTTAGATAAATGGTGCTTTGAAAGGGCACGGATTTATCCGTGCCACAAGTCCAGCAGTACCAAGACGGCTTTAGCCGCTGAGGGATGATTTTCGAGCATTGTCGGCAGTCTGGGGTACACTTTCAGCCGTCCTGCGAAGGGTGCATAAACGACGGGCTTTACAGGCTGCGGAAAAACTCGCATCGGCTCAACCTCAAATGCTCTGTAACAAGGGCACGGCTTTAGCCGGGCCGATAAAAGCCATTAGAATTGGACGGGCTTCAGTGTCCGCGTGAGAACTACACAAGGTACTTGTAATTCACATGCGGGTTGGGCGACAAGAGAAGCATGTCGCGATTCAAGGTTTACAGCCCGGATCAGGCTTATTTGCTGCCTC
>JBEKET010000076.1:0-23865 GCA_050013695.1 Occallatibacter sp.
CGTCCGCATCGCACGGCTCGACCACCGCGTCCTGATCTTCTATGCAAACACCCCGATCCGCGAACTCGACCTTGCCGGACGGGGTTCGACCAAGGTCGAACCCCCTCCGGCAAAGCACCTTGAACTGGAAAGGATGTGTGGAGACAACTTGTAAACCATGTCTGGAGACTGGACAACTGAAGTCGTGCCCTTTCGCACACTGAGGCAGAATTTGAGTTTTTCACCAAGCTGTGAAGTCATGCCCTGATACGGAGCATTTGAAACCAGCGCTGGAACGAGTTTTTCACCAGACTTTTGAAGTCGTGCCCTTTCGCAGCTTTTGAAGTCGTGCCCTTTTGCACACCTACTTCAGAGAGTGCAGATCGGGCCCTACTGCTCTTCGTCGGCGGGTTTCTCGGTGATCTGATCGCCGGCCAATCGTTCCAACTGATTACGCCAGTCCAGTGACTCGACAAAGCTCTTTGACTCGCGCCAGTTGGGCTCGACGATAACGTGCAGTTCCAAATAGACCCGCGTGCCGAGCAGCGACTCAATCTGCCGGCGCGCAGCCGTGCCAATCTCTTTCAGCTTTGCGCCGCCTTTGCCAATGAGAATCGCCTTCTGCCCGTCGCGCTCACAGTAGATGGCAGCGGCAATGCGCGTCAGCGGCGGACGCGCCGGCACGGCTCCCTTCTTCCGCGGCACGAAAGGTTTCGGCTCTTCGAATCGCTCGATTACCACCGCAGAGGCATACGGAACTTCTTCGCCGGTCTCCACCAGGATGCTCTCGCGAATCAGTTCAGCGACCATGAAGCGCTGCGGCTGGTCAGTGTACTGATCCTTCGGATAGTAGCGTTCGCCTGTCGGCAGCACGCCGACAATTTTGCGCACAAGAATGTCGAGGCCGTCACGTTTGCGCGCGCTGACCGGAATGATTTCGGCGAAGTTGAACTGCCTGGTCAGCGTGTCAATCAGCGGGAGCAGATGGTCTTTGGGAACGAGATCGATCTTGGTGAGAACCAGGAAGACCGGGCAGTCGAGCTTGCGAATGAGGCCGAAGAGGAATTCGTCTTCGCTGGCCCAGTTGGTGCGCTCGTGCCTGGGGGTTTGGAGAAGCAGGTCCTTCGACTCACCCTTCTCTTCGTTCAGGGTTCGCTCAGGATGACCCTCATTAAGGATCGGGGCACCCGAGGTTACGGGCTTAGTGGCGGCCGCTTCCAGTTGTACTTTGCGCGTGGCATCCATTAGCACCAGCACCAGGTCACGTGTTTCGAGCGCTTCGTAGACTTCCTGCAACATGCGGCGGTCGAGGTGCGAGCCGGGCTTGTGGACGCCGGGTGTATCTACAAAGACGATCTGCGCGGCCGGGTGCTGGCCCTTTTGCGCAGGAACCTCAACCATTCCAGCGATGCGGTTGCGCGTGGTCTGCGGCTTGGCCGAAACGATGGCCACTTTTTCGCCGGTGAGGGCGTTGAGCAGCGTGCTTTTGCCGGCGTTGGGCCGGCCCAGAATTGCGACAAATCCAGATTTCAAGGAAGACTCCCAACTTCCATTATCGCGGATTTCAATTCCGGCCGTTGCTATCATGACGCATGGGTTCTGAAGGACGCACAAAACGGCTGATTCTCCGGCCGCTGGAACTGGCAGACGCGGGGCAGATTCAGACGTTGTTTCCGCACTGGGAGATCGTTCAATACCTCGCCAATCGCGTGCCATGGCCTTACCCGGCAGACGGCGCGCTGCAATATTGCCGCGACATCGCGATTCCCCTGGCGGAGCGCGGCGAAGCTTGGCACTGGACCTTGCGCCTGATTGACGAACCGTCGCAGATCATCGGGTCAATCAGTTTGATGAAAGGCGATGAGGACAATCGCGGCTTCTGGCTGGGTGTGCCGTGGCGCGGCCAGGGGCTGATGAGCGAGGCCTGCGTATGGGTCAACGACTTCTGGTTTGAGACGCTGGGGTTTCAAGTGATGCGGATACCGAAAGCGGTTGCCAATATCGCTTCGCGGCGCATTTCGGAGAGGCAGGGAATGCGCGTGGTGAGTGTGGGTGAAAAGGAGTTTGTGTGCGGGAGGCTGCCGTTTGAGGTTTGGGAGATTACGGCTGAGGAGTGGCGGGCGTGGAAGAGGCTCCATCAGCAGGCTCTCGCCGGCAGCACTTGAGAAATTCGGCGATCCAGTTTCAATCTGATTCCGCGGGGACGGTTGGGGCAGGCGGGAATACCCGCAGCCGGTCAACGCGGCGGTCGGTTGAGGCGACCACCTCTATGCGCAGGCCGATCGGCTCCAGCACCAAAACATCGCCGGCATGTGGAATGCGGCCTTCGACTTCGCTGACTACTCCGCCAAGCGTGGCGGCCTGGTAAAGATTGCCCAGATCGGCTGCTTCGCCAAAGAGGTCGGTGACCTGGTCGACGGGAAAGCTGCCCGGCACCAGCCATACGCCGCCGGATTCGCGCTGCGGCTCCTCGATGGCCGTCTCGCTCTCGTGCTCGTCGCGAATGTTGCCGACGATCTGCTCCAACAAATCTTCAATTGTCACGAGGCCGGCCACGCCGCCGTACTCGTCAATGACGATGCGCATGTGCTGCTTTTCACGCTGCATCTCGCGCAGCAATTCATAGCCGCGCTTGGTTTCAGGCACGAAGACGGCGGGGCGCTTGATGCTGGCCACAATGCGCGTGCGCGCCTCTTCATCGGTAATCTGCAGCAGGTCGTGGGCGAAGGCAATGCCGGTTACGTTATCGAGAGTGCCGGCGTAAACGGGAACGCGGGAGAAATTGTGTTCGCGCAGCGCATCGAGAAAATGCTCGAGGGTTATCGATTCCTTGACGGCAAAAACCGCGGGTCGCGGGGTCATCACTTCTCGAACCAGCTTGTCTCCAAATTCAACGGCGGAGCGGACCAGGTCAATATCGTTTTCTTCGAGAATGCCCTCTTCCTCGCCGGCTTCGAGGAGCGCCTCGACGTCGACGGCGGTTTCCTCTTCAGGACTGGCGGGGGTTTCAGCCAGGGCTGCGACGGAGAAGAAGAAGCGCACGAAGACGGTGACCGGCGTCATGAGCCACAGCAGCAGGCGAATGGGCCAGACCAGGCGCCGCACCCATTTGCCCTGGGTGCGATTGAAGAGCAGCGAAGGCAGAAGCTGGTTGCAAACAACTACCACAAGAATCACGCCAAGTACGGCCTGGGCGATTTCAGCCAGGCTGGGCGGGCCGAGGTGTGGGCCGCGATCGAAGAGCACCGCACCGAATTCAAGGGCGATGATGCCGAGGGCGAGCTGTTGGAGGACGGCTGCGGAGATGGCAGCGTGTTCGCGGGTGAGGCCGATCTGCGGCTCAATCAGATCTTCCCACGCGTCGAGGTTCTCTTCGATTTCACGGGTGAGGATCTTGCCGAACTCGGAGTAGACGCGGCTGATGTAGGAGGCGAGCGTCTCGACCGCAGCCAGCAGAACCACCATGGTGATGGCGAGGGCGCTCATGGGCGTTTGGCCCTGGGTTTGGATTGGACGACACGAGGCTTCAATTCGGTTCGCTCGATGAGGCCGAGCGGTAATTTCAGTTTGGCGCGCAGCAGGCGCTCACGGCGAGCCATCTTGCCGTCGTCCACCTCGTGGTCGTAACCGGCCAGGTGGAGCAGGCCGTGGAGGATGAGGACTTTGATTTCCGTTGAAAGCGAGTGACCTTGACTGGCGGCCTGGCTGAGCGCCGTGGTGACGCTGATGGCGAGGTCGCCGGCCATGCCTTCTGTGCCCGGGCCTTGGGCGGGAAACGACAGGACGTCGGTGGCTTTGTTCTTGCCGCGAAAACGGCGATTGAGCCCGCGAATGGATGCATCGGTGGTGAGCAGAACGGTGACCTGGCCGCGCAAGCGCACGGCAGCCTGCGCAGCGGCGAGAAAACGGGCTAGCGTGCGCGCATTGGGCAGCTTGAAATCGCGGTTTGCTGACTTGGATGTGGAGATGGAGGGAGACGCAGGCGTGCGCTTCACTGAAGTTGTCTTCGGTGAGGGGTCGGGGTCCAGATCTGGGTCGAGGAGGATCATCGTGCTCGGAGCCGCAATGTGCGCGGCCCCGGTTCACATTCGATTCTACGCTAGGACGGAAACGCCGTCCCAATCGTCTGCATCGGCAAGATCAGACGCTTCGATTCCGGGAGTTGAATGAATCCGTGTGCGGCGTAGAATCTCGCCGCCCGCTCGTCCAGTGCATCGACCACGACCATTGAAGAGCCAACCTGCGCCGAGCTGTCATAGGCGCTGCGGAGAGCTTTGGCCAGCAGAATTGCTCCCAACCCCTGACCCTGAAATTGCACATCGACCGCAAGCCTGCCGAGCAATGTTGCGCTCACCATGGGATAGCGGGGTATCAGCTTTCGCACCGCCTCGGGAACCACACCGGGGGCCAGCCCGTATGCGCAGAGTGTGAAGTATCCCGCAATCCGGCCAGGCTCCTCCTGCGGAACCAGCACAAACACCGCGTTGGCCTTGCGCCGCATGTCTTGGGAAGCCTGGGTTTTCAGATAGAGATCGAGACTCTCGGCTGCGCAGTGAAAACCCGCCCGGTCATGCTGTTTGGCTAGAGGTTCAAGCCGATACAGAGCTCCGTGCTGCGCGCCCATCAGGCGCCCACTCGATCCTCAGCCGACCGGAAGGCACGCCTCAGCCGCGCATTGGGCTTCGGGGGATGAACCAGTGCGTCAAAGAAGGCGGCGCGGTCCCGTTTGCTCAGGGCCAGGCTTTCATGCCGCAAAATAGTCGCCCTGGTGGCCTCCGCGAGTGCCGCAAGGCAAAACTCCGTCAGGCTGCGTCGGTCCAATGCCGCCGCGCGCTCCACTTGGCGTTTGGTCTCCGCATCCACGCGAAAACCCAGGCGGTGCGCACGGGCGCGGCGTTCGGCGGTATGTTCGACGGTTGGCGATTGCGGCATGTGACGCTCCCGGACTTTGTCCCACTTCAAGTGTACGTCCAATGGGAGTACAAGGCAATTCGGCCCCCCAGCCAACCGCTGCATTATTGCTTCATCTTCACCGACATGCCCGGCGTTCTCACAATGCTTCCGACGGTCCGCGCATTTCTGTCTTTGAAAACAAATTCATTGTCTTTGGTGAGGTATCTTTCGGCGTAAAACTCCTCCACAATTATTCTCTCCGTTGAGGCTTCGCTGATCACGTAAACTTCGAATTTGGCCATGATTCTTCTCCTTTAGCTCCGGCGCATGCAGCAGACCTTGCCTGCACGCCGAGATACGCCAAAGATGCCATAACTCTGGATGGGATGTCTACTATCTTATTCATTCTAAATAGAATAATCCTGCGCTTTTCTGAAATCATGACTGGAATGAGAATAGCCCGAACTCCCTGCCAAGTGGTGACTTAGCAGGGACCATTCCACTTGCGTCCGGACGAACAAAACTTTTTCCCTTGCAAGCAGCCAGGAATATCTCTGCCGCCGGTTTACTGCGGTTTCGGCGCGTGCAACGGCTGGGGTTGGGCGCGGTTTTCGCGTGGCTGGGCGTTCACGTCGATGGCTTCGCCGGCGTTGAGCGGCAACTCCTGCTGCTGCGGCTTGACCGATTCGTAGGCGCGGACGATGCGCTGGACAAGCGCGTGACGCACCACGTCGGTATCTTCAAAGTGGCAGAAGTGGATGCCCTCGACGCCGTCGAGCACGTTGATTGCGTCGACCAGGCCGGAGCGGCGCGGGTTGGGCAGGTCGATTTGGGTTATGTCGCCGGTGATAACCGCTTTGGAGTTGTTGCCCATGCGGGTGAGGAACATCTTCATCTGCTCGATGGTGGTGTTCTGGGCCTCGTCCATGATGATGAAGGCGTCGTTGAGGGTGCGGCCGCGCATGAAGGCGAGCGGCGCAACTTCGATGACATTCTTCTCCAGCATCTTGTCGACTTTTTCCGGCTCGAGCAGGTCGTAGAGGGCGTCATAGAGCGGGCGCAGGTAGGGATCGACCTTTTCCTGGAGGCTGCCGGGCAGGAAGCCGAGCTTCTCGCCGGCTTCAACCGCCGGACGAACGAGCACGATGCGGCTGACCTTTTTCGCGTTCATGGCGGCCACGGCCATGGCGACGGCAAGGTAGGTTTTGCCGGTGCCGGCGGGGCCGACGCCAAAGGTCATGTCGTTCTGCTCGATGGCCTCAACGTATTTGCGCTGATTGATGGAGCGTGGCTGAACGGTGCGCTTGACGCCGGCCGAGCGCTGCTTGCCGCTGTCGGCCAGCGAGCGCAGAGTGGTGGCGGGATCGGCTACGACCAGGCGCAGCATTCCGTTGAGTTCACCGTTATGCGGGTTGATGCCCTGGCGGCGCAGCGTCTCGAAGTCCTCAAAGATGCGCTTGACCCTGGTAACGCTGTCGTCGTTGCCCTCTACATGCACGGCATCGGAGCGAAGGTCGATCCGTACGCCGAGCTTGTCTTCCATCAGCCTGACATTTTCATCGCGAGTCCCGAACAGGGGCTCAAGGTTGGGCGTGATCTCCAGAGCGATCTTCAAAGGATTCGTTGGCCTCCAGTGCGGCGTTGACGGGTGGATGGAATCCGGCAGCGGCTAATGATTGCCGCTGTCGGCGTGGCGATGGGAAAGTTATCGGCTTGCCGAGTTGATTTGAACGCAACCATGCTGCTGAATAGAGTCGGATTCTGGCATGCGGGATGCCCGGCAGAGAGCAAATGGGTGTTGGAAGATTGAGGCAACCGGAAGGCGCAAGGCGCGGTGGAGCCGAAGCTCTGGGCTGGGTGGCGAAACCGCGGGATGGCGTTAGCGACCAATCGGGTATCTGGGCTTGAGAGTAGCGCCTATCAGTTCCGGCGTCAATGCGCCCTTCGATGAATTTCCATCGGACCTGTGCCTTGGTGGATACCCCTGCCCCGAAACGGGCTACGCGACTATGCGAGGGCTGCGCAGGACCACCATGGGCAGGCAGGGGCGCCGGCAAGCGAAACATTGACCCGCTGCCCGGTTTCCCGTAGACTAAGAAATTGCGAGGGATGCGGCTGTGTTTGCATTCTGGCCCGCATCATCTTCTGAGATTAAGGAACAACAATGGCAAACCATGTATCGTCGCTGAAGCGCGCCCGCCAAACAGTGACCCGCACCGAAGTGAACCGCGCCAACCGCAGCCGCGTGCGCACCAGCCTGCGGGCTCTGCGCGAGGCTCTCGTCAAGGGCGACGTCAAAGCTGCCCAGGCGCAGTATCGTGAGACCGTCTCAACGCTGGACAAGAGCGTGCAGAAGGGCATCCTGCACGACAACACAGTTTCCCGCTACAAGAGCCGCCTCAACGCGCGGCTGAAGGCGCTGGTCCTGGCCAAGGCGTAGGAGCAGGGACTGAGAGGCAGGGACTTAGGGACTCGAACTAACTTTATTCGCCTGTTTATTCAGGGTTTCGGAATGGCCGTGCCAATGAAGGTTTCTTGAGAGACCATCCTTGGCACGGCCATTCAACGTATTTGACTGCCTTGAGCCGCGTACCGCAATCGGCGCTGGAGCCTGGTGCGCGAGCCCGCTACCGCGAATCTACGCGCACCAGACGACGAGATCATGGACGACTGGTGGGGATCAACAAGCTGCGGGAAAAGGGCTGTTTATGAGGAAAGCTCCCAAAAAACATTCCTCCGGGGCTGAACAGGTCGCGGAAAAAGGCCCGATTTCCGGCGAAATCCGGAGAATGCATACCTCAGGGGCTAAAGCCCAGGCTTTATTTTGTGGCGTTTACGGCACGACTGAAGTCGTGCCCTTTCGCACGTCTACGTCGAGCGGGTTTTTTTTCGCAGCATGTGAAGCCCGTGCCGATTCTGTTGGCTTTATGCGGGGGTTGAAAACCCCCGCCTCCCTCCGACGCGAGTTTTTACGCAGCCTGTAAAGCCCATTTGATTCGATTGGTTTTATGCCGAGGATAAATCCCCGGCCTACCGCCCGGACGAGTTTTTCCGCAGCCTGACAACCCCGGTCGCCCCTGGCGCTATTCACCTCCGAGAGGTTGCCAAAGCTCGACGCGATTCCCTTCCGGATCGGTGATCCAGCCAAATTTTCCAAAGTCATAGCTTTCGCGTTTTTCGTCGACGTTGACACCTTCGCCGGTCAGACGGTCCAGCAGACCATCCAGGTCGTCCACCTGGAGATTGAGCATTGCTTTCTGTTCCGGCGGGAAGTATGCATTGTCTGGTTTGAACAGGGCGAACACGACATGGGGGTGTTGCGTGGGGGGAGTAAACGAGAAAGACCCGCCGGAGTTCGCCAGGCCGAGATGCTGCTCGTACCACTTGTACAGAGCCTTTGGATCATTCGCTCGCAAAAACACTCCGCCAAAGCCAGTGACTGAAGCCATGTAACCTCCTAGTGAGAATCGTTTGACATTTCAGAATACGGGAGACCGGTGCTTACGTCCCGGCCTTAGATTGCTGACAAAGTGGAGCTGTGGTTGGACGAAGGGGACAGGGGTTGGGGCTAAAGCCCCATCTCTATCAATTTAGGGCGTTTTGCGGCGCGACTGAAGTCGTGCCCTTTCGCACATCCGATCAGAAATTGAGTTTTTCAGCAAGCTGAGCCGGGATTACGCCCCGGCCTTTTGATTTATGTGTTCATGACTGCGGCGGCCGCGGTGGTTCCCTGGGGGGCTTTGCGGCGGAGGACGGCGGCGGAGATGAGCGTAATGATCAGGCCGACCGGCAACGGTTCAATAAATGTGTAAGCCATGTTGACGAAGGGGTTCTGATAAAGCTGCTGAGATTGCTCAATGGCGGCGACCTGCCTGGCGATTTTAGCGGGGTCAAGGCCCGAGGCCTGGACCTTGTGAATCTGCGCGGCCCAGTAGCTGTCCATGAAGTGGGGAATGAAGTTGAAGTAAATGATCTCCCACGTGGCGACGTAGAAGACAGTGGTGATGAGCGTGATCAGGATGCCGCAGGAGAAGGCGCGGCCAAAGGAGATTTCCCCATCCAGCGTGTTGTCGCGATAGCTGCGAATGCCGAAGTAGACCAGCATGAACGATGCCACCATCATGGTGTAGCCGAGAAGCATGCTGTGGATGGAGCTGATCTTGTTGGCGAGCAGCAGCGAACCGTCCATCAGGACGGAGATCATGACGCCGGCGATCAGGCCGAAGGTGAGAACGGTTTTCTTCATGTGAGGCTCCTTTTTCGAATCAGGCTGGAGTCACGATGCGGTGGTACGGGGTCGGATGTCGTCATTCTTTCGGATGATTTTCTGCAGTATAGATCGAAAATCGTGCTTTCGGATGACGGGACTACGGCAAGAGTCCCAGTTCTTTGCCGCGCTGGACGGCCTGGGTGCGGCGGGCGGCGCCGAGCTTGTCAAAGGCGCGGGCGCAGTGTGTCTTGACGGTGTTTTCCGAAACGAAAAGCTGAGTTGCGATCTCGCGATTGCTGAGGCCGCCGGCGACGAGGGTGAGAATTTCGAGTTCGCGGGCTGTGATGCCGAGGCTCTGCTGTTTGGCGGTATTGGGAGCGAACGGGGCGGGGGCTGCAGCGGGGACAAGCACTTCTTTTACCACGACGGTTTCGCGGATGGTCTCGCGAATTGTCACGCGGCGGCGCGTGATGCGCAGCCCGAGCCAGATACCAAAGGCCGCGAAGAGGATGGCGACAAGTGCACCGTAGAGCTCGACGGAGTGCTCGATGACGACGAAGCGGTATTCAGTGTATTGCAGGGTGGCTATGAGGAGGCCGCCGACCAGACCGAAGATGAGGGCGTGGCGCTTCATGACGTGGTTGTGAAGAAGTATATCCTCGCCGCAATGCCGCACGCACTCCCTCAAGGCACGGGGTCGAAAGTGCCCATCTTCACGCTGGACCGGCAGGAAAACACGCGGCGCGCGCCCATCCAGCCTCCTTTGGCGATGCCGTACTTGCGCACCGCTGCAACTGCATAGGCAGAGCACGTGGGCGTATACCGGCAGCGGATGAACCGGCCTGTGACCGGGTGAATGAATCGGTGATAGCCCCGCACTGAAGCGGCAAACAACCGCACGCTGACCTGCTTTTGCGGCGGACGCATGGCATCCGCCCCGACCAGCAGGGCCAGCGCCAGGAGAGCCGCAAGCCATATGTGCGGGTTTAAGAGCCGATTCCGCAATGTGGACATTTCACGCTGGCCTGCATGCGGCTATTGCCGCAGTTGGGACACGGCACCGTGATCCCCTGCGGCCGCGCCAGAAGGTAAATCACCAGGCCGATAACATTGAAGAAGAAGACCAGGAGCATCCACAAGACC
This sequence comes from Occallatibacter sp., assembly GCA_050013695.1. Lineage (GTDB taxonomy): Bacteria > Acidobacteriota > Terriglobia > Terriglobales > Acidobacteriaceae > Telmatobacter. The sequence continues at coordinate 10,226 of JBEKET010000076.1, forward strand.
GCGCTGTCCATGCCGCGTGACTTGGCATCGCGAGCGACCCATACAAGCAGGGCAATGCTGATCGCCAGGAAGACGATGGGAATGAAAAAGAAAGTGCCGCAGCAGGCGCAGCCCGCGAAGCCGCCGGTTGGGTCGGCAACAAATTGCGCCGAAGCCGCGAGCGGGGAAAACAAAGCAAGAGCAGCCAACAGCCTGAAGGACTTGATACAGGAGTGCATAGCTTACCGGCTTTCAAGGTAGATTGATTTGGCCCTCATGGTAGCAGGAGGTTGCGCAAAGTCAACGAAAAACCTTGAAAGCGACTCAGTTGCTAAAGCAGCTCGAAGATTCCTGCCGCACCCATGCCTCCGCCGACGCACATGGTGACCATGCCGTAGCGAACCTGGCGCCGGCGCATCTCGTGGAGCAGCGTTGCGGTGAGCTTTGAGCCGGTGCAGCCCAGCGGATGGCCGAGCGCGATGGCTCCGCCGTTGACGTTGATTCGCGCAGGATCGATCTCGATACCGTTCCGGGCCAGTTCGCACAACACCGCCAGCGCCTGCGCGGCGAAGGCTTCGTTTAACTCGATGAGCCCAATCTGATCGATGGTCAGTCCGGCCTTCTTCAACGCTTTGGGGATCGCGTTCACCGGACCCATGCCCATCTCTTCGGGCAGGCAGCCGGTTGCGGCGTAGGCCACCAGGCGGCCGAGCGGTTGGATGCCCAGCTCTTGCGCGCGGGCTGAATCCATCAACACAACCGCTGCGGCGCCATCGGAAGTTTGCGAGGAGTTGCCGGCGGTCACCGATCCCTGCGCGGCGAATGCAGGCTTGAGCTTGGCGAGGGCTTGGGCGGAGGTGTCGGCGCGCGGCCCTTCGTCGGCGGAGAAGACTGATTCAGTGACGACGGGCTTGCCGATTTTGGCGCCGGGAACGGCCGTGGTCACTGTGACGGGAATCAGTTCGTCAGTGAAGCGCCCGGCAGCTTGCGCGGCGATAGCTTTCTGGTGGCTGCGGAGCGCGAAGGCGTCCTGGTCTTCTCTTGAGACGCTGAAGTGTTTTGCGACGCGCTCAGCGGTCAGGCCCATGGTCAGCAGCGATGCCGGATAATGTTCAGCCATGTAGGGATTGGGGCTGGGCTTGACGCCGCCAAATGGAAGCAGGCTCATGGTCTCAGTGCCGCCGGCAATCACCACGCGCTCGCCGCCGCCGCGGATGCGCAGGTCAGCCAACGCAATGGCCTCGAGGCCGGATGAGCAGAGCCGGTTGACTGTGACGCCGGGAACATCAATCGGAAGCCCGGCGCGCAGAACGGCCCAGCGGGCGACATCCCACCCCTGCTCGCCCTCCGGCTGGGCGCAGCCGAGGATCACGTCTTCGACTTCAGCCTTGCTGAGGGCGGGAATCTTGTCCAACGCTCCGTTGATCGCGATTGCGGCGAGGTCGTCGGGGCGGGTGGTGGAGAGAGCACCCTTGGGGGCGCGGCCAACGGGGGTACGAACTGCGCTGACGAGAACAGCTTCCTGCATGATGGTGCTCCTTGAACTTCAGGGTGACTGCTTCTTCCCCGGTCTCAAAGTCGAGACCGGGGCACCCAAGCTTTTTTTACATCAGGCGGTTACTAAGGCATTTCCAGCAAAATCCAGGCGTTCTTTGCGTAGAAATGGTAGATGGTTTTGTGATCGACGACCGAATCGGCGAGTGCGTCGTGGTCCAGCTTTGGCGGACGAGGCGCGAGGCCAATCTGGGCTTCATGGATTTGCTGCGGCGAAGCGGGGTCGATGCCCCAGTTGAAGCCGAGAACTTCGCTTGAGGGATGGGCCTGCAAGTGCTGGGTCTCCGGTGCGGAGGCTAGCAGGAAAGGCTTGCCGGGAGCGCTGGTGAAGAATACGAGCAGGGAGACGGTTCCCTGCGCTGAGCAAAGAACCGCCCAGTCGAGAGTTTCAGCGCGCTCAAAACGGGCATGAATCACGTTCTCAGGCTGGCGCGCTTCGTAGGTTTGCGGGATGAGGCAGCCACGCTGGTTTAGCGCTTCCTGCACCGCAGGGGGCAGGTCGGGAAACGAACTGACTGGGAGATGGCGAATGATATAGGGGGTGGAGCGACCGGAGACGACGATCTGGCCGGACTCGTTGAGTTGGGCCGGGCGCGGTTGCTGCGGAAGCAGCGCGTTCTGGCCCCAGGCCGGCAGACTTCCCAGCGCTAGAGACACAACCGCGAGCGGGATGAATTTCGCTTTCATGATCAATTCCGCAGCGGCTTGCCGGTCTTCAGCGTGAAGGCGATGCGCTCTTGTGTTTTGCGTTCGCCACAGAGAGAGAGAAATGCCTCCCGCTCCAAGTCCAGCAGGTACTGTTCCGTCACTGGCGTGCCCGCCGTCACGCGCCCGCCGGCCAGGATGTAGGCAGCCCATTTCGCTACTTTCTGGTCGTGCTCCGAGGCGTAACCGGCCTCGCCCATGAGAAACGCGCCGGTCTCGAGCGCCGCCAGCGCCACGGTTCCGGGTGCGGGAACCTGGGTGCGCGGTTGCGGTGCCGTATATCCAGCCTGCGCCAGTGCCGCAACATGAGCCTTGGCATCCAAAAGCTGCCGTTCGCGGTTCATGGTGATGCGATCCGCCGGGCCGAGCATGCCCAGCGGACGACCCTCAGCCGCCGATGTGGAAACCTTGGCCATCGCAATCGTCTCAAAAACCTTGCGCAGCGCCGTGCCCATCTCCGCGGATTGGGCAAAGCGCGAAGGCGGATCTTTGGGATCAGGCGGCGCCATGGCAGCGGCTGCATCAACGGCGCGCAGCAGCATCTCCTTCGTGCCCCCGCCGGCGGGAATCAGGCCCACACCCGCTTCAACCAGGCCGATGTAGGTTTCCGCGTGGGGTTGGCGGCGCGCGGCGTGGAGGCAGATCTCGGCACCGCCGCCGAGAGTGAGTCCAAAGGGCGCGGCAACCACCGGGCGTGGGCAAAACTTGATGGCCGCGGTCATCTGCTGGAAGTTGTGGATCACGCCGGCCAGCTCATCCCACTCGCCCTCCTGCGCCGCCAGCAGCAGTTGCATCAGGTTGGCGCCAACGGAAAAGTTTTCGCGGTCGCTGGCAATCACAAACCCTGCGAAGTCGCGCACCGCATCCGAATCCGGCTTCAGCACTGAAGAAATCATCGCCAGCACGTCGCCGCCAATGGCGTTCTTCAGCGAATGCAGTTCAATGCAGCCGATGCCGTCGCCAATATCAATGAGCGAAGCCCCCGCATTCGCGCGAACCACGCCGTTGGAGCGGCGGAAATCGGCAACCTTGGCGTGGCCCTGAACTGCGGGAACCGGCTCAAGCTTTTTCGTCGCTGGCTGGAAACATTCCCTCCCGTCCTGCGCGTACCACGACGACTGCCCGGCAGCCAGCATTGCCTCGACAACTGGGCTCACGGCAATCCCCAGCGCTTTCATTCGGGCAACGGTCGACTCAACTCCCGCCGCGTCCCACATCTCAAACGGGCCGAGCTCCCAGTTGAAGCCGGCACGCATGGCACTATCGATGGATGCTGCGTCGGCTGCCACTTCGCCAATGCGATCCGCGGCGAAGTTCCACAGCGCGGACAGAAATGGCCACAGGTAGCCAGCCGCTTTATCTTTGGCCGGATCGTTTGCCAGCAGCAGCTTGAGCCGCTCCTGCGTCGTGGCGGCGTTCTTGGCCATTTCAAGGCCGGGCAGTGCTGGTCTTATTGTGGGACGGTACTCAAAAGTCGCGAGATCGAGCACCAGGCGCGCATCCTTGCCATCGGCGCAGCGGCTCTTCTTGTAGAAGCCCTGGCCGGCCTTATCGCCCAGCCAGCCGCGCTGGACGATCTCCGCTAAAACGGAAGAGAAGCTGCCTGGGGTCACGCCTTGCGGAAAATTCGCTGCGACGTGGGCCAGGATGTCGATGCCGACCATGTCTGCCAGGCGAAAGGTGCCGGTGCGCGGCCAGCCGAGGGCCGGGCCGGTGAGCACGTCGACCTCCTCAATGGTCAAGCCCTTTTCAAGCATCAGCGAGGCGGCGTTGAACATGACGGCGACGCCAACGCGGTTGGCGATGAAATTGGGCGTGTCGTTGGCGAAGACCACCTGCTTGCCGAGATTGCGATCGGCGAATGCGGCAAAAGCGGCCACAACTTTGGGATCGGATTCGGCGGTTGGAATCACTTCAAGCAGACGCATGTAGCGAGGCGGATTGAAGAAATGCGTGCCGAAGAAGCGGTCGCGATGACTGGCCAGACCCGCGGCAATCTGCTTCACCGGCAGGCCGGAGGTATTGGTCGAGAGCACGGCATTGGGCGCAAGATGGGGCACAACACGTTCGAGCAGGCCAGTCTTGATGGCCAAGTTTTCGGCGACCGCCTCAATCACCCAATCGCAGTTCGCCAGCTTGGGCAGGTCGTCGTCAAAGTTGCCGGGGGTGATTAGCGCGGCCTGCGAGGAGTCGTAGAAGGCTGCCGGTTTGGACTTGGCGAGGGCGTCAAGCGCCGAGACCGCCAGCTTGTTCCGCATCCCTTCGCCAGCTGGGACCATGTCGAGCAGCAGCGTCGGGATGCCGGCGTTGGCCAGGTGAGCGGCGATGCGGGAGCCCATGGTTCCGGCGCCAAGGACGGCGGCGCGGCGGACCAAAAAAGGCAAAGCAGCTGCGGAAGTAGACGGTGCGGAAGATAGTACGGAAGACGTCGTGCTCATGCGGGCTCTCCCTTGAGCGGGCTGGAGGTGTTGCTCTCCACAGCGCATAACCGCTCGCAGCATACGGAAGTGGGTCGCTCGCGGTCAAGGATGCACGGTTGAAGCCCTGCGTATGCGATTGAATTCGGAGGTCAATTCACGTTGGTGTAACGGAGATGCGGCCGGCACTAGAACTTTCTGCGCAGGTATTCAAAGACCATGTACCCGATCAGCCCGGAGATCAGGGCGATAGCGAAATTCGTGCCGGTAAAGATGTCATTGAAGGCGTAGCCCCAGGTCTTTCCCTGGCCATTGGCAACGGTGAATTCTCCCATGAGGAGATTGGAATAAAAGAGAAAGACGATGAACCCAATTTCAATGACGGCCCGCAGGACAGAGATGCTGCGAGGGCGATTTGGCTGGTCTGGGGTCATGGAGTGTTCATGGTATCAAGAAACGATTGCAACAGATGCAAGGCACTCGATGAAAGAGCCGGTTTGGCCGGTTTGACCCCCTCCGGGCAAGGGAACTAGTTTGAAAGAGTGCGGAGTTGCGGTTTCAGGCCTCTCGTGCAGGGAGATTGGATGCAAATCAGAATTCGATCCGCGGCCCTTTTACTTGGGCTGGCGGCGATGGCGGTCTACGGCGCGCAGGCGCAGGACTTGAAAAGTTTTGAGCAGAAGATCACCACCAAGGTGCTGCCTAACGGGCTCACCCTGATCATTTGCGAACGGCCGGAAGCGCCGGTCTTCAGCTACACCACGTTTATCGACGCCGGAGACGTGAACGATCCGTCCGGCCAGAGCGGGCTCGCGCACATGTTTGAGCACCTGGCGTTCAAAGGCACCAGCCAGATCGGGACTACCGATTACGCTGCCGAAAAAGTGGCGCTGGCCAAGGTGGAAGCCGCCAACGACGCCTACGAGGCTGAGTATCTGAAGGCTGTGGGCCGCAGCCAGGCCAAGCTGGACGAGTTAAAGAAAGCCTTCGTCGATGCCCAGGCCGAAGCGGAAAAGTATGTGATTCCCAATCAATTTACCGACGTGGCCCAGCGGAATGGCGCGGAAGGGCTGAACGCGGAAACCGGGTTGGACGATACGTCTTATTTCTGGTCGATGCCGGAAAATCGCCTGGAGCTTTGGGCGTGGCTTGAGAGCGGCCGCCTGGCTGACGTGGTGCCGCGGGAGTTCTACAAGGAGCGCTCCGTGGTGATCGAGGAGCGGCGCATGCGCACCGACTCCAACCCTGAAGGCAGGCTCTTTGAGCAGTTCGCGGCTACGGCTTACGTGGCCCACAACTACGGACGCAGCAGCATTGGCTGGCCGAGCGAAGTGAGCCAGATCAATGCCACGGAGGCCATGGAATTTCACAAGAAGTATTACGTCGGCGCCAACATTGTGGTGGCCGTGGTGGGCGACGTGAAGGCTTCTGAAGCGATGCCCATGCTGGAGAAGTATTTCAGCAAAGTGCCGGCCGGCCCCAAGCCAGAGGAGATGACGACGGTTGAGCCGAAGCAGTTCGCTGAGAAGACGGTGACCATCCGCGAGCAGACGCAGCCTATCTACATTGAGGGCTATCATCGTCCCGACTTCCGCGACCCCGACGATGCGGTCTACGACGCCATCAGCGATATTTTTTCGAATGGGCGCGTCTCGCGTCTCTATCGCAGCCTGGTTCGCGACCAGCAGATCGCGGCGGAGGCGGTGGGGTTCGGTGGATTTCCCGGCACCAAGTATCCAAGCCTGTTCGTTTTTGGCGCAATCCCTTTGCCGGGGCACACGCCGGCGGAGATGCGCGACGCCATGCACAAGGAGATCGAGAAGCTGAAGACCTCCGATGTAACCGACGATGAGCTGCAGATGTACAAGACGCGCACCCGCGCCGACCTGCTGCGCGGGCTGGCCGACAACCAGGGATTGGCCAACGACCTGGCCGAGTATCAGACCCGCTACGGCGACTGGCGCGAGCTGTTCCTGCAATTGGACGCGGTGGACAAGGTGACCAAGGCCGACATCCGGCGCGTGGCCAACAAGGTGTTTGTGGCCAGCAACCGTACGAGCGCCGAGATCGACACCGCCCCTCCCGACGAAACACCGAAAGCCCCTGCAGCGAAAGACGGAGATGCGCGATGAATAGGCGATCCAGAAAATTGCTCCTCGGAATCACCGCTGTTTTTGCCTTCTCGCTTTCGCTGGCTTCCCTCAATGCGCAACAAGCCAAGCCATGGGAGAAAATTCCCATCCCCAAGCTCCACGCGTTCAAGCCGCAGGAGCCAAAACGCATCGAGCTGAAAAATGGAATTGTGATCTTTCTTCAGGAAGATCACGAGCTTCCGTTCGTATCCGGATCGGTGCTCATCCCGGGCGGATCGCGCGATGAAGACCCAGGCAAGGCGGGGCTGATCGGTCTTTACGGGCAAACGTGGCGCACCAGCGGCACCGCCAAAATGGGCGGCGACGCGATGGACGACCTGCTGGAAGCGAAGGCAGCCCACATTGAGACCGAGGGCAACGAGGATTCAACCGCGCTGGCATGGGATTCACTCAAGGGCGACTCCGACCAGGTTCTCTCCCTTGCGTTGGATTTGCTGTTCCACCCAAAATTTAATCCGGAAAAACTTGAACTGGCTCAGCAGCAGGAAGCCACGGGCATTGTTCGCCGCAATGACGATGAGTCGGGGATTGCCGACCGCGAATCATCCAAATTGGTTTTCGGCGCAAACGGCCCTTACACGCGCCAACCGGAGCTGAGCACCATTGGCTCGGTGACGGTCGACGATCTGAAGGCCTGGCACGATCGCACCATTCGCGGCAAGTTAATCATCGGCATCAGCGGAGACTTCGACGCCGCAGTGATGGAAGCCAAACTGCGCGCGGCCTTTGAAGGATTGCCCGCCGCCGTCCCCGAGCCGACGCGCCACGACGTCTTTGCCGGTCCTACGCCGGGAATTTACTTCATTCAAAAAAGCGACGTGAACCAATCCAATGTGCAGATTGTGGGGTTGGGCACGGATCGCCGCAACCCTGACGTTCCGACGCTGGCGGTGATGAACGATATTTTGGGTGGCGGTTTCGCGAGCCGGCTGACGCAGAAGATCCGCACCGAACTGGGCCTGGCTTATGAAGTGGGCGGCGGATTCGGCTTCGCTTATGACCATCCAGCCGCATTTCGCGTAGTCGCACTGACCCAGAGCCCAGCCACAGTTCAAACCACAAAAGAGGCCCTGGCAATCATTTCGGGACTGACCAGCAAACCCTTTACGCAAGAGGAGCTAGACCGGGCCAAGGACGACATTCTCAACTCTTTTCTCTTCCTCTACGACACGAGAGATAAAGTTTTGGCTGAGCGTGAACGGCTGGAGTTCTACGGCTATCCGGCAAATTATCTTGAAACCTACAAGGCGGCACTCGAGAAGGTGACACTGGCCGACCTTACGGCAGCCGCAAAGAAATACGTTCATCCAGATAAGCTGGCGGTGTTGGTGGTTGGCGACGCACCTCAAATCAAACCCGGGCTGGATGAGCTGAAACTGGGGTCGGTGCATACCATCGACATCACCATTCCACAGCCGAACCAGGCGCCGGCGGAGGAGAAAAAGCCGTGAGCAAGGAACGAAGCGGCGGCCAGACGACAAGCACGAATCTGGCCGTGGTGATCATGGCTGCGGGCAAGGGGACAAGGCTCAAGTCGCGGCGTCCCAAGGTTCTTCATGAAATCGGCGGGATGCCGCTTTTAGGGCACGTCATCGCCGCAGCCGCCCACATTGTTGCCGTCGACGACATCTTTGTTGTGGTCGGCCACCAGGCGGAACGTGTAAAAGATGCAGTAGCCGCCGCCGGTGTCCACTTCGTTGAACAGCCGGATCAGCGCGGGACGGGCCACGCCATTCAGTGCGCGCGCGAGGCGATTGCCGGCTACGACAACGTTCTGGTGCTCTCCGGCGACGTGCCGCTGATTAGGCCGGAAACAATCGAAACACTTTGGGAATTCCACCGGAAAGAACAAGCGGCGATGACCATTCTGACCGCAGTTCCGGAAAATCCCACTGGCTATGGGCGTGTCCTGCGTACGTCGAAAGAGTCGTCGGAGGTTGAGGCCATTATTGAGCAGAAGGCGCTCACGGCGGACCAACAGCGGAACCTGGTTGAGATCAACTCCGGCATCTATGCTTTCAGGACCGCGCCGTTGCTGGCGCATCTTGAAAAACTCACAGCCAACAATGCGCACGGCGAGCTTTACCTGACGGATATGGCTGCTCTGCTGTGCGCGGCAGGGGAGCGCGTTGTGGCGGTCGAGGCGGAATCCGCGGCCGAGGTGCTGGGCGCCAATACGATTGCCGAGCTGGTGGCACTGGACTCGACGCTGCGCACGACAACTGCGAATCGCCTGATGGCCGGCGGCGTCACCATTTTTCGCCCCGACACCTGCGTCATCGATGCGGAGGTGGAGGTGGCGCCCGACACAGTGATTGAGCCTTTTGTCCAGTTGCTGGGCACCACACGCATTGGTTCCGATTGCCTGATCCGCTCCTATTCAGTCCTGGAAAACTGCACGCTGGGGGATGGGGTGCTGATCCGCCAGGCTTGCATGCTGGAGGAAAGTACGGTTGCGCATGGAGCTAAGATTGGACCCTTCGCGCATTTGCGCCCGGGAAGCGAAATCGGGGAAGACGCGCATGTGGGCAACTTTGTTGAAACCAAGAAGGCGAAGCTGGGCAAGGGCGCAAAGGCCAACCACCTCACCTACCTGGGCGATGCGGAGATCGGCGAAGGCACGAACATCGGCGCCGGAGTCATCACCTGCAACTACGATGGCGTGAACAAGCACCCGACTAAGATCGGCAAGGACGTTTTTGTGGGCAGCGATTCCACGCTGGTGGCGCCCGTGACCGTCGAGGACGAAGCGTATATCGGCGCCGGCTCCTGCATCACCAAGAACGTGCCGGCTGGATCGTTGGCAGTTGCGCGGGCTCATCAGATCGTGAAGGAGGGCTGGGTTGCAGTTCGTCGATCCCGTCAGAAGCCGCCGAAATAGCAGGCCCTCGCATCTTAAGCCGAATCAACGCTGAAAGAGTAGTCGAGAATGGAGTATCACCCAGTTTTCTCTTGCGAATCATGTTTTTCGCGGAAAGGTTGATTCGAAAATCAAAATCTCAATGTGCAGAGTCCTAAATCGATATTTGAGCGTCTTATTCATCAACCGCCAATCGAAGAATCACATTGCGCTTGGTACGTCTTGAAGCGTAGCGTTTCGTTACCAAGCCTGAAAGATTGGCTGCGGGAATGAGCAGTTTGGCATGGACTGAAGTTGGGGAGTAGTTCAACTATTGGAACTGGGCAGTTCCGATGGTTGGTAGTTTTTTGGAATTCTTTTGCTCTTCAGCGCATCCAGTGGGATGAGGGTTGAAGATAGAAGTATGTCTGGCCTGAGAAGCAGGCTGGATTCGGGCTGCCACTCCGATGCCGGGACAGCGAATCGGATGGGGAAATTTTGATTGGGTTCAGAAAGCGCAAGCAGATTTGATGCGAAGACATTCGTCGCAATCTTCGATACGATCCAGTTCACGGACGCTGATAAATCGGCGGTAATTTCTTCATGAGTAAGACGGCTTCGCAGCTTTTGCCGTGTTGCGAAGTTCCAGGGGAGGAACCAGTTTGGCATCGAATCTGACGGCAAAGGGGGCGCCTGACCCCGGGGTCAAACCGCGCGCCGAGGGGGGAGAGCGCGAGTCGGGAAGACTGCGCCGCCCGCCACGGATTCTGGTGGTTGACGACGAGGCGCATGTCCGATCGATGATCGGCGCCACATTGGAGCGCCACGGATACGATGTCCAATTGGCAACCTGCGGCCGCGATGCGCTGGAATCCCTGACACTGAACACCTTCGACCTGGTTCTCACGGACATCGTAATGCAGGACGGAAACGGGATTGCCCTGCTCGAACGCGTCCGCGCGCAGCAGCCAAACCTTCCGGTGGTGATGGTGACGGCGATTCACGACATCAGCGTGGCCATCGACACCATGCGCCGCGGCGCGTACGACTACTTGCTCAAGCCCTTTGAGCGGGAACACCTGGTGAGCACTGTGCAGCGGGCGCTGGACCACCGCCAGGCACTCCAGGAGACACACAGCTACCAGCAAAGCCTGGAGCAAGTGGTGCGCGCCCGGACCGAGATGCTGCGTCAGGCGATGGATGACCTGGAACACTCTTACGATGTGACCCTGGAGGCGCTTGGTGACGCGCTGGACTTGAAGGACTCCGAGACCGAAGGGCATTCGAAGCGGGTCACCGCCTACACCATCGCCCTTGCGCGGGCTATGGGCGTCTCTCCGGCGGAGATCAAGATCATTGCGCGCGGAGCGTTCCTCCATGACATCGGGAAGATGGCGATCCCCGATGAAATTCTCCGAAAACCGGGCACACTGACTCAAGAAGAACAGGATGTCATGCGCGATCACTGCACCCGCGGCTACCACATGCTGCGCAAGATTCCCTTTCTTGCAGAGGCGGCGGAGATTGTCTATTCCCACCAGGAGCACTACGACGGCGGAGGCTATCCGAACCAATTGAAAGGGAGCGAGATTCCCATCGGCTCACGCATCTTTGCCGTGGCAGACACCCTGGACGCTATCACCAGCGACCGTCCCTACCGCAAGGCGAAGGGTTTTGATACGGCCCGCATTGAAATCCTGCGCTGCTCAGGAACGCAGTTCGATCCCGCAGTCGTCGAGGTTTTTCTCAAGATTTCAAATGAGTTGTGGCATGAATTGCGGTCGGAGATTACCGGTCAGAACAAGCGATTCTCAACCTTTGATATTTCGCAGAGCCCGGTGCCTCCTATCAAATAGCGCATTTATCCGGTTGAGGCGCGCATTCCTATATGGGAACTCGGCATCTAAAGTAGCGGTATAACCTTGTCCTCCCCGGAGAAAAGCATGCAAATACTATCCCAGGCAGAAGTAACTGCTCACTTGAGCACCCGGCCCGATTGGAAGATCGAGTCCGGTGAATTGGCGAAAACCTTCCAGTTCGAGACTTTCTGCGACGCCGTGGCCTTCGTCAACAATGTGGCCGACCTGGCTGAGGAGGCCGGACACCATCCGGATATCGACATCCGCTACAACCGGGTGCGGTTGGCGCTCATTTCTCACGACGCAGGCGGATTGACCGCGAAAGACTTTGCCCTGGCGGCCGGCGCCGACAAGCTGGCCTGACAAGATCGGAGCCGGTTGCACCCGATTTGGAGCCGTTCAAAATCGTATTAGCCTCAGTGGTCAGGATTCTTCGTGCGGGCCGTCTCCGGAAATCCAATATTGTGGATTTATTGGCTTTTCGTCGGCTTGGCGGAGCTTTTTCAGGGTACTTCTATACCACCAGGCGGCCGCTACACCCCCGGCAAGGACAGATGCTGCCGCGATTAGCCCCAGCTTGAGCCACTCCGGGGATGGATTAGTTTCCGCTTGGGGAGAGGTTGAAGTATCAGATTCCAAAAAGTTTGTCACGTAGGGTTGCTTCCCTTGCCGGCGCTGTTCAGCCTGACCTGCTCAAACAGCTGCCTGCGCGTTAGATGCGAAACATTGCAGAAAGTTTAGGATTGTCGGCAGAAATATAATTTCGATTTTTGTATTTGACTTCGACCAAATCTATGCTATGGTGTATATATTCCAGTGATGGAGGCGGTATTCCTTACCGCATCGGAGCTGGAAGTAAGTTGCGTCACTGGCCTCCCGGCACGAACAGCTAGACCGTTCGTGCCGTCTTTTTTGTGGGCGCCATTCTTCCCAAGCACCAGCCAACACATCTTTCGACACGCCCGATTCCTGTACGGTCGCGTTTCCGTCTAGAATGTCGGGAGAGGCACACCATGAAGAGTTGGACCAATGGGAAGAATTTGAAACGGGCACGCTGGGTTCTGGCATTGGGCGTCTTTGCCGTCACCGCGGCCAGTTATGCGCAGTGGTCAAATCCGGCCGACGACGTTCCCGCCTACCATCCCGCTGCTCCACTCAAGGTAAGCGCCCTGCCGCCCATCCTGGCCGGCGCAAAGCTCTCCGGCGAGAACTTCCAATACCCGTGGCAAAAGCACGTCTACGAGCAGGTGGCCAAGGTGGGCAACGTGGCCTACCAACTGCCCTGCAACTGCCGCTGCGACCGGGCCCTGGGTCACACCAGCCTGCGCAGTTGCTTCGAGACGCTGCACGGGACCGAGTGCTCGACTTGCGCCAAGGAAGGCGTTTTCGCCTACCAGCAGACCAAGCTCGGCAAGACTCCGGCCCAGATTCGCGCCGCGATCGCCCGCCACGAGTACGAAAGCATCGACCTGGAAAAGCAGTAGCGTAGCGTCAGCGGCCGATTCCCAGCCAATACTGGAAGAAGGCCGCTCCGAGCCCGCCGGCCATGGCGGTCACTTTCGGCCCCGGATCACCATAGAACTCGAACCCGTCGACTTTGCAGACCGCGGCAAGTTTGGGCACCCACACCTGTACCGCCGGGCCGGCGAAGTGCGCCTCCACGGCGGCGGCATCCACGTACGTTTCCACGAGCCTGAAGCGGTTCCCGTCGCTTGCGGCGAACCACTCATACCCCAGCGTGCCGGGCTCCGCCTTGCTGACCTCGGTTAATTGGGCAGCAATGCTCTTGAACTCGTCCAGTTGCCCCTCGTTCACCGTCATGCTCACCGTCAGGCGAACCACCTGCTCTACCATGTCGATCTCCCTCTTTACTGTTTCGTGCCGAATGCTTCCCTGCCACCGTATCACCCGCCGCTCCCCTGTAGAAACCGGATTTGGCGTAGAATAGAGGTAGCAGCACGAGCCAGTTGGCCCGGCTCGCACCTGGGCATCCAAATCAAGAATTGGATGCCGCACGTTGGGGGCGTCACGGTTTCGACGGGATCGATTGCGGCTTAGGAGGCATGTCAGGGTGTGGGCACCTGTAATCGCCTGCAAAAACAAAGTTGCCAACGATAATCTGGCACTTGCAGCT
>JBEKET010000077.1:0-23438 GCA_050013695.1 Occallatibacter sp.
TCCCACATTTCCACCGCCGCGACGACCACGAGCAATATATGAAAACATCCCCAAAGGAGACATCTGAAGATGCCCGCATCAAACACCCCCTTCAGGCTCATTCCTGGATTGGAAAAGACTTCCTTCCTTGATTTCCGCCCTCTCCAAAGTGCGTAATGAACGGAGCGAAAATGAGGTTTCAGTTATGACCGAATAAATGCAGCTCACCGCATTAGATGCCCCGCATAACCGCGAAAAAACCTTGTCCTCGTTGGGTTGACGCACTTGCGTTTCTCTGGAACGAATCCCCGATTATCCCGGAACCACCAATCCTGTCAAGTGCCTGGCTTCAGCCATCTCCCTCTTTTTGGAATCGCTCTCCGAACGTGCAAAAGCCGCGATCGCGATTGGGTAGATGCCGTAGCCACCTCATCCCAAATAACGTTACACTGGCACCATCCTCAGCAACGCATTGGGTGGCGTGATGCCGTTGGCAAGTCAGGGCTCTTACCAGTTTGGCGACTTTCATTTGAATCTCGATCTGCGCTTCCTGGCGAGGCGCGGTGAGCGCGTGGCGCTTGGCTCGAAGGCATTTGATGTCTTGACCTTTTTGGTTTCGCGTGCAGGGGAGGTTGTCACCAAGTCTGAACTTTTCGCTGCCGTCTGGGCGGAGTCCTTTGTGGAAGAAGGCGCTCTCACTCAGCAGGTCTTCACGCTGCGGAAAGCCCTGGGCGATAAAGCAGACTATATTGCCACCGTCCCAGGGCAAGGCTACCGATTTATGGGTGAGGTGAGCCGCATTTTACCGGCTTCTTCGGCAAGCCTCGTCGCCGGCTGGGACACGGTGGTGCAGGAGACCCACGAGCGACGACACATGGTGATTGAAGAACCAGTGCCGCCATTGGTCGCGGTAGGGGTCTCAAGAAGCCACTCCCGGAGATATGCGATCGCCGCTGCCGTTCTCGTTGGTGCTGGAATAGCGGCGGCGGCCTGGATGTGGACGCATAAGCCGGTTCCGCGCGATTTTCAAAAGGTGGTGCTGTCCGACTTCGTGAACACGACCGGTGATGCAGCATTCGAGAGCACCCTGAAACACGCTCTGGAGATCGATCTTGCGCAGTCGCCCTATTTCGACGTGATGACGGAGCGCGACAGCGCGGACACGCTCAAGAAAATGGGCTTGAAGTCCGACGCTGCGGTCACTCCCGGTGTAGCGCGCGAGATATGTGAGAGGACGAACCGGCAGTTCCTGCTGACCGGCAGCATCGCCAGCGTGGGTGGGGAGTATTTGCTGACGCTGGAAGCAGCCGACTGCGGCACCGGCAAACGAATTGCCGCAGCCAAGGAGGAGACTGCTGACAAAGCGAAGGTGCTGGGGGCGTTGGACCTGATCGTCGATCGTGTCCGGTCCAAGTTGGGTGAGTCGGCCAAGTCGATCCAGAGCTTCGATATTCCATTTGCGGACGCTGCGACGCCATCTCTGGAGGCGTTGAAGTCCTACTCGATTGGGAAGTACATGCTTGCGCAGGGGAGACCGTACCCCATCTCTGCACAGCGTGCAGGACATCCTGAAATTCTTCCAGCGCGCGGTTGAAATCGACCCTCACTTCGCTCAGGGCTATGAAGCGGTGGGCATGACTTATTACAACCTGAGCGAACCATTGCTGGCGGCGGAAAACCTGAAGAAGGCCTTCGACCTGCGCGATGGTGTCGGCGCCAAGGAGAAGCTCGACATTGAGGCTCACTACTACGATCTCGGACAGGGCGACATGCTCGTAGGCATAAAGGCCTATCAAGTCTGGGCAGACACCTACTCGCACGATTGGCGGCCGTGGCTCGCAATGGCCAACTCGTATATTCAGCTAGGCCATTTCGGTCCCGCCATCACTGCCGCGCAGCATGCGGTGCAATTGGACGGCGACCCGGTGTGCTATATCGTGCTTGCCCGTGCCTATATGGACGCCAAGCGCTACACGGAGGCTAAGACGGCCGCGGCAGAGGCCATACGCCGCAGCAAGGACACAACCGGGTTGCACTGGATCTTGTACGAGGTCGCCTTTGACGAACACGATGCTGCGGCAATGGCTCGCGAGGACGCAGAACTCGCTTCAAGAAAGGACGGGTTGCACGATTACTTTGCGGCCAAGAAGGCCGGGAACGATGGAAAGTACACACTGGCGGAGAGCCTGTTCCGGCATGAGATTGCGGCTTTCCGGCAGGAGGGATTGACCGAAGGCGCGGACAATATTGCGGTCGAGCAGGCCCAGATGGAGCAAGATTTTGGACATCCAGAGCAGGCCCGCGCGACGCTCAGCCATCTCCGCAAGGAGGAAGAATCCGATCCCGACTATGTAGTAGAGCGCTCCAGGCTGGGCGATGTTGTGTTCGCGAAGCGGTTTCTAGCGGAGCACAGCCATGATGAGCACCCCGGAACCGCCTACCAATATAGCTACATCCCCGTAGTGGAGGCGTCGATAGCGATGGCGCAGAACGAGCCGCTGGATGCGATTGCGGCTCTGGATGTCCCCACACCCTATGGCATGCCCAGCATGCAAGCGCGCATGATGTTGGGTGACGCTTACCTTCAGACCGGCCAGCCGCAGAAGGCGGCAGCGCATTACCGTAGCGTTCTGGATCAACCTCCCATGAATGCGGGATTGAACCTGGCGCATCTGGGGCTGGCCCGCGCCTATGCCAAAGCCGGCGACCCAGCCAAAGCGCGCGCCGAGTACCAGGCCTTCCTTACCGCATGGAAGCAAGCCGACCCCGACCTTCCCGTCCTCAAGACCGCAAAGATGGAATTGGCAAGCCTCCACTAAGCTGCCGTCCTTGATATTCCTATCTCTCACCCGGAGCGAAGCCGAAAACCCGCCCTGAGCTGGTCGAAGGACACCTGCTTCTTACATTGTTTTAGGACGCCTTACAAGCTTCACCACATCCCCTGACGCTTCACCCCACTTTAGGCAGTCCCTCTAAATAATTGATTTCAAAACATCATCTCTCTCATAAAACTTCTGAGAACTTATGAAATTGTTTTTGGCAACTCCTGTGGTGTAGTGCGAATGAAACCAGCGAGGCCAGAACAACAAATGTGGTGGCTTAAGCGCAAAAAGGCTATTCCCAAAGCGAGCGACGAGGTGCAGCCGCCTGTCGTCACGCCGATGCGGCGCATCGAGATCACGGTCGAGCGGCACTCAATCACGCGGTTTTCGCGGAGCAACACGGCAGATCCGGCCGAAATCACAGAGCCTCAGCCCCAACTGCCGGCGCCTCCGGATGGATAAGGCTTTTGCATTTGCGCATCCTGCAATGCGCAAGAGAAGTTCCCCGACACCCGACAGAACTCAATTCGAAAGAACTCGATCCCGAATCAACGAATCCGAAACAACCGAATCCGAAACAGCCGAATGAAGGAGAGGTCCAATATGCAACACAGCTCTTATCAGTCCCAATCGAAGTGGGCGCGTTGGTCCATCATCGCAGCCGCGGCGCTCGCAGCCCTGGCGTTGCTGGCCGGTGCAGGCGCTTCCGTTGCACTGGGCCAGGCGAAGACCACAGCGCACTTTATCCCTGCCCAAACATCGGGCGTTTCGGAGCCAGATGCGGCCAACCCGGCAGGGTCGCGGCCCGTCATAACATTCCGCCCGATGGGCCAGGCAGGAACGGACGGGACAGAGTCATCGCAGAGTGTGGTCAACTTCACCACCGCCTCGAACTCCGCCACCTACGTGCCTTCGGTCGGCTTTCAATACGGCACTACTTACAGTGCGGGGCCAGTGAGCTGCACGCAGACCATCGTAACCGGGTCCCAGCCTTACGTTCAGAACTGCTCGGTGACGATCAACACAGCGCCGCAGTATCCAGGGGGCCACCGGGACGCGTTCTATATCCTCGACTCGGACGGATCGGTGCTCATGGAGGGTACGGCGTTTATGTACAGCATTGGGTTCATGCCCCAGCTGATGATCCAGCCCGGCGTAATCACCAGCCTGAATCTGCCGGGTAATCCCTACCTTTATGGCTCCACGACCGACGACACCGGCACATACTATGTTTACGCCAACAACGATTTCTACACGGTGAAGAACAGCGTTGCAACAGTGCTGGCCACCTCTGTTCCGCGCGCAAACAGCCTCTCCATCGATGGCACCGGGACACTCTTCGAACCCGGCGATGACCCCGGCTACAGTGGCCTTGAGTTCCCCAATAACAATGCCATCTCTTTGTGTTATGGACTTCCTTACGACGAGAATCAAAACCCTGTGATCGCGGCGGCAAGCGTGTGTTTTGACAACCCAAACGCCGTCGCAGTGGGAAATCTCGGCACCTACTACGATGCGGACAGCGGTGGTGAATCCATGATTTACGATGGTCAAACCCTTTCATGGTCATCCGGAGTTCTCTATCAGAGCTATGAGCCTGACGGTCCTGTGAAGGCTCCTGCTCAAATTGGAAATATGGTTTGGGGAGACCAGCCCGTCGCGTATCCCATCGGAACAAACTACAGCCCGAACGGGATGGTAGTGGACGCGTATGAGAACCTGTTCTTCACTGACGCCAACAACGGTATCGCCGTGTGGTGTGGCTTCCCAGGAGTATCCAATACCGGCGCCGTCCCGGGCAGCACTGGCTGCACCGGCTGGGGCCAGTCCATGCACCTGCTGAACCAGTTCGTTGGTACCAACCCAAGCATCGCGGTGGATGCCGCGGACACGTTGTATGCCAGCCAAGGCGGCATACAGATGTTCTCCGCCGCCAACAATTACGCCTCCCCGATAGCGGGCATCGGGTATGGCGGCAGTGTCGCTCTGACCCCGGATGGGACCGTCTATGTGGGAAATGGTTCGACGATCGACATTATCGACCGCTCCCAGGGCTCCATCAACTGGGGCTCGAACAATGGGGCCACCAGTCCTACGCAGACCGTCACCTTATACAACGGCGGCAACCAGCCGCTGACAATCTCGTCGATTACGTCCTCCGGGGTGGGGTATACAGTCGGACCCGCATCTTCAAATAGCTGCGCGGCGAACGGAATCACGCTGGCCTCCGGTACCATCTGCCAGTTCCTGATCACCTCCGCGCCGCCTCACGCAGGCACGCTGAATGGCACAGTCACCATCACCAGCAACTCCCTCAACAATCCCGCCACTGTGCAGACGATCGCTCTCACCGGTTACACCAGCGGCATCTACGTTACGGCCACGCCCAGTCCGCTTGTGTTTTCTTCTCAGACAGTTGGCGCAACGCTGCCGTTGACCATAACCAACACCAGTGCCGGCAGCACCGCCGTGGGTTACGGAAGCACCGTTTCCATCACCAGCGGCCCAACCTCCACCAATTCAGCGTTCATCCCATCGCTGGGCACGTGCAGCAGCCCATTGGCCGCCAGCGGCGCAACCTGCCAGATCGAGGTTCAATTCAACCCAAATGGAGCCACGAGCTTCACCGGGAAGATCATTTGGACCGAACAGATTACCGGCGGCGGACCCAGCCAGCAAATGAGCGTGAACGTAAGCGCCGTCAATGGCAGCGGCACTCCCGCAATCACCTCGGTGAGCCCAATACTTCCCCAGCAGACACAGACCATCACCATCAGCGGTTCGGGATTCGGCACTCAGTCTCCCTTCAACGCGGACTCGAGCTACATCCTGGTCGCCGACCCTACTGGGATACCTTGGTACGCGGGTGACACCGGAGACGCAGTGACTCTCTCTGTCGCCTCGTGGAGCGACACGCAGATCGTCATCACCGGCTTCACTGGCGCCTACGGAACAGATGCCATGTGCATCAAGCCCGGCGATCAGCTCTACGTCAAAGTGTGGAACGCGCAAACAGGCAATGGCCCGGCGTTTTTTCCGATAACCGCAAGCAGCGGAACCAATACATGCGATCTGGTTCCATCAATCACGTCGGTCAGTCCAATTCTTCCCCAGCAGACGCAGACCATCACCATCAACGGTTTTGGTTTCGGCACCCACGCCGCCTATAACGGCGACACGAGTTCCATCCTGTTCGCTGACCCCAGCGGAAATCCCGCCTGGTACGCGGGCGACGCCGGAAACGCAGTGACTCTCACTGTGGCCTCGTGGACCGACACGCAGATCGTCATCACCGGCTTCACCGGCGCATACGGAACGGATGCCATGTGCATCAAGCCCGGCGATCAGCTCTATGTAAAAGTGTGGAACGCGCAAACAGGCAATGGCCCGGCGTTTTTTCCGATAACCGCTGGCAACCGCGCCAACACATGCGATCTGACTCCTACCATCACTTCGGTCAGCCCAATTCTTCCCCAGCAGACGCAAACCATCACCATCAACGGTTTTGGCTTCGGCACCCAGGCCTCGTACAACGGTGACTCAAGCAGAATACTATTCGCCGACTCCTCCGGAACCCCCTGGTACGCTGGAGACACCGCAGACGCAGTGACCCTCTCCGTCTCCTCGTGGACCGATACGCAGATCGTGCTCACCGGCTTCACTGGACAATACGGAACCGATGGCATGTGCATCAATCCCGGCGATCAGCTCTATATCAAAGTGTGGAATGTCCAAACTGGCAACGGCCCGGCGTTCTACCCGATCACCGCGAGCGGCGGCGCCAATACCTGCGTTCCGGGTCCAACAATCACCTCGGTCAGCGCAGTTCTTCCGCAGCAGACACAGACCATCACCATCACCGGTTCGGGCTTTGGCACGCAGTCTGCTTACAACGGCGACTCGAGCCACATCCTGTTCGCCGATCCCACCGGAACGCCCTGGTACGGGGGCTACCCCGGGGATTCAGTGACCCTCTCCGTCTCTTCGTGGACCGACACGCAGATCGTCATCACCGGATTCACAGGCTCCTACGGCACCAGTGCCGGTTGCATCAAGCCCGGCGATCAGCTCTATGTAAAAGTGTGGAACGCGCAATCTGGCAGCGGCCCAGCGTATTACCCGGTAACCGCAGGCAGCGGCGCCAATACCTGCCCATGAGAGGGACTTCGAACGCTGATCCGAAAATCGCCCGCAAGATGCGACGGTTGCGTGGAAAAGATGGGGCGTCGTGATAAACCTGCCGAATCGCACTCCTTAATTTGCATCCCATCGAATGCAAAAAGCTCCCATCATCGGGAGCTTTTTCTTTTCCTCAAACTCGAATTCTCCATGCGTCCCAGATGTATCTATTTTCCTGATGGACCCTTGTTTGGACCTTCGTGTCACATGCCAAAAGGAATCAAGTCCTTTTCGAATCTGGCGGGGACGACGGGGCTCGAATCCGCGACATCAGCCGTGACGGCCTGCAGTCTTTAGGTTTTTCGTTGCATTAGAAACCAACTGCAACTTCGCATTGCAAAGTCCCAATCCCAGGCTGGCCGCGGCCCTGGTAGCGTACTAGAATTGCGGCTTTGGGTCGCCGATACTATAAAGAGAAGCAATGGTCTCGCCCTACGCGCTAACAGGGGATCTGTCAAACCGGCTTCTTGGGCTGCATTTAAACCTGGTTTGCTTCCACTCTTCTTCCCGGCGCTGCATCTGCTCGTTCCAGACAGTGAACGTCGTGCGCACAGCATTAGCGACCCCTACCAAAGCCGCATTGAATGACTCACAAAATGGAGTCCGGGCTCTTCCGGTGGTTATGTCAATTTCCAACAGCCTGCTTGCTTTCCTCCTGCGCAACGAGCCTGAGATTCTCGAGGTTCCGATGCCTCAGCTTTCGCATATTGAAGGACAGAGTAGGCGCTTCCGATACATTCTTCCCGCCATTTAAAACGCTCATTTGACCCACGGCCTCATGAACGTGAATGCTTCCATTCGCCGCGAGGAGCGCGGCAAACTGGTCGGCAGGCACCGGTCGGCTGAAATAGTAACCCTGGGCCTCCTCACATCCGTGATCCTGCAGGAACGCAAGATCTTCAGCCGTTTCAACACCCTCGGCAATAACCCTCAAATGGAGACTTCGGCCCATGCTGATAATCGCGCTCACGATTGTCGCCTCGTCGGGTGATTTGGCAATCTGGCGCACGAAAGACTGATCAATCTTGAGTGCGTCTAGCGGAAATTTCCTCAGGTAGCTCAGGCTGGAGTAGCCAGTACCGAAGTCGTCAATCGCCACGCGCACACCTTTTTCCCGCAGGCTTTGGAGGATGGATGCCACGTGTTCGGCGTTCTTCATCAGAACGCTTTCGGTAACCTCCAACTCCAAAGAATTCGGGTCCAGGCGAGTCTCACTTAGGGTTGCGAACAGGTTATTCAGAAAGTTTAGATTGCGAAACTCGACCGCGGAGACGTTCACGGCCATCGACACTAGGGGCAAGCCCTGGTCCACCCATGCCTGAGATTGGGTGCATGCTTCACGCAAAACCCACGCACCAATTGGCAAGATCAAGCCGGAGTCTTCCGCAATGGGAATGAACTGCGCCGGAGAGACCGATCCTCGCGTGGGATGCGACCAGCGCAGGAGCGCTTCCGCACCGGTAATTGTCCCCGTAGTCAGATTGATCTTGGGCTGGTAATGGAGCGTGAATTCCTTTCGTTCCAGAGCACGCCGAAGGTCCTCTTCGATAGATTGACGCTCCACGGCCCGGACGTTCATTTCCGGCCTGAAAAACTGAAAACCATGGCGGCCATTCTCCTTTGCCTGATACATCGCAGTATCCGCGTTCTTAATGAGCGTCTCGGCATCGAGGCCGTCGTCGGGATAAAGGCTCAAGCCAATGCTTGTGGTGATGTGAAGATTGTTCTGGCCCATCGAAAAAGTCTCCTCCAGTGAGGAGAGGAGTCTTTTTGCCGCAATGGAAGCATCCTCTGGTCGTGTCACACCCTGAAGAAGCACGATGAATTCATCGCCTCCCTGCCGGCTAACAGTGTCCGGCGCGCGGACGCAATCGAGCAGTCGATTTGCGACACATTGTAAAAGCCTGTCGCCGGTTTGATGTCCCAATGAATCGTTGATGTGCTTAAAACCATCCAGATCCATGAATAGCAACGCTGCTTTGTTCTGGTTCCGCTGCGCCAAAGCGATTGCCTGACCAATCCGGTCGTTTAAGAGCACCCGATTTGGCAATCCAGTCAGAAAGTCGTGCTCTGCCAAGTGAGCTATTTGTTCGGCCATCGCGCGCGCATCGCTCATATCGCGAAATACCTTTACCGACCCGACAACTCGCCCGTTGTGATCATGAATAGGGGCAACGGAGTCTGCGATGCATATCTCCGATCCGTCACGCCGAATAAGAATCGTGTTAAATGGAAGGTGTCCTGCCCGATCCTGCTCAGCGGTCCTCGCCATCAGATTCGGGACGATATGACGAGTCGTGGCGTTTACGATGTGGAAGGCTTCGGCCATCGGACGGCCAGCAACCTCCTTCAGCGACCAGCCAGTCATCCTTTCCGCAACCAGATTCAGAAATATAATGTTCCCCTCACTGTCGGTGCTTATGACAGCATCTCCGATACAGTCAAGCGTGACCTGCGCGCGTTCCTTTTCCGCAAAAAGAGTCTCTTCAAACACTTGGCGTTCTACGGCATAGCGCAATGCCCGAACAAGCTCGCGCGGTTCGATCTGGCCCTTGATGAGATAGTCTTGTGCACCTTCCTGCATGGCCTGTACCGCCATCGACTCGTCGTCCATGCCTGACAACACCACCAGCGGCACATTGTGCGCGGCCTTGCGCGCTCGCCGCACGGCTTCCAATCCCTGTACGTCCGGCAAGCCAAGATCCAGGAGAATAATGTCAACCGATCGCGATGCGAGATATACTTCGGCATCCATCATGCACGCGACGTGTTCCAATTCGATGCCCCGTGAGCCCGGCTCTCTGAACATCTCTCGGATCAATCGAGCATCTCCTGGGTTATCTTCAACCACCAGGATGGTCTTGATCGGCCGATGGCTCATGCGCCTATCCTTTGCTGGGGCAGCTTCGCCTTGGTCAACCAGAAATCGTTGATGCTCTTCACCACTTCTTCGAAGTCATCGAGCTGGACCGGTTTGCTGAGATAGCAATTTGCCTGAAGCTGGTAACTCCTGACAATATCCTCCTCCGCGTTGGATGTGGTCAGGATGATTGTCGGGATAGTCATCAGGCGTTCGTCACCCTTGATTTGAGCCAGGACCTCGCGGCCATCCATCATTGGCAAATTGAGATCCAGCAGGATGAAGTCCGGACGAGGGGCATTCGAATGGGCTCCTTCATGGCGTAAGAATGCCATCGCCTCCAGGCCATCGCAAGCCACATGCAATTGGATTTCTCCGTTTGCTTCGCGGAATGCTTCTTTTGTCAGTCGGACGTCCCCAGGACTGTCTTCCACCAACAGAACTTCTATAGCCATGTTTCTCCTCTTCAAGCCTTCATGAATCCTTCTTGATTGCTGCCAAGGTAAAGCTGAACGTCGACCCCAATCCCGGCTTTGACTCGACTGAGATGGTTCCTCCGTGCCGCTCGACAATCTTCTTGCAGATGGCCAAGCCCATTCCTGTCCCTTCGAACTCGTCACGCTTGTGCAGCCGTTGGAACATGCCGAAGATCCTTTCAAAGTACTGCGGGTCGATCCCCAGACCGTCGTCCTCGACGGAGAATATCCATTTCTGCGCGCCATTCTTGATGGCAGAGACATGTATATGTGGGACTCCAGGGCCTTGGTACTTGATCGCGTTACCAACCAGGTTCTGGAATAGCTGGACCAGTTGCACTTCGTCCGCCATGACTTCGGGCAACAGATCATGCGTCACGAGCGCAGCACTCTCCTTTATAGAGCCCTTCAGATTCAAAATGGCCTGCCGCAGTGCTTGATCGCTGGAGATGCCGAGCAGTTCCAATCCCCTTTTCCCCACGCGCGAAAATGTCAGCAGATCCTGAATGAGCCGTTGCATCCGGTTGGCTCCATCCACTGCGAAAGCAATGAACTCGTCGGCATCTGAGTCCAGCTTTCCCTTGTACCGCTTGGACAGCAGCTGCGTATAGCTAGCCACCATTCGGAGAGGTTCCTGCAAATCGTGCGAAGCAACATAGGCAAACTGTTCCAGCTCTTCATTTGACCGGTTCAATTCCTCAATCTTCTGGACCAGGTTTGCTTCTGCTTGCTTTCGCACCGTGATATCACGAATCGCCGCCGTTACCAGGATTCCCCCGGCGCTTTCCAACGGACTGAGCATGATCTCAATGGGAAACTCGCTTCCATCCTTCCGCAGCCCGTTGAGTTCAATTCCCATTCCAATCTGCTGCGCCAGGGCCTCGGCTGCAGTGCGAGTCCCGTCCGCGATCAACCGCTCCGCGAAGCCCTCAGGAATGATGTTCGTAACTTTCTGCCCTATAAGCTCGTCGCGGCTGTATCCGAAATGTTTCTCCGCCTGCGCATTGAGCAGGAATATCTCTCCGGCTTGATTTACAACCACCATGCCGTCCGGAGCTGCTTCCAGCAGCCCGCGATACCTCCCCTCCATCTGACCCAGATGGTTCTCCGCCTCTTTGCGCACGGTGATGTCACGGATCGCTGCCGTCACCAGGACACCCTCAGTACTTTGCAGCGGACTGAGCATGATTTCGATCGGAAACTCGCTTCCGTCCTTGCGCCGTCCGATTAGCTCAATCCCGGTACCGATCTGCTGCGCGAGGGCCTCGGCAGCCGTGCGGGTTCCGTCCGCAATCAGCCGTTCCGCAAAGCCCTCTGGAATGATGCTCTTCACTTTCTGGCCAATCAGCTCATCGCGCCAGTAGCGAAACTGCTTTTCGGCATGGGCGTTCAATAGGACGATCTCACCACGCTGATTCACGACAACCATGCCGTCCGGAGCCGCTTCAAGCAGTCCGCGATACCGGCCCTCCATCTGGGCCAGGTGCCTTTCCGCGTCTTTGCGCACAGTGATGTCGCGGATCGCTGCGGTCACCAGAATTCCCTCGATGCTTTCGAGCGGGCTCAGCATGATCTCGATGGGAAACTCACTTCCATCCTTCCGCAGTCCTATCAGTTCAATCCCCATTCCGATCTGTTGCGCCAGTGCCTCCGCAGCAGTGCGTGTTCCATCTGCGATCAGCCTTTCCGCAAACCCGTCCGGAATGATGTTTGTCACTTTTTGGCCTAGCAGTTCGTCGCGTCGATATGCAAACTGATTCTCAGCCTGAGCATTCAACAGCACAATCTCCCCGGCTTCATTCACGACGACCATTCCATCCGGGGCTGCCTCCATCAGTCCGCGATATCGGCCTTCCATCTGGGCCAGGTGCACCTCCGCAGTTTTTCGTTCGGTTACATCGAAGCCGCCTCCCGCAACAAATTCAACTGCGCCATCGGCATCCATCATCGGAGAGAGGAAGTACTCGGAATATATGGCGATGCCGGATGGATTGATGAAGTGCGTTACGTCTACGACTTTTTGTCTCGTCGAAACGACCTGCTGAACCTGGCTCTGAATCCTCTCGGCGAGTTCATGCTCATAAGGAAGATCGAAGCAGGTCCTCCCCACAACCTCGTCCATCGTCCGTTCCAATAAGTCAAGAAGCGCTTGGTTTGCGTAAACAAAGCGTCCTTGCGGATCGAACATAAATGCGTGATCGACAATGGAAGCAATCGTCGTGTTGAAGTTGCGCCACTGTTGCTCGACCGCTTTCGTTCGCTCTTCAACTCGCTTTTCAAGATGTTTGCGCGCGGTGATATTGCGAATCGCCACAGTCACCAAAGTCCCTTCGGCGCTTTCGAGCGGACTCAGCATGATCTCGATGGGAAACTCGCTTCCATCCTTCCGGCTTCCGATTAGTTCGATTCCGGTACCAATCTGCTGCGCGAGCGCCTCGGCAGCTGTGCGGGTCCCATCCGCAATCAGCCTTTCCGCAAACCCTACCGGAATGATGTTTGTCACCTTTTGGCCGATCAGTTCGTCGCGGTGATATCCAAACTGATTCTCAGCCTGAGGATTCAACAGAACGACCTTCCCAGCCTGATCGACGACGACCATGCCATCCGGGGCAGCCTCTAGAAGACCGCGGTATCTGGCCTCCATCTGCACCAGGTGCTTTTCCTCTTCCTTGCGCAAAGTGATATCGCGGGTCGCTCCCGCGACCAGCTCAACAGTTCCACCGATTCCGATGACGCCTGAGAGAATGTATTCGTAATACCCAGGAACGCCGCTTGGACTGGTGTATTCGGTCTGATCTGTGATCTTCTGTCCCGTGCGAAAGACCTCTTCAATCTGCCGTTGAAGCCGCGCTGCAAGCTCGTAAGGATATCCCAAGTCGAGGAAGTTCTTCCCTATCACGTCTTCCAGCCTCAGACCCCACAGGCTGAGCAAAGGCTGGTTTGCGTATAGAAATCGCCCGTCATGATCGAAGGCGTATGCGAAATCAGCAAAGGAAGAGAGCATCATGTCGAGCACATGCCATTTCTGCTCCTGTCGTTGCCAATCGCCCGCTGGCCCTTGGCCGGCTATGTTGTGCTCCGCAAAGGTCTCTTGTTCATGAATGATGTTGGGTTGTTCAACAATGCGAGATCTTGACGGCATTTGTGTGGCCTCAATACCGGGGTCGTCGCGTCTTCAACTCCGGAACTCTTCCCGGACAGGGCTCGGGCCTGTCATCTCAAACCTGTTTCGACCAACGTGGAGATCTTCGGCGGCCAAGGATGGTCTATGGGAACTCGAAGATGTCTTGGACCTTGGCGAACACCATAGAGCGCGTTTTTGAGGCGTCAGTGCTGTAGGTTTCCCGCCTAATTTCCTTCGCACAGTTCCCCATTAGGGGATTTCAGTAACGCTCAGTCATACCTTCCAAACGGTTTCCATTCTCCGTTTGGTTTAAAAGGTGTTCCTGGGCGTCCACCCACCTGCCACATAGTATCCACTAGGGGAAGAAGAGTCTTGCCATAGGGCGATTCTTCGGGGTCATCGATGTCAACAAAGACCTCGGGAGAAGTGAAGATGTCCGGGTTTACCCCGGCGGTCTGCGGAAATGCGCTCTGCATTGTCGTGACGAAAAACGATCTACCCGCAACTCCAATTAGCGAGAAACCGGCGTACAACGGCTCCCTTCGCCCAAGCCTTCGTAATCGGTTGATTGCATCTTCATAGCATCTGACCATCTGCTTTTCAAGCTCCTGACCAAATATCATGGGATGTCCCCCCGTTGGGGGTGGGTTACAGCAAAACCCATCCGCATATTCCACGATGCCGGAACGGAAAATTTGGGTGTAGCCATAGGCCGTAAATTGAGCGCCAGTATCAGCCAAGCATAAGAGGCCATCAGCGTTGTATCGGCACGAGCGCAGTTCATGTGGAACATACACCTGACGCTTTTCCTGCTCCGCAATAGTCCAGCTTTCGCGCAACACGTCCCGGCTGAAGGCAGACGCAGGGATGACGTGAAATAACCATTTGACATCACCCGCGAGCCTGACTGGCCCTTTTCCTTTGGTTGCGAGTTCTCCCCGAATTTCCCGCCATTGCTTGATGGTTTCGCCAAGCTCGCCCTGCTCTGAAAATGCCCTTCTGATTTCGTCCACTCTCATGGGATACTTCGTTGTCCCTCCGCGTAGATAGAACCTGTTTACGCCGTCGATGGTGACCATGTGAGGCTTGCTCCAACTGCGAGGAATGCGAAGTACCAGCACCTCTCCGTCCCCGCATTGGACCGAACGCATAGCAATTCCGGCAAGACGCGGATCGATGCTGTCTCGGATGAGGTTTGAGAGCCGGTCTTTCTCAGCTTGCTCATTTTGCAGCTTCATTCCTGATAGGCTGTCTGCTATCCCTGTGGACTGATTGTCAGCGCCCGGCCTATCCACTATGCCGAAAACAATGTCTCCACCTCCGGCATTTGCCATCGCTGCAACTTCGTAGAGAAAGTCCTTTTTCTTTTCACTTTGGTTGCTCGGCAATTCCTGCTTGTATTCCAGCGTTAGGCTCTCCGATACCTCCGAATCGATAAGGTCTTGAATATGTGAAGGCGTCAAATCGTTCAGGTTAATGGGAAGCATGTACGCATTTCCTCATCAGTTGCCAGTTACCGTTACGCATCTTCTATCGAAATGAAGAGCCATGTTGCCGGACCCGCACTCTCAAACCGAAATCCCGCTTTGCCAGTGTCTTCATTCCGAATTGGTGTGCCCGCGCTCGGGTTGACATCACTTATCTCGAAGAACTCAGTTCCGGCATCAGTCTCACGGTAAATTACAGCCGATGTCTTCGGATCAATTCCCTCCAGCTTTTTTCTCAATTCCCCTACTGTCATGACCGCTCCTCGGTTTCTGCGCCCTCTTCGCCAAACTCCCATACTGCGTTGGCAATCAGTATCCTTCGCATATTGCGGAACAGCGTTCGATGATAACGCTCTGATGCAGGATTGTTGCTTATTGTGGTGTGTCCGCCAGACCCCGTGATGTCGATGCGTAGATGCTCTCTCTCACGCTTTGCCCAAATACCGACTGCAACCGCCAGAGCCTTGCCTCCGTTGAATACCCGCACATCTCCCGGTTTCATTTCTGCCATGACGATCCTCCATAAGTAGACGGCCCCTGTGTACCGCTGTGGGATTCAGAGGCACCATCCTAATCCTCTGACCGCTCTTCCTTCAAAACCCGCCCCGGTTAGGCCATGAAACGGGCTCTGTGTCACTTGACCGTCAGCCCATTGACCACGCGCTCACACAAAGCGTGTGGTACGAGGATGCTGCGATAGTTCCGCTTGTGCATGGCCTCGGGATGCCCAAAGGTGAGGACGCCCTGCTTGCGCTCAAAGGGCCGCATGATTGATGTCGCGGCGGTGGATGCGCCACCATTGGGCGGGATCTTACTACGAAGGCCAGCGCTCAATTACCCATTCGGCCAATTTCGCGGACCGCGCATGGAACTCCTTCGGTGTCCAAAACTCATTCTCCTTCGCAAATTCCCTCGCCCCCTTAAACATCGAATCTTCTAGGTACACTTTTCGTTTCACCTTATACGCTGCATTTCCAAGCTCTTGGTTCATTGGTTGGGTAAGAGGCAAAAGATTTGCAAGCCGATCCTTCCACGTCTTATGCTGCTCCTCTGTAAAATCGGACTTCCAACCTTCCGAAGGCGATTCTGGCAAAACGTGCTCAATCCAAGGAACAACGGTTGGTTGATCACCTCCAAGACTCTTGTTCCATTCGACTAGCACGAAGTTTGTTATCGAGGAGCCATATAGGGGTCGCTCGGAAACACAATTGCGTACGTCATCGGTTGTAGGCCAAACAACCGTCTTATGTTTGCGAATTCCGCCTGTGACTTTGGCTGCATCGGGATTACCGGCACACTCCTCCCACAGTCGTTTGAACACTGCATGGAGTCCAGTCGGCTCATGTCCGCAAACTGCTCTTCGCACGAGGAACGATTCAAGAAGATTGAGTATTTCTAGACCATTCTGTTCGGAAACAGTTTGGCTCTTCAAGCCGTTCGAGAGTTGCATCAAGAATGGATAAGTTGAGGACGGTGTTATTGCGCTGATTCTCGCAAAAGCAGATGCAATTTTCTTGCCGTGATTCTGGTTGTTTGTCCTGTTCTCCAAATCGAGGAAGGCATCCTGGTAAGAAGCAAGGTCCTTGATGATGACTGATGGGTCCTTTTCCTTAATCCATTCTTGCCTCAGGTGAGAATAGACATCCGATTTCTTGAGGTTCGGATTCTTGATCAAGCCGAACGGAAAAAAATAATCATCGAATAGCGATTTGTTTGATGTCTTGAACTTTTCATAGAAGGGCTGCCAGAACTGCTGATCTAGGCTTTCCACTTCGTCTGGATGTAGGTCGGCAACGCGCGAGAAAATCTCATTGCGAACAAGGTCTCCCGTCGTCATAGGCTCTTGACGCGAGTTCAGGCTATCAAAGATTTTTGGCCCATTGACCGGGTCAAAGACATCGATCTGGACGACGGAAATTTGTTCAAGCAAAGCGACATAAATCTGCCGGAGTCGTTCGATGGATTCGAGTTTCGTTTGGTTCGAAAGAAATCGCAATGCCGCCCTGTAATTGCTCCAGAGTCGGCCCGCTTCACTGCCGACTGATGGCAGCGGCTTAAACTTGAATGAGGGTAACTTGGAAGAAAAATCGTCGTCATTAGTTAAATCTTGGACGACGCGATTCAATTGCTTCCGGTCATCTTTGCTTGATTGAAGTCTCGCATTCGAGATCAAAGACGTTTGGCGGTTAATCACGATGTATTTCAGGAAAAGGCCAGCGGCTTCGTCATATTCGCCTTGCTTACAGAGAGTCCTAACAATCGCACACAGATAGATGAAAATGGTCGTGATTCTCTGCTGACCATCGATTACCTCGTAAACATCCGGTTCCGAAGGGTTGGTTGGACGACCGTGAATGATGATTGCACCAAGAAAGTGGTTGTCAGTGGTCCCATCGATGAGTTGAAGAATGTCCCGCTCCAGTTGCTGCAACCTTTCGGGCTTCCACTTGTAAGGCCGTTGAAAGTACGGAATCGCAAATACGGCGTCCGTCGATAGCATCATGGCCAGGCTGGCCTCATCCGCGCTATTTGTGAGTTTCTGTCGCTTTGCCAAGTCATCACTCCGTTCGAAATGATTCTACATAACGGCGCAGCTTCCAACAGTCGTGAAAGTCTCCACATTCATGTTGATCGAATCTCCCATGTCTCGCAAAACCGCGTTTGCACACTCGGGACATTCTCGGGGCACTCTGCAAATAAAGCAGTTACAGGCGTTAAAAATAGTTTGTAATACTTTTGCAACTTTTCTAGGTTTCCTGCGTCTAAGGTATTGTGAGGGCATTTTGGAGGGTGAAATGGCAATTTCAGTGAAGGCCGGAAAAGAGCGTAGAGAAGTGGGGAGACAGAAGGCTCTGGATGAAATGTCCGTAGCTAAAAAGGTCCAGCGCAATTTAACAAACGGGCGGCCCCCGGCTAGCGAATTGAAGACACCGAATGCGGCTCTGACAGCCGCAAGGACGTTGCACCGCGAAATCGGGATGCGGATAGCGGATGAGACACACGGCACGCGCCCACGTGCGGCGGACTACTTCGGAGTAGCCGTTGGTTACGTGACACCGGACCTCAGTGTGTTGGGATTTACTCCTCTCTATGCTGCCGGTGAAGAGGACAGAATCGAGAGGGCGCTCACTGGAAACATCGCACTGGGCTTGGTGTTTGGCATTGCGGACGGCAGTGAGATTGTCATGGGAACACGGCCATTCCTTGTGACCAAACAGACTGAGGCATGGCTCTCTGAGCTGACAATGGTTGTCAAAAGTGAGATTGAACTCGACAGGATGGAACGGCAGTAAACACGAAGGCCCCGAAGGGCGGCAACCCTCCAGGGCCGGGTTTGGCAAATCAGATACGTGGGAACGCATCGCAATTGGCCTGTCTCATTGTAAGGCTGACTGCGCTGCTTACAGAAAGAAGGCAGCATGTACGACATTGAGCAGTTGGCAAACGCACAAAGCGCCGTTTATGTCATCTCCAACCCGGACGGGAGTGACTGCGAATTCTTGCCGCTGGCACAGAAGGCATCCGCCTCTGAGTTGGAGGCACTACGGGCACGATGGGGAGGACGGGACTTGCACGGCGCTGGAGTCGCCTTTCTCGCACGCGGTATCCCAACAGTGATACTCAAGGCTGAGCCGACGGACTTCATGGCAATCGTGCGGTTGACCGCTGCCTATGCGCGGTACGCGCAAGCCACTGTGATGGATGAGTGCCCGGAGCAACTATGCCCTGATGACAGCGTGATGTGGTGTGAGCTGCTCTATGCGCTCCCGGCCCCGCGCTCTCTCGCACTCTGAGGCGTAACGCCCAAAGTTTAACTAAGTGCCGCACGGCTAAAAAGGGCTGTGCCGAATACGTTGGCTGCCTCAGTACGGGGACGGGAGACGTGTGCGCCGATGGCGAAAGCCGGGAAGTGCAAACCATCAACCTCAACCCTAGCCGCTAAACAGGGCGTCTAGGCCGTGGAAGCCGCGCCAGTACGGTGGTGGTGACTCGGATTGTAGGACCCGCGCAAGCGGAGAAATTCAATCCAAGGATTATCAAAATGAGAATTCAAGAAACAATGCTTGAACTGAAAGCCGTTCGTGATGAGGCATCCGCACTTAGGGCGCGAGCTGCATCCGACAACCGCGATATGACTGCCGCTGAGAATTCAGCGTACAACGCAAAAGCCGGACGCGCTCTCTTCCTAGAAGAGAACATCCGCGAAGTACAGAGCAGCAACACCCTCGCCCAATTTGACCCCGTTGCAATGATGAGCGGACGACTTGTCAAGCGGAACGAATTGGAGCAGGAAGAGGCCAACACGGTAAAGAACGTCACAGTGGACCACCCGAAGGCCGCCGCGCTGAAACGGCAGTTTGGTGCGTGGGCACGCCGCTCCATGGGAAGCATCACGGGGATGCCCGTTCCCTCACCCGATGCGGATGCTTGGCAGCCCGAGATGGGCGCAAGCGCACCGTCCGGCATCATCAGCGTGGGTGCTGGCACGGGTCTGGACAGCGTAGGTTTCGCTGTGCCGACTCAAATTCTGCCATTCATGAAAAGCTACTTTGCTTTCTCGCCATTTGAAAAGGCGGGGTCGTCTCTCATCAGTACAGACCACATGCGTAGCATCAATCTGCCGATTCTTTCGGCGGGTGCTACTCCAACTGCTTACCCCGAGGGACAGGGACCGGTAGCGGGCACTTCACAACCCATGGGTTTGAGTGGCTTCACATTCGGAGCCAACAAGAAGAGCCGTCAAGTCATTGCTGATTACGAGAGCCTCATGAGCACTGAGGCACCCTTGCAGCCGATGATTATTGACGAACTCTTGGTGAGCATTGCCAACGCACTGACAAAGGATGCAACCACGGCCTTGTTCAATGCGCTCACGGCTCCGCCCAACTACACCATCACGGGCGGACTTGCACCGCTCCAGATTGGCGGCTCCAGCGTCACGGCTGACGTTTACGGGCAGCTCACCGGCTTGCGCCATGGGCTTGTGGAAGGTTTGGAAGACAATACCAACTCTTTCATGCTCTCCCGTAGCACCTTGGCAATTATCCGCAACACTCGCGCTACTACAAGCGGTGTGCCGATGTTTGACCCCGAACAAGATCTCGTTTTGGGGCGGCCTTACGTTGTCAATGAATTCTTTGACAGCGTTTGCGGTGCGGGATTCGTTGCATACGGCAATTGGAATAAGGGCGCGTGGTTGCGGCGCACTCCCATCATCACTCGCGTGCTGCAAGAGCTGTATTGGGCAACCAACACGTCAATTGGTTTCGTGGCGACGACATGGGGTGACAACCACTTCCTCGCAGAGTTGGTCGGTGCGGTCAACCCGCCCACGAATCAGCCGCTCTTCTACACCGTCCTGCCCGCTGGCGCATTGCAGTAGGACTAACCAACATTGCGGGGAAAACTCCGCACACGGCCCCGCTTTAGGCGTCTGTTGCGCCTTGTCAACCGTGTGCGGGCTGGCCTCCAGCGTGCCAGTCATGGAAACCGCTGGAGAATGGGGCCGTTGCTTTCGGGGAGATTGCAACGGCCTCAACCTTTACACCGCGAAAACCATGATGGTTTCGCGCCCGGAAAGTCCAGCAACGCGCCCTTGCGCCTCGTGGTGCGTGCGCGGGGCACTGTAGTTGAAGGAAAGGAACGGTTAGACAGATGGTCAGCCTTGTGGTGTCTATGCCCGCCGATCTTGCAAACCAATTGCAATCGCTTGCACGTTCGCGGCGGGTTTCTTGTAGCGCGTTTGTCCGAGATACGCTCTCGTTGGCACTTTGCGGCAAGCCGGTCAAATTGGAATACCAACCACGCGGCAACCGGGACGGCCTGGAGGATGCTGCCCGTGTGTACATCAAGGCCAACATTGACCTGTCCATCCGGGCGCTTGAAAAAGGCTTGGCTGAGTTGGGCATCCCGCGCAAGAAAACGTGGGTTTCTGACGCCCGCTCTGCCATTCGGGGATGTGGTGCAAAACGCTCTGAATAGCACCCAAAACGACCGCCGCCGCTAAGAGATTCACACAGCGGCGGACACTCCGTTTATGACAACCACACCACCGTGAGAGCAATTTCATTTCATTGCATTGCCTCTCTCGGAAGGTATGGTTTGAGGCACTCACAAGATGGCACTTTGAATGAAAAGACTTGAGGGAAAAGATGACCGATCATGAATGGAAAAAGCGGAGTGCTCAGCGCATCTTGAATGCCGTTAGGAAGGCCGGGACAATCAAGATTCGGGACCTCCAACGTGCGACTCATTACAACCGTGGCCCGGCCAACGAAAGCGTCCCGCTGTGGTGGGCAGCTCTCGATTACCTGGAGAAGAAAAAGTTTGTCGTGATAAAGCGTGAGCGCCTTTTCTTCATTCCGGGTGATGACGAACTTGGTCTCAGAGAGCGATTGGTGATGACTCTGCAAGCTGCCGCGTTGTCACCAATTGACGGCATGGCGGTTGGCTAGCGTATGTGATTGATGAATAAGCACATAGGTTTCACTGTTATTGTCACCACAGTTGTCACCACTGTTGTCACCAGTGGACTTTTCACAATGGAATCAACAACTTGCACTAACTTGCACTCATTTTGGGTGCCAAAAAGGCTTGGTGTTGGTGATTTTGACGTTCCTGGAGGGGAAAGAAAATCCGTAAGTCCTTTATTATTAAATATATATATATCTAATTTATTTTTTATCCCTCTAGGACGGATTTTCACCAACACGTGAGTGTCAGCGAACGGAGAGGAGTGCGATGGACAGTCTTTTTCAACACATGATGCTAGTACCGGGCCGGGTATTGATCCGTAGGCACAAGCCCGGCTATGGATGGGGTGAGGTCGTTAGACCGTCAAACCTTGCCGGTGACCGGCTGTCCTGGACACACGCGGAGTTCACATTCCAAAAGGGCAAGAGACATTACGTTATTGCCCTCTTGCGCAACACAGAGCGATGGAGCTAACCGTATGGAATGAATAAGATAGGGGTGGCTTGAAATCATAACAACAGGCCCCGCAAAAGGCGCCGCAATCCTCAAATTTACACACACAGTTAATTCGCAAAATGTGGTAACAAGTACACGCTTTTGTGGCATATTTGCCACACTTGAAATCGGATGCAGGGGAGGCATCTGGGAATGGGGCATACATGGACACCGAATGGCTCACCGCAAATGAGGCCGCTGGATACCTGAAGGTCAAGACGCGCACGCTCCTCCAGTGGGTGCGTGAACGGAAGATTCCTGCGCACCGGCTCTCCGGCACCCACCGCTGTGTATGGCGGTTTCTGAGGCCCGAACTGGATGCTATGCTTGGGCTGTCATCCGCTGACCCTGCCGATGGGAGGCAGCAATGAGGGTCCAGCGACACACAAGCGGGTCCGTGCGCTATGACAAACGGCGCAAGACCTGGAATTACCTCTGGTATGACGGACCAACTCGCCGGTCAAAGCGAATTGGAACCAAGCAAGAATTTCCAACCAAGGCAGCCGCATGGAAAGAAGTCGAGAGCCTTGAAATCCAACCGAAAACACAGAGCGAAACGGCGGGGGACACGGTGCGCAGCGTGACCACACGGTATGAAGCGGAGCGGATGCCTTCACGTCAATCGACGGCGCGGGTGTATCGCTCTTTCCTGAATAACCACGTACTGCCCAAGTGGGCCGATACGCGGATTCAGGATATACAGCCCCGGCCCGTTGAATTGTGGCTCCGCGAGCTGCCCTTATCGCCAAAGTCCAAGACGCACGTGCGGTCACTCATGCACGGGCTTGTGGAATTTGCGATGTGGTCCGGCCTTTTGGAGATCAGCCGCAATCCAATCTCGCTAGTCCAGAACATCGGAGCAACTCGAAAGGTACGCAAGGCGCGTAGCCTCACGGCGGAGCAGTTCCAAGCCCTGCTGAAAGAGCTACACGAACCATTCGCAACGATGGCACTACTGTGCGTGTGCTTGGGCCTTCGCATCAGTGAGGCTCTTGCACTCCGTTGGTCCGATGTGGATTGGCTAGGCTCAACGCTGTGCGTTCAGCGCGGCATCGTGGAGCAGGTTGTAGCCGATGTGAAGACGGAAGGCTCCGCCCGGACTTTCACCCTCACGGGCGAAATGCTGGAGCGCCTGAAGTCCTGCAAGCAGCGGTCTGAGTACTCGGGCGCTGAGAACTGGATTTTCGCAAGCCTTATCAAACTCGGCAGACTCCCGTACTCATACACGGGCGTGTGGCGGGAACTTGTGCGGGCATCGGACGCCGCGAAAATCGGGCATCTCGGGACGCACTCTTTCCGGCACACGCACCGCTCATGGCTTGACGCCGTGGGCACTTCTATTGCCGTGCAACAGAAGATGATGCGCCATGCGGACATCAGAACCACGATGAACATTTACGGGGACGTTGTAACGGATGAGATGACTACGGCGGGCGTTAAAGTATCACAACTTGCTTTTCAAGGTAACGGAGCGCAAGCAGAGCGCAACGGCTTGTAAGTTGTTGATTTATTGGCTCCTCAGGTAGGACTCGAACCTACAAC
>JBEKET010000078.1:0-23285 GCA_050013695.1 Occallatibacter sp.
ACCAGGCTGCATGGCATGAGGACAGCCTGAAACAAAAACCGCCGCCGAAATCGCGGAAAACTCAAAACAAGAACGCCGCAGCAAAAGGGCAAATGGCGCTCTCACGCAGACACTAAAGCCCAGCTTCGATTTGTGGGTTTTAGGCACGACTCAAGCCACCCCAACGACGAAGACCTGTCGCTGGGGACCCCGGCAAGTCATGCCCTTTCGCACACCTACGTCAGAATTGGGGTTTATCAACAAACTGTGGCGGCGGAAGCCGCCCTTTGCATTTCAAAAGGAGCTATCCGCATGAATCAAATCTCGAATATATGGAATCATCCGAAGACGTCAATTGCCGGGCTATTGATTGCGTTTGTCACAGTGGCCGGTGTGCTTTCACAACAGGGAATCAGCCTAGGATCGGCTGGCACGGGCACGGTGGTTACGCTGGTGGGCGCATTGGCGACGGCGCTGCTGGGTTTGATGGCAAAGGACCCTGATACGAGTGCTTCGTCGAGGGGGAACACGGTGAAGTTGGGGGTTTGGATGCTGATTGCTCTACTGCTGACTTTGCCGATGACAGCTTGCTCGGGGACGACGGTGGCGCAGGACATTGTGAACTGGACGCCGGCGTTGCAGAGTGCGGTGGCGACGGTGGATTCAACTGCGGCACTATTGGCGCCTATGGATGCGCCGGTGTTCGCAGCAGCGACCGTGGGGTTCGATGCTGCTACAAATCTGCTGGTGGGGCAGGCGAAAGCATACCTTGCGAATCCTTCGGAGGGATTGCTGGCGCAGTTGCAGACGCAGGTGGTGAGGTTGCAGCAGCAAGTGAACGGAGCACTGCTGGAGGCGGGAAAGATTGTGGACCCAGCGAGCCAGCAGCATGCACTGTCGGCGATCCAGGTAGTGGGAAGCGTGGTGAGCGCGATGCTGGCGCTGGTCGAGTCGGTGAGCAGCAAGACGGCGGTGGCGCAGATGGCGGTGCAGTCGACAATCAAGCTGACAGAGGTAAGGCCTTATTTGGATGAGGAGCGGGCTGCGGGAATGGTGGCGGCTCATTATGGTGAGCCGGTGGCGATGGGACGGATGCAAGTTGAGCTCGCGGAGAGAGAGTCAGTACAGGCGGGCTTCTAAGGTTCGCGGGAGTTTGTTGAAAAAAACAGGTGTTCAGATGCAGGGGGTAGGCGAGTGCAAGCGATTGAAAGACGATTGAAGCCGGCGCAGGATGAGGTTAACCGGACGGCGCACGACCAGGACCTGATCGAGGTTCCCAAACGGGCGCGCCTCGACAGGGAAGCGGAGAACAACAGAGCGTTGCCGGGGCCGAGAGGTGTGGAACCAGTCAGCTCACGCAACATTTAGGAAAGCGGAGATGAGACGGGCCGCTCCAGTGATGGAGCGGCCCGTTTTCGCATTTTGATGGAAGAGTGAATATTTCGATCAGTTGGTTTCGCGGGCTTCGCCGAGGATCAGCTTGAGGGTGATTTGGCGCCGGCCGCGGTAGAAGGTGATGCTGATGGTGTCGCCGGCCTGGTGCTTGCTCATGATGGCGCTTACGTCCTGGGGATCGCTGACCTGTTGGCCGTCCATCGCGACGATGAGATCGCCGCCGAGCAGGATGGGCGTGTTGCCAACATAGGCTTGCTCATTGCCACCGCGCAGGCCGGCACGTTCGGCTGCTCCACCGGGGATGACGCGCTGGATGAGGATGCCGGAGTCAACGGCCAGGCCCATTTGCGATGCGAGATCGGGACCGATGGCGTAAGACGAGATGCCCAGTGACGGGCGCTTCACTTTGCCATACCGCGTGAGGTCGGCGAGCACGGCTTTGGCGGTGTTGATGGGGATGGCGAAGCCGATGCCGGAGCTTTGATTCGCGCCGTTGGACGCGATCATCGTGTTGATGCCGATGACCTCGCCCCGCGAGTTGAGCAAGGGGCCGCCGGAGTTGCCGGGGTTGATGGCGGCGTCGGTTTGGATGGCGTCTTCAATGGAACCGCTCTCGGAATCGCGGGAGGCGGGAAGAGTGCGGATGGAACTGATGATGCCGCGGGTCATGGTGCCGCTGAGGCCGAATGGATTGCCGATGGCGTAGACCTTCTGGCCGACTGAGAGTTCAGTTGAATCTGCCAGGGTAACGGGCTGGAGGTCGGGCGCGCTGATTTGAATCAGGGCAAGGTCATGGACTTTGTCAG
The DNA here is from genome assembly GCA_050013695.1 of Occallatibacter sp. Lineage (GTDB taxonomy): Bacteria > Acidobacteriota > Terriglobia > Terriglobales > Acidobacteriaceae > Telmatobacter. The sequence goes on from JBEKET010000078.1 coordinate 2,181, forward strand.
TGCCGATCACTTTTGCAGGATACCGGCGCTTGTTGCTGAGCGTTACTTCAACGCCGCGATTGGCGCCTTCGACTACGTGAAAATTGGTGAGAATGTGGCCGGCCTTGTCGAGCACAAAGCCGGAGCCCTGGCCTTCCTGGGGGACGGTGCCGTAGAAGAAGTTGTAGACCAGTGCCTTGGACGTGATGTTGACCACGGAGGGCAACACTCGCTTATAGACAGCGATATTATTCTGCTCTTCCGCGTCGTAAGCGGGAGCGGCTTCAGCTTCAGTGAGGTGGAGCGGGGAGCCGGAGCCGTGTGCTCCGAAGAGCGATAGATTGCCCAAAGATGGGCCGCCTGGACCAGCGGTGATATGGGTGGTGACGAACCAGAATCCACCCACCATGAGGACGATCAGAAGTATCGAACGAAATTTCATTGTGCAGACCTTCGGTCAGGTTACAGATTGCAGATTACAGATGACATTAAAAGAGGAAGAGCTCGAATCAATGAGTCGTGATCCGTGAATTTCGTTGACTGCCATCTGTCATCTGTTCACTGTCATCTGCTCCTACTTCTATTTTAAAGACAAGTTTTGGGGAAAATTGTTGCTCTCGGCGATGAGACGCAGCCAGAGCGCGGCGACCTGGGCGTGGAGATCGGCCAGATCTCCAGTGTTTTCGAGGACATAGTCGGCACGGGCTGCCTTCTCCTGGTCAGGGATCTGATGGGTGAGCCGGACGCGTGCGTCAGCTTCGGCCGCGAGGCGGGCGGGGCCGGACGAGGCGATGCGCGCGGCGTAGCGGGCGATTTTGAGCTCGTCAGGCGCGGTGATGACGATGACGCGGTCGATGCGGCGACGCCAGTTGGCGAGAACGGTTTCGCTTTCGCCGCGGGCACGTGCGTCGCGCTCCACCTCAAAGATAAGGGCCGACTCGATGACGGCAACGGCAACAGGATTGGCGGCGAAGATGGAGTCCATCCAAACACGTTGGGCAGAGATGACGGCGGGATGAACGAGAGCGTTGAGTTCGTTGATGCGTCCACCTTGAAAAGCCAGTTCAGCAAGGCGCGGGCGGTTGAGGGTTCCGTCGGGAGAGACGACCTCCGGGCCGAAGGTGTGCACAATTTCGTTGTAAACCTGCTGGCCGGGCTTCATCAGCGCGCGGCCCAGTTCGTCGGCCTCAATGACCTGGGCGCCCAGTTCGCGCAGATAGCCGGCGACGGTGCTTTTGCCGCTGCCGAGGCCGCCGGTGAGTCCTACGCGAAGCATGTCTACAATCCTCGCCGCATTTTGGCGGCGCGCACGGTGTTGGCCATGAGCATGGCGATGGTGAGCGGGCCGACGCCGCCGGGGACGGGCGTGTACGCGCCGGCTAACTCGAAGGCCCTGGGGTGAACGTCTCCGACTACCGTGGACCCGCGCTTGGCGAAGGCTGCTTCGCGTTTCGCGTTGCCGGAGAAATAGCGGTCGAACTCTTCGCGCGTGGTGATGCGGTTGATGCCGACGTCGATGATCGTTGCGCCGGGCTTGACCATCTCCGGTGTGATGAAGCCGGGGCGCCCGATGGCTGCAACCAGGATGTCGGCCTGGCGTGTGACCGCTGGGAGATCTCTCGTTTTCGAGTGGCAGATGGTGACCGTAGCGTTCTGGTGAAGAAGCAGCATGGCCGCGGGCTTGCCGACAATGTCGCTGCGACCCACGATGACGGCGTGCTGGCCGGCGATGGGAAGGCCGCTGCGCTTGAGGATTTCAATAACGCCCGCGGGAGTGCAGGGCGCGAGCGAGGGACGGCCGGCGAGCAATCGCCCTGCATTAACGGGGTGAAAGCCGTCGACATCCTTGGCTGGAGTGACGGCATCAAGGAGGACTTTGGCATCGACCTGCGGCGGGAGCGGGAGCTGGATGAGGATGCCGTCGATGTCGTCGCGGTCATTGAGGCTGGCGACGAGATCGAGCATGTCTTCCGTAGTAACGGTGTCAGGCGGGGTGATGAGGTCGCTGAAGATGCCGAGTTCGGCGCAGGTTTGTACCTTGCTGCGGACGTAAATCTCGGAGGCAGGAACATGGCCGACGAGGACTGCTGCCAGGCCGGGACGGATGCCCTGGATGGCGAGCAGTTTTACTTCTTCGGCAACTTCCTGCTTGATAGCGGCGGCGATGGCGGCGCCGTCTAGAATCCTGGGCATGAATGGCTCCACAGGTCTATCGTAATCTCTCCAGGGCCCACGGCCGCCCGCCAACTCCTGAGGGAGATGCGCAGAATCTTCTTTACTTCCAATGTTGTGGGCAGGGTATGCTTGCGTCATGCGTTTCCCCTTTTCGCGATTCCAATTACTGCAAGTTCTGGTTCTGGTCACAACTTGTTTTGCCTTGGCCCACGGGGAACAAGCGCCGGCCGCGCCGACGTTGAACCTGGACGGGCTGGGTAAAGGCACCGCTCCGTTGAATGGAAAGTGGCAGTTCCACATGGGCGATGACATGGGCTGGTCCGCGCCGGGGTTGGACGATTCCAAATGGGAACAGCTCAGCGCTGATGCGACCTGGGGCGCGCAGACACATCCGAATTACGCGGGGTACGCGTGGTACCGGCGGCATATTCACATTGCGACTGCGCCGGGAGCATTGCCCGACCTGGCGCTCTATCTGCCGCCGATTCAGGATGCGTGCGAGATCTACTGGAATGGGGTGCTGGTGGCACAGGTTGGCGTCCTCCCACCTCATCCGAAGTGGTATTACAGCCCGCCGCCTCGGACGTTTGGGCTGGGACCGGTGCGGGATGGGGTGCTGGCGTTCCGAATGTGGAAGGCTCCGCCGGTCTCATTCGACTCTGGCGAATTGGGTGGGTTTACCTCGGCGCCAATTGTTGGGAGCCCAAGTGCGATTGCAGCGATGAAGGCGGTGAGCGACTACCGCTGGATGCGCAGCAGGCAATTCATCTGGGCAGTCGACTTTATTTCGCTGCTGGTGGTTGTGCTGGCGCTGTTTTCGTGGCTCCGCGACCGGACACAGTGGGTGCTGTTCTGGATTGCCGGGTTTTTCCTGGGTCCACTGGGGGTAACGCTTTTCCTGGGACTGCGAATCCCATGGTCGTTCGATTTTGCAATAGGAATTTCGCAGCCATTCTTCGGATTGACAGACGTCTCGCTGTGGTTTGTTTTGATCTGGCTGCTCGACCTGCACGAGAGCAAAGGATTGATGCGCTTCGCGCGGACGCTTGCGATTCTCAATATTGTCGTCACGTCAGTGGACGGGACGTTGTCCTTCATTGGCACAGGTTCGTTTTTGGCATCGCAGGTTGAGATAGCAGACGCAATTTGCACCGCCATCTTTACCACCTGCGAGGCCTTTGCACTGGTGCTTGTGGCGTTTGCGGTAATTCAGCGGAAGCGCCTGGAACTCTCGCGCTGGCTGGTTGCAATCTTCGCATTCACGTGGGACATGATCAACGTCGTCCGCATCGCCTCAGAGCAAGGGCAGCGGTTCACACACTGGACGATTTCCACGACGATTGCGGCTCCGCTGTTCACCGTCAATGGGAACGCCATCAATGCGTCGAGCATTGCGCAGGTTCTGCTGCTGATTTCGCTTGTGTATGCGGTGTATCGCTATATCGCAGAAGACCGGCGCAGGCAGGCGGCGTTGGAACAAGAGTTCAAAAACGCGCGCGAAGTGCAGCAGGTGCTGGTGCCGGAGGAACTGCCTTCGCTGCCGGGATTCGCGGTGACCAGCGCGTACCGGCCGGCGCAGCAGGTGGGCGGCGACTTCTTTCAGATCATCCCGTTGGAGAATGGCTCGACGTTGGTGCTGCTGGGCGACGTGAGCGGGAAAGGATTAAAGGCGGCCATGGCAGTCTCGTTGATCGTGGGTGCGGCCCGCATGATTGCCGACTATTCTTCGAGCCCCGCTGAGATTCTGGCGGGACTGAATCGACGGCTTTTTGGCCGCTTGCAAGGGGGATTCGCCACCTGTATTGCGATGCGTCTCGATCGCGACGGCAACTGCGTGGTTTCGAGCGCAGGACACCCGGCGCCGTTTTTGAATAAACACGAAATGAATTTGCCGGGGGCACTGCCTTTGGGGATTCACCCGAGCGCAAGCTACGAGGAGACAGCGGTTCGTCTGGGAACGGGCGACCATTTTGCGCTTTATACTGACGGGCTGCTGGAGGCCCGCAGCCAGTCAGGCGAACTCTACAGTTTTGCACGGGTGGAAACGCTCTTCGGCAGGAAGCCGGATGCGGCCGAGGCGACACTGGCCGCAGTCAATTTTGGCCAGGACGACGACATCACGGTGCTGACCCTGACGCGGCTGGCCGTGGGCGAGGAATCGACCGCGCAACATATGGCAACTGCGCTCTAAACCGAGAATGTCTCAGCGGCGCTTCACCGCGCAATCAGTTAATCCTCTGCACAGGCTTCATGCGATGCAGGCATCCCAATTCGCCACCGGCAAAAGGGCCGGGGAAATCTTCGAGTGCGGATTCGACTTCGCGCCTCTAGAATTGCGTCTTTTTGCCGAAGTAGGATTCAGGCCGGCGCAAATATGCTGACGCTGCGGCGAACGAGCCGGACACGAAAAGGGGCAAGAAGTCTGGCGGGACGGATTCGTGTGGCGTGGTTTGGAACGTTTTGCGTCGCAGAATGGGGATGCATACAGTGCGGATTGAGCGGAGAAGAGACGAAGCCTGTGTGCCGTGGGCGCAATTGCGGCTCCCGCCGTTTCCTCAAGTGGCGATCCGGGTGCTTCAACTGGTGAGCAACGAGAATGTGCAATTGCACGAGCTGAGTGACTTGATCTCATCGGATGCGGTGTTTGCCAGCGAGGTGCTTACGATTGCGAATTCTTTGCTCTATGCGCCGCGGTTTCCGGTGAGTAGCATCCTGCAGGCGATCGCCGTGCTGGGCGCGAATCACTTGCAGGGGCTGTGCCTGACTGTTGCGGTGAGGGCATATCTTGGGAAGTCGCTGAGCCACCCGGTGATGCGGCTGCTTTGGCGGCACAACCTGGCATGCGCCCTGATTGCGGAACAACTGGCTTCAGCAGGGTTCATGGATAAGGACGTAGCGTACACGTCGGGTGTTTTCCACGATATTGGGAGGTTTGCGCTGGCGGTGGTGAAGCCGAAGGAGTATGCCGAATTGTTGGGAACGCATGCGGGAACGTCAGGCAGCATTCTCAATGGTGAACGGGAGTTGTTTGGCCGGGATCACTGCGCAGTCGGCCGGCAGCTGGTTGCAGATTGGAAGCTGCCAATCGAATTGGAGGCAGTCGTTTCCGATCATCATTGTTCCCGGCGGGTTGAGGGTTTCTGGGGAATGGGCGAGTTGATCAAAGTGAGTTGCAGGATGGCGGATGCGGCGGGGTTTGCGGCGTTTCCCGGATGCGAGGCGATCGCTTATCCGAATTTGCTGGAGGAGATTCCGGAGCGGGAGCGCAGACTATTTCCTTCCGAGGTGGAGTCGCTGGTGATTGAGATTAGCGACAAGATCCATGCGATCGAGTCGGTTTGACTCGAGTTCTTTAAGGGAGCGCGAGGAAGCGGCTGTAGGGAGAACGCGAAGTTAGTTCTTGGCGAAATGGCGTTTCAGAAACGTCAGACGCGCAGGATGCGGGTGCCATGCCGTTCGAAGGGGGCGACGGATTCTACGGTGGCCGCTGCATCGGTGATCAGGGTGTGAATTTCATTGGCTGGGCAGATGAAGGCGGGACTCACTTTGCCCAGCTTGCTTGAATCGGCGACCACGATGACCTGCTTGGACTGCTTGAGCATCTTGCGAAAGACGAGAGCTTCATCCGCTTCCAGGGTTGTAGCTCCGCGTTCCGCATCGAGACCGGTTACGCTGAGAAAGACCTTGTCCATATATACGTCGTCGAGAAAGGTGAGCGCGGCATTGCCGGTGAGGGAAAACGACCAGGCCCAGGGAACCACGCCGCCGGTAAGATACGTACGAATACCAGGCTGATTGCACAACTCCATTCCGATGTTGATGGCGTTGGTGATGACCTGGATCTTGTCGCGGTGACGCAGGCTGCGGCCTATATGCGTGGTGGTGGTTCCGGCGGTGAGACCGATGGTTTCGTTGGGCTGGACGAGCTCGGCGGCTGCGAGGCCGATGCGGCGCTTTTCCTCGGCATAGCGCTGTTCGCGCGCCAGGAACATGCTGTCATAGCGGAAGGGCTCGTAAAGCAATGGTTCCACGAGGGTTGCGCCACCGTGAGTGCGGCGGATGAGGCCGCGGCTTTCGAGCCGCGCGAGGTCGCGCCGGATGCTGGGCGCAGAGGAGCCGGCGACGCCGAGCAGTTCCTCAATGGTCGCGGTTCCGGCGCGCAGCAGAAATTTGATAATTTGCTCGGAACGGTGATTCAACGAATCGGGCATCGCACCGATTCTATCCTTTTGAGTGGGCAATAGCGGAGTTTTGATCTGATTTTTTGAGAATTTTGGCAAATATATTGGTTATTTGTTCACTATATTGATCATATAGAAGATGTATGATCAACATTGGTGTCGACCATTCGGAACGGAAACGACGCCAGGATGGGGACATGCAGACATTCGCCCATGAGATGTTGCGTGAGATTTACGAACAGCCGGAGGCAATCCGGCGGACGCTGGCCCTTTACCTCAAGGACGAACTGCTGAAGCCGGATGTAGCTGCGATGCTGGCGGGGTGGTCAATACCGGAGGGCGAGATTCTGATTGCCGCGTCGGGGTCAAGCCGGCATAGCGGGCTGGCCGGCGAGATTTTGCTGGAGGATCTGTGCGGGCTGGCGGTGGATGTGGAGTACGCCAGCGAATACAGTAGCCGCGGCAATGATTATCAGCAGAATGTGCGGCATCCCAGCGTGCTGGTTCTTTCGCAATCGGGCGAGACGTCGGATACGCTGGCGGCCCTGCGCGAGGCGCGGTTGCGCGGGCAGAAGACGTTGGCGATTACGAATGCGGCGGGGTCTTCAATGGAGCGCGAGGCCGATGTTTCCATGCCGTTGGCGGCCGGCGTAGAACGAGCGATTCCGGCGACCAAGAGTTTCACCTGCCAACTTGTTGTGCTTTATATTCTGGCGCTTTACGAAGGCAAGCGGGTGGGACGAATCGATGCCGGTGCGCTGGTACAGCACATCGCAGATTTGAGCGCGTTGCCTGACAGCATCGAATCACAACTTGATGGATGGCGGGAACAGACGGCCGCGTTGGCGCACAAGTATCAATCGGCGTCGACGTTTTTGTACCTGGGGCGCGGCGTTCACTATGCGATTGCGCGCGAGGGCGCGCTGAAACTGAAGGAAGCTTCCTATGTGCATGCCGAGGGTTATCCTGCCGGCGAACTCAAGCATGGGCCGAATGCGCTGGTGAGCGATCGCGTGCCGCTGGTGGTGCTGGCGACGGTGGATCGGATGCTGGATGGCTCGGTGCTGCGCTATGAAAAGACGCTGCAGTTGCTGCGCGACATGAAGGAGCAAGGAGCGAAGGTGATCGCTATCGCAAATGCAGGGGATGCAGATGTGGCGGAGTTGGTGAGCGATTGCGTGTATGTTGAGCCGGGTCCCGAGTATCTGCAGCCGATTGCGGAGGTGATTCCGCTGCAATTGTTTGCTTACTTCATGGCGCTGGAGCGTGGCGTGGACGTGGACCGGCCGCGGAATCTTTCGAAGGCGGTTGTGGAGCAGTCGGGTTAGTTCGAGTTAGAGGGACGGGCTTCGATTTCTATCGTTCCGCATAACTCGAATTAGCGCGCGCTGCTTCCTTCGAAGTGAGCTTCGATCTCCTCCAGGGTTTTTCCTTTGGTCTCGGGCAGCAGGAATGCTGCGACGAAGAAGTACACCAGTGTGAAGCCAACAAACAGGAAGAACATTGACGAATAGCCGTGCTTGCTGACGAAGGGCAGGAAGATGCCGGCCAGCGTGGTCGACACCAACTGATTGATCACCAGGGCGATGCTCATGCCATTGGAACGAATGCGAGTGGGCATTAGTTCTGAAAGGGCGAGCCACACGCAGACGCCGGGGCCGAGTGCGTAGAACGCGATGAACAGATAGAGGCCGATGGCGACGCGCCAACCATGGCCGGTGCCGGGAACGCTGCCGATGAGAGCCTTCTGGATCCGCAAGGGCGCGGTGCGGGCCGCATCGAGATCGGCGAATGGGTTCTTGAAAAAGGCTTCGACCTTGTTGGCAGGAATGCAGTTTTCGCGCGTGATTTGGATGGGCGCGGCAGCCGCATCGTCAGAGCGAGCGATGTTGGTGGATGCTGTGAAATCTCCGTAGGAGTAAATGATGTTGAGGGATGCGCGGCCGCCCTTGATGGCGTCACCGGCGTAGCCATTGGCGGCGAGAAGTTTGCCGGCTTCGGCGGGATCGAAGCGCAAAGTCAGTTCCTGACTGGGAGTGACCATAGTCTGAACGAGGCTGCTGGAGTCGAGAGTAAGCTTCTCAGTTTTGAGAAACATGAAACCAACTGACGCGAGCGAGACGATGATGCCGCTGGTGCCGAGAATGAGCAGGAACCTGCGACCGCGGCGGTCAACAAGCGCAACGCCGACCATGGTCATGGTGAAGTTGACGACCGTGAGGAGCACGTAGCCCCAGTGCGCCTGGAGGTCGGAGAGGCCGCTCTGCAAAAGGATGCCGGTGTTATAGAGAATGACGGAGTTGATGCCGGTGGCGGTGTTGCAGGAGAGGATCATGCAGGCCAGCAGAAAAGGGATGACATATTTGCGGCGCAGTAATGAGTCCTGTAACTTGACGCCTAACTTCTGATTGGTCGAGCGAGTCTCAGCAGCAATGTTCGCCGTGTCCCTCATCTCCTGCAATTCAAGCTGAGCCTGTTGCGGTGCTCGGGAGCGAAGCAGTGCCGCGAGGGCGAGCTGTTCTTTCCCCTTTCGGAAAAGCCATCGCGGGGACTCTGTGACCATCAGGCTGCCGAGGACAAAGAGGACGCCGGGCGGAAGCGAGACCCAGAAGATGCGGCGCCAAGCAAGGTCTTTGAAATTGAGCAGAGCATCGGCGCTTCCAGCCGCTGCTACGGCTGCAACCTGATAGCTGAAGTAGATTCCGACGAGTGCGGCAGCGACGATGCCGAGCGTGAGCATCCATTGGAAGATACCTGTGCCCTTTCCGCGATTGGATGCGGAAAGGCATTCGGCCAGATAAAGCGGAACGACGACGCCGATGAAGCCGCCACTCATACCTTGGATCAGACGCCCTGCGAACAACATGCCGTAGCCCTGGGAAAGAGCGATGACTGGAATGCTGACGACAAACGTGAGGCCGCTCAGGACCATCAGCGGCTTGCGACCCATCCAGTCGGCGAGCAATCCGGCAAATAGCGTGGAGAAGACGCTGCCGAGAAGTACGGCGGCCGCAATGACTGACAACTCAGCAGGGCTGAGGTGGGAGGTCGCTTCAAGATAAGGCAATGCGCCGCCGATGATGCCTACGTCCACGCCGTAGAGCAAGCCGCCGAGGCCAGAGACCAGGAGGAGGAAGAGGTTGTAGCCGCGCTTAGAATTGGAGTCGGCGACGTTATCAGGGTGGTCGTGCGTTGTCATGGATTGAGCCTTTGGCTGAATTCTGGTTCTGCACGCGGCGATGAAAATGGGCGGGACCGGCAGGAAATTGCCTTCCAAACTCATTCTCACCGGTCAACGCAGGAGCAGCGCAAGATTAGTCTACAATGATCGAATCGAATTGAAATGCTCAAATTTGTGAACTGAAGGGGATAAAGATGGCCAGCCTCATCAAGAGACAACAGTCCTTTATTGCGCGCGCAGGGATTTTGGGAGTTGCCACGCTCTTCACCGCCTTTGGCACTTTTGCGGCGGGCCAGGTGAAGTTGCTCCCCGCTCCGCGCGAGGCGCATTTTGAGGGTGAGGCTGCGCTGCTGACGGCGATCACGGTGAGTGTTCCTGGCCAGGATGCAGAGGATGAGTTTGCGGCGCGCGATTTGGAACAGGCGGTGGCGGCTGCGGGTTTGGGAGGTGCGAGCGGCAATGGGGCGGCCTATCGGGTGACGCTGCTGCGGACGGGGTCACCGCAAGCGACGGCAGTGTTGGCCAGGCACGCCATGAGCTTTGAGTCGGCGATGGAAGCGGAAGGGTATGTGCTGACGGTTGAGCCGAAAGAGGCGTTTGTGGTCGCGGCTTCGGCGTCCGGCAGCTTCTATGGAGCGCAGACGCTGAAGCAGATGCTTCCGCTACCGGGCGCGAAAGCTGTACTGCCGACGGGTACAATTCGCGACTGGCCGGCGATGAAGTATCGCGGGATCGACGATGACTTGTCCCGCGGGCCGTTCCCGACGCTTGAGTTTCAGAAACACCAGATTCAGGTGTTCGCGTCGTTCAAGATCAATGTCTATTCGCCTTACATCGAGCACACGCTTCGATATGTCGATCAACCGATGGCGGCTCCTCCGGGGAGTTCGCTGACGCCGGCGGATGTGGCCGAACTGGTGGCATTCGCGAACCAGTATCACGTGATGATTATTCCGGAGCAGGAGGCTTTCGGGCATCTTCACCAGATGCTGAAATACGACCTCTATCAGGATGTTGCTGAGACGCCGCATGGTCACGTGCTGGCGCCGGGACAGCCTGGAACTCTGCCGCTGATTCATGATTGGTTCACGCAGATTGCGGCTGAGTTCCCGTCGCCGTTTATCCACATTGGAGCCGATGAGACGTTTGATCTGGGCAAGGGCCGGACGCACGAAGCCGTTCAGACGCGGGGATATGGGCCGGTTTATGTCGACTTTCTGAAACAGATTCACGACGATCTGGCGCCGTTGCATAAGAGGCTTTTGTTCTGGGGAGATATTGGGACGGCTGATCCGGCGGCCGTGGCAGAGCTTCCCAAGGATATGATCGCCGTCGCTTGGGAGTATGGTGCGACCAAAGGGTTCGAGAAGATGATCGAGCCGTTTTCAAAGGTAGGAATCGAGACCTGGGTGTCGCCCGGCGATTCGAATTGGAACCAGGTGTATCCGAATGCAAACGCGGCATTCGGCAACATCCAGGGATTCATTCGCGACGGGCAGCGGCTGGGTTCGACGGGCGCGCTGACGACAGTCTGGAACGATGACGGCGAAGGCCTCTTCAATATGGACTGGTACGGCGTGCTGTTTGGCGCAGTGGCGGCATGGCAGCCGGGCGAGAGCTCGATTCCCGCGTACCAGGAAGGCTATGGATTGGACTTCCATGGCGATACGAGCGGGAAGATCGACGCGGCCGAGAAGGAGTTGATGGCGGCGCATGCGGCGTTGGAACCGACGCACACGGGATTGAACAGCGATCAGTTGTTTTGGCTGGACCCGTGGAGCACGGAAGGGCAGGAGGTATCAGCAAAGGTTTTGCCAATCGCGATGGAGTTGCGCATGCATGCCGAGCGGGCAATCGTGCTGATTGCGGAGGCGCGCGAGGGGAACCCGCATTTGCGCGATGGCGATGCGCTGGCGGCAATGGATCTTGGAGCGCGACGCCTGGACTTGATTGGCTTGAAGTTTGAACTGAGCCAGGAGATAGTGGACACGTATGCACAGGCGCTGGCACAACAGCACGACAAGACACACAGGTCGGACACGCGCAACCTGGTAGATGAGATCAGCAGCATGTTTGGGCGATGCCAGGATTTGCGCGACGGCTACTCGGCGGTCAAGGACGAGTTCAGCCAGGTGTGGCTGAGCGAAAACCGTCCTTACTGGTTGAACAACGTGAGCGTCCGCTACGACCTTGCAATCGAAAAGTGGCAGCAACGCGGCGACATGTTCCAGGAGGGACTTCGCGGCTGGGATAAAGGCAAGGATTTGCCGACGGCCGCTGCACTTGGGCTTCCTGCAGCGGCTGCTGTGACGGCGGTGCCGAGCGACGGGCGGTGAACGCTATCGCGGCTTCAGTTGATTGGCGCTGATGTGGGTTGCTGCGGCTTTGGCCGGTGTGGCCCAGGCTTGATAGCTGTTGAAGAGGAACTGGCCTCCGAGGATCAAGAGCCAGACCCAAAGTGCAAAACGCAACTGGCGGCGTGGAACTCGATTGCTCACGATGGTTCCGGTAATTGCGCCAACAACGCCACCTTCGATGAGATGAATCAGCAGATCCATATTTGAGGCGTGCGAGAACCAGTGCGCGCCGCTGCCGATTAACGAGATGATGAAGCCGAAGGCGATGTCGGTGCCGACAACCTGCGCGGGAAGCAGTGGCGTGAGGCTGAGCAACGCAGCGGAGCCGAGTGCGCCTGCGCCCGCAGATGAAAAACCAACCTCCGCGCCTACCGGAAGCATGAGCCAAGCAAGCAGTGGGTTGCGATTCCGCTGTTCGGCATTTGGCTGGAGCGGCCGGTAGAAGACGAAGATCTGCCAGCTTGCCGTTGCCACAAGGATCGAACCGAGCAAGGCGTTCAGCAGATTTTGCGAACCTGCGTTGACGAGGTGTTTGAGGAAGAGCGACCCGATGATGACGCCGGGGACTCCACCGGCAAGCATGAATGCGAGGGTGCGCCAGGCGACGTTGCGGCGGGCAATCTGAGCAGGCACAAGAATCAATTTGACGGCTGTGGCAAACATCAGGCCGATGCCAACGGCTTCGGGAGCGGGTACTCCCAGAAAGAGCACGAGTACGGGAACGGTAACGGTGCCCGCGCCAACGCCGGTGAGCGCAATGAAAAGTGCGATGACGAATCCGATAGCGTACTGCATTCCTTGCCTCAGTTTCCGCGCGCCGCTCTATTGTTGCGGCGCTGCGATGTGAATACCGCATTCAACTTTTTGTCCTGACCAGCGGCCTGAACGAGGATCGTTTGGATCCAGCGGTAGCGAGGTACAAGGTTGACAGCCAATGGAGGAGTAGCCGCGCTCATAGAGCGGAAGCAGCGGGATGGAAAGCTGTTCGCAGGCGTACCAGACATCGCGCGTGGACCACGCGGCGAGAGGCGCAAGCTTGAGCACCTGCTTTCCGCCGGGAAGCGTAAAGGGAGCAGATTCCTCAAGCGCAGCGCGGCTTTTTGCCTGTTCACGGCGCAGTCCGGTAAGCCATACGCGATATTCCGCTACGGCTTTGAAAAGCGGTTCTACCTTGCGCAGATTGCAGCATTGGTCGGGCGCGGATTGATAGAGAAGGCCATGTTCCGCTTCCTGCTCGGTTACGGTTTTTTCAGGAAGCAGGTTTACGAGATTGAGACGCCATTCGCGCGCAATGCGATCGCGATACGCATAAGTTTCGGCAAAGTGGTAGCCGGTGTCGAGGAAGAGGATTGGGATGTTCGCGTCGATCTCGATGGCCAGTTTGGTGAGAAGCACGTCTTCCGCCTGAAAGCTGCAGGTGAGGCATACATCCTGCACGTCCGTGATTGTGCGGGCCTTGATTGTGCGAGCAAGGGTTGCGCGGACTTCGTCGAGTTTTGCTGTGGTTTGCGCTTGGAGTTCTGCGGTGCTCATTGGACGTCAGCCTTTCCGGGCGAGAGAAGAATGCCGGCACGGGTCAGAAGCCGGTAAATGGCCCGAATAGCTTCTTCGGGATCATTTGCGTTGAGGTTTAGCTGTTGGTCTCCGGCGCGCGCGATGAGCCTAGCGCTGTCGGACGGAGCGGCAACGAGCGCAAGAAGGCCAGAATTGGTTTTCAACCTGAGGATGTGTTCAAGCAGGCCGAGATGCGTTTTGAAGATGTCGTCGGTGGTGTCGATGCGCGCGGTAGCGGCGCCCAGGAGGAAAAGTGACCGCTCGATTTGGTCGATCTGTTCGCGAGGGCCGCTCAATTCAAGAATGCCGCCGCGATGACCCCAGCGAGCAGCTCTCTCAACGGCGGTGACGGGGCCCGATGTGGTTGCTGAACTTTGTTCGCCAGTAGCTGTGTTGCCGGAGGCCGCGGTGATCATGCCGACGGCGGCGGTGGCGTTGCTCTCGGGATCAATCAGAATGAACGCGCCGGTGGACCGATTTTCGCTGTAGCGGTCGACAGCGATGGGGCGCAACAGGTTGAGCGTTACAGCGCCGATGGCATTCATCTCGAAGGTTTCGGCGGACTCGTGTGCAAGGGTTGCGATGTTGGTGCGATGATCGACGGACGATATGAAGGCTGGCACGGATTGGCTGGTGTGCTTGAGCAGGTAGCGGCGATTGCGTTCGAGCGGACGCTGGTCCATCCATACAAGAGCAGCTTTGATGTTCCGGGCAACTGTTGCGGGTGCGTGAGCGGATACGATGAGGTCGCCGCGGCTGATATCGAGTTCATGATTCAACACGAGTGTCACGGAGAGCGGCGCGTGCGCTTCGGCCAAATCGCCGTCGAAGGTGACGATGCGCTCGACCTCTGCGGTGCGGCCGGAGGGGAGCACAGCGATGGAATCTCCGGGACGGATGGTGCCGGAAGCAATCTGACCGGCGAAGCCGCGAAACGTTTGATCGGGTCGAATGACGCGCTGCACAGGAAAACGGAATGCAGCATCGCTCGAATCGAGCGCGGATGGCAGCGACTCTAACAGTTCGAGCAGCGATGGACCGTTGTACCACGGCATTGCATTTGACCGATGGACGATGTTGTCGCCGGCGAGCGCGCTGACGGGGACGAAGATGCTTTCGACGGGATTGCCGGTGTCAGTGGCGATCTGTTCGAGGACAGCAATGAAATCGGACTCAATCTGACGGAAGGCCGCTTCGCTGTAAGCGATCAGGTCCATTTTGTTGACGGCCACGATGACGTTGCGCACGCGCAGCAGGGATGCAATGTAGGCGTGGCGGCGCGACTGCACAAGAACACCTTTGCCCGCATCGATCAGGACCACGGCGGCATCGGCGGTCGATGCGCCGGTGACCATGTTGCGCGTGTACTGCTCGTGACCGGGAGTATCCGCGATGATGAACTTGCGGCGCGGCGTGGAGAAATAGCGATAGGCGACATCGATGGTGATGCCTTGTTCGCGCTCAGCGCGCAGGCCATCGGTGAGTAGCGCGAAATCGATCTGACCAGGAGCAGTTGTTCCCTTGCCCTGAATGGAACGGACCTGATCATCGTAGACGGATTGCGTGTCGTAAAGCAGGCGGCCGATGAGCGTTGATTTGCCGTCGTCCACACTGCCGGCGGTGGAGAAGCGGAGCAGGTCTTTGCCGCGCTCACGCTCAAGAAACTCGTCGATGGAAAAGTCTGAAGTTGCCAGCGAAGCCATTTAGAAATAGCCCTCCCGCTTCTTGATCTCCATCGACCCTTCCTGATCGTGATCGATGGCCCGGTTGGCGCGTTCAGAGGAGCGAAAGGAGAGCAACTCTGCAATGATGGCGGGAATGGAATCGGCCTCGGAGCGAATGGCACCGGTGCAGGGGCTGCAGCCCAGGGAGCGCAGGCGCGACTTGACGAGTTGGGGCTTTTCGCCAAGACGCGCGACGAAATCCTGCTCGATCGGCAGCAGCGCATCGCCGCGCACATACATAGGGCGCTCTTTCGCGAAGTAAAGGTCGACTACCGGGATTCTTTCTTCGTGGATGTATTGCCAGACGTCCATCTCGGTCCAGTTGGAAAGGGGGAAGACGCGGATGCTTTCGCCGGGATGGATGCGCGCGTTATAGAGATTCGATAGCTCGGGGCGCTGGTTCTTCGGATCCCACTGGCCGGCGCTATCGCGGAAGGAATAGATGCGCTCCTTGGCGCGGGATTTCTCTTCATCACGGCGCGCACCACCGAAGGCAGCGTCAAAGTTGTAGTGGCGCAGGGCATCGAGCAGCGCCTGAGTCTTGAGCAGGCCGCAGCAGCGTTTGGTGTCGAGCGCGATGGGATTGGTTCCGGCGCTAATGGCGGTTTCATTGCGCCAGACGAGCAGTTCCGCGCCAACGGAGCGGGCCATTGCATCGCGAAAGGTGAGCATCTCGGCGAACTTGAAGCCGGTGTCAATGTGGAGCAGCGGGAAGGGAATGGGGCCGGGATAGAAAGCCTTCTGCGCCAGGCGCAGCATCACTGAAGAGTCTTTTCCGATTGAGTAGAGCATGACTGGGCGCTCGAATTCAGAGGCGACTTCGCGCAGGATATGGATGCTCTCCGCCTCGAGGAGACGCACGTGGGTCAAGGGCCGTGGAGTCGCGGGCAGAGCGCGCTCAACTAGCGGTTGGGACGGTAATTCGCTTTCGACAGCCGGCATTTGGACCTCTTTGCAGGGGGAATGCTGAAGGCCGGCACGAAAGAAGACAGACCCGGCGGTTCAGCTAGGGGCGCGTCTTCGGAATCGGATGGTGGGGAGATTAGAAATTACAAGGACACCCGTCGAAGACGTTCGACAGGCGACAACAAGTGCGGCTTTGGGAAGCGCAAACCATGTGTGAAGCGATGATAACAAAATAGCGGGAATGGCACAATTCGAGGAGCAATTTGAGAATGCGCAGGAAGGGCGGAGATTGTAAGCTATTGGAAATAAAAGAATAGTTTGGTGCCGGGAGGGGGGGTCGAACCCCCATGACCGCAAGGGCCGGCGGATTTTGAGTCCGCTGCGTCTGCCAGTTCCGCCATCCCGGCTTGGATGCGGGCGGTGCTCTCAAAGTATCGCACAGGGTTTGGATGGTGCGCTACAGGGAAGTCCCGGTGATGAGCGGCGCCGCGCTGCAATCCTGGAAGGGAAGGGCAACCAGAAGGGGTGCACGGATTTGATCGGTGAATTTGAGTACCATTCCTGCTTTCCACACTCTTCCTCGGGTCGCTAATTGTGAATACCGTGCGACAATGAAGGCAACCGTGATGACCACTGCCTCCTCTGCACAGGCTATCCCTTCGCCGGTTGCGGTAACGCCGCAGTTGCTGGCTCAGCACAGCATTACCGCGGAGGAGTATAGCCGCATTCAGGCTGCTCTGGGCCGCGTTCCGTCGCTCACCGAACTTGGCATTTACAGCGTAATGTGGAGCGAACATTGCTCTTACAAGTCGAGCCGCGTTCACCTGAAACGCCTGCCTACGAAGAGCGACCGCGTGGTGCAGGGACCGGGTGAGAACGCGGGAATCATCGATGTTGGCGACGGATGGGCCTGCGCCTTCAAGATTGAGTCGCACAATCATCCGAGCTATATCGAGCCTTTCCAGGGAGCGGCAACAGGTGTGGGCGGCATTTTGCGCGATATTTTTACCATGGGCGCGCGGCCGCTGGCGGTGATGGATTCGCTGCGTTTCGGGCCGATAACCGAGCAGCCCGGCGAGAGCGCGGAAGACCGGCAACTGACGGTCAGGAATCATTCCATTGTTGAAGGCGTGGTGAGCGGGATTGCCGGCTACGGGAATTGCTTTGGCGTTCCGAACCTGGGCGGCGAAACCAAGTTTGAGCCTTGCTACAGCGGCAATCCGCTGGTGAACGCGTTCGCGCTGGGATTGGTGCGCATTGACGAAATTTTTTACGGCAAAGCGACTGGCGTTGGCAACCCCGTAATTTATGTCGGGGCAAAGACGGGGCGCGATGGAATCCACGGCGCGACGATGGCTTCGGAGGAGTTCAAAGAGGGCTCAGAACAGAAGCGACCAAACGTGCAGGTTGGCGACCCGTTCATGGAGAAGCTGCTGCTGGAAGCTTGCCTTGAAGCTATGCGCACGGGGGCGATTGTCGGCATTCAGGATATGGGCGCGGCAGGGCTGACCTGTTCGACATGCGAGATGGGCGCACGCGGCGGCGTTGGCCTGGATGTGGAACTGGACTTTGTACCGCAGCGTGAGACGGGCATGTCGGCGTACGAGATCATGCTGTCCGAAAGTCAAGAGCGCATGTTGCTGGTGGCCAGCAAGGGGCGCGAGGACGAAGTGCTGAGCGTGTTTGCGAAGTGGGGGCTCGACGCGGTGATTGTCGGCACCGTGCAGCCTGAGCCGCGGTTGCGCATTCGCTATCATGGCGTGTTGGTAGCAGACATTCCGAACCAGTCGCTGACTGACGACGCGCCGCTCTATCACCGTCCAGTTGGGGTATGGAATTCACCGGTTTCGGCCGAACCGCCTGAGGCGATTCTGGCGGAACTTGCGCAGGACCGCGACTTTACTGCCGATCTGACTGAGCTGCTCAAGAGCGCGAATGTCTGCTCGAAGCGCTGGGTTCACGAACAGTACGACACGATGGTGCAGACGAACACCGTGATCGGGCCTGGCGGCGAGGCCGGCGTAATGCGGATCAAAGGCACCGGAGTCGCAGGCCATGAGCGCGGGTTGGCGATGGCGCTGGATGGCAACGGACGCTGGGCGTGGCTCGATCCGAAACTCGGCGCGATGCATGCTGTGGCGGAATCGGCGCGCAAGGTTGCGATGACTGGCGCGATGCCGGTTGCCGCTACTAATTGCCTCAACTTCGGCAATCCTGAGAAGCCGGAGATCATGGCGCAGCTTTCCGCGGCGATTGACGGCATTGCGGAAGCCTGTACAGCGCTGTCGACGCCGATTACGGGAGGCAACGTTTCGCTCTATAACGAAACGCGCGGGGAAGGAATTTATCCAACGCCGGTGCTGGGAATTGTCGGCATTCTCGACGATGTGACGAAGGCCGTGCCGGCGGACTTTCAGCGCGAGGGCGACGCGATCATTCTGCTTTGGCCGGTTCCGCGCGGAGAGGAGCCAGATCCGAACCTGAAAGTTCCATTCGAACCTGTGCCCATCAATCGCTATATTGTCTATCCGTTGGTTCCGGACCCGCCGTTTCCGATTGCTTCGCCGCTTGAGGCGCCGATTCCGAACGGTCTTGACGATGGCGCCGACTCTTCAGACAGCCGGTTGGCAGCATTTGGTTCGTCTGAATACGCCAAGGTCGTGTTGGGCGGCGTGTGGGGTCAGCCGCCGTCGCTTGATCTTGAGGCTGAAGCAGATCTGCACATATTGCTAAGGGCTTTGGCAGCAAAGAAACTGGTTCGCTCGGCGCGCGACATTTCGGACGGCGGCATTGCCGTTGCGCTGGCACAGGCCGCGTTCGCTCATGGGATCGGCGCGACTGTTGAACAGGATCCGTCGCTGATGGTTCATCCGCTGTTCGGTCTTTTTTCTGAACCTGCTTCGACAGTGCTTGTGACGACTCACGCGGAAAACTTCTCCAAAATTGAAGAGTTGGCAGACGAATACAGTTTCTTCGCCGCACGCATCGGAACCACGGGCGGTCACCGCCTTGAAATCACCGTGGATCATCAGACCTTTATCTCCGCGCCACTCGCCGCCCTGCGCAAGCCCTGGGCCTCCGCTCTTGAAGCCACTCTCCATGACGAGGTATCCGCATGACTGAGCGCCTGTACCAGGGGGTCGAAGGCGAAGTAGATCGATCGCAATTGATGGCTTCGACAAGGAACGCGGCGCTTGTACCGCGTCCAATGGAAGAAGACCCCAAGCTCCGCGAGGAATGCGGCGTCGTCGCCGTTCACGGGCACCCCGAGGCGGCGCGCCAGGTTTATCTTGGCCTTTACGCGCTGCAGCATCGCGGGCAGGAATCTGCCGGCATTGCATCGGCGGACGGACAGCGCCTGGCCAACATCAAAGGCATGGGGCTGGTGTCGGAGATCTTTACCGAAGACGTGCTTGCCAAGCTTCCCGGGCCTATGGCGATTGGCCATACACGCTATTCGACCACAGGCGACTCGGCGCTGTTGAACGCTCAGCCGATTCGGGTGGACTCAACCAAGGGGCTGATTGCGATTGCGCACAACGGCAACCTGGTGAACCTGGGCAATGTTCGCTCGCGGCTTGAACGCGATGGCGCGTACTTTCAGACGACCTCCGACTCGGAGATTATTGTCCAGCTCATTGCGCACTCGAGGGCCAACTCGCTTGTCGACGCGATTGCAGATTCGCTGGCGCAGGTTGAAGGCGCTTTCTCGATCGTGATGATGACGCGCGATCGCATCTTCGCGGCGCGCGATCCACGCGGATTCAGGCCGCTTTCGATTGGGCGCATCAGGAATCCTGAGGGGCCGGACACGATTGTCTTCGCCAGCGAGTCGTGTGCCTTTGATCTTCTGCGCGCTGAATTTGAACGCGATGTGCTGCCTGGCGAACTGGTCATGGTGACGGAAGACGGAATCACCAGCCGGCAATTTTCGACGGGCGTTCCGCAGTCGAGCTGCATTTTTGAGCACGTCTATTTTGCGCGGCCCGACAGCCGTGTTTTTGGCCGGTGGGTTCAACAGAGCCGCGACCAGATGGGGCGGCAACTGGCGTGGGAGTCCGGCGTACCGGCGGATGTGGTGGTTCCGGTGCCTGACTCGGGTGTGACCGCGGCGCTTGGCTATGCGGAACAGGCGGGCATTCCGTTCCGCTTTGGATTGATCCGCAACCACTACGTTGGGCGCACGTTCATTGAGCCGGAACAGCGGGTGCGCGACTTCGGCGTTCGGCTCAAGCTGAACCCGGTGCGCAACCTGCTTGAAGGCAAGCGTGTGATCCTGATTGACGACTCGATTATCAGGGGAACGACGAGCAGAAAGATTGTGCGCATGGTGCGCGGCGCGGGCGCAAAAGAGGTTCACTTGCGCATCAGTTGCCCGCCCACTATCTCTCCGTGCTTTTATGGCGTGGATACACCGAGCAAGCGCGATCTGATTGCGGCGAACAAGTCAGTGGAAGAGATCCGCCAATTCATTGAGGCGGATTCGCTGGCGTACTTGTCGCTTGAAGGGCTGCTGCAGAGCTGCGCGGGCGATGAGAAGACCGGATACTGCACTGCGTGCTATACCGGCGACTACCCCACGCAATGGGTGGATGTGGACGAGATTCTCCCGGCTACGGTTAGCTATTAGAGGACAGGGTTCAGTTGTCAGTTGTCAGTTTTAAGTTGTCAGTTGTAAGTGCCCAGTGGACAGTGTGCGGTGATGAGCAATGGACGGCGCACTGTGAGCAGCGTGCGGTTTTCCGTCCACTGTTTGCTTTGGACACTGAGGCGTGAATGGTTGGCACTGTGCGCTGGGTGGATTGGGGTGGTGCAGCTGCCTCTTTCTTTTTTTCTTCCTCTATATCTTCCTTTTCCTTTTCCTCTTTTTTCCCTTCCTCCTGTTCCTGTTCCTGTTCCTGTTCTTCTTCCTCTTCCCCTTCTTCGTCTTCGTCGTACTCGCTGTTTTCGCAGGTGTCGCGTTCGGGGCAGGCTACGCAGTTGTCGGAGTCGCAGATGTGCGTTCTGGGGCCTAACTCTTCGCCGGTGCCGGTAAGGGTAATGGTTTC
>JBEKET010000079.1:0-22148 GCA_050013695.1 Occallatibacter sp.
TCGCGGAAAACTCAAAACAAGAACGCCGCAGCAAAAGGGCAAATGGCGCTCTCACGCAGACACTAAAGCCCCATTACATTCATTTTGGGAAGATCACGGCACGACTGATGTCGTGGCCTTTCGCACAACGCAAAAAACCGGAGTGGCCGCTGACTAGCTGACTTGTTGATCGACTGGTTCGCTGCCTCTGAACATGCGGTAGAACTCGATCATTCCCTTGAGGCGCACTACCTGGAAGTAGTCGCTGGCCACGCAGAAGAAAACCACGGCTGCGGCGGCAATCCAGTGCATGGCTTCGGGGCCGAGCTCGTCGCTGAAAGGCAACGGTGCGGCTGAAAGAACCATCGCCAGGACAATGAGAGCCAGCTTGACGATGCCCATCACCAGGTTGATCTCGACAAGCTTGCCGGTGAAAGGTTTTCCGAGCTTGAGGCTTTCGCGAATTGAGGACAGGGTGGAGCGATCTTCGATAAGCAGAAGAACCGGCGCAATCAAGAGCGGCCAGCTTACGAGTGCCCACGCGGTGAAGAATCCCAGCGACAGAAAGATCAGCCAGATCGAATAGCCGACCAGGTCCGGTTCGCCTGACGTGGTAATGTGCGTGGCCGCAACCCAGCCGATGGAGCAGAACCATCCCCAGGCCATCAAAGCGGCAAGCGCGAACCATGCGGCCTGCAACGCAATCATCGACACCGGACGAAACGGCAGCCGCGGATCCATGCGCTTGAAGAGCAGGCTTCTGCCGATGCCGGAAACGATGACCCAGAGCAGAGCAGCCATCGGAAGCAGCCAGCGCAGCAGGGCCAGCAGGTACGGCGTATAGGCAGCCCACACATGCGCGAACTGCACGGCCGCGACCCAGGGATTCTGCGTGTCGATCTCATTGAATCCGGCACTCTCCAGGGGCAGCGCGGCTAGAATGTGCTGCGCCTGGATCCAGCACACTGCAAGGAACGGGATGCCGAAGAGCCATCGCCACGCTATCTCAATCGCGGTGAGTGAAGGCCGATCCGTGACCCAGCCCATCTGCCCAACCAGCGACTGGGTTCCGCGCAGCGGAGCGGTCATCTGACCACCAGGTTCACCAGTTTAGCGGGCACCACGATGACCTTGGCCACGGTCTTGCCTGCAATGCGCGACTGCACTTTTTCATCGGCCAGCGCAGCCGCTTCGATTGTCCCGGCATCGGAATCGGAAGCCACGCGCACCACTGTCACCAGCTTGCCGTTGATCTGCACCGGAATCTCGAGCTCGTCTTCTTTGGCAAGCGCGGGGTCGCTCGCGGGCCAGGTCGCACGCAGGATGTTTCCCTCTTCGCCCAGAATCTCCCAGAGCTCTGCGGCGAGATATGGCGCAAACGGCGCCAGGAGCAGCGCGAGTGTGCGCAGCAATTCATAGGCTACTGGAGCGGGAATCTCGCCTGCGGTGAGCTGCGCGTCTGCGGCCTGAATTTCGTTGACCAGCTCCATGATGGCTGCGACGCAGGTGTTGAAATGCCAGCGACCTTCAAAATCCTGGGTAATCTTGGCAATGGTCTGGTGGAGTTTGCGCTGGAGCTTCACCGCAACGGCGTTGAGTGACGCTGGCGCGGCCTCTTGGCCCTTTCCGCTCCTTGCGAAATCCGCGTGCTTCACGGACAGCCGGTAGGCGCGGCTGAGGAATCGGCTGACCCCGGCCACGCCGTCCTCCTGCCAGTCGAGATCGCGGTCCGGCGGAGCGGCGAAGAGCGCGTACATGCGTGCGGAATCGGCTCCAAAGCGGGCAACCATGTCGTCCGGCGAAATGACGTTGCCCCTATTCTTCGACATCTTGTGGCCGTCTTTGATGACCATGCCCTGCGAAAACTGGCGGCGGACCGGCTCGTCGTGCTTGACCAAGCCCAGGTCGCGCATCATCCTGGTCCAGAAGCGCGAGTAGATCAGGTGAAGGATGGCGTGCTCCACGCCGCCGATGTATTGGTCGATGGGGAACCAGTATTGCGCGATGGCGGGATCGAATGGCGCGTTCGAGTTTTTCGCGTCGGTATAGCGATAGAAGTACCAGCTCGAATCGACAAAGGTGTCCATGGTGTCGGTCTCTCGCTTGGCTGGACCACCGCACCTGGGACAGGTGACGTTGACGAACTCCGGCACGCGGCCGAGCGGCGAACCGCCTTGCTGGGTAATTTCAATCTGCTCCGGGAGCAGCACCGGCAACTGATCGTCGGGCACCGGAACGATGCCGTCGCGTTCACAGTGAATCATGGGGATTGGCGTGCCCCAGTAGCGCTGGCGGCTCACTCCCCAATCCTTCAGGCGGAAGGTGACTTTTGCTTCGCCGAATCCACCGGCGACGGCAATCTCCTGGAGTTTCTTTTCCGCGGCTGCGCACGAGAGGCCGTTGAATTCGCCGGAGTTGACCAGCACGCCCTCTTCTGAGATGAAGGGCAGGGGCTGTGCGGCGTCCGTTTCGTGCGCGGGGCGGATCACTTCAACAATGGGCAGGCCGTACTTGGTGGCAAATTCGAAGTCGCGCTCGTCGTGGCCCGGAACGCTCATGATGGCGCCGGTGCCGTAGTCGGCCAGGATGTAGTTTGCCACCCAGATGGGCACACGTTTGCCGTTGTAGGGATTGGTGGCGAAGCGGCCGGTGGGAACGCCATGCTTCTCAATGGCCCCGAGGTCGCCGGCTTCGCGCGCCTGTTTCTGCTGCTCGAGGAGTTCGTCTACTTGAGCCTTGAGAGCCGGGTCGGCGGCGGTGAATTCAGCCACTAGCGCATGCTGTGGCGCAAGCTGGACGCTGGTGGCACCGAAGATGGTGTCTACGCGCGTGGTAAAGACCCGGATGCGGGTCTTTTCTTTTCCCTGTTCCCTATTCCCTGTTCCCTGGATTTCTTCCAGAAAGAAATCGACCTCCGTTCCTTCGCTGCGGCCGATCCAGTTGCGCTGCATGGTGCGGACTTTTTCTGGCCAGCCATCGAGTTTGTCGAGGCCGTTGAGCAATTCGTCGGCATATGCGGTGATGCGCAGGAACCACTGCACCAGGTCGCGCAGCTCGACGATGGTGTCTTCGTGACGCCAGCAGCGGCCGTCGATGACCTGTTCGTTGGCCAGCACGGTGCGGCACTCGGGGCACCAATTGACCTTGCTCTTCTTACGATAGGCAAGGCCGCGCTCGTACATGCGGAGAAAGAACCACTGGTTCCAGCGATAGTAGTCGGGCAGGCAGGTGGTGACCTCGGTGGCCCAGTCGAAGCCCATGCCGAGGCGCTCGAACTGCGCCTTCATGGCGGCGATGTTGGAGAGCGTCCACTGGCGCGGGGGAACATTGTTTTTGAGCGCGGCATTTTCAGCGGGCAGGCCGAAGGCGTCCCAGCCCATGGGGTGCATCACGTTGTAGCCGCGCATCCACATGTGGCGCGCAAGGGCGTCGCCGATGGAGTAGTTGCGGACGTGGCCCATGTGCAGCTTGCCGCTGGGATAGGGCAGCATCTCAAGGACGTAGTACTTGGGCTTGCCGCAGGAAACGGGTTCGGCAGCGTAAAGCGCGGGGTCGGCCGCCCACCGCTGCTGCCATTTTGGCTCAATCGCCGCCGGATCGTATTTGATTTCTTTCTCTTCCGCCATCACTCTTTCAGTGTAAACGGGAGGAGGCATTAGTCTCCGGGCAATAGGTCTCGAAGCCAGTCCGGCGTGGTTCCAAACAACTCGATGCCCTGCCCATTCTCTCTTTTTGCAACGAGGCGGTAAGGTCGTTTGAGATTGGCGTTGTCGTAGACTCGCACGTTGGAGAGTTCTGCGAGCGCCCGTTTCAGATTGCCCATCACACGAGGGTAGCGCTCTCGTATCTTTTCAGATGGTACATCGTGGCCACCCTTCAAAACTCGCATCGTCACACGCTGATCCGAAAGATCTGGCCCGTCAATCCCGATGAAAAACAGCACCACGGTGTACCCTGATCGCTCCGCTTCTTTCAGGAATGTGAGTTTGTCCCCGACCGGATCGGAGAATACGGTCTCAAAAATAAAGCTCTCGCGCTGCTCCACAAGTTGCCGTCGCAAGCGGTCCGCAAACTTTGCAGCTTTATACGGATCCAGATCAAGATCGCGCGCCACCACGTCCGCGTTGACAAAGCGCAGGCCGGAGGGCCGCAGGTACGTCCCGTAATATGTGGTCTTGCCTGCCCCGTTGGGTCCGGCGAGAGCGACCACGATCGGCCGCTGGCTGAGCAGTCTCCTCATCCCGCCGCGGACTTTGCCGCGCTGCGAAGCCGTACAGAAGGTTGCACAAGACGACCGCTTGCCGGCTTGGATCTGGATTTTGACTGCAGTTCATCATCAGACACCAGGACAAACGCTCGATTCACAAACCGGCCCACAGCGTGCTCACCGTTTTCCTCAATGCGCACCAAAAGACCCGCTTGGCTGGGATGGGCCTCAAAGTGAGGATACGGCTCACTCTCCAGGTAGGTCTTCAGCATCTTCCGGCCCGTCGGCGTGTCCACCAAACCTACCAAATCCGCTAGCGGCGTTGCTCCCACCGTCCGGCATAAGGTCAATACCTGATGACCTTCCAGCATTAACTCAACAGAGCGCCCCAGTTTGGCCCAGAACTCGACCTGCCCGGCGATTGAGCGCTCCTGCGCCTCTCCTGCAATTCGGGCATCTAGCACTAATGCATCCGATAGTTTGACCGGCTGACTCATGGCAATAAGGTAGCATAATGCTACCGGCCATTCAAGAGGACCTCTACGGTAAGCTGATCCCGAGGGATTTTCGATGCGTAAACGCACATCTCGCGGACTGATTGTTGCTTGGCTTGCCTTGGTGCTAGGCCTGGTTCTGCAAGCGCAGACGCCCACTCCGTTTCCAGGACAGAATCCGGCGCTTCCGCTCATTCACACTGACAACGGGGTCAACTCAGCCAGCGCGCAAAGTCAGCATTATGTGGTGCTTGTTTCGCTGGACGGGTTTCGGTGGGATTACGCGAAGCGCGACGGCGCGAAGAATCTGCTGGCGTTGGGCAAGAGCGGCGTCTGGGCGCCGGCGGGGATGCTGCCGAGCTACCCGTCACTTACCTTCCCCAACCATTTCACGATTGTTACCGGGCTGTATCCCGAGCACCACGGATTGGTCGCGAACAGCTTCTACGACGCGACGAAGGACGCACACTACGGAATTGCCGACGCCAAGGCTGTAACCGACGGATCGTGGTACAGCGGGGTTCCATTGTGGAGTTTGGCAGAGAGCCAGGGGATGCGTACGGCTTGCCTGTTCTGGCCTGGGTCAGAGGCGCAGATTGCAGGGTTCCGGCCGACCTGGTACGCGCAGTTCAATGGAAAGACCGAGGCCACCGACGCCGTGCAGCAGGCGCGCATCGACAATGCTCTGGCCCTGCTCAAGCTTCCCGCGGACCAACGACCGCATTTCATCACCATCTACTACTCCGAGCCGGATCATGAGGGCCACGAGTTTGGTCCTGACGCCCCGGAGACCAAAGCTGCCGAAATCAAGATGGATGGAATGGTGGGCAAGCTCAAGGCGGCACTCGACTCGACCGGGCTGCCAATTGACCTGGTGGTGGTGAGCGATCACGGCATGGTCAAGGTGGAGCCGCCGTGGATCACCCTGGACAAGTTCGCCGACTTGGCGGGTTTTGACGCCGTTGGGCAGCTCCTCTACGGAAAGACAGAAGAGGATCGCGTCCGCGTTTACAACCAGCTCAAGAAGGCTTCGTCGCAGTTTGTGGTGTATCGACTGAAAAACGTTCCGCCTGAGCTTAATTACAACCAGAATCCGCGCGCGGGCGACCCGGTGGTGATTGCCACGGGTCCGTATGCGATTCGCGCGCACGGGCCGCCGGAGGGAAAAGAGGATCGCGCGCCGACTTTGGGCATGCACGGTTTCGATCCGCAAAAAATGCCGCAGATGAAGGCCAGCTTCTTTGCGGCAGGGCCGGATATTGTTGCGGGCAAGACAGTTGCACCGTTTGAAAACGTCAATTTGTATCCGTGGATGGCGCATCTGTTGGGGCTGACGATTCCACCGGACGAAAAGATCGATGGCACGCTGAACGTGCTGGCAGGTACACTGCGCGAGGGTGGTAACGGTAACATTAAAGAAGGGGCAAGCGCGCAATGAGCCTGGGAAATCTGGTTATGGGGATCGATGGCGGGGGTACGAGAACCCGCGCCTCAATTGTTGCCGGTGAGCAAATCCTGGCTCATGCAGAAAATGGGTCCATCAAACGGCTGCGCGTGGGCGCGGAAGCCGCCGAGACAAATCTGCGCGCGCTGCTCAAGGATGTTTATGCGCAGGCAGGCATTTCAAGCCTGACAGCGGCATCGTGCGGAGTGGCGAGCGCGACCATGCCGGGAGTGACGGAGTGGATCACCAAGGTCTTTCGGGATGCAAAGGTCGAACGATCCGAAGTGGTTGGCGATGAAGTGATCGCGCTTGACGCTGCCTTCCATGGCGGCCCGGGAATCCTGCAGATTGCTGGAACGGGATCGAACACGATTGGGCGCGCTCCGGACGGAAGCCGGGAATGCGCCGGCGGATGGAGTTCGCGGCTGGGCGACGAGGGATCAGGCTACTGGATCGGCGTCAACAGCGTGCGCCGCGCGCTCAAGGCCCATGACCGCGAGCAGCCGACGCAGATTCTGAATAAAGTTGGCGAGATTTGGGGAACGCATGGGATTGATGACCTGGTCAACCTGGGCGACAGTACGCCCGGACCCGACTTTGCCGCACTCGCGCCAGCGATCTATGAACTGGCCGAGGCCGGCGACGCCGTCGCTCAGGGAGTGTTGGACCAGGCTGCGACCGACCTGGTGGAGTTTGTGCTGCTGGTGCGCGCCAAGTTGCGGCGGAAGCACAACATTGCCGGCGAGGTTCCGGTGGCGTGGACCGGAGGAGTGGTGGAGAAAATGGCCACGGTGCGCGAGGCCTTCTTCGCGGGGCTCAAGGCTGCAGCGCCAGAGATGCCGGTAGGACAAGAGTCGGTAGTTTCTTTGGAAGGCGCGCTTTGGCGGGCCAGGCGGATGGCGAGTTCGGTGAACTGACAAGAAACAGAATGGAAGACGCGAGAAACCCGGTTGCCGGTGGTTGGACTTTGACGTCTCCCACTCATCGCGATATTGCTGCGATGAATGGGGCACAGAGGCACCCAGCGCCAAACTAGCTGAGCGGAGAGCTCTCGACCAACTTTCCATTTTGGATTGAGGCAACCAATTTCCCTGCTCCATCTACGGCAACAAGATTGGCTGGCTGGCCAACGGCTAATGAGCCTGCCGATTTGCTTAGCCCGGTCATTGCTGCTGGATTTGTGCTGAGAAGGCGTAATGCCTGTTCCAATGGCGCGCCGGTGAAGGCAAGGAAATTGGTCAGTGCGCGGTCGAGGGTGAGCACACTGCCCGCCAGCACTCCGTTTGCCGTTGCCCGTCCATTGGCCACCTGCACCGCAAGGCCGCCCAAATGATATTCGCCATCGGGCATACCCGCGGCGCTCATGGCGTCGGTCACGAGGATGGCGCGCTCCGGCCCCTTGCAACGCCACCAGATCTTCACCAGTTCAGCGGCGGTATGGATGCCGTCGCAGATCAGCTCCGCGAACAGCGAATCCGATGTCAGCACTGTGCCCATGATGCCTGGCTCACGGTGGTCAAGGGCGCGCATGGCGTTGAAGGTGTGGGTTGCGCTGACGGCGCCAGCGGCAATCGCGGCGCGCGTTTCGGCGGCGTTTGCATTCGAGTGGCCAACGGAAATGCGGACGCCTCGCGCCGTGGCGTGCGCTGCCAGGGCAACCGCCCCGGGGAGTTCGGGCGCCAGCGTCATCAGGCGGACATGTCCCTCTGCGGCATCGAAGAGCCGGTCAAACAGGCCGATGTCGGGCGCTTGCAGGTGCAGGGGTGGATGAACGCCGCGCTTGGCATGAGACAGAAAGGGCCCCTCAAGGTGAATGCCGATGGGCCGCGCCTCCGGCCCGTTCGAGCCGGCCGCATTGTTAAGTATTTTGGCCAAGCCTGAAAGCGAGCGCAAGGTAGCGTCGATAGGTGCTGTCACAGTGGTGGGGAAAAAGCTTCCCGTACCGCGCGACGCCAGGAATCTGCCGATTGCGCTGAGGGCTTCGGGCGTGCCTTCCATGCTGTCGTGGCCGGCCGCGCCATGAATGTGCACGTCAAAGAAACTTGGCGCCAGCGTTGCGCCTGGATAATCGAGAGCCGCGGCCTGCCCGGGAGCTTCGCCGGCCTCGCGGGAGTCAATGGAGGCAATTCGCCCGTCTTCAATAACCAGAACGGGATTGTCGAGCAGGCTCTTCCCGTCCCATAGCGTCTTCGCAGTTAATACCGTTCGCATACCCTGCGTATTATTGCACCTGCGATGCGTCATAGGCTCGCGGAGGCTTGCATGTGCCTTGTCACCAGCTTGTAATGTGGAGGCCTGGCAGGCTTTGATAACGTTTGGAGATGGATATGAAGGCACTGTTTCCTGTTGTGATTTCGGCCGTGCTGGTTGGGCCGGCGATGGGCTCGGCGCAGACGGTTGATCTGCCCACCAGCAAGCAATTGATTGGGGAGATTCCCGGGCATCCGCAACGATTGAACAGCCTGCCGATGACGATGGCTGTTTCGCCGGATGGCCGTTATGTGGTCATGGTCAATGCGGGGTACGGCACCTTTGAGTCGCAATATGATCAGTCGCTCGCGGTGATGGATACGCAGACTGGCGTGCTTAGCGATTTTCCGGATAAGCGCACCCTGGCAGAGGAAGCGAAACAGACACTCTATTCCGGATTGGCATTCAGCCGCGACGGCAAGCACCTCTACGCGAGCATGGGCTCGGTGACCGATCCCACCGGCAAAGGCAAAGACTCGACCGGCAATGCGGTTGTGGTCTACAGCTTCAGCGATGGGAAGATCGCGCCGGAACGGCTGATTCCGCTGCCGCTGGAGCAGTTGGCTCCGGGCAGAAAAACGCGGCTCATTGGCGAGGGCGAGGGCGACAAGGGACTTCCTTTCCCGGCGGCAATTGCGGTGGTTGGGGACGCCGGAAATGAGAAGCTGCTGGTGGCGGGCAATCTTTCTGACGATGTTCTGCTTCTGGACCCGGCAAGCGGCGCCATCGAGAAGCGATTCGATCTTTCGGAAACAGATGCCGTTCCTGGAACTTTTCCTGTGGCGCTGGCGGTTGCAAAGGACGGCGCTCGCGCTTATGTCGCGCTGTGGAATGCGTCCGAAATTGTTGAGCTGGATCTGAAGACACAAACCGTCGGGCGCGAGTTAGCGCTGTTGAAGCCGACCAGCGCTGTGGCTCCGGGCACGCACCCATGCGCGCTTGAGTTTTCACCGGATGGACGGACGCTGTATGTGGCATTGTCCAATCGCGATGCCGTGGCCGCTGTGAATGTTGGCGCGGGCGCACACGGCGCGGAGTTTTCAGTGAAGGGCTACTTCGATACGCGACTGCCTGCGCAGAGCTACTTTGGCGCGGAGCCTGAGGCGCTGGCGGTGAACGCGGACGGCAGCCGGCTTTACGTTGCCAACTCGGCCAGCGACGCCGTTGCCGTGATCGACACGACCAGGCTCACTGCAAAAGCGGCAAAGCAGGGAATGGTGGAGCCGATCGGATTTGTGCCCACAGAATGGATGCCGATGTCGATGGCGTTCGTTCCCTCCGCAGCAGGCGGGAAACTGTATGTTGCCACGGCAAAAGGCAAAGGGACGGGGCCGAATAACTTCGCGCAGAGGGTGACGCCTGAAAACACACCGAGGCGTCTCCACACGCCAACCACGTACATCGGGACCCTGCTCTACGGGTCGCTGGCTACGCTGGACGCGGCCGAAATCGAAAAGAATTTGCCGAGCTGGACCAGTGTCGCGCTGGAGTCGAACCGCATGAAGGCCGCGGAGGAGAAGATAAGCTTTGCCGGCGACTCGCAGAGACGAATCAAGCACGTGATTTACATCATTAAGGAAAACCGGACCTACGATCAGATCTTTGGAGACTTGAAGAAGGATGGGAAGCCGGTGGGCAACGGCGACGCCAGCCTGACCATGTATGGCGAATCGATCACGCCCAATCTGCATAAGCTGGCGCTGCAATTTGGTGTTCTCGATAACTTTTTCGACTCCGGCGAGGTGTCAGGCGACGGGCATGTTTGGTCGAACGCGGCTATCGGGTCGGATTACCTGGAAAAGACATGGCAGCAATCATATCGAGGCAGCCAGAGAACATACGACTTTGAAGGCGTTGTGGCCAACAACTATCCGCTGCTGCAAAAGATTCCCGACGTGAATGATCCGGCCAGCGGCTATCTGTGGGGCGATCTGGCTGCGCATGGAAAAAGCTACTACCATTTCGGCGAATTCATTTCGACCACATTTTGCAACGAGGCGCGGGTCGCCGATCCGCAGATGGGTCCGCTGCTTGAGGGGCACGACTGCGCGCACAAGGAAGTTGCGCCGGGCGAAACATTTCCTGCTGCGTGGGGCGGGGGGGTGAACAAGTGGCCGTGGCCGGTGCCGCTGATTGCAGCCAATGTACCGACCAAGCCGGAGCTGGTGGGGCACTTTGCGCCTGAGGCGCCGGACTTCAATTTGGCTGTGCCGGACCAGGTTCGCGTGGACATTTTCATGAAGCACCTGGCGGGCTGGGTCGCCGATAAGCAGCAGGGCAAGGACACCATGCCGAATTTTGTGATGCTGCGGCTGGGTAACGATCACACGGCGGGCACGCGGCCCGGCGGACCTACGCCGAAGTCTTCAGTGGCCGACAACGACCTGGCGGTGGGCCGCGCGGTGGAGGCGATTGCGCACTCGCCTTTCTGGGACGATACCGCGTTCTTCATTCTCGAGGACGATGCGCAGAATGGCGGCGACCATGTGGACGCGCACCGCAGCCTTGCGGTAATCGTGAGCAAATACGCGCCGAAGACTGCGAGCGGCGCGCCTTTTGTGGATAGCCGCTTCTACTCGACTGTGAGCGTGGTGCGCACCATGGAGACGCTGCTCGGGCTGCCGCCGATGAACAATAACGATGCGTTCGCCTCGCTGATTTCCACGTTGTTCACGGGGCCTGGCGATCAGCAGCCGTATACCGCGGACTATTCAAATCGCGATAACGGGCTGATCTATACTGCAAATCAAAAGAACGCTGTGGGCGCGAAAGAGAGCATGAAGATGGATTTCCGCCACGCCGATCATGCGCCGGTCGAGAAGCTCAATGTGATTTTGTGGAAGGACGCGATGGGCGATGCGCCGGTTCCGGCGATGCTGAAAGAGCGGAGCAAGAAAGGCGCTAAGGATGATGACGATTAGCTCAAGACCATTGCGCGTTGCGCAGATATTTTTTCTGGCCTATGCCGCGAGCCTTGCTGCTCAGCAAAGCGCCACGCATCCGTCTCAGGCGGAATCGCAGCCGGGAACGTTTTGGTCCGACGAGAAGATTGAGGCCACCGTAAACGCGGTCGCAATGGGGCCGAAGCTGCTGCCGAAGTCCTGGCCCAATGACGCCCGTGTGGCTGTGCTGCTGACGTTCGACGACGACACACAGGCTCCGCTGCTGCGCGACGGGACCACGGAGCCTACTGCGCTTTCCGGTTCGGACTATGGCGCGCAGACCGGAACGCCGCGCCTGCTTGAGATTCTTGACCGGCACAAAGTTCCGGCCACCTTTTTTGTCACGGGTGTGGACTCGCTGATCCATCCCGAGTTGATTCCCTCTCTGCTCAAGAGCGGCCGCAATGAAATCGGCATTCATGGCTGGATCCACGAGTACCCGCCGGGACTTGACAGCGCCACCGAGGAAGAACGCCTGCTTGACAAAGCGATTGCCCGCATCAGCTCGCTCACGGGGAAGAAGCCGGCCGGCTATCGCGCTCCATCGTGGGCCTTCAGCGCTTACACCATGGACCTGATTCGCAAGAAGGGATTCGTGTACGACTCCAGCCTGCAATCATCGGAGGTTCCCTACAGGATTTTGGCCAACGGAGCGGACACGGGCGTGGTGGAGTTGCCGATCGACTGGACGCTTACCGAAACTCCCTACCTGGGCGCGAGAGGACATATGCCCTCACCGGATCTTTTGTTTCAGCTTTATAAAGAAGAGTTTGATTGCGCCTATAAGGAGGGGACGGTCTTCATTCTTACGCTTCATCCTTACTTGAGCGGCCATCGCGCGCCGATGCAACACCTGGACGATCTCATTACCTACATGCAGTCCAAGCCTGGCGTGTGGTTTACCACTGGCGAGGAGCTTGCGCGCTATGTGGTGAAGAAGTGAATGAGTGAGATAGTGAAACAGTGAAATAGTGAAGAAGTGAATGAGTGAAAGAATGAAGAAGTGAATTGTTGGGGTGATGGATGCCCGTAGAATATTTGCATGAGCAAGCGGATCGGGGTTCATCTGGGGACGGCGGGCGGGGCTTCCAACGCTGTTGAACGCGCGCGGGAGATTGGCGCAAACACTTTTCAATTCTTCTCGTCTAGCCCGCGCATGTGGCGCGCGCCTAAGGTCGATCCGAAGCAGGCTGAGCGGATGCGCGAATTGCGCGCCACGCTTGATGTCAGCCCGATTGTGATTCATACCAGCTACCTGGTGAACGTTTGCAGCCAGACGGACGATGTGCGGGAGAAGAGCGTGGGTGCGTTTCGCGGCGAGATTGAGCGCGCGCTGACGTTTGGCGCGGACTATCTTGTTTTGCACCCGGGCTCGTGGAAGGGATTGACGCGCGATGAGGGGCTGAAGCTGGCGGCGGACTCGATTACCCGCGCGATTGACGGGCTGCCGTGGCGGGACACGGGGTTTCACATCCTGATTGAGAACACCGCGGGAGCGGAGTTTTCGCTGGGCGGCAGCTTTGAGCAGGTGGCCGAGCTGGTTGCACGGCTCAAGCCTTGCGCGCCGGTGGCAGTGTGCCTGGACACATGTCATACACACGTTGCGGGTTACGACCTGGTGACGGCCGAGGGGTACGCCGAGACGATGAAGCTGATCGAGTCGACGGTGGGGTTTGAGGCGGTGCGGGTGTGGCACTGCAACGACGCCAAGGCGGAGCGCGGATCGAAGCTGGACCGGCATGAGCATATTGGACAGGGGACGATGGGGGTTGAGCCGTTTCGTCGGCTGCTGAACGATGCGCGATTTGCGGATGCGGCATTCATTGCGGAGACGCCGGTGGATGAGCCTGGGGATGAGGAGCGGAATGTTCGAGTGCTGAAGAGTTTGGTGGACGCATAGAAACACCGCGATCGTGCAGGTGAAATTGTGCGGCGAGTCAGGCGGGTGTGGTATACGTTTTCGCATGACTCGCCATCGTTTTTTTCTTCCCACTATTCTCTGCGCTGTTTTTCTGACTCTGCTGGCAACCTCATTTCTTTACGCGCAAAACCCTGCGCCTACACCGCCGATGGGGTGGAATAGCTGGGATGCTTACGGGTTCACCATCGATGAGGCTGACTTCAAGGCAAATGTTGCCGTGCTGGCCGGGTTGAAGCATTACGGATGGACCTATGCGGTGATCGACGAGGGGTGGTACATGGCCGACCCCTACGGCGCGAACGTGGCGGCGCGGAAGTATCTGCTGGACGGGAACGGGATTCTGATTCCGGTAGAGGCGCGGTTTCCTACGTCGGCGGACGGGGCGGGATTCAAGCCGCTGGCGGATTGGGTGCATGCGCAGGGACTGAAGTTCGGCATCCACATTGTGCGCGGGATTCCGCGGCAGGCGGTAAAGGACAATTTGCCCATAGGAGGGTCTGCATTTCATGCGGCGGACGCGGCGGATATGGATTCGCCGTGCTCGTGGGATGAGGGCAACTGGGGCATCAAGGACAACGCGGCGGGGCAGGCATATTACGACTCGATGCTAAAGCTTTATGCGGGGTGGGGGCTGGATTTTATCAAGGTGGATTGCATCAGCGACCATCCTTACCGGCCGACGGAGATACGGCAGATTGCCGAGGCGATCAGGAAGACGGGGCGGCCGATTGTGCTGAGCCTGTCGCCGGGGCCGACGCAACTGGAGCACGCGGCCGAGGTGGCGAAGTATGCGCAGATGTGGCGCATCACCGACGATCACTGGGATGGTTGGACGTTTAAGCATGAGGGCGCGAGCGAGTATCCGTTTGGGCTGCTCAACGATTTTGACCGGCTGGCGGAGTGGGCGCCCTATGCGAAGCCAGGCGCGTGGCCCGACGCGGACATGCTGCCGGATGGGTCGCTGACACCGCATCCGGGAGACGGCAAGCCGAGGCAATCGCGACTGACACAGGATGAACAGAGGACGGAGTTTACGTTGTGGGCGATGGCGCGGTCGCCGCTGATTTTTGGCGGGAATTTGACGAAGCTGGATGAGTTTTCGCGGTCGTTGATGACGAATAAAGACGTGATTGAGGCCGATCAGAACTCTTATGGGGGCCACCAGGTGGCCAAGCTTCCGGCGGGCTTTGAGAACGTACGAGTCTGGGAGACGTCTAAGCCGTGGACAGACTGTGCTCCATTATTCGTAGCCTTCTTCAACCTGGACGACAAGCCGGTCACGCTGCACTTCAAGTGGGATCAGTTCGCGTACTGCACTTTTTCACACAGTGCCGGTAAAGAGGCACGCAATCTTTGGGACGGTCACACGGCGAAGACGTCTGCGCCGGTTGAACTCACACTTCCTGCTCACGGCAGCACAGTTTATCTGGTACAGTAGTGCGAATTCTATCCGAGCGTGGAGTGATGCGGCGCAGAGAGTTTCTATCCGGATTGACGGCAGTTTGTCTCGCGACGGCCCGCATGAGCCGCGCGAGGGAAAGCAAAGGCCAGCGGTTGGCTGACGCAGCGCGCGCGCAATTGGGCGTGACCACCGGGTACGATCCCACATGGACGAAGCTGAGTTATCCCAATGGCGATGTTCCGCGCTCTACAGGCGTCTGCGCGGATGTGGTGATTCGCGCGGCACGCGACGGGCTGGGCCTCGATCTGCAGAAGCTGGTTCACGAGGACATGATGAGGGCCTTTGACGCGTATCCGGCGCGCAAGGCGTGGGGATCGCGAGCACCCGACACGAGCATCGACCACCGCCGGGTGCTGAATCTCGAGGCGTATTGGACACGGGCCGGCGCGCGGTTGTGGGCTGCGGACGGGCAGACGCCTGGCGATGGATTTCCGGGGCCGATTGAAGTTGGCGACATTATGACCTGGCTGCTGGATGCGCGGTTGCCGCATATCGGCATCGCGGTGAGCGGAGGCCAGAAGACGCAAATTGTTCACAACATCGGCCGCGGGGTGGAAGAGAGCTCGCTTGGAGACTTCTCTCCACATCGCGCGGTGGGACATTATCGATGGCCGAAGGTTTCGTAGCCGGCTTCCATGCCTTGTGAAATCCACTGCTCCGCTGATCTCTGACTCGATAGCTACCCACCCCGTTATGCGAAACTAGCATGTACGGCGGATGAGCCAGAAGCTGAGCTCTCCCCGGCAGGATGCACGTATGCCTATTTTGCGTTCGGCTTTTATTTCTCTCTCCCGCAATCAAACCATGCGCGGCTTTTGCGAAAGCTCAGCAGTGGGCCGGCGGATGAGTTCGCGGTTCGTTGCCGGCAAGGATATTGCCGATGCTCTGCGCGTGACGCAGGAGGTGAACGACCAGGGCATGGCCGTGACCATGGACTCGCTGGGAGAGAGCGTCACCTCAGAGGCTGAAGCGTACGAGGCTGCCGAGATTTATCACCAGTGCCTGGAACAGATTGCCGCTCGAAAACTGAACGCCAACATCAGCGTAAAGCTGACGCAGATGGGGCTGGAGCAGTCGCCGGAGCTGGCGGAGAGCATTGCGGAGAGCCTGGTGAAACATGCGCACTCGACGGGAAATTTTGTGCGCATCGACATGGAAGACTCGACGCTGACGCAGGCCACGCTAAACATTGTGCGCCGGCTCAATGCGCGGCCTGACCTGCGCGGAGCGATTGGGGTGGTGATCCAGGCGTATCTTTACCGTTCGCAGGCGGACATTGAACAACTGGTGGCGGATAAGATTCGCGTGCGGCTGTGCAAAGGGGCGTATAAGGAACCGGCCGAGGTGGCGTTCCCCAAGAAGGCCGATGTGGATAAGAACTTCGTGCACCTGACGAAGATGCTGCTCGACAGCCCGATCTATCACGGCATCGCGACGCACGATGAAGCGATGGTCGAGGCCGCAAAGGCATTTGCCGGCAAGAACGGCATCGATCCGAGCCGATTCGAGTTTCAGATGCTCTATGGCGTGCGGCGCGATCTGCAGCGGAAACTGGTAAAGGAAGGCTATAACGTTCGCGTTTATATTCCGTTTGGGCAGGAGTGGTACCCCTACTTCATGCGGAGACTGGCGGAGCGGCCCGCGAATGTGCTGTTCCTGGCGAGGAACTTCTTCCGGGCCTAGGATGGGCTCTTCCTTGAATTGGCACTCAGGGAAGCTGACGAGGAAACCCGTCAGCCTCTGCTGGTGGCGGACTCCTGGGCGTGGGCTCTTTTACGCTGATGCCGCTTCTTGAGGAGAACCACCGTTCTGCACTTTGGGCATTCCCATGGGTAGTAGCCGAACAAGTGATAGACCCGCGTCTGAAGGAAGCCCTTCCGTTCCAATCGGCGCAAAGTGCCACCGCACGTGTTACAGTGCGATTCCGCTTTTTCCGACAGATATTCCCGCGATTTTGTGGATGCCACAATCGACCTTTCTTTTTTCTGTTTTTCGAGGCCCCAAACTTCGATCTGCCCATCCTGCAAGCCTCGAATTACCAGCAGCGTACAGATCGCAACGCTCCACAATTCGAGCGCATTAAAAACCCTCCCGATTTTATCAAGCACCTCTTGGAATCGGGCGATATTTTTTCATGGAAAAATAATTTCAGGTATGTTGAGTGTGACGGTAACCATATCCATGGCACGAGGGTTACTTCCGGGTCTGGTTCGAATGCAAATCTCGAAGGAAACTGCTCGCTTATCCATTCAGGCGCTCAAGCCCCTTCCTCGCCAGATCCGCGACCGCCCGCGCGAGAGTAACAGAGGCATTCAACGACTCTGGCCGCTCCAGCCGGACGCCAAGTTTGACGGCAAAACCATCGAAGAGGATGTCGACGTCAAAGAGAATTTCGACGTGATCGCAGAGAAACCCGATGGGTTGGAGGATGAGGGACTGGATGCCTTCGGCGGCGATCGATTCCAGGGTTTCTTCAACTGAGGGCCCAATCCATGGACCGCCGCTGGCACCCTGGCTCTGGAAGGCGAACCACCAGCGGGGAATTTCGGGAACTTGAGCGGCGACCAGTTCCGCAGTGTGTCTGGCTTCTTCGGCGTAGGGGTCAGGGCCAAGACCGGCGGGCCAATGTCGCGGCTGGCCTTCGCCGGCAGCCGGAGGCGCAACAGTGCGGGTGGGGACGCTGTGGGCCGTGAACAAGACGGGAACGGGCGCGCCGGCCGATTCGGTTAGCTTTGTCCACGCTGGACGGAGCCGCTCGGCAAAGGCCTGGGCGAGAAGGGGATGCTGCGCCCAGCCTTCAGTGAAGTCGATTTTGAGGCCGGCGGATTCCGCTTCAACGGCGCGGCGGTAGAGGCCTGTACTGGTGCGGGAATTTTGCGGCGCCATGCAGATGACTGCGAACTGCTCAATGCCGTCGGCGCGCATCTGCTTGACGACGTCGGGGATGTAGGGGCGCCAGTTGCGCATGCCGACGTAGACGGGAACGGACGTGCCGGAGGAGGCCAGCTCGGCTTCAACCAGACGGGCTTGCTCCATGGTGATCTCGGTCAGCGGGCTGCGGCCGATCAAGGCATAGCGATGCTGGATTTCTTCAATCACCGTTTGCGGGAGGGGACGGCCGCTGACTACGTTGCGGAGGTATTCGGGAATCTGCTCGACGGACTCGGGGGTTCCGTGGGCCAGGAGCAGGACGGCTTGTTTAGACATTCGCTGACTCCTCAAGGCGAAACTCGCGGACCATTTTTACTACGGCCTGAACGCTTTCGACGGGCGTGGTGGGGACGATGCCGTGGCCAAGATTGAAGATGTGTCCGGGGCGGCCGTTGGCGGCGCGCAGAATCTCCTTGACGCGCAGCTCGATCACTTCAAGCGGCGCAAAGAGGGTGATGGGGTCGAGGTTTCCCTGCACGGCATGGCCATGACCGACCGCGCGCCAGCCTTCGTCGAGCGGCTGCCGCCAGTCGAGGCCAATCACATCGGCGCCGGTGGAGGCCATCTCGGTCAGCAGGCCGGCTGTCTCCACGCCGAAATAAATTACCGGAACGCCCATCTGTTGCACCGAGCGCACAAGGCGTTTGGAGGCTTCAAAGGCGTACTCGCGATAGTCAGACAGTCCCAACGATCCTACCCAGCTATCGAATATTTGGATGACGTCGGCGCCGGCCAGGACCTGAAGGCGGCAATACTCTTCGAGGACTTTGACAATCTTGTCGAGGAGCAGTCGCCAGGCCAGCGGTTCGCGATACATCATCTGCTTGGTGTGAATGTAATTCTTCGAGCCGCCGCCTTCGATCATGTAACTGGCAAGCGTGTAGGGCGCGCCGCAGAAGCCGATGATGCCGAGGGTGTCTTTGAAGTGCGCTGCGACTTTCTGGATGGCGCGGGCCACGTAGGCCAGGTCTTCGGCGCGGTCGGTGCGGAGGGCCTTCACGTCTTCAAGGGTGCGAACGGGGTGGTGGACAACGGGACCTTCGCCGGCCTGGAATTCGAAGGGCAGGCCCATGGGCTCGAGGGGTAGCAGGAGGTCCGCAAAGATGATGGCGGCGTCGACGCCGAGCTTTTCAGCGGCGGTGATGGTGACTTCGGCGGCCAGCTCGGGCTGCTTGCAGATCTCAACCAGCGTGTGGTGCTTCCGCACGTCGCGGTACTCCTGCATATAGCGGCCGGCCTGGCGGAGGAACCATACGGGGGTGTGATCGACGGGGCGGCGCAGACAGGCGCGCACGAAGCGGCTGCCGTCGAGAATGGTGTCAGGAATAGTGTCGGGGGCCGTTGAAAGGACGGCGGGTTTTGGGGTGATGGGGTCCATTTGTCGATTTTAATGGGCGTTGGCCCAATGGCGGAGCGGCATTCGTCACACAGGATGGGCATGCCAGGAAACCCAGTCATTTAGGCGGCGGTTCCGAAAAGTGCCTCAGAATTAAAGTGATGGGGTGTATATCTTGGGAATGCATTCACGCTTCGTTGCCTGCGTCGCCTGTTGTCTATTCGCGATTTCAGCCGTAGTTTGTGCCAATGCAATCTTTGACGATAACGCCACTCTGGCTTGCGGGCTGGCTAATGTGCCCCCACCCGGTTCGAAGCCCTTCACCATTCCTAATGATGTAGCAGTTGGCATGCTGATCTACAAGGTCAATCCCGAATACCCTGCGGAAGCCAAGAAAGCCCGCATATCGGGAATTGTGATCCTTAAGGCCACAATTTCCAAGGCGGGAGATATTTCGGACCTTCACGCTGAATGCGGCCCGGCGATTCTTCTGGAACCTTCGTTGAAGGCCGTCCGAGAGTGGAAGTATCGCCCTTATCTCTTGCGCGGTGTGCCCGTCGAGGTGGACACAACCATAAAAGTTACATTCGCCCTAGGCGGCAAGAAAAAGCTACCGTTTAGCAAGGACTCCTGTCCTGTCGAATAGGTCCAGCGAATTCCAACGACCATCTCGTGGCGGGAAAAACCTGCAAAACACAAAAAAAACGGCCCCCGTCATTAACGGGGGCCAAGTTGCCTTGGTTCTCTCGTTGTCGAGAGCTTTTTTGGCGGCCTACGGCGGGGTAGCCGTCTGCGCGGAAAGGAGCCTCGGGGGGTGGCTGCGGTTTACGGCCGCTCCGCACCTGTCGAGGAAGCATCGTCATGGGGTGGTGACGCTCCCTGGGCCGCCAAACTGTTTTCCATCAACCGAACGTGTACGCTGCTGCGGTGCACCGGCTTGTCATCCTCTGAATCGCCGTGTGCGTTACCCAATGCAACTGCGTGCATGCGGTAGATAGGAATGTTGTGTTCAGTTGCGAGATACCGCTTGACCGCTTCGGTAAAGCGCTCGGAACTCTGGATCCCGGCGCTGCCGCCGAGAGGTGAATGTCCTTCCACTTCAAGGATGTAACCTTGTTTGTCCGTCAAGCCGGCCGCCAGGTCGTCGAGGTTCTTCTTGGCTTCTGCTGACAATATCGGCGAACCGCCGCGAAACGCGACTTCTGCTTCAGTGACCTGCTTGTACTGGTCGATACCCATGACGGTGGTGTTGAGTTGATCGACATGTCCGGCTGCGCCCTGGGCCGTGGTGTTGGCATTCTGGGCCTGTGTTCCGGCTGCGGTTGCGACCTGGTTGGCTGAATCGGCGGTGGACTGCGCTCTTTGGATGCCTGCCTGCGCCCGGCCATCGACGTCCTTGATGTCATTCGCGTTCTTTGCGTTAATGCCGTCCAGTTCCGTGAGCCGGTCATTGATGGGGTCGGTCTGCCTCTTTACCCACTTCTTGCGGGCCCAGGGGTTCACGCGTCCCCAGAATCCCTCCTTCGGGGTGTTCATCGGCGACGTAGCCGCAGGGGAGGGCTGTTGCTGTGCCGCCGAAGGAGGTGTGCTCTGGGGGGTTGCGCTGCTCTGACTGTCTTGAGCCAGCGCGGGAATAGCTATCGCAGATGCCAGCAGAAGTACGGCGAACTGGCCGGGGAAGGGGCTGGAAATTGCTGCATTCCGTCTCATTATTTGAACCATCCTGGTATTAAGGTTCCGCAGCAGGATTCGTACGCGGGGTGAGCTTCACTGTCCGCTCGCTGGAATAGATAGCAATGGCCATGCCAAAGTTGCCTGCGTCGGCCGCAAATTCCTATTTGATTGATATTGCTTGGGTTACGCGAATGGACCTGAGATATTTAACAGAAAAGCGACAGATTGAGAGGGTGGAGTCAGTGTAGATATTGCCACATAGTGTAATTTTTACCGGGTAAAGACGAACGTTACATCCTGGGCGGGCTCGATGCTGTTCAAAAAAAAGGAGAACCTCCGGCTTTGCGGAGAATATTTAGTCGGTCTCGACCTCATTCGGTCTCGGCCTTATTCGGTTTCTACGTGGATCACGCGGACCTCGGGATAGGCGCCGTCCCAGTCGGGAGAGACGGTGTCAAAGATCAGCCGAAAGTCGTGAGCGGCGCCGGGCTTGAGCGGGGCGACGGAGACGGGTTCCAGATCGACATACGGATCGCGGGTGCGGATCAGCTTGAGCGGCTGCGTTTCGTTCTGTGCCACTTCATGGGCAAAGGTGCGGAAGAGGATCTGCACGGTGACGCTTGTGACGGTGCGGGCGCCGGTGTTGGCAATGTGGCCGTCGACGTAGGTGACTTTGCCGCCGGCAAGGTTGGCCGACTCGCTCATGACCAATCCGGTGATGGGCAGACTGGCGGCATAGGCGTCGGGCGCGGCGGAGATGGGTGTGACATTGGCGGCGGGCTTGCCGTGTTCAAGCACCAGCACCACGATTGCGGCGGCGATGAGGACAACCGCGGCGGCAATGGCGAGCGGCAGCCAGTTGCGCTCCCGCGACTCCTGCGGAGGGACAAAGGATGGAAGGGAGGGTTGCGGAGGAGTGCTCACGAGCGGATTTTACACCTGTTACTGAAGGAATACTCCCGCCTTCCACGTTTTGATTGGTGGGGGTAAGATTTTTCCCCTGATGGTCGATGAAAAATTGGAGCATGCAAGAATCTTTTTGTGAATTCTACGACTCTCATTAAGTGAGCCGCTGTGAGCGTGGGTTCGTACCTAGTGCAGACAGCATTCGCTTGTAGGAGTCGGCACTAATTCCCACATGCCGGCCGCCGAATCCGGCGCGGGCCAAGGAACAGGAGAGGCAGAACCTCGATGCAGAACAATCCCCCAATCCCATCCGATAGCTCGCCTTCGATCGGCACCGCGCAGTCGCGTAATTCGGCGGACATTGTTTACCAGGGCCTTACTATTGCAGCAGCTTTGGTGCTGCTGGGCAGCTTGTGGTTGTTTTGAACGGCGCAAAACAGCCCGGGTCCGGGCTGCATTATTGCGGACACCGCAGGGGCCAAAGTGTCTGCGTGAGAGCGCCATTTGCCCTTTTGCTGCGGCGTTCTTGTTTTGAGTTTTCCGCGATTTCGGCGGCGGTTTTTGTTTCAGGCTGTCCTCATGCCATGCAGCCTGGTGATGTT
>JBEKET010000080.1:0-22473 GCA_050013695.1 Occallatibacter sp.
AGTGCCGAGTGTATCAGGCCCGGCGATCAGCTTTACATCAAAGTGTGGAACGCACAAACCGGCAGCGGCCCGGCGTATTACCCGATCACCGCAGCCAGCGGCACTAATACATGCCCGTGAGAGAGGCTTGAATGCTGATAGGTAAACAGCTCCCATCATCGGGAGCTGTTTCTTTTCCTCAAACTCGAAGCTTCTTCCCTCAGTCTCAAATGCGTCCAGGTTCTTAATGGACCCCAATTGGACCTTCGTGTCACACGCAGCGGGAAAGATTATAGATTTAGGGCCCAGTTCACCAATTGGAAGAATCGATTAACTGCCGCGGTATCAATCCACCACCGGGCAGTTCAGCAGGATCGATGCGGATGCGGATAAAGCCACCACGGAACCGCTTTACGGCCCAGTCTGGGCGTGAGAAGATGTGCAGCAACACCTTTTGGTTCCAAGGGAATGCCCCATGGACGGTGAACACAACGAGAAGGATGTGTCATTAGCCGATCAGTTGCCATCGGAAGAGGCGCGATTGGCACTGGCCATCGCAAGAGGCGACCCTGAAGCAGAGCGGGATTTCGCTTTGCGATACCTCCCGAGGATTCGAGCGATGCTGCGCGCTCGATTACGGAATTCCGACCTCGCTGCCGATCTCGTTCAGGATGTGATGATCGAATCGATCTGTGCGTTGCGGCGAGGGCAACTGCGCGATGCATCCAAACTGACCGCCTTCGTTCTGGCCATTGCGCGCAATGTCCTGAACAGCCACTTCGGCGACACCAACCGGCGCCCCGAATCGCTCGAGTTCCCCGATGATCTTCCCGATCTACGGTCATTCACAGAAGACCTGGAATCAGAGGAGCGCAGGGTGCTCGCGATGAATGCAATCGCTAAGCTGGACCCGACCGACAAGATCATTCTGCACCTTACCCTCGTGGACGGCCTCAAGCCTGGAATGATCGCCGAAAAGCTCGGCCTGAACACGGATGTTGTCAGGCAAAGAAAGGTTCGCGCCACGCGGCGTGTGGTGGAATTTGTCGCGGACCGGTCACAAATTGAATCCTCGCGTCACTACACAACAGGGAAAACGCTATGACCCCTTGCAACCGAGCCCCCGCCGTGGAAAACGCTTCTCGTTACGTTGAGGGCACGTTATCTCAATTGGAAACGGAGCAGTTTGAAGATCACTACTGGAACTGTCCGGCATGCTTGGCCTATTTGCAGGCGCTTCAGGCCGTGAGCGACCAGCTTGCCCGCGAACCGCTTCCACAAATTACTCCGGTTGCTCGCAAGCCTGTATTTGCCTGGCCTGTGCTGGGCTGGTCGCTGGGAGCGGTCGCAGCAGCAGCAATCTTGATAGTCATCGGCGTTCAGACGCTTGGTCCGCACGCGCCGCGCCCATCGCAGGCGACGACCCCGTCCTCTCCCGTGCAAACCGCGCCCTCCCCACAGGTAGCTCATTCATCTCCTGCACAAGAGACGCCTGTACAGTTGGCTGATCTTGCACTGCCTCCGTTTGAGGCGGTCAACCTTCGCGGTCCCAGCGAAGAAGTGCATTTCGAGGAAGGCATGAAGGCCTATGTGCG
Organism: Occallatibacter sp.; assembly: GCA_050013695.1. GTDB lineage: Bacteria > Acidobacteriota > Terriglobia > Terriglobales > Acidobacteriaceae > Telmatobacter. Next base: position 1,575 of record JBEKET010000080.1, read on the forward strand.
CGGCGACTGCAAAAGCGCCCTGGCCACGCTGGGACAGGTTCCGGTCCATGATAAGCAGGCTCATGCGGCGGAGTTCTACTCCGCAGCTTGCCAGATGCACTTGGGTGACCTTGCTGCCGCGGCGGCCAGGTTCCAAAAAGTCGCCTTCCTGGGAGATTCACTCCACCAGGAGTCGGCTTTCTATTACCTGGCGCAGATCGATCTCGCGCGCAACGATCCGGCCAAAGCACACTGGTATCTGCAGCGCACTATCGCTCTTCAAGGGGACTTTGAGCGCCGCGCCCGCTTGCAGGACCAGAAGGTTCGTGCGCTCGAGAATACAACTCGCGACACCGGGGCCAAAGACGGAAACGCGAAATAATGTCTGCCTTGGCCAAAGATCGCAAAGCTCCCGTCGTCTTTCAATGGAAGCGAATCGGTCAATGGTGCCGTGGGTATCTCCCTCAGCCCTGTGGGATGACGCGAGTATTTGAGTTTGTTTTATTGAAACGGGCGCGCACTGCCGCGCCCAACCTCCTCTCATTACCGCTCACTTTCGTTCTGTTGGTTGTAAGCTCAGCTCAGCAACCGTCCGATCCTGCCAAACCAACTCCCACGAATGTAGCCGAGGCCCGCGAATTGCTCCGCGCCGTGGAAGCCGCACATCCCGGCAACACCCTTGAAGTTGCCGAAGCCCTGGATGCATTGGTTGTGCAGGAATTGAACGGAGAAAGCACCACCGAAGAGACTCTTGCTCTTGTCACCCGTGAGGCAGCGGTGGCGGAGGCAGCGACTGGGCCTCGCAGCAAAGCTTATGTCAACGCGCTGGCCAATGGTTCGGAAGTCTATCTCGCGCTCAGCCGTGGGGCTGAGGGTCGTCCACTTGCCGAACGCGCATTCGAAATCGCTCAGAAAGAATTTCCGGAGTCTGAAGAGGGTATCAATTCCGCCGACGAACTGGCCTTCGTTTGCATGAATCTCGGCGACTACCCGTGCGCCCAGCGTGCTGATCTGATTGCAATCGCCGTGGAACGAAAGCCCGGTCCGGATCACGATTGGGACCTGGCTACGACACTCAACAACTACGCCGACCTGCAACGCCGGATGGGCGATACCCCAGGCTCCGGAGCCTCGGTGCTGGAGGGCCTCGCCGCTGGGCTGCGAGCCCGTCCCAATGACCCCATGATTGGCGTGATGGAGAACAATGCGGCAACACATTTTATGCGCATTCAGGATTTTCCCAACGCCATTGTTCATTTGAACCGCGCCATTGAACGAGCCAGCAATGACCTTGGGCCGGACAGCCCGAGAGTTCTTTCCATCACCGGGAATCTCGCCAGCGTGTATAGCCGTACAGGACAGTTCGACCTGGCATGGAAGACCTATGAAATTGCTCTGAAAAATAGGAGCGAGACCATTGACACTCAAGCAAACGCCCATTCGGATTTTTCGCGTTCTCTCGCCTCTGGAGGAAACCTCAAGCGTGCGATTGAAGAAGGCCTGTTGGCAGAGCGGATGGGGCGCGAGACCTTTGTGCTGCAGGCCCGCACCCTGCCCGAGCGACAGGCACTGGCCTATGAAAGGATTCGTCCCCACGGGCTGGGCTCGGCGCTGTCCGTGATCGCACGCCACCCCGAGATGCCTTCCACCGAAATCTACCAGGAGATGATTCGTTCGCGGGCGCTGGTTGCCGACGAGATGGCGCGGCGGCAGAAGAATCTGAATGCGACCAACGATCCGGAGATTGCACGTATGCTCACGGATTTGAATCAGGCCCGAACCGATTTGCTGAGTTTAGAAAAGACAGCGCAGGGGAAGGCGGGCGCCACTGAAGCTATGAACCAAGCCACGGAACGAATGGAAAAAGTTGAGCGAACGCTCGCCGAACGAAGTGCATTATTCCGTAGCGACAATCGCTCCACCGCGGTGAGGCTTGAGGAAATCCGCCATGGCCTGCCCGCCCACTCGGTCCTGATCTCGTATATCGAATTCATGCGCCGTGCAGTCGAAGCGGTGGACCCTGAAAGAAAAGACATTCCTTCTTTCCTTGCCTTTGTCCTGCATCCGGACTCAGACCGCATCGGTGTCTTCGACCTGGGCGATGCAAAGTCCATTCAGGACCTTGTGACCCGCATGCGCGCCAGTGCCACCGACGAAGCAAACGCAGGGGGCGTCGGCAGCATGCGCAACGAGCGCGCCTACCGTGTGGCAGGCGCAGAGCTTCGCAAGCGCATCTGGGACCCGCTTCAGTCCGAATTGAAAGACGCCAAGCTCGCGCTCGTAGTCCCCGACGCCATCCTGAATTTGATTCCCTTCAGCGCTCTCCCCGATGGCAAAGGCTACCTCGTAGAACACGCGCCAGTGATCCACTTGCTCTCCAGTGAACGCGATCTGATTCCCTCGGATGCTGCTCCAAAGAAAACGGGCTTGGTAGCTATCGGCAGTCCGCGTTTCGATCTGGCCGGTAACTCTCTTCCCCCATCGCCGTTGCGCGATGCCGACATCTCCTGCGATGAGTTTCGCAAGCTCGAATTCCATCCGTTACCCGGCACTGCCGAAGAGATCAGCGACATCGCCTCGACCTGGCGTCGTTGGAACAGCGGTGAAGCTTCCGCATCGATTGTCGGCTACCAGGCAACCCGTGCCCGGTTTTTGGATGAAGCACCGCGCAGCCGTGTTCTTCACATCGCCACGCATGCCTTTCTGCTCGACAAGACTTGTGGCGACGGCAACCCGCTGCTCCACTCCGGGCTGGTCTTCGCTGGCGCCAACCAGGGCCGCGAATCCGCCCTGCTAACCGCGCAGCAAATTGCTTCTCTCGACCTGAGTGGATTGGATTGGGCAGTCCTTTCGGCCTGCAACACAGGCAACGGCGAGTTGCACGACGGCGAAGGCGTCCTGGGTCTCGAACGCGCCTTCCGACTGGCTGGTGCGCGCAGTGTTGTGATGGCCTTATGGCCCGTGGACGACACCACAACTCGCCTGTATATGCACGAGTTATACGCCCAGCGGCTCGAGCGTCATGCGTCGACCGCCGATGCCGTTTGGAATGCATCGCGAGTACTGCTGCTCAAGCGACGCGCAGCCGGGAAGAGCACCCACCCCTGGCACTGGGCTGGATTCATCGGCTCCGGCGCGTGGGATTGATGCGTGCTCTGATGCTCTGCGGATTGCACCGCTCAACCACTCAATTAAATCCATATTAAAAAATTCTCGTGTCACGGTCACAATCTCCGCTCTCCCCGGACAACAACTTAGTGCGTCCCCGCGGAGGTCAAAAGAACGCTGGGGTCCAGAGGAGTCCCATGACATTCACCCAGCTTCTATCGGCTTCCCCCAGTCTTCGTTTGCTAACGGCGGCGCGTGCTCACACCGCGTCGCTCGTTTCAATGTGCCGCCACTCATCAGCGCTTCTGCGTCGAATTCCCACCATGCTGATTGCGTTCGGCGTGCTCACTGGCTCTATAGCTTCTGCCCAGACCGCCCACATGAGCCAATATCAAACCGTCCTGAATATCCCAAGCCCAATCGAAAACGCTTACGGGATGGCGGTGGACTCAAGCGGCAACATCTATATCGCCGACCAGGACAACAGGCGAGTGTTGAAGTTGACCCCGTCGACCGGCGGCTTCATCCAGAGCACCATTGGCACTGGCCTTGGACTCCCCTACGGGATTGCGGTCGATGCCGGTGGCAACGTCTATATTGCGGATATCCAGCTCTCAACGCTCCTGAAAGAGACGCCAAACGGCAGCGGAGGCTACACGCAGAGCACCATCGGGAGCGAGCTCTTTGACGCCGTTTCGGTCGCCGTGGATAAGCATGGCAATGTTTTCGGCGTCGCGAATGGAGAGCTGTTCAAGGAAGGCCTGTTGGGGGGCGGCGCCTACACACAGAGCTACCTTCCGACCCCAGGCTCCCACGGCGTCTACCAAGTCGTGGTCGATGGCAACGGTGACCTCTTTCTCAACGATAGCTATGATAACGAGGTGTTCGAGGATGTACCCTTGCCAGGCGGCGGCTACGCAACGACTCAAATCCCTGGCGCCGCCAATTCGCTCGCAGTGGACTCGAACAACAATCTCTATGAAGCCTACTACCCCGGTGCCCTTGAAGCCGGCAACAGCTACATTTCCAAGCTGACACCGAACGGCAGCGGCGGATTCACCTCCACCTTCATTCCTGCCGATGCAAGTTTCAATGACGGCGATTACTACGGAATTAACTACTACGTTGACTATTTCATTGCCTACGGACTTTCCGTCGACGGCAACGGCAATGTGTTCTTCATCGACGGCTACACCGAGGAGTTGATTGAGGAGTCGACGTCGCCCGCAAACGCCGGCCAGGTGCCCGTGACAGGCTCTAGCTACCCTGTTGCCATGTTCCTTACGTTTGATACCCCGGGAATAATGGAAGGCTATTCGATAGTCACCGGCGGCACTCCCAACCTGGACTTCATCGACTCCTATTATGGTTCGTGCATACCGCCGGGGAACTACCCCGTCGGATACACCTGCGACATTGACGTATACTTCACGCCCACCGCCCCCGGACCCCGCTTTGGCGCAGTCGTCCTGAACGACAATAACGGAAACCCATTTTTTACCGGCTACGTGCAAGGAATCGGAACGTCGCCCCTGGTGGATTTCCCCGGAGCAGCCCCGGCGCCCCTGATCACCGGATTGTATGAGCCTCTTGGCATTACTGTGGATGAGTCCGGCAATGTCATTGTTGCTAACTCCGGAAACCAGAATGTGCTGGTCACACCGCCGGGCGGCACGCAATCCCCGGTAGGCAGTGGATTCAACAATCCAACCGGCGTGGCCGAGGATGGCGCAGGCAATATCTTCGTCGCCCAGAACGGCATCGTATATGAAATAGCAAAGGCAACCGGTGTGCAGACGCAGGTGACCCTCAGCGGAGTATCAGATCCCAACGATCTGGCGATCGACGGTGCCGGGAATCTGTACATTAGCGAACCAAACCTGGGCAAGGTCGTTAAGGTCACGCCCGCCGGCGTAGAAACCAGCGTGGGCGCCGGATTGAGTGGGCCGCGAGGCATAGCGGTGGATGCAGGTGGGAATGTGTACATCGCCGACTATACGTCCGGCAATGTCTACGTAGTCGCGCCCTCGGGAGCGCAATCGACAATCTCCGGCTTCGGAGGCCCGTCCGGCGTAGCCGTTGACGCAGCCGGAAACGTCTACGTTGCCGTCTACGGAAATGGGGAACTGGTGGAAGTCTCACCCGGCGGCACCCGCACAGTCGTGGCTAGCGGACTATCCGACCCATATTCTGTTGCCCTCGATGGCAACGGAAACATCTACTTCAGCGACTATGCCTCCGGTGACGTACGGAAGATCGATCGCATGGATGCACCGTCATTGAACTTTGCCACCACACTCATCGGCTCCACCAGCAGCGACAGTCCACGCACTGTGACCCTGAGCAACAACGGCAATGCCGCGCTTCTCTTTCAGCCGCCTGCGAGCGGCAACAACCCAACCATCACAACCAACTTCACCCTCAACAGCAGCGAGCCCTCGGCCTGCCCGCTTGTCACCTCCAGTTCCTCTCAACCGGGGACACTGGCCACTGGCGCATCCTGCCTGTTGCCCGTCAGCTTTACGCCTGAAACGGGAGGCCTCCTCTCGGGCTTGCTGACGATTACCGATACAAATCTGAATGCGCCTTCTCCAAATTACGCAGTTCAGACCATCCAGCTCAGCGGCACCGCAACATCGAGTTCTCCGGCAATCACATCCGTCAGCCCAATTCTTCCGCAGCAGACGCAGACCATCAGCATCACCGGCTCGGGCTTCGGCACTCACGCCCCGTTCACCGGCGACTTGAGCTACATCCTGTTCGCCGACCCCACCGGAACCCCCTGGTACGCGGGCTACACAGGAGACTCGGTTACTCTCTCCGTCTCTTCCTGGACTGATTCCGAGATCGTGCTCACCGGCTTCACCGGCTCCTATGGAACGGATGGCCAGTGCATCAAGCCCGGCGATCAGCTCTACGTAAAAGTGTGGAACGCACAAACCGGCGTCGGCCCAGCATATTACCCGATAACCGCCGGCAGCGGAACCAATACATGCGTTGCGGGTCCGGCAATCGCGTCGGTCAGCCCAATCCTTCCACAGCAGACGCAGACCATCACCATCACCGGATCCGGCTTTGGCACGCAGTCCCCCTACAACGGTGACTCGAGCCACATCCTGTTCGCCGACCCCACCGGAACCCCTTGGTATGGGGGCTACACCGGGGATTCAGTGAATCTTTCTGTCTCCTCGTGGACCGATTCGCAGATTGTGATCACCGGCTTCACCGGCGCTTACGGCACAAATGCCCAGTGCATCAAGCCCGGCGATCAGCTCTACTTCAAAGTGTGGAACGCGCAATCCGGCAGCGGCCCGGCCTATTACCCGATAACCGCCGGCAGCGGCGCCAACACTTGTGATCTCGTTCCAACAATTACAACTGTCAGCCCAATTCTCCCGCAGCAGACTCAGACCATCACCATCAGTGGTTTCGGCTTCGGCACCCAGGCCCCTTACAACGGCGACTCGAGCCACATCCTCTTCGCCGACCCCACCGGAACACCCTGGTATGCGGGTGACACCGGAGATGCAGTTACTCTCTCCGTCTCATCGTGGAGCGACACGCAGATCGTGCTCACCGGCTTCACCGGCGCTTACGGAACAGATGGCATGTGCATCAAGCCCGGCGATCAGCTCTACATCAAAGTGTGGAACGTACAATCCGGTAATGGCCCGGCGTTCTACCCCATAACCGCAGGCAGCGGCACCAATACCTGTGTCCCGGGTCCCGCAATCGCTTCGGTCAGCCCAATTCTTCCGCAACAGACCCAGACCATCACCATCACCGGTTCGGGCTTTGGCACGCAGTCTCCGTACAACGGCGACTCGAGCCACATCCTGTTCGCCGATCCCACCGGAACCCCATGGTACGGGGGCTACCCGGGGGATTCAGTGACTCTCTCCGTCTCATCGTGGACCGACTCGCAGATTGTGATCACCGGCTTCACCGGCTCCTACGGAACCAGTGCTGGGTGCATCAAACCTGGCGATCAGCTCTACGTCAAAGTATGGAACGCACAAACCAACAGCGGCCCGGCGTATTACCAGTTAACCGCAGGCAGCGGCGCCAATACATGCCCATGAGAGAAATTCGAGAAGCGGACGCTTCGCTTTTTCGATCTCACCTTTGCATCGAAACGTCGAACGTGATTCTGCGGTTTACGCGTTCAATCCGGCCAAAATCGACCGCCGAGTCAAAGAAACTGAATACCGAATGCCGATCAATCCGAAGGCTTCGCAGTAACGTGCGGGGGCTCTCGGCTCACTCACTATAGGCGCCGACAGCTTGCCTCCTCCTCCCCAAGGAGGAGGCAAGCTTCGTCTGAACGTTTGCAAAAGGACAAGTTCCTCGAATCCCTCGGACAGGTTGATTCCCAGCCCGCATACCAATACATAAATGATTCATCGAGCGTAGATTAAATCACTTGCTCACTCTTAGGCCGCTTCGTGCCGAATCCATTCGTGCTCCTGGACCGATTGAGCCAGTCAATCGCGCCAGCCAGCTTGTCTTTTGAAGTCGCGGGTGTCAGTAAATGACATGAAAATGTCTGCTCAGCACCTGTCGCGTTCTGCATTTGTTTTTTTACTATACGCCAGATTCGGAGAGGCCAGATCAGATCCGGAGAGGTAAAAACAGATGCGCTTTCCCCAGCAGATGCAACCCGTTCGCAAACAAATCTTCTCGTTTTACCGCTGCGCATTCGTGGCGTTCGTCTCCTGCGCCTTGTTCACAGCCTGCGGGTTGTTAAGCGCGCAAACAGGTGGAACAGGCGCCATCAGCGGCGCGATCACTGACCCCACCGGTGCATTGGTGGTGCATGCCCAGGTTAAGGTCACGGACATGACCACGGGCGACACGCGAATCGCGCTATCCAATGACCACGGTCTGTATGTTGTCTCCCTGCTTCCGCCAGGGCAATACTCCGTCGAAGTAACCAAGCAAGGGTTCAAGGTCGCAGCGGCGACGGACGTGCAGGTCGTCGTGGCGGAGCCAACAGTCCTGAACGTGCGTATGGAGACGGGCGCGGTGACGGAGACAGTTGCGGTGGCTGCCTCAAGTGTGGAGCTAGAGACCGAGTCGAGTGAATTGGGCCGCGTGACCGACTCCGAAATGCTTGAAAACCTCCCCTTGGTTACGCGTAACTTTACCCAGATTATTGGCTTGAATCCTGGCGTATCCCAGGAGGTCAACAACGCGAGCAGCGTTGGAAGAGGCGGCGGCAGCCAGGACGCGAATCCCGGAGGCGGAAGCATCATGAGCCAGGGTGCCACTTCGACAGACAACAACTTTCAAGTGAATGGCCTCACCATCAACGACACGCAGGGTTCATGGATTTACTCGCAGGGAATTCCAGCTCCCAATCCCGACACCATCCAGGAATTCAAGGTGCAGACGGCCTTGTTTGACGCCACCACGGGGCGCAATGCCGGTGCCAACGTCAATGTCATTACGAAAGCCGGCACCAATAACTACCACGCATCGATGTTCGAGTTTCTCCGCAATGAAGATCTCAATGCCAATGACTGGTTCACCAAGAGCTTCGGCCAGCCGCGCGGCATACTGCGCCAGAATCAATACGGTTTTACAGCGGGCGGCCCATTGGTCAAGGATAAGGTTCTGCTCTTTGGTTCCTGGCAGGGCACAAAGCAGTACAACGAAACCGACTTTGCCAATCATAAAGTCGACTATGAACCTCCCATAACCAACGACCGCTCCGCAGCGGGATTGGGTGCGGTCTTCGGTGGCCAGGAAGGCTACCTGGGCGTATACGGCGGCACAATCGCCCCCAATGGCTCAAACATCTCTCCCCAGGCATTGGCGCTGCTCCAGACCAAGCTGCCCAATGGCCAATACATGATTCCGACAGCGCAGACTGTCAACCCATCCGCTGCGGGCGGATTCGATTCGGAAGGCGAATCGTATGTCACCAGTCCCGGCTTCTTCAATGAAAACCAATGGATGGTAAACGCCGACTTCGTACTGTCGGACCGCAACACGATCGCCGTTCGCTATTTCGGCGCGCTCAGCAACCAGGAGTGGTCTACGTTATATGAGACAGAAGGAAATCCACTCTATCAGCCGGAACGATTCGACATAGCATCCATCGGCGAAACCTCCATCTTGAGCCCCAGCCTGGTAAACAATTTCCTGGTCGGGCTCCATAGGTCGACCTCGAATCAGACATACGGAAATGCGTTTACCTTCTCCAGCCTGGGAATGAACGCCCCGGCCCAGGTGGACGCGTACCCCAATATCTGGTTCATATCTGATGGCTTCCAGACCGGCACAACTTCGGCGACTTACTTCTTGGAGTCAGAGGACCAAATCTCCGACACATTATCCTGGACCAGGGGAAAGCACCAGTTCACCTTTGGCGGAGGCTTCACCTATGGCAGGGATAACATGGGGAAGTTTAACTTCGAAGCCTATGTTATCCCGCTCACCTGGGCGGATTTCCTCCTCGGGCAGGGTAACTTGTTCGGGCCATATTCATACAGCAATATCTATGAGACCTACGCGGGTTTTGGGGACTTCCTGCGCGACTGGCGATACAAGGATGGCAACGCCTTCGTTCAAGACAACTACAAAATTGCAAAGGGCCTCACGCTCAACCTCGGCTTGCGCATTGAGCATATCGGCGACCTCGGGTCGGCCAATGGCGGCGGCAACGTCGATGTGTCTCAGATCAATCCGAACCCACCTCTTGGTGGCAGTCTCGACGGCTACCTCGTTAACTCCAATTACAGCGGCCCCACGCCTCCCACCGGAGTGATCCATGGAAAGAACACATTCGGCTTCAATGGCGATGGTCAGAATACATGGAATCCGCGCGTGGGATTTGCCTGGCTCATACCCGGCTCCGATCGGTTTCTTCTTCGCGGCGGCATAGGCATGTATCACTCTACGACCGATGGCCAGATGAATCTGCTGCTATGCGCGGAAGCACCCACCGGTATCTGGGCCGTGTACACGGGGTCGTATAACTCGGCCTCATCTGATGCCAATCCCTTCCCATACACTCCAACCTTCCCCTTGTTTGCGCCTTACTCTCCCTATACGGATTACACGCTGGCTGCGCTAGGTATGGGTTGGCGTCCTCCGACAACCTATCACTATAGCCTTGGCATGCAATCCAAACTCCCCGGCGGCGCAGTGTTAGACGTCGACTATGCTGGAGCGCGCGACCTGCACGGAATCCTCGGCAGAACCATCAACCAGGCGCCTCTGGCCTCCGCATCAGGCCCCATTCGCGGCCAGACCACAAATACCGTTGCGAACATCCCTCTTCGCGCACCCTATCTCGGGTGGACAACAAACACGATGTATTACTTCAATACCGATGGCGAAGCTTGGTACAGCGCTTTGCAGGCATCCCTCACGCAGAAGTTCAGGCATAACCTTCAGTACCAGGCCGCCTACACCTGGATGCGATTGCTGAGCCCCGTACCAGGCTTTACTACGGGATCAAACGAATTCGGACCAAGCGGCGATCAGACCGCCTTGCGCGCTCACGAGGCAGGATATGGACCGGATTACAACGTTCGGCCGCAGCGGTTTGTCCTCTCCGCGTACTATGCCCTCCCCAGCCCGGCGAAAGAGCATGCTTTCCTTTCAAGCACGCTCGGTGGGTGGAGTCTTGCAACCGCTACAGTGGTCCAGGACGGCCAGCAGAGCAGCATCACCTACAACAACATCAATAACGTTTACGGCATTCCCGGCGATCGCGCCAGCTACGCTTCAGGCTGCGGCGCAAAAAATGTATCGACGCACGGATCGATCAGTAGCCGCGTGAACAACTACATCAACACCGCCTGCTTCCAGGCGCCGGCGGTGATCGGTGCCGACGGTGTTGGCACAGGCTTCGGAAACACCCCCAACGGCATCCTCCGCGAGCCTGATCAGGCCGATGTCGATCTCTCGCTCAGCAAGACCTTCATAGTCCATTGGCCCAGGGAAGACGCCGGCCTGCAGTTCCGGAGCGACTTCTTCAATGCTCTCAACCACCCCAATTTCGCCGGCCCCAACAACGCCGCCTCTTCAACAACCTTCGGCAAGATAACCGCGATGAGCACCAACCCGAGAGTTATCCAACTCGCATTGAAATACTCTTTCTAGAGCATTTCAACTCAAGCGTTGAGAGAATCTACTGTGCCCCATCCATTGTGCGCACTTTGCACAATGGGTGGGAGAACACAGAGGCCTGGGGAAACATAGACAGCAATACCGAAGACGTTCCGACGTCTACAACAATACCGCCCGTCGAAATTCGCCCACCCCTATTTACATTCCGCCTGCTGAGCCGGGAGTTTCGGCGAATATAATCCGACATTCCAATTCCATGCGATGTCCCCACTCGCTCGCCGCCGGCAAACAGTTTCTTCCATGAACTCATACATTCCCGGCAACAGATGATCCGACAGCTTCGGTGTTTCTTCGAACGCCATGTATGCGCCCGTCGATCCGAACGCCGGCCAATCCGGCTCATTAGCGGCCTGCGGCTTCCCTGTGCGAGCAAACGAGCTCCAATAACCGATCATCGCGTCGGAAAATGATCCCTCTTGCGGCGTCGCCGGAATCTTCGGCCACAATGGCGGCGTACCATCCAACGTACCGAACACATAAGGCAATTCGCTTGCATGAAAGCCATGCAGACCGGCAGCGTCGGCAGCCGGGTACCCATGATCGAAAAAGTAAAGGAAAGACGGCTGCCCCAGCGCGGTTTGCTTTTTTACCAACCGCTCTGCCGTCCAACCATACAGTGCGTCGCGCGTTGTAGCCAATATGCTCTCTTGCAGATTGGAACTCGGATAGAGTCGCAGGAATTCATCGGCCAAATCACCATAGCGGTCGCGAATGGTAGTTTCATACGCCGCCGCATTCGCGGGTGCCTGCGGAGCGAGAACCCTCAACGAACGGATCTCTCCGCTATTGAATCCTGCGAGCAACGGAACAGGCGCTTGTTCGCCCTTGTCGAAGACCTCCACCAGTTGCCGTAGCATCACATGTCCGTCGATCGTGCCCCACGGAGCATATCCAGCGGCCGGTGCGGCCATAGCGAGCTTCTCCGCATCCATCGCTCGCATCGCCGCGATATCCGGCGCATGCAGTGCGGCAGCCAGTTTCACACCGCTCTCTTCGGCAGAGGGCATGCCAAAGGCGGCCTTTCTCAACTCCGGCGTGGAGATCATGTACGCGCTTTCCGAGATTGCCTTGGCAAACAAGCCGCGAGCAGGAGGTGCGGCCATCAGGTACATCACGCTCAGCGCGCCCGCGGACTCACCTGCAATGGTCACGTTTGCGGGATCGCCGCCAAAGGCGTGAATGTTACGCCGGACCCATTTGAGACCCTCGATCTGATCCAGCAAGCCATAGTTACCCGACACCCCAAGCGGCGACTCCTTGCTCAGTTCTGGATGCGCCAACCAGCCCAGCACACCCAATCGATAGTTGATTGAGACAACCACGATGCCGCGCGCAGCCAGGCGAGCGCCGTCATAGTTCTCCTCCCTGCTCGCGCCGCCAACCAGCGCGCCACCGTATATCCAGAAAAAGACAGGAGCGTTTTCCGCGTGGACCGGAGCCCAGATGTTCACCGTCAGGCAGTCCTCGCTCATCGGCATAGGACTGCGGGTGTAGATGTTGGAGAGTGTCGGCTTGGGCTGGAAGCACGCGGGCCCGAAGTCGAACGCCTTTTTGACGCCCTCCCATCGCGGCATCGGGCTCGGCGGTTTCCAGCGTGCTGCGCCCACCGGTGGCAACGCGAAAGGGATGCCTTTGAAGACGCGTAGTTCTCCTTCCATCTTCCCTTCTACCGCGCCGGCAGGGGACTTTACGATGGGTCCGTGTTTGTCATGGGATGGAGCTGGCATAGCTGGAACCTTCTCGGCATTACACAAAAGCACTGGTGTAAGACAGGCGGCCACTGCGGCCACAACAAGCAAGCGACGAATTGAAATCATCGGATTGTTCCTCCAACGGTACGGCTTTCGTTTCTAAGCACGCGCGCTAACGCCATGAACAGCGATATAGCTACAACGTAAAGCGACGCGAGCAGGTAAAGTGCGAACTGCAACGACTGATGAGGATGGCTTGCCCGGAAATAGTCGCTGGCTGCTCCCACGAAGGTGGGGCCAAGGCCAAGACCAATCAGATTCATAATCAGCAAGAGCAGCGCGCCTGACATCACGCGCTGATCTGGCCGCACTTCCTCCTGCACCAGCGTCACAACCGATGTCAGGTAGAAATAATTCAGGAAATGCGTTGCGGTGAGGAAGACCAGCGCGAGACGCCAGGAGGGAGCCCAGACAAATGCCAAATAAAACGGAAGAGCAAGAGTCAGCGAGCCAGCAGGCACCAGTGCATAGGCTTGTTTCGCGTGCCGCGTGAACCGGTCTATCGTCGTCCCCGCGACAAGCATGCTTCCGCCCATTCCAATTGTCACCACCAATGCGTAATACACCGCGACTTCCTTGAGCGTCATCCCTTTCTCGCGCATGAGAAAAAGCACTGCGAAGTTAGTCAGACCGTAAGTGACAAATTGGTTCGCGCCGCTTGCGAGTGCAGCCAGCATCAGAGCAGGCCGGGAAACAAACATCGCCAGCGTCTCCCGGAATCCTGTCTTGCACGCGCGCCCCTGCTCCGAAATACGATCCAGGCCTCCGCGACGCGGCTCCGGCACCAGAAAAAGAATTCCAATCACTGCAATCAGACCGACCGCGCCAAGACAGACAAATGCATAGCGCCAACTGAATGCAGCAGCGATCGAAGCACCGAAAGCAATTCCCAGCGCTGAACCAATCGGCGGTCCCACGTTGTAGAGCCCCAGCGCTCTCCCACGACGTCCGGGCGGAAAATAGTCGGAGATGATCGAGTAGGACGGTGGAACCCCGCCGGCCTCGCCGAACCCGACCGTCATGTACGCAACGGCAAATTGAAAATAGCTGGCTGCGCCGCCGCACCACATGGTTGCCGCGCTCCAGATTGCACATGCGACTGCTAAAACCTTCGACCTGTTCGTCCTGTCCGCGAGCCAACCAACAGGAATAGAGATGCAGCAGTAGAACAGCGCAAAATAAAGGCCGCCAATCCTTCCCAACTGGCCATCCGACACATGCAGGCTGTCCTGAATCGGCTTCGCAAGAATCCCCGGCAACTGACGCGACAGGAAGTTCAGAACATACACTACAATCAGCATTCCAAGCGCAATCCAGGCACGTGGCCCATGCGGTCCAATCGGCGATGCGGATCTGTTCGTTGACCTCAACTCGTCCTCGCTTTGGACCATACCGCAGGCTATTTACCCGTGCTCGCTCTAGGAATAATCGCCATCCACGCCGATCGCCTGCCCGGTAACGTTGCGTCCTGCCGGCGAACATAGAAACAAACACATGAGTGCTATATCGTCCGCAGTCACCATGCGGCGAAGGGAAATGCTCTTGAGATATTCTTCGCGCATCGCCTTCTCTTCAATACCTTCCAGCTTGGCGCGAGCGCTGATGACGCCGTCCATCCTCGGTCCTTCCACAATGCCGGGCAACACTGCGTTCACCCTGATGTTGTCGGGACCGAGTTCGGTAGCCAGCGATTTGGCGATTCCCACGATGGCCCATTTTGTCGCCACGTACGGCGTGCGCCATGGAATCCCCATGCGGCCCGCGACCGACGAAATGCAGACAATATTGGCGTCCTTTGACTCCCGCAGCATCGGCACAGCATGGTGCAGACAGCGGTACTGGCCATTCAGGTTTACGTCGATCGTGCGCGTCCATTCTTGTTCTGTGATTTTCTCCACTCCGGCTGTCGGGCCCGCGATGCCGGCGCAATTAATCAAGACATCGAGGCCGTTAAATCGGTCGCGCTGAGTCTCGAAGAGCGCCGCCACCTGGCGTTCATCGGCCACATCGGCGTGGGTCGCCTGACACGACGGAAAGCGCTGCTGGAATACGGCCAGCGCAGCGTCGTCGATATCGCAGACGTGGATTTCAGCGCCCACTTCCGAGAATGCGGATGCAATGACGGCTCCAATACCGGATGCGCCCGCAGTCACCAAAACGCGCAATCCCGGTGGGGGATAGAGTCGATCGCGGAAGGTCATTGTTGATTCACCTCTCACTGAGTCTTTTTCGATGGCGGACACCATCAATCGCAACTAAACAAAATGGACATTTTCCGCGCCCTTCAGATGCAGCATCTCCCTGACCTCCGCGGGAGATGCGACCTCAAACGAAAGTTCTTCAAGAATACGGCGGATCTTCCTGACCTGTTCTGCATTACTTGTCGCCTTCACGCCAGGGCCGAGATAGAGGTTGTCTTCCAATCCCACTCGAACGTTTGCCCCCAGGATGGCTCCCACAGTTAGAAGCGAAAACTGGTGGCGTCCCGCGCCTAACACCGAAAAGTGATAGTTATCTCGTCCAAATAATCGGTCCGCCGTTGATCGCATCACAAAGATGTTCTCCGGGTCCGGACCGAGTCCGCCGAGAATTCCGAAAATCGCCTGAATAAAAATCGGCGGCTTGATAATCTTGCGATCGACGAAGTAAGCGAGATTGTAAAGGTGCCCAACGTCATAGCACTCAAGTTCAAATCGCGTTCCGCTTTCTCCAAGATTCCCAAGAATATACTCAATGTCGGAAAAAGTATTCTTGAAGACACAATCCTTCATGCCCTCGACCTTTGGCTTCTCCCAGTCATAGCGCCAGTTCGTGATTCGCTCGGCCATCGGATGAATCGAGAAGTTCATCGATCCCATATTCAACGAGCACATCTCCGGCTTGGCTTGCAGCGGATAAGCGAGCCGTTCCTCGATCTTCATATTGGAACTGCCGCCCGTCGTGATGTTGATGATCGCGCTAGTCCGATCTGCGAGAGCCGGACAAATCTCCCGGAAGATCGCGGGGTCTCCCGAAGGCCTGCCATCCTGAGGATTTCTGGCGTGAAGATGCAGAATCGCCGCACCAGCCTCGGCAGCCTCAACCGCACTTTCAACAATTTGAGATGGAGTAATGGGAAGATACTCCGACATGGTTGGAGTATGAACAGAACCGGTAACAGCGCAGGAGAGAATGATTTTGCGGTTTTTCGTTGCCATTTTCGGTCTCGATTGGATCAATCACCGAAAGATCATAAGAAGTGAATGACAACAGACGGCAGGTGCACAGCGGACATTTTCATGTCGTTTTCTGACATTGCCATTCTCTAGAGATATTTGCCGCTGCGGAACCCCTACGGCAGGCCGGCCCCGGGCACATCCACATCGGTCATCCAGATCGCGGCGCGATGGTTTCGGGAGGCCTCAGCCTCGTTGAATGTGGGTGCGACACAAGCGAACAGTGTTCGTCCGTCTTCTCCCCCGAGCATGCATGCGAATGCGCCCATTCCATCAGACTTGATTTCTTCAACTATCTTCCCGCCCTCTACCACCCGGATCAGCCGCCCTCCGATCGCGTCGGCTACCCAAACGGCGCCTTCCGCATCCAGGCAGATTCCATCTGGCGCAACGCTCACCTGGCTGAGCAGCTCTTCAATCCCGTCCGAAGTCGGCGGATCACCGAACTCCGCCCATGTCCATCGCTCACCCAGCCGGCCGTTGGCGACATCGAAGGCACTCAGTCGATTCATGAATGTTTCGGCAACAATCAATGTGTGGTCGTTCGGAGTCAGCACCATTCCATTAGGAAAACCAAGCCCCAATGCTGCGACGTTGGCGCCACCGTCCCCATCAACGCAGATCAGGTTTGTGCATGTGACTTTCGCCCCTCCCATCAAGTCAAATCCGAAATTGCCAACCCACCCTCGCCCGTCGTGATCGACAAGCATGTCGTTCAAATGCCAGGGAGCAAGCTTCGACAGATCGGCGTGCACCACGAGAGAAGAATCAAGCTCACGACGCATGATCTTGCGATCGCGCATCGACACAATCAGCATTCGTCCGTCGGGCAGAAACCCAAGTCCCGAGGGCTGCCGCGGCACATCGGCAACGGTCTCTATCGCGCCATCCAGGCCAATGGCCAACACCCGCTGCGTGTAAAAGTCTGAGAAATACAGCCTTCCATTGTGCCAGCGCGGGCACTCGGCAAACGACAGGCCACTGACCAGCGTTTCAAACTTTCGCATACCTTTCCTCTGACGCCAATTCGATGCATCCGGCGCGCTACAAAAAACTCGCAGTCACGCCCGATAACGCGCCGGCGTGCTCCCCGTCCATCTGCGGAATGCATGACGAAAGTTCGTAGCATCGCTGAATCCCACCAGCTCTGAAATGTCCTCGACACTCAGTTTCGTTGAACGGAGATACTCGCTTGCGAGGTTGCAGCGGACATCGTCAAGAATCTGCGTAAAAGAAGTCCCCTCGGCGTGAAGCTTTCGATTGAGCGTCCGCACTGTTGTCGAAATCTGCCTGGCTACACCTTCCATGCTTGGTGAATGTCCGGACGTGGATGCAATGATCTGGTAAACCTCACCGGCCACACCCGTCGACGTCTTCACCTCGCCGAGAATGCGATCGCAGGTTTCCTGCAGGATCTTAGAAGTAAGTCCATGCGCCATGCGCGGCTTCGCTGAGAGAATCGACTTCGGATAAACGAGTTCAGACATCGGCTGGCCAAACCGCACGTCGCACCCGAGATAACGCTTGTAAAGATGGACGTGGCCCGGGGCCGAATACGAAAGCGCAGCGCGAACAGGCGGATAAGGGCCGCCTTCAACCACCGCTTTCAGGTGCGTCGAGAGCTGAGTAAGCTGTTGCTCCATCAAAAAACGCAACAACAAATCGGGATGCGTGACCGCCGGATTCATCGGAAAAATCCAAGAAGCGTAATCGCCCTCTTCGCGCCACGACATGGAAAGAAGCGGTGTCGCGAGCCGATGGTATTTAACAGCCACTTGAAAGTACTCGCGGATCGAGGGGCTGCACACCAGGGCAAACCCGTACATCCCATATGCAGATAATGGAATTCGACTGCCTGTCCGAAATGGGGTCTCGGGGTTCTTCGATAGCTGGAGCGCATTCCGGCACACCGTAATGTACTGGCGGACCGAGGTGCGGGTCTCAGGATTCGCAAGATTCTCAGCCGACAGCCCTGTACCTGACAGGCTTGCCTCAGGCGCAATTCCCTGCTCACCCAGAACCTCAACAAGGGCTGCTACCTTGTAGGGCGCGTACCGTTTTTCATTCCAAAGAGGTAATTCCATGACGACCGAAGTCCTGTCCGAAAACAACACCTTTATGTCCGAATTGAACCTTTGCAGCAGAATTATGCGCCCATAGCATTCCGTTTGGGAAGTGGTTTTTTCCGAATCCTTTCAAGTGGTTACGGAAAGATCAATGGCGCCCCTGGGCATTTGCGTAGACTGGGTTATTGTGGGACCTGAATTCATGATGCCAACCGAACCCCGCTTCATTGAGGAGTGCGCGCAGCAATGACAAAAAAACCTTCAGCACCACCGGAACCTCCATTTACGCTGAGCGGCAAGACCGCCATTGTCACCGGGGGTGGACGAGGGATTGGCAGGGCCATCGTGCACCGGCTTGTTTCAGCCGGAGCCAACGTGCTGGTATGTGATCTGGATCAAGAGGCATTAGAGGAGACGCAGACGTCCGTTCGCAACTCCGAACAAGTCGCAATCATCCGTGGCGATCTCATGCAGCCCGATGTTGCGCAGCAAATCGTAGATGCCGCGCTCCAGGCTTTTGGCTCAATCGACATCATCGTTAACTGCGCCGGCTTCAGTTGGGACAGCGTCATTCAGAAGACATCCGATGAACAGTTTCTCGCCATGTTAAACATCCACGTTGTTGCGCCATTCCGCCTGCTGCGCGCCGCTTCGCAGTATCTTCGTGAAACGGCCAAACGGGAGACTGCCGCCGGCCGCCGGGTGATGCGCAAAGTGGTGAACATTACCTCCATCTCCGGCACGGATGGAAATCCAGGCCAGGTGGGCTACGGGGCCGGCAAGGCCGGGGTCATTGGACTGACAAAGACTCTGGCGAAGGAGTGGGGTCGCTACAACATCAATGTCAACGCCGTCGGCTTTGGCCTGATCCAGACGCGCATGATCGAGCCGCTCCAGCCCGGAGGAAACATCAACGTAGCCGGTCGTGAAATTCCCATCGGCGTCCAACCGGCGCTGCTTGATTCCGCCGTCGCCGCCTGCCCACTCGGACGCGTCGGCACTCCCGACGAGGCGGCTGCCGCGGTCCTCTTTTTCTGCTCCCCGCTATCTGATTACGTTACAGGCGAAGTCCTGATCTGCAGTGGCGGATACCATTTTTGAAGTCGCGGATTATATGTCTTCAAATTAGGGGGCACAGGGAATTTCTGGCGGAGAGAGGGGGATTCTAATTGCAGATAACGTAATATGCACATAACAAAATGGTTACTTTCACAGTGATAAGCTTTGTAATGTCTTTGTAAGGTAGACTGCGGTATTCTTCACTGTGAGGGGCTGGAAAGAGTATGGCCAACAAGAAAGTCATCCTGGTGCGCCTTTGCAAAACAGCGAAGGGCTGGCGGCGCTACCCAGCCGCGGTAGGAAAGAATGGCAGGATCAAGCCGAACTTCGTGATCGTTGATGGTCAGGAGCGCGAATTCAAAGAAGGGCGCTACCAACTTCGGACCTACGAAGGCACTCGCATGGTGTACAAGGACGCGAGGAAATGCCTGGAAGGTTGAGTCTGGCGCGCGAACTCAACCGCTTCATTCAAGCTGCGGAGGATCGCGGCTCGAATGTTGCTGCCGCCGTCTACCGCACGGCAGCCGACGAGTTCCTGAAAACAGTCGGCAAGGTCTATGCCGACGAGATTACGTCGGAGGATGTTCTGCGCTACCAGCGCGCACTTCGTAAGCGAGGCTGCTCCCAGCGCACCATACACAATCGTCATGCAAGCGTGGTTGCGTTTCTGAGATTCTGCAAACTCGACGTCAAGGAACTCGCGCCAAGCCGCCCGAAGTTCGAAAAGACGGTGCCTGAAGTCTATACCGGTGAGGAGTTGAAGGCCTTTTTTGACTCGATCAAAGATGACCACATTTATCTGATCTTCGAGTTGCTGTTGAAGACCGGACTGCGCGATCAGGAGGCGGTTTACCTGACATGGAACGACATCGACTTTGTAAGCGGAACGCTGAAGGTCAGATCCAAGCCTGAATACAAGTTCCAGATCAAAGACAAAGAGGAACGCGACATCCCTATTCCTGCCGACCTGCTGAAGCGGTTCAAGGAGTACCGAGAGCAACACCCAAACGGCCGTCTCGTGACCGGCACACGCACGGATCACCCAAATCGAAAACTGCTGCGCACTCTAAAGCGCCAGGTGAAGGCAGCCGGAATGAATTGCGGGCAATGCTCCGGCTGCAAAGAGCACAAAGAATGCGAGCGCTGGTTTCTGCATAAATTCCGCGCGACGTGCATCACCAAGCTGCTCAGGAGCGGCATGGACTTGAGGACTGTGATGAAATTCAGTGGCCACTCGGACCTGGATTCGGTTATGCGCTACCTGTCTCCTGCCGCCGATGCCGCCATCAAGGCGCAGATCGAAACGGTAGTTTGGATGTGAAACAGGGATTCAAATCAACAAGGGCCGGGGACACGAATTCCCGGCCCTTGTTCGTTATCAGCGTCTGCGCTAGGCGGTCAGGCGCCGAATGCCCGTTGTCCTAGCTTCAACCCACGCCAATGCATCCGAAGGACTGATCCGGATACCCGTATTGACCTTGATCGCCGGGAGATCCCCGGCGTCAACGACATCGTAGAGCGTCCGCCGCCCCAGAGAGAGCAACTTGGTCAGCTCCGGGATACGCCACGCTGTCATTCG
>JBEKET010000081.1:0-18708 GCA_050013695.1 Occallatibacter sp.
CAGGAATACGCGCACCGCGAAAAGGAAGTCCTCAACGCCACCGTCAAGCGCATCGAGGGCCAGGACGTGATCTACGACCTCGGCAAGGCGGAAGCCCGCTGCCCCCGTCGCGAGCAGTCGCGCCTCGAGCAGTTCTCCATCGGTGAACGCGTTCGCGTTGTCCTTCTCAAGGTTGACCGCGCCGCCAAAGGCCCGCAAGTCGTCGTCTCCCGCGCCGCGCCCGAACTGGTTTCCAATTTGTTCCAGTCGGAAGTCCCTGAGATCTACGACAACACCGTCGTCATTCGCGCCATCGCCCGCGAAGCCGGCGAGCGCACCAAGATTGCCGTTCAGTCCCGCGACAAGGACGTCGATCCCGTCGGCGCATGCGTCGGCATGAAGGGCATGCGCGTCCAGTCCATCATTCGCGAACTCCGCGGCGAAAAAATCGACATCATCGAATTCTCCGACGAAATCACCACCTTCGCCGAGAAGGCTCTGCAGCCCGCCAAGGTCAGCCGCGTCTCCATCTCCGACCTCACCGACAAGCAGCTTGAAGTCATCGTCGACGACACCCAGCTCTCCCTCGCCATCGGCAAGAAGGGCCAGAACGTCCGCCTCGCAGCGAAGCTTCTGGGCTGGAAGATCGACATCAAGAGCGAAGAGGAAAAGCGCCAGGAAGTCGAGCAGCAGATGCAGGCTCTCTCCGGCGGGCCCTCCACGCCCATCGAGCAGGTTTCCGAACTCGGCGAGAGCATCATCCAGAAGCTGGTCACCGCCGGCATCACCACCGTCGAAGCTCTGGCCGACATGACCCCCGAGCAGCTCGAAGAAATCCCCGGCATCGGCGAAAAAACGCTGGAGAAGATCAGCGTAGCCGTCCGCCACTACTTCGGCCATTTTGAAGAAGGCGAAGAAGGCCATATTCCCGAAAGTGCCCCCGAAGGCGAAACCGCCGAAGCCGAAGCCCTTGACGCCGAGCACATCGAAGCAGAAGCAGCGGAAATCGCCGACAGCGCTTCCGTTGAAGATGCCGTCGCCGCCTCCGGTGAAGCTGAAACAGCCAACGCACCGGCCGTCGAAGCCAATGCGGAAGCTGAAGCCGAAAATGCCGAAGACGTACTTCGTGAAGCGGAAAGCGTTGAAGCGGCGGAGACTGAAACCGAGTCAATCCCCGCAATTGAAGATGCCATTGAAGACGTTCCAGCCGCCGACGAGGCTCTGGAACTGGAAGCAAACGAGACTGAGCAGGAGCAGGCGGCCAGCGAGGACGACGCGTAACATGCGCGTCCTCATTAGCCAATCACGCAACAGGATTTTGAAAACCAGCCAATGCCATGAGGTAGCTATGAGCGACTAAAGGCTTTGGGTAGCAAATATCGAAAAGAGGCGGATGAGTAAGGTTCGTATCAACGATCTCGCACGCGAGATGGAAGTCAAGAGTAAGCAGATTCTTGACATATTGGCGGAGCTCGGCCTGGCCACCGGCAAGACCCACTCCAGTTCGCTTGAGGACTACGAGGCGGAAAAGGTTCGCATGCATTTGGACCGCGGATCGCGCCCTCACGCGACCTCGGCAGCTTCGCGCGCAGCCCAGACTGTCACCCCGAAAATCGACCTCTCTCACATCTCCAAACCCGGCGACGTGATGAAGGCTATTCTGGCCAACAAGCAAAAAGAGGAGCAGGAAGCTCGGCAAAGCCACGCCCCCGTGCGCCCGCAAACGCCTCCGCCTGTTGTCGCCAAGCCCGCGCCACCCGTGGTCGCAGCCGCACCGCCCCCCGCAGCCCCCTCGCGTCCGGAACCGCGCAAAATTGTCCCGCAGCCCCGTTCCGCGCCACCCATCGTTGTCGCGCCCCCTGCGCCTCCCGCCATCGCTTCCCGTCCGCCTTCAGGTCCCGTGGTCGCCAAGGCCCCGGCAGGCGCGGTTCCCGTGTCGCGTCCGGCCGTTGTCGTTGCGCCGCCCATCGCCGTAGTCGTCAAGCCTCCCGTTGCGCCCGCGCCCCGCGAAGACCATCCTCGCGCTGCCGATCAGCCTGTCGTCGTGGTCAAGCGGCCGGCTCCGCCTGTCGCTCCTGCCGAACCGGCACACGTTCCCGCATCCCCCGCTCCAGTAGCGGCTGCCCCGCCCACGCCCGCCGTTACTGCACCCGCGGCCATTGTGGCCGCGCCCGCAGCGGTTGCCGCTGCGCCTGTCCTTGAAGCACCCACCGCTCTGCCGGAGAACGACACGCCAACCCTCACCGTTGAAATTGAACCTTTGACCGCTGAAACAGCCGAAGCCCCGGCCGGTCGCACCCAGGGCCACACCCATACCGCGTCACCCACCGCTGCGCTCCCCGCGCGCCGCGTGGTCATGCCGCAAACCGGGCCGCGCCCCGTCTACAAAGCGCCCATCATCGTTCCTACCGTTCCCGTCCCTGGCACCGGCAACCAGGCCGCCGGCGCCGGCCTTCAGCGCGGACGACCCATCTTCGACCGCCGCCCCGCAGGCGGCTCTAGTGGCCCCAGCAGCGGTCCAGGCAGCTATCCTCAGCGCACCTCCAGCGGTCCTTCCGGAGCACCCGGCCAGTTCCCCGGCGGACCCCGCCCCAAGCATCCCACGCGCACCACCCCCGGCGGTTATCAAGGCGCTGCAGGCCCTGGCGCACCCGGTGCCCGTCCCGGATTCGGCGCACGCCCCGGCTTTGGCGGACCACCCCGTCCCGGCGGCTTCGGCGGACCCCGCCCAGGCCCCGGAGGAGCACCGCCTCCAGGTGAAGCGCCACGCCCGCAGCGCGCTCCTTCCAAGGGTCGCGGCGGCCGCCAGCAGTACCCCAAGACCAAGGAAGGCCCGATGAAGGGCTTCGTGCCGCCGCCACGTTACGGTGGTGTGCAATACGGCGGCGAGCCCCTGCCTATCACCCGCGACATCACCGTCACTGAGGGCATCAGCGTAAAGGACCTGGCCGAAAAGCTCGACGTGCGCGCCAAGGACCTCATCGCCACGCTCCTCATGAGCGGCATCTTCGTCACCGTTAACCAGTCTCTCGACGCTGAGATGGTGAAGGATGTCTCGGCAAAATTCGGCGCAGCCGCCACCGTCATCAGCTACGAAGAAGAAATCGCCAACCAGTCCATCGAAGAGGTCCTCGAAGCCGAAAACACCGGCGAGCTCGAAGTGCCCCGTTCCCCCGTCGTCACCGTCATGGGCCACGTCGATCACGGCAAGACCTCGCTGCTCGACGCCATCCGCGAAACCGACGTTGCCGCCGGCGAAGCGGGAGGCATCACTCAGCACATCGGCGCCTACAAGGTGAAGTTCGCCAAGGAAGGCTCGCCCGCCTCCGGTCGCGAAATCGTCTTCCTCGATACCCCGGGTCACGAAGCCTTTACCCGCATGCGTGCCCGCGGCGCCAAGGTCACTGACATCGTCGTTATCGTGGTCGCAGCGGACGACGGCGTCATGCCCCAGACCCTTGAGGCCATCGACCACGCCAAGGCCGCCAACGTGCCCATCATCGTGGCCGTCAACAAGATCGACAAGCCTGAAGCCAACCCCGATCGCGTCAAGAAGCAGCTCGCCGACCGCGGCCTCATTCCAGAGGAGTGGGCAGGCGCCGGCCAGGAAGGTACTGTATTCGTCGAGGTTTCAGCAAAGAAGCGCATCCACCTCGACCTGCTGCTCGAAATGATCTGTCTCGTCTCCGACATCCGCGCGCCCAAGGCAACTCCGGGCCGCAAGGCCGTCGGCTCCGTCATTGAAGCCAAGCTAGATCGTGGTCGCGGCGCCGTAGCCACGGTCCTCGTTCAGGACGGCACCTTGCGCCTCAACGACAGCTACATCGTCGGCAACACCTTCGGCAAAGTTCGCGCCATGTTCGACGATCGCGGACGCGCCCTCGAAGAAGCTGGCCCCTCCACCCCAGTCGAAGTCCTCGGCCTCGAAGCCATGCCCGACTCCGGCGACACATTCCTCGTCGTAGCCGATCGCGACAAGGCCAAGGGCATCGCGCAATACCGCAAGATGAAGGAGCGCGAAGCGCAACTCGCCAAGAGCTCCCGCGTGTCTCTCGAAGGTCTTGCCGAACAGATTCGCACCGCCGGCATCAAGGATCTCGCGCTCATCATCAAGGGCGACGTCACCGGCTCGGTTGAAGTGCTGGCCGACTCGCTCGTCCGCATGTCGACTGAGAAAGTGCGCGTCAAAGTCATCCACTCCGGCGTCGGCTCCATCACTGAGTCGGATGTCCTGCTGGCCACGGCCTCCAACGCCATCATCATCGGCTTCAACGTGCGCCCCGAGCGCAAGGCCGCGGAACTCGCGCAACAGGAAGCCGTCGAGATTCGCCTCCACTCCATCATTTACGAGTTGCAGGATGAAATGCGCCTCGCCATGCTTGGCCTGCTCGACCCCACGTTCAAGGAAAACTACGTTGGCCGTGCTGAAGTCCTGCAAGTCTTCCGCATTCCCAAGGTCGGCACCATCGCCGGCTGCCGTGTCCAGGACGGAGTCATCCGCCGCGACGCTGAAGTCAAGCTCATGCGTGGTGAAGAGCAAATCTTCAAGGGCAAAATCGGCTCACTCAAGCGCGTCAAAGACGATGTCCGCGAAGTCTCCAACGGCATGGAGTGCGGCATCGGCCTGGGCAACTTCAGCGACATCAAGGAAGGCGACATCATCGAAGCCTTCAGCACCGAAAAACTAGCCGCCGACCTCGGTGCCCTGACCACAGCCAAGGCGTAAACGAACCGAACCCCAACAGCTACACCAATAGAAACTCAAACGGCCCGCTCCTCAACGAGAAGCGGGCCGGTTTGCGTGCGAAAAAGCACGACTTCACAGGCTGCGGGAACACTCTACCTTCACGTAGGCGTGCGAAAGGGCACGACTTCAGTCGTGCCGATAGCCGCCCTTATAATTGCTTGGCTTTAGCCCCTGCGCTCTTTTGCTTCTTCAGGAATGCCGACCCGAATGGATACTCATCCACCGCACTCGCCAAATCTGCCTTAACTGGGTTCTGATTAATATATGCACGGTGCCGTTCCTCACTCTGCGCATCGGAAACCAGAACGTCCGAGAACCCGCGTTGCCAGATCTCTCCCCGAAAACCCAGTTCCTTACCTGCCCTGAACGAAAAGCCTCCCTTGATCAACTGCATTGCTTTCTCAACAGTGAGGTCGCAGGGAACCGTCATCAAGATGTGAATATGGTCCGGCATGACCACGAAATCATGGACCGTCATCTTCTTCGAACGCATGCAATCACGAAGCACCTCGATAAAAAGTCCGGCCATTCGTTCAGTCTGAAACAGCGATCTTCCACCGGATGTTCCCGTTGTCACAAAGAACATGCGAGGACATCCTGTGATCTCTGGAAGGCCCGAGGGTCGCGTAGGCTTCGACATGGCAGCAGCAAAGGCCCCGGCCTTTCACACTGCTAAGAACTTTACCTTTCGAATTCCACTGCCGGCTGTGCGAACCGACACAAGCATATCTTCACAAAAACCGCAACAACGAATCCGGATGCCTCTTCTTAACCCCCGCAAACCATGCACACGGAAAATACAGCAGCACCACAATCCCAAACCACATCCCACACACCACCGCCAGTCCATGTCCATAAGGCTGCCCATCCGGCGGGTAATTCAAAAAGAATCCCCCATGAAACAGCCAACTCACCGGCTGGTGCGAAAGGTATCCAAGCAGCCCCGCCGCCAGATGAATCGCATACAGGTGCAGAATGTAAAAAAACAGCGGTACCCTTCCATAGACCTCAAGAATCCGCCCCGCGCCGCCCCATATTTTTGCGTCCGCAACAGCCAGCAAAATGAAAATGCCGCCAAGCGTCATCAGCAAATACTGCAACGACGGCGGATACTTCTCCACATCGAGAAACAAAATCGCCGTCTGCGAAACCGTCGGCATCACATGCCACTCGCCAGGCGTAGACCGCGCAACCCCAGCAACCGGATTCCCATAAAAATTCGTCACCCGCAGAATCGCAAACAGCAACAGCGATCCCAACCCCGCATACAACAAAATCCGCCGTGCTCTCACAGCAGGCTTCTCAAACACGCCGCCAATACTGAACCCAAGCAGCGTAACCGCGCACCACGGAATCAGCGGGAACAGCACAAAAACATGCCAGCCTCCAATCGCCGCCCCGCCCCGGCTATGCAGCATCACCAGCAGCCATGGCGCTCCATGAAAATCCGCCGCCTTGACCCCATCAAATAAATCATGCGTCGCAATCACCAACAACGCCACCGCCATCACCACCCAGTGCGGCAGCCGCACAAATGCAGCTAGCAGGATCATCGACAGCCCCAGGCAGCAGATCACGCCAAACATGCCCCACCCAGGATGGAATGTCCACGCGAAGCCGATCACGGTAAACTCAAGCACCACCAGCCACAGCCCGCGCGTAACCAGGAATTTCTGCAGCGCGCCCGCCGAATGTCCGCGCCCATAAAAATACGCACCCACCCCGACCAGCAGAAAAAATGCCGGCGCGCAGAAGTGCGTGACCCAGCGGACAAAGAAGTAGAACGGCCAGGTGTGGTTGATGTCTTCCGGCTCAAAAGGAATATTGCAGATGAAGTCGCGCGTGTGGTCGACGGCCATAACCACCATGGCCAGGCCACGCACAATGTCGACAGAAGCAATACGCCGAGCTCCGGTGCCTATATTCGGAATGCTGGAGGCAGGAATAGGATCCTCCTGTTACATCCTGATTTTCCCGAATTGTATAGTGTCCAGAGAGTTGAAAATCACAAAAAATGGGTGCCCCCGAGCTTGTCCTGAGCTTGTCGAAGGATCCCTCGCATTTGGGGACCGGGGAACCGATCAATCCAGTCGCTACTCCGCCCTCAACGCCTCCACCGCATTCACCCGCGCCGCCCTCGCCGCGGGCACCGCCGAGGCAATCACCGCCGCCCCCAGTATCAGAACCGCCGAAGCTGCGTACACCAGCGCCCCCGGCTGATGAATCTCCGACACATACTTGCCGATCACCCGTGAAAGCCCAAACCCGAGCACCACGCCCGCGCCCACGCCAATGACAGCCATCGCCGCGCCCTCACGCAGCACAATCGTCAAAATATCGCGCGGCATCGCGCCCAGCGCAATGCGCACGCCGAACTCGCGCGTCCTGCTGCTTACTGAAAACGCCAGCACGCCCGCCACGCCCACCACTGAAATCAGCAGCGCCACCGCCGCGAATCCGCCAAACACAATCGCGTTCAGCTTGTCCGGCGTCAGCACCTCCGCGCGAATATCTCCCAGCGTGCTCGCCTTCTCTACCGGCTGGTCCGCCGACATGTCATGAATCGCCTTTGAAATCGCCGGTACCAGCGCATACGGGTCCTGGTGCGCGCGCACAAATAAGCGGGATTCCCACCCTTCCTGATCCACCGGCTGATAAATCGTCATCGCCGGCGACGGAATCATGTTCTCGTCATCAAAGTCAGGCACCACCGCAATAATCCTCCGCGGCTCACCGCTGATCCCGATGAACTTTATCACCCCGTCTGTCCACCACAGCTTGCGATTCACCGCGTTCTGTCCCGGATAAAGAAGGTTCGCAAGGCTCTGGCTGATAATCACCACACGCTCCGAGCCTTCCTTGTCGCCGTCATTAAAGTCGCGCCCCCCTTGAATCGGCACGCCAAGCGTTTCGAAAAATCCCGGCGTCACCGACCGGAACTTCGCGCGGAAATCCTGCCCATCCGCGCGCCGCGCACCAAGCGCCGCAAACGTCAAGGTGAGGTTCAGACCCTGCTCATCGCGCCATGGAACGCTGAACCCTCCCGACACGTGCTCCACTCCCGGCAGCGCTGCAATCCGGCTGTGCACGTCACGATAAAACTCCTGCACCTGCTGCGGCGTTTTCCCGTAGTTCATCACTGGCAAATTCACCGCCAGCACATTCGCCGTGTCAAACTGCGGCCGAGTCTGTTCCAGCACAAACAGCGTCTTCATCAGCACGCAAGCCCCGGCCAGCAGCAGAAACGACGCCGCAATCTGCGTCACCGCAAAGGTGCGCAAACGCCTGCTGCTTCCACCCGCCACGCGCGTTCCACGCCCTGTCAGCCCACCCTGCGGCGCATTCGCCGAGGGCAGCCGCGGAATGTACGCCAAAAACACCGCCGCGACCAGCGCCAGTCCAACCCCAAACCACACCAGGCTAAAATCCAGCGTCATGTCATTCGCGCGCACTGAGAACCGCGATGCGTATTTGCCCAGCACCGCCACCATTGGCACCGCCAACGCCACCGCTGCAATCGTCCCGCTCCCGCACAACACCAGGCTCTCCGCCAGCAGCGATCGCCGCAACACCGCGGTGCTCGCTCCCAGCGCCGACCGCACTGCCAGTTCCGATTCACGCCGCACCGTTCGCGCCAGCACCAGGTTCGCCACATTTGAACTCGCAATCACAAACAGCAATCCCGATGCGGCAAACAGAATCCACAAAATCGTGTTGGCCCGTGCGTTTATCTGATCGTGCATCCGCGTCACGCCAATCTGGTAATGATCCTCAGGCTTGTAAACCTCCGGGTGCGCCGCCAGCATCCCGCTGTAAACAGTGCGCAACTCCGCCGTGGCATTTTCCACCGTCGCGCCCGGCGCCAGCCGCCCAAACACCTCCGTCATCCGGTGCTCGCGCCCTGTCACCATGGTTGCCGAAAGATGATGCGGACTAGTCACCACGTTGGCAATAATCTCCGTCGCCACCGGATACGGAACCGACGGCTCCAGCACTCCCACAATCGTCGCTGTCCGCGCGCCGCAGCAGCTCTCGAGGCGCACCACCTTCCCCAGCACGCTTGGATCGGAATGCAGTTGCGTCCTCCAGAAGTGATACGTCAGCACCACCGCGCCCGCGGCATTCTGCCCATCGTCCGCCGGCCCCAGCAGCCGCCCCAGCACCGGCTTCAATCCCATCACTTCAAAGTAATGCCCATCCACCACCCCCGCCGGAATCTCGCGCGGCGTGCCCAGACCCACAATCGTAAAGTCGATCTCTGAAAACGTCCCCAGCTCCTTGATCGACTTCAGCCCGCTGCCGATATCCGCAATCTCCGGAACCGAAAAGGTCGCGTTGGGATTGCCAATCCCCGGCGCGCTCTGCCGGATATAAAGCAGCCGATCCTCATCGCGATTCGCCAGCGGCCGCAGCAACACCGCCCGCACCACGCTGAAGATGGCCGCGTTGGCGCCGATCCCCAGCGCCAGCGTCAGCGCCACCGTGACCCACAGCGCAGGTACGCGACCCAACGAACGAACAGCAAGCTTCAAATCACGAAAAAAAGACATGGCAGACCTCCAGGTTGGCGGCACTCTCTAATCGAATACCGCATCAAGGCAAAAAGGGGAAGCAAAATTGCGGGAAAACTTCACTTGACGAATATGTTGATATCAACTAATCTCATCCTGTGTCAAGCGCAAATCCGCTCCCGTACGAAACCACCCTCCTCGTACGCGATTGCTGCCTCTGTCTTCACGTCCAGCGCGCCGCCCGCGCCCTTGCCCGCCGGTTCGATGAAGCCCTCCGCCCCTTCGAACTCACCAACGGCCAGTTCTCGCTCCTGATGTCTCTCAATCGCCCCGCCCCGCCGCCCATGGGGCCAGTCGCCTCCCTGCTCGCCATGGATCGCACCACTCTGACCGCTGCCCTCAAACCCCTCGAACGCCGCGGCCTGGTCAAAGTTTCTCCCGACCCATCCGACCGCCGCAGCCGCATCCTCATCCTCACCGCCAAAGGCAAGTCGCTCCTCGCCCGCGCCGTTCCCGTCTGGCACCAGACCCATGCCGAAGTCGAGCAGCTCATCCCCGCCGACGACCCCGATTCCCTCCGCCAATCCCTCCGCGCCCTCTCCTGAGCAAAACCTCCGTTTCATTCATCCCCACTCCCAATCCACCGTCGATGCGCTTTGTATCAGGGCATGAGTTTACTCGTGCCGCAAAATGGCAAGAGAACTAGGGGTTTCAATCCCTGCAAATCATTCCTCCCTCACCGCACGCGGAAGACGCAGTCGGCATCTCTGCGCGTCCAACCTGAATGCAGCAGTTTTTTGGAACAGCGATGTTTTGGACAAGCCCAATCCGCAGCCTCGCCATTTTCGTGCTCGTCTTCCATCCCATGCAGTCCACCCTTCAAGCCCAATCCAATCCCGATCAAGGCTCGTACCGCCTGGCATTATCCGTTGACGAAGTAGTCCTGACGTTTCACGCCACCGATGCGCACGGCCTTTCCATCAACGACCTGAAACTCGGCGAGTTCAAGCTCTTCGACAATGGAATCGCGCCCGGCCGTATCGTCGCATTCGATTCTCTAGTCGATCGCCCCATCCGCGCCGCCATCCTCCTCGATACCAGCGAATCGATGACGCAAGCTCTGCCCCAAAACAAATTGATTGCCGAGCAGTACGCCCAGCGCCTCTTCCGTAAGCGGTCCGACCAGGCCTTCGTCATGGATTTTGGATACTCCTCGGAATTAGCCCAGCCGTTCACCAGCGACCCGTCCCTGCTTTCGCAGAGCATTCGCAACGTTAGATCGGGCAAGATGAATCCTCTCGGCGGCACTGCTATCTTCGACACCATCTTTCGCGCCTGTTTCCATGGCTTCGGCCCGGTCGATCCGGCAGCCACCGGAAACTTCATTCTTCTGTTCTCAGACGGCGTAGACAATGCAAGCCACACCTCGCTTGAAGAAGCATTGGGAGCCTGCCAGCGCAGCAATACCGTAATCTACGCCTTCCGCCCACCATCCGATTCGGAAGATAACTCTTCCGGTCGGAGGCACCTCGCGGACCTTGCTTCCAAAACCGGGGGCCAGGTATTTCTAGCCGACGAGAATGAAGACGCGATTTGGCGCGACCTTCAAGCGATCGAGGCAGCAATGCGAAATCAATACCGTCTCGTCTACAACCCCGCGAACATGAAGCACGACGGCTCGTTCCATCAGGTAGAGCTTCAACCGCCAGATCGAGTTAACAAGCTCGACGTTCGTACCGGCTATTACGCTCCGATCCGCTGAATCTCTCAGCCCACCTGCTCAGGAATCAGGCTCGGATTCTTGTGCTAATTCTGTGTCTGCGCCGTAAGCGGCAATTCTGTTCAACTCAAAGTAACTGACGAGTAGCCGACCATCCAGACTCAACATCAATCATGGATTCCCCCTGCTAGCACAACGACCAGAAGCACGACACCAACGGTGATCAATGCAATCTCCGCAGTTTTCGGGAGACTCTTTGCCGTTTTTCGAAGCTGTTGCGAGACGTATTCCTTTCGAGTTGGCTGCACTCGCTTTACGTCCACATAGTCGATGGCCTCAGACTTGCCGCTCAGGGGATCGACAAGAACGAAAGAGATTGACCCGGCTTGGCTCAGCGTCCCAATCTGATGGGCACCGTTGCTGAGCCGCACCTCCAACTTTGTTCCTGTGCTGTAGTGGGCCAGATTCTTTCTGATCTTGTTTACCTGGCGGATCTGTTGTGGAGTCATCGGCTCCTGACCCGTCGCCGAGATACAGAGAATCAAAGCAAGGATCAGCAGAAGACTTACGCTCTTGATCTTGAACATGCAATGAATCTTAGCCGGACACATTGAAAGCCATTGTCGGACTGGGGCACTTTCCGGAGTGTCACATTCGCAGAACCATTAACGCTGCGGCACAAATGGCCTAAACCCGGAGTTGCGGGCGCATTACCGTCCATCCGGAAGCAACAAAAACACGTCCTTCCCAATGCCCGGCCAGCCACTTGCAACCCCCGGCTAAATCCTGCGCCCACCACTGATTCCCCGCTCCCTCAAGCTGTGCGCAGAATTGAGATCACGGTCAGGTCATCGTCCTGCCCATGTTGGATCGCCGCTTCGGCCAGGACAAGCGGCGATGCTTCCTGCCGTAGGAGCGTCTGAATGCGCTCGAATCCAAACAGCTCTCCCTGCGCATTACGCGCCTCGACCACCCCATCTGTAGTTAGGATCAGCTGATCGCCCGCGCGCATCTCCAGCGTGACCGTCTCCGGCGCTGCTGCGGCGGCGATGCTCAGCGGCAGCGACCCGGCAAATGCGATCTCTGAGCAGTTCAGCCATGGCGGCAGATGACCCGCGTTGGCCAGCACCACCTGCCCCGAGGGATCCAGCCGCACTGCCAGGCAGGTGATGAACCCTCCGTGCTTGCGCTCGTAAAGCCTGTTGTTCAGTTCCGCCATAATCTGCGCTGGATCATGGCTGATTCTGCTGATCGTGTGCAGCATCCCAATCAGCATCGAGACAATCATGGCCGCGCTCAGCCCTTTGCCGCTGACGTCCCCCACCACCACAAGAGTTTGCCCGCCGCCGAGCGGAATGACCTGAAAGAAATCTCCGCCCACCTGTGCGGCAGGACGGTAAATGCTTTCCAACTCGTACCCCGGTGTCGCCGGCAGCGCTTCCGGCACCATCAGCCGCTGAATTTCGCGGGCCGCGGCCAACTCGCTGTCCATCGCAGCTTTATCGAGTTCCAGCCGCAGGTGGCGACGCGACTCGGTGACCGAGACCACAACAAATCCGGAATAGCCCAGCGCAACGGAGATGCAAACAGCTATTCCGTCGAAGACAAGCCGGTTGTGAAAGGCGCTTAGCTGGGCCGCATCCAGATGGGTCAGCGAGGGAGCCTCGGGCAGCCAGTTGTGCAGCAGCGCCATGCAAATGTTCTCGAGAATGAGCAGCGGCACCGACGGGATCCAGAACCGTTGCCGGAGCGTAATGCCCGAGACGGCGTAGCACGTCGCGAACAACGCGATGATCACCACCGAGAAAGCAAGACACAAGGCCGACTGCCGTCCCATGTCCATTCCGTCGAATACGAATCCGAAGCTGGCGAAGATGGAAAACGCGGAGAGGAGAAAAACGACGATAGTCCACCGAGGGGCCGTCTTCCACGCCCTCGGTCGCCAATCACCGAGTGATTTCGATCGCTTCATGCTCTTCGGAAAGAATGACACGACTGGGCCGTATTTGTGCGCAGAATTCTATCAAAGCGCGGCCGCCGGCTTAGCCAGGATTTGGACACAGGAGCGTCGCCGGGGAGTTCTTCCGCGCGAGATCCGGATAACCTGCAACCCGGATGTAACCCCAAACAGAGAGTTCCGTCCGGATTGGCGACAATTCAGGCGTAACCCAATGACTGGACACTTGCCCGGCTATGAGTACCTTTATGAAAGCAGGGAACGAAATCACGCTGGAGACCCTCAGTCAAGGAATTCCTTTGCCTATCCTTTTGATCGACTTGAGCAGATCCAGCAGATCTTTGCTCGCGGTAGGTTTGGTAAGCAGCGGGAATAGATCTGGTCAACGAAGGAGGTTGAGGGGGGCACGGAAGGTGCGCGGTAGCATATAATTCGTTTCTGTCGATGGCATTAATGCTCTCATGAAGTTAATTCCGAAGCATGTCGCCTTGGGGCTTGCCCTTTGCCTGGGCCTCGGCAGCTTCATGGGTTGTTCCGGCCCGGCTCAGATTACTCCCGCTCCGTCCATCACCAGTTTCACCGCCAATCCGGCAGCCATCACAACAGGAAGCTCCTCCAGTCTGACAGCAGTCTTCGCCAATGGCACAGGCGTCATCGTGCCGGGGAACGTAGCCGTGACAAGCGGGCAGACGGTCAATGTAACTCCCTCGGATACAACAATATATTCTCTGACCGTCACAAACGCAGCCGGCGCGGCGGCAACCCAGACTGTTACCGTGACGGTGAATCCCGTCCCGACGGTCACACTGTCAGCCAGTCCCACAACCATCCCCTCCGGCGGCAGCTCAACCCTTACATGGTCGAGTACGAATGCCACGTCATGCACGGCAAACGGAGGCTGGACAGGCACGGAAGCAATCAGCGGCACGCTGAGCGTCACTCCCGCCACTACCGCGACTTATACGCTGACCTGCACGGGAGCGGGTGGCACATCGTCACCCGCAAGCGCCACGGTGACAGTCGCACCCACGCCGACGGTCACACTGTCAGCCAGTCCCACAACCATCCCCTCCGGCGGCAACTCAACCCTGACCTGGTCGAGTACGAATGCCACGTCATGCACTGCAAGCGGAGGCTGGACAGGCGCGGAAGCAATCAGCGGCACGCTCGGTGTCACTCCCGCCACTACCACGACGTATGCGCTGACCTGCACGGGAGCAGGCGGCACATCGTCACCCGCAAGCGCCACGGTGACAGTCGCACCCGCCCCGACCGTCACACTGTCAGCCAGTCCCACAACCATCTCCTCCGGTGGCAGCTCAACCCTGACCTGGTCGAGCACAAATGCCACGTCCTGCACTGCAAGCGGGGGCTGGACAGGCACAGAAGCAATAAGCGGCACGCTGGGTGTCACTCCCGCCACTACCACGACTTATACGCTGACCTGCACGGGAGCGGGCGGAACATCGTCGCCTGCGAGCGCGACGGTAACAGTCAGCGCTGGCCCCGTTCCGGGGATCACCATCGCGCTCACTTATGAGCCCACCCTGCCAGGCACCTGGGATACGCTGTCCTGGTCCACCACCAACGCAAGCTCCTGCACGGCAAGCGGGGGCTGGATGGGGACAAAACCCGTGACCGGCAGTCTGACTGTGGTGATTGCGGCCTCAACTTCTTTCACACTGTCATGCACAGGTCCGGGCGGATCGAATCAGGCGACCGACACGGTCAATGTAGCTCCCACGCCGGTTGTGACTTTGTCGGCAAGCTCGTCGTACATCGCCTCTGGCAACAGCACAACATTGACCTGGTCGGCCACAAATACCACCTCCTGCGCAGCAGGCGGCGGCAGTTGGACGGGAGCCATAACCCCCAGCGGCTCGGCCAGCGTTTCCCCAACCAGCACAACGACGTATACCATCTCCTGCGCGTGGCCCGGGGGAACCGATCAAGCGAGCACTGTGGTCTTCGTTGACGCCGCGCCGTTTGGAATCTCCGTTTCGGGCAACCATTTTGTCGATGCCTCCGGGAGCACGGTGCAGATGCGCGGCGTGAATCTGAGCGGGTTTGAATTTACCGCCATCCAGGGAGGAAACCCAACCGATCCGTCGGGTGGAGTGGGAGATTTTGGCCAAGCCTTCAATCCGGATTGGGCAGCCATTCAAAGCTGGAAGGCGGATGTCGTCCGGATTCCGTTGAATGAAGACTCCTGGCTGGGGCTGACCTGCGTGGATACGGACGGCTTCGTGCACAATTCCGATCCGGGGAGCAACTACAGGGCCGCCGTTTCCAGCATGGTCCAGGAAGCCAATGCCGCGGGAATGTATGTGAGCCTCGACCTGCATTGGGCGCTTCCCGGCAACGCCTGCCCGATGGGGCAGGATCAGATGGCGGATTCCGATCACTCGCTTGATTTCTGGACATCGATTGCCAACACCTTCAAGGACAATCCCGCCGTGATGTTCGAGCTGTTCAACGAGCCGTTCCTTGACTCCGACTTCACGGGAAGCGATTCCTGGGCTTATCTGATGCAGGGAACGGACGGCGCCTTCACCGGCTATCCGGCAACCAGCAACGGCGGCAACGAGCAGAACGTCATGACCCCCTGGAGTATCGCCAGCTATCAGGCCTTGATCGATG
The DNA here is from genome assembly GCA_050013695.1 of Occallatibacter sp. Taxonomy (GTDB): domain Bacteria; phylum Acidobacteriota; class Terriglobia; order Terriglobales; family Acidobacteriaceae; genus Telmatobacter. The sequence goes on from JBEKET010000081.1 coordinate 15,555, forward strand.
CGGTGCGCTCGACCGGCGCCACGAACGTCGTGCTGATCGGATCGCAGGCTTACACTTCCGACCTGAGCGGCTGGCTCTCGCATGTTCCCACTGATTCTGCCGGGCAGATGGCCGCAACCTGGCATGCCTATCCCACATACGGGAAAACTTGGGAAAACCCCTGTACCGGCGGCGACACCTATTGCACGCCGGGATACGGTCCGCAAGTCTTTACCTATGTGCAGGGAATTCTGCAGGCCGGCTATCCCGTTCTGGCCACGGAAACCGGCGACCAGGACTCGGCGGGCACCGTCGGCTCGCCACTGGTCGTCAATGTGACAACATTCGCCGATGCGCCCGGAACGGCCTCCACTTCGACGGAACCTGGCGTGAGTTGGCCCGCAGTCTCCGGCCTTCCGCAGATCGGCGTACTCGGGTGGACCTGGGATACCTGGACCGGTGCAAACGATATCTTGATTAAGGATTCCAGCGGGACGCCCACCGACGGCTATGGCCAGTTCTTCCAGAGCTGGATGGTCAACCATCCCTAGAGCCTGCTCACCTTACGCAGGTGGGGGCAATCGGGGCTGAGCCGACACGGGCTAAGCTGGCACCCGGATCATATTCGCCGTATCAAATCTTCAAGTTTTCGCTGTTGGCGCGGCCGAAGCCGTCATGGCCGAGTTTTAGTGTTGGTTGATGTCGGCATACGTCCGAATGAGCGTGCGAAGGTGCAGCTATCGATAATGCAGGGATGCGGCAGCCCTTGTATAGAGAATGACGTAGAGTGTGTGTAATTCAATCGGTCCCCGAATGTCAGCTTATCGACCGCGATCAAGCACCCTGACGAAGTTCCGAGCGTATTACCGCTATTCGCAGGTAACCCCGAAAAAGGAGTCCTGTCCGGATTGGTGACCATCCGCTCGGAACCGAACCAAGCCGTCATGCGCATCTGCCCCACCGCAATTGCTCACTGTCCGCTGCTACTCGTGCCCACCACTTGCCGTGCATGCGCCACCTCCGGCAGCCCCAAATCCGCCGCCGGCCACGCCTTCAAAAACGCCTGGTACCCATCCCGCGCTCCTGCCGTATCGCCGGAGAGCTCCTTCACCCGCGCCAATCCATACAGCCCAAACCCAGAATTCGGCCGCTCCTTCAGTGCCGCTTCATACGCCGCCTTCGCGCCAGCATAATCCTTTGCCGCAATCAGCGCAGCCGCTTCCGTCTCGCCCACCGGCCGAATGTAAAATGGCGGCTCGTGGTAGCCAAGATCCTTCTCATCCTTCGTCGCCTTGTCGTAGAGCTTCTTCGCCGCGTCCAGCTTTCCCTGCGCCACCAGCAACCCCGCCCGCAGCTCAAGCGATGCAACCGTCAAGCTCTTCACCAGCGGATCCTGCTGCGCGTCCGGCAAAATCTTCGCCATCGGCGGCTCGTCCTTCTTCTTGTCCTTGTCGTCTTTCTTGGCGTCGTCCTTCGTCTTGTCTTGGACTTCTTCTTGCGGTTCCGCCCTCCACAACCCAGCGTCCATCTTGTCTGAAGCACCTTGCGCCGCCACCAGATCATCCGCCTCCAGCGCCTTCATTCCCGCGGCATACGCACCCAGTTCCGTAGCTAGAAAGCGCAGGTTCGAAGTCTTCTCCGTCTCTGCCAAATTCACCTGCCCCAGCATCGTCAGCACCGCATCCCAGTCCCCCACGCGCAATGCCACCGGCAGCCGCTTGCTGACACGCGTCATCTGGTCCCGCGCCGACCAGGTATATTGCGTCGCGTTAAGCTGCCCGCGCGCTCCGGCCAAATGATCAGAAAGCGCGTTCGCCTGTTCCAGCTTGCCTTGCTCCATCAGGTTTGCGATCCCGTACATCATGTTGTGAACGTAGTTCCAATCATCATCCGGCCCCACGTGCTGCTCCCGCATGTAGCGCTCGTCCGCCTCCGTCGACGCGGCAAACCAATGCTCCGCCTCTGGATAATTGCCCACGCGATAAAAGATGTGCCCCGGCATGTGCACCATGTGTCCAGAAGTCGGTGCCAGGCTCGCCAGCAGCGCCGCGCTCGTCAATGCCTTCTCAGGATGATTGCTCGGCTCCATCGCATGGATCCAGTAGTGGTTCGCCGCCGAGTCGTTCGGCGCATCCCTCAGCACGCCCTCCAGAAGCGCAATCTTTTCCTTCTGTCCCGCGTTCGGCTCGCCCTTGTCGTCAAACCCGTCGCCCACCGCGTTGGAAAGAAAGATGCGCGCTTCAATATCCTTCGGCGCCTTCTTCACCAGCTTGCGCAGCGTGGCAATCTCCTGCTGTTTGCCGCCGCTCTTTTCGTCATCGCTCGCCGCGGCCGCTTCAATATAAAGCTTGTCCGTCCCGCTGGCGTGACCTTTCAGCCTCACTGCCTCAGCCAGCGCCTTCTTGCTATACGGAGCCGCTTCACTTCCGCGAAATCCCTCCGCCTGCGCCAGTCCCCACCAGCACATCGCGCACTGCGCATCCACGCGAATCGCCTGCTCAAACGCCTTCGCCGACTCGTAATCCCAGAAGTCGTGCAGCAGGCTCAATCCCTGGTCAAACCACACCTGCGCCTCTGGGCTGGCCTTGATAGCAATGTGGCTGTTACCGATTCCCGTCATGTGTATGGGAACGGGAAGCTGCTCCGGCGGCGGAATCGGCGCCATATCGGCCATGTCCTTCATGTTCATTGCCTGCTGCGCCGACATCAATGTTGCACCCGAAGCAGCGAGCACCAGCGCAACCGCGAACGCTATCGATCCAGCCGCGCCAGAACAACAAGGGAAGAATCTCCAAAATCTAAACGACAAAAAACTCGTGGCCAAAAATCTCATGCAAGGACTATAACGGACCGCCCACGGTCCATTCTACGTTTATCGCCATCCAGATATGGAAGCGCCCGCCAACCCGACTCAGCCTCCTAAAAAACCTTATTCTGACGTTGATGTGCGAAAGGGCACGACTTCACAGCTTGGTGAAAAACTCGAATTCTGCCTCAGTGTGCGAAAGGGCACGACTTCAGTCGTGCCGCAAGATACCCCTAAATGAGAGGGGTGGGGCTTTAGTGTCTGCGTGAGAGCGCCATTTGCCCTTTTGCTGCGGCGTTCTTGTTTTGAGTTTTCCGCGATTTCGGCGGCGGTTTTTGTTTCAGGCTGTCCTCATGCCATGCAGCCTGG
>JBEKET010000082.1:0-18640 GCA_050013695.1 Occallatibacter sp.
TACCGCAAAGTTCTGGTCAGCTTCGAAAAGACCGAAGCTAGCTACACGGCCCTGCTGCAACTCGCCGCTGCCCTGATCTGCTGGAGGCAGACTATGGTTATTTACGGATAAGTTCTAAAGCCCAGCTCATTTTATGGGCTTTAGCGGCATGACTGAAGTCATGCCCTGATACAAAGCCTCGGAGGTATTGCGCCAGTAATGAGTTTTTCAGCAGCCTGTTCATGTTCAGACGGGTGGCAGCGGATTGGGACGGGAGGTGACGGGGCTCCGGCTCTTATGGTTCGACGAGGACGCCGTCGAACATTGAGGCGGCTACTAGCTTATTTCCTGCTGCGCGGATTAGGTTGATGCGGAAGCCGGGTTGACTCCACTTCCAATCTAACGTTTTGGGTTCGATGGAGTAGACCTGGTCGCTTTCACGCGAGCTTACCAGGACCTTGTCGAGGCCAGAGTCATAGTAGAGGTCGTCGACGTCGCGGAAGGGCATGCGCTCGATCCATAGCCAGGACTTGCCCAGGTCGTGAGTGAAATAGACGCCTTCGCGGGCCCCGAGCCAGAGGGTCCCATCCGATGAGAAAGCAACGCGATGAATGCGCGTGAGCATGGTGGGAATCTGCATGGGCATCCAGGTATCGCCCGAGTTGCGGGAGATCACCACGCCATCTACCCGAGCCGCAGCCATAGTTGTGCCGTGCGACGTGACGGACAGATATTCGCCCGCACCCATGACCGGACCGCCCTGCCACGAAGTGCCTTGATCCTTGCTGGTGAGAAGGCCGTAGAATGTTGCGGCCAGCCAGACATCCCCAGATGTGTCGAGCGCATTCACGCGGCTTGCCAGCTCGATGACCGGAGCCTCCACCTTTTTTTCAACGTTGACGCGTTTGTTGAGGTGAGTCTCGCTGGCTATTTTCACTATCGTGTTGGCAATGGTGTTTTTTGGCTCCCATACGGGCTTGCCATCCGGGCCGTTTGGGTCAAGGGAAAAGATGCCGTGGTTGGTTCCCGCCAGGACTGTGCCGTCGGCTGCCTGGGAGAGGGAAAAGACATCGCGTCCGTCGAGGCCGTCGCCGGCTTGCTGCCAGGCGGCTCCTCCGTTGGTGGAGATAAAGACGCCGCCGTATTGCTTGTCGTTGACCACGCCCGCGATGAGGCGCGCGGGATTGGCGCGGTCGACAAGCAGCGCCTCAACCTTGCGTCCTGAGATGCCCTGGTTGGATTGATTGAAGGTCTGGCCCGCGTCGGTGCTGGAGAGCACACCGCCGCGATCGGTAGCCAGCAGCACATGATTTGAATCGGCGGGATCGACATAGACGTCGTTCACAATCACGTCTTCGCCGGTCATGCGTTCAAAGGTCTTGCCACCGTTTACGGTCTTGAAGAGACCTTCGGTGGTTCCGGCGTAGACGACTTCATGGTTCTCCGGGTCTTGCATCAGCACGCGGGTGCGCCGGGCTGTGGCTGGGATGCCTTCAATCTTGCGAAAAAGCTCACCGGCCGTATCGCTCTTGTAGATGCCGCTGCATGCACTGAGAAAAACGGTGCGCGGCTTGGCCGGGTCAATGATGATGGAGAATACGTCGGAGTCATCAATGATGCCCTTCTTGATATTGTGCCAGTGCTCGCCGCCGTCTTCTGTTTTCCAGGGCAGGTGCCAGGTACCGGCGTAGAGAATGTTGGGATCCACGGGATCGACGGCGAGCGACTCAACTTCATGAATCTCGGTGCTGCCGGGCGGGCTGATGAGAGCCCATGAGGCGCCGGCATCGGTGGAGCGATAGACTCCGGCCAGCGTTCCGGCAAAGAGCGTGCGGGGATCTGAGGGCGCCTTGGCAAAGGAGCGAATCGACTGGCCGTGGAGCCCCTGCGATTCTGCGAAATGTTTGCCGGCGTCGTGGCTGACCCAGAGGCCGCCGTCATTGTCGCGCCATCCGGCGACGTAGAGCGTGGCGGGATCGGCTGCGTCCACGAGGATGTTGTCGAGAACCAGGCCGTCCAGGGCGCCGATCTTTGCCAGGCGATGCCAGGATGCGCCTTCGTCGAGGGATTCATAGAGCCAACTGTTGAGCGTGCCCAGATAAAGATGATCGGGATGGCCGGGGACAGCGGCAAATGTGCGTGCGTCGCCACCGGCTGGGCCAACGGAATTCCAACGGGGCTGAGACGGCGATGGCTGTGCGGCGACAGCGAAAATCAGAGTTGGAATGGCCAGCGCAAGGCAGGCTCGCCGAAACAGGCTTTCAGGACAGATCCGCAAGCGGCTCATTGAGGAAAGAAAACTCCCAGCGTTCAAAAGAGAAATATGTGCAAAGAATGCTCTACAAAATTGAAGAGGCCGACCGGGTTGCCGGTCAGCCTCAAATGAGTTCAGGAGGAATCTCTCAGCATTGTCGTTGTCTCTTCCTCCATCCGCAGGGGATGAAGGAAGAGACGATTGGATGTAACGCAAGAAGCCAGCCCTATTTCGCTGCCGCAGCCTTCTTCTTGTGGTGTGCGTGTGGCTTTTCGCCGAGGGGCTTGCGCACCACGGGCTTGACCACGGTTTCGTCGACCGGGGTGGTTCCGGTGACATCGACCGTGAAGGTTGCGCCCGCGGGCACCAGGTAGTCTTCGACTGTCTGGCCGTCCGTGGTACCGGTAGCAACGCTGACGCGGGATGGGTCAATGCCCTTCTCGGTCACCAGGTACTCCTTGGTATTCACGGCGCGCTCACCGGCAACGTCAACTTGCATGGCGTGCTTGCCCTTCTTCGGTTCCTTTTCCTTGGCGGTCGACTCGCCTACAACCACGGCCTTCGCGTCGGCGGAGTTCTGCAGATCGAGGGCAACCTGGTCGAGGCAGGCCTTGGCTTCGTTGTCCACACGGGTCGGGCGCTTCTCATCCTTGGAGAAGGAGATGGAGCAGAGAGCCTGGGTGTGCGGAACGGGAGCAACATAGGGCGCCGTGATGGTCACCGTGGTGTTGGCGCTCGCAGTTTGTCCCTTGTCGTCCGACACGTTGCACGTTATACCGACAGCGCCGGTTGGTGCACCAGTGGAGTTGAATGTGACGGAGGTACCGGTTCCACTGATAGTTCCGGAGACTGCCGAGTAGCTGTAAGTCAGCGGACGGTTTTGCGGGCTCACGCCCACAGCGGTAATGGTGCTTGTGGCCCCAGGATTGATGGTGCTGGGACTGGCCGAGCAACTGACAGTGGGTGGCTCGTAGGCCTTGACCGTGATGGTGGCCGAGCAATCCGCGGTCTCGCCGGGCTTGAGGCCTTCCTTGCCGGACTTGCCTTCCTTGACTTCAGCCTTGACGGTATAGGTGCCCGCGGTCAGCGCACCGGTAGCTGACGAATCAAGATTGGCGGTGGTTCCGTTGCCCTTGAGGCCCGCAACGCCCGACCAGGAATAAATTGCATTGTCCTTGGGGTCGAGGCTGCCAGCGGTTGCGGTAATCGTAACGGGGTCACCGGGGAAGATGATGGTTGGGCTGGCTGAGCAAGCCAGGGTCACCGGCGGAGGCGGCACGATGGAGCCGATGTGATACACGAGGCCTGCACTCAAGCGGGCCATATTGAAGTTGCCGCGAGCGCCGGGGCCAAAATCTTCGTGTGTATATTGGAAATCCGCCTGGAACACGCGGATGGCCAGATGATGATGGAACAACGGAGTGGCGTAATCCATTCCGCCGCCGGCGGTCAACACTGCGCCATATCTCTCGGGGTATGCATAGCTTCCCGCCGATTCGAGGCCGATCAAAGCATGTACAAACGGTGTGATGTCCGCGGTGGGATAGCGGAAGATCAAACCGAGGGATCCACCTTCGAAGTCGTCGCCTGGCTGGTCCTGGGTAATGTCACCGTTCTCCGGGGACAGGTAGTGTTCGTCTATCACGGCCTCCGCGCCCACATATTTGTTGAAATAGCGAGCACCGCTCAAGATGGCGCCATAGTTGATCGCGTTGAAGGTGACCCCATCCACAGTGCCATGGGGCGCGAGGTAGCTGTAGCCCAGGAAGATGTCATACTTCGACGGATTATCAGCCGATGGGGCTTGTGACTTAGCTGAATCCTGAGCAAACATTGCAGCGGGTAACAATGCCAGGCATACCAAAGCAACAATCCCACTAAGAGACTTCAAAACACGACCGTACATGAGTTTTTTCCTCCACAATTAAGCTGAATGAACAGGTAGTAAGGGGCTGCAGCGGGAACAAGTTCTTTCTGTGTCGACTTGCCTCCGCACTGAGTGCGGCCCATAAGGCGTCTCTACAGTAATATTAAACGTACCATAGGACGATTTCCGCTGGGCACATTTTTTTCAACGAGATGCCTTAGTGCTCAAGTCTGTTGCAACCGAATGACATGCTCTTCAGCTCTGAATTCGCCAAGCCTTCCCTGACTGCGGGAAGGCTTGACGAAAGGGAGTTACGCATGACGGGTTGGACTGGTTACTGTTGAGGAGCCTTCTCGTGGTGGTGGTGCTCCGCTTTCTGGCCTAGTGGCACGCGCACTTGCGGCTTCACTACGGTTTCATCGACCGGCGTGGTTCCAGTGACATCGACTGTGAAGGTCGCACCCGCGGGCACCAGGTAGTCTTCGACTGTCTGGCCGTCCGTGGTACCGATTGCGACACTGACGCGGGATGGGTCAATGCCCTTCTCGGTCACCAGGTACTCCTTGGTGTTGACCGCGCGCTGCGCTGCGAAGTCGATAGCCACACCGTGCCTGCCGGGTTTCGCACTCTTTTCCGCGGCGTTGGATTCGCCTACGATCACCACCTTCGCATCCGCCTGGTTCTGCAGATCGAGGGCAACCTGATCGAGGCATGCCTTGGCCTCGTTGTCCACGCGAGTGGGGCGCCTGGGGTCCATCGTGAAGGAGATGGAGCAAAGTGCCTGGGTCTTGGGAACCGGCGCAACATACGGAGCCGCGATGGTGACGCTGGTATTGGAGGTTGCGGTCTGGCCCTTGTCGTCCGCTACGTTGCAGGTGATGGGTACAGGGCCGGTGGGGGCACCCGTCGAATCGAAGGTGGCCGTTGCGGTAGTTCCGCTGATGCTGCCGGACGCAGCCGAGTAGCTGTAGGTCAGGGGACGGTTCTGCGGGCTAACGCCCTGGGCAGTAATGGTGCTCTTGTCTCCGGGGTTGATGGTGCTGGGGCTGGCCGAGCAACTGACGGTGGGGGGCTCGTAGGCCTTGACCGTGAACACCGCCGAACAAGTTGCCGTCTCCCAGGGCTTGAGGCCTTCCCTGCCGGGTCTGCCTTCCTTGACTGTGCCGGTCACGGTGTAGCTGCCAGGCGCCAGCGATCCTGTGGAAATGGTCACTGTGGTTGCAGTGCCGGTGGCACCGCTGCCCGACCATGAATAGATTGCATTGTCCTTGGGATCGAGGCTGCCCGCGGTGGCGGTAATGATAACCGGGTCGCCGGGGAAGATGGTGACCGGACTCGGAGTGCAAGACAGTTGCACCGGCGGTGGCGGCACGAACGAGCCCGCCTGGAACACAAGGCCGGCACTCAAGCGCGCCAGATTGAAGTTGGTGGTGCCTCCATACGCGGCCGGAAAGTCGGCTCGGGTCCACTGATAATCCGCCTGGACCAGGCGAATCGCCAGATGGTGGCTGACTTTGACGTCCAGGCCGCCGCCCAATGTGATCACCGGGCCCCACACGTTGGGTTGAGCATAGCTGCCCACTGACTCGGCGCCCACCAATGCGTGGATGAACGGCGTCAGGTGGGGGTATGGAACGCGGAAGATCACGCCACCCGACCCGCCGCTGAAGTCGTTGTTCGGCTGTGTAAAGGTATTGACGCCATTCTCCGGAGTGAGGAGGTGTATATCTCCCTCGGCCTGGAAGCCAACATTCTTGTTGAAATAGCGAGTGATGCTCGCTACCGATGAGTAGTTGACAGGATTGTAGGCGAACCCGTTCACCGTTGCCTTGGTGTAGAGGTAGCTGTAGCCCAAGAAGATATCCCATTTGGACGCATTGTCCGAAGCGGTCCCTTGCGCGGATGGAGCCACCTGGGCAGCCAGGGTAACGGGAATCAATGCCGCAAACGACAGGGCCAGAACCCGACCCACAGATTTCAGAACACGATCATTCATGCGTTTATCCTCCGCATATGCTGATTTGATAGTTGAAAAAGTTGCCTGTGAACGTGGATTCACCCTGGGACACAGTCCACTCCACGCAGTGCGCAAAATGCGCTACGCCTTCGCAACGTTGCAGGGCTTGCCTTTGCAAGATTCCCGGAACACGCAGTTCTCAAGGGGTTGCCTTCTTTATTTCTTTCAAGAGGCAATGTCGATGGGTGCTTACTTCAGTAGTTCAATCCCGGGAATCTGGTTTACCCCGCCGGGGTTCATCCAGCATTCAGCGTTTTTAGCAAGCTGCGAGGCTCGCGCTGTATCTTTTCTTGTAGAAGCGTAATTGCGTATAAGAGTTGCTCGGGCCTTGGCGGACACCCTGGAACATATACATCTACGGGTATGACCTGGTTAACGCCCTGGAGCAGCGCGTAGTTGTTGAACACGCCGCCGGAAGTGGCGCAGGCACCCATGGAAATAACCCACTTTGGCTCCGGCATCTGATCGTACAGGCGCCGGATAACGGGCGCCATCTTCTGCGAGACGCGTCCGGCAACCACCATCAGATCTGATTGGCGCGGAGAAGGCCGGAAAACTTCGGCTCCGAACCGCGCAATATCGAATCGCGACGCACCCATCGACATCATCTCGATGGCGCAGCAGGCCAGTCCAAAGGTCATGGGCCAGACCGAGCTCTTGCGAATCCAGTTCACCGCAAAGTCGAGCGAGGTGAGAAATACGCCTTCCGGCTGTTCGAAGCCGTAGTTCACTTCCTGGAGTTTGACGCGGTTTTTCGCACTGCTTTCCAAGTTTCCAAAAAGGTAATGATCCCGCTCCGCCGTCGGCGCCATATCCCTACTATACCTCCCCTTCCGTGCAAAGGTTCTGAGCAGAATCGCACCCTTTTTTATTTTTCTGGTGTGATTCCATTCGGTTTGCATTGATAGATGCCTGGAATTGCGACTGGTTTCGCTCGAAAGTCTTGAAGAGCTCTTCAGGCGGCAATCACGGGTATCGACGTACTCTCGCGAGTGGGATTGCAAATTCCAATTTGGACCTGGGAGCCTGCGAGAGATTCGGCGAGGGGAGCCGGCTTCAGAATTCGCCGTAGACGACGCTTTGCGCTATTCTTCAATGTTCCAGGAAAAACCATGCCCATTTGAAAGCAACGTTCTAAGTCCGGCGGCCACAACACGATAGCGCCAATCGAGTGGTTGCGAGGGTGAACGCCGACCACTGAAGGGTCCCTGCTATTCCTCGTCCATTTGCGTGGGCGCTTAATTCCGGAGCTGAATCAAAAATGCGTACGCGAACGATCAAACTATTTCTTTTGACTTTATTCCTGGGATTTCCTACCCTCGCACAGACACAGGGCGCGGCTCCCGCGGCACAATCTCAAACCACTGCGGCTCCGGCCACGCAGGCGCAGATCGCCGCGCTGCAACAGGCGGTGCAGAATGCCCAGTCGGCCGGCGATAACGCCTGGATGCTGACTTCGGCGGCGCTGGTGCTGCTGATGACGGGACCGGGCCTGGCCCTTTTTTATGGCGGCCTGGTGCGCAGGAAGAACATCCTGTCGACGATGATGCAGAGCTTCGCCATGATGGGGCTGGTGACGATTTTGTGGGCGCTGGTGGGCTATTCGCTGGCATTTGGGCATGGCAACGCATTCATTGGCGGATTTGAGCATGTTTTTCTGCGCGGGGTGGGTCTGGCGCCCAATGCCGACTACGCCGCGACCATTCCGGAGCAGACCTACATGGTCTACCAGCTCATGTTCGCCATCATTACCCCGGCGCTGATCACAGGGGCGTTTGCGGAGCGCATGAAGTTCAGCGCGATGGCGGTTTTTCTATCGCTGTGGTCGCTACTGGTGTATAGCCCGATGGCGCACATGGTGTGGGGCGTGGGCGGGTTCCTGAACACCACGGGAGGGCGCTTTCCGTCGTTCGATTTTGCTGGCGGCACGGTGGTCCACATTACCTCGGGCGTATCGGCGCTGGTGGCCTGCATTTACCTGGGCAAGCGCATCGGCTACCCGCAAACGAATATGCCACCGCACTCCATGGTGCTGAGCTTCATTGGGGCTTGTCTCTTGTGGGTGGGCTGGTTTGGGTTCAATGCGGGTAGCGCGCTGGGCGCGAGCGGGCTGGCGACGAGCGCCTTTGTGAACACGCACTTTGCGGCTGCGGCCGCAGCGCTGGGCTGGACGGTGGCCGAGTGGATTCACAACGGCAAGCCAACCGCACTGGGCGCGATTTCAGGAGCTGTGGCGGGGCTGGTGGCCATCACGCCTGCCTCGGGATTTGTGCAGCCGATGTCCGCATTGGCGATCGGCTTGATCGCAGGCGTGTTCTGCTCCTTCATGGTCTTCGCAGTCAAAAGCCGGCTGGGTTACGACGACTCGCTTGACGCGTTTGGCGTACACGGCGCGGGCGGAACGCTGGGCGCACTGCTTACCGGGCTGTTCGCAACCGGGGCCATCAACGCGGCCTACGGCAAGGACGCCGCCGGGAAGCCCATTGCAACGGGCGCGATCGACGGCCACTGGGGGCAGTTGATCAACCAGTTTACCGGCGTGGCCATTGCCTGGGGCATCTCGGTTGTGGGTACGCTGGTGCTGCTTTTCGTGGTGGACAAGGTGATCGGACTGCGCGTGACGCCGGACCAGGAAGCTGTTGGGCTGGACCTCTCGCAGCATGGTGAGGAAGGCTACGATCTCAACTCCTGACCGGCCGGCTTCCCCGCCGTTCAGGAAAACTTCAAGCCGGTCGCCCAAGGCATAGCTGGGCCTGTTACGCTGTCAAACGAGGCAAGTCGCATATGGTCAAGATCGAAGCCATTCTCCAGCCCTCGAAGCTGGATGCTGTCAAGGACGCCCTGCTTGAAGCGGGCATTGAAGGAATGACGATTCTGGAAGCGCGCGGGCATGGGCGCCAGAAGGGTCACACGGAGTTCTATCGCGGGCGCGAATATACGGTCGACCTTCTTCCCAAGGTCAAGATCGAGCTGGTGGTGCCTGACGACCTGAAGGACAAGGCCATTTCGGCAATCGGCTCGGCGGCGCGGACGGGACGGATCGGGGACGGCAAGATTTTTGTCAGCCGGATTGACGAAGCGATCCGCATCCGCAATGACGAGCGCGGGGAGACGGCGCTGTAGGGAATGCCTGTTCAGGCAAGTAATTTCAGGCCGTGTTTTTCGACGAGATCTAATAATTTGAGGGCCATGCCGCTGGGCTTCTTCACGCCTGACTCCCACTTTTCAATCGTGGACTCGCTGGTATTGAGGTAGCGCGCGAAGACCGGCTGGCTGACGCGATGTTTCTCGCGAATCCGCTTGATGCGCGCGGGCTCCATTTGCGGAGGCACCGAGAGACACGACTCGTCAAACTCGCGCATGGTGGCCTTGTCGATAGCGCCGGCACGATACATACCTTTGACGGTGCTATGGATCGCTTCAAAGGCGTCACTCTTGTATTTTGGCTTCCACAGCATGGCGAAAGTGTAGCACCTGGTGCTATTTTTAGCGAGCCAAGATTATTCCGGGATCAGTTCATGCATCGAGCCCGATGCGCGCGGGCGTAGCCCGGGGTCAGCCCGAAAAATACATGCATTCTTCAGCGCAAACGACCAAAGTTCCCCTTACGCGGCAACTTCGCTTATTCTGTTAAGAATTCCTAACTTGCTTCGGCGAGCCACACGAAAATACTCATGACTCCAGTCGCTTTCGCGGTTGACGATCTTCGGGAGCAGTATATGCGGGAGATGGCGCTTGTGCGCCAGACCTGTGAACGCACCGGAGACGGGACCGCGGCGATTCGCCGGCGCTCGGCCGTAGTGGACCGTATCCTCATTGAAATGTGGAGGAGAGCGTTCGCCGGGCAGCCGTCGCAAAACATCTCTTTGCTGGCGTTGGGAGGGTATGGGCGCAAGGATCTCTTCCCTTATTCGGATATCGACGTGCTGTTCGCTTTTGCCGACGAAAAGACCGAGGAACAATCGAAGGAGGCTGTGCGGCTGATCATCCAGGGGATGTGGGACATTGGCTTGAGGGCCAGCCCCAGTTCCCGGACGGTGAAGGAGATCGGGCGCTTCGATCCCGACAATCTGGAATTCACGCTGGCTACGCTTGATCGGCGATTTCTGGCTGGGCAGTTCCCTCTTTACCAGCAATTGCACCAGGTGACGCTGCCGGGGCTGGTGCTGAGCGAGTGGAACACGATTACACAGAAGCTGGGTGAGATTGCGCGAGCGCGGCATGCCAAGTACGGCAACACAATTTTTCATCTGGAACCGAACCTGAAGGAGTGTCCGGGCGGGCTGCGGGACTATCACCTGGCGGTGTGGTTTGCGCTGCTGTTTCACCTGAAAGAGACCAAGGAATGGCCACGGCAACGTGGGGGAGTATTTCAGAGTGCGCGCGGGGATGCGGAAGCGGCGTTTGATTTTCTGGCGGCGGCACGATGTTTTCTGCACTTCCGCCACGGGCGGGACGACAACACGCTGGATTGGCAATCACAGGATGAAGCGGCATCGCACTCCGTGGGGCTGGAAACGCGCGGCACGGCCGATCCGGCTTACTGGATGCGGACGTATTATCGCCATGCGCGAATCATCTATCGCCGCGCGGCTTTGTTGATGGAACATCTGCCTGCGCCGGTGAGTTTTTACAAGCAGTTCAGGCGGCGGCGGACACCGATTGCTGGCACCGATTTTTTGCTCGACCAGGGGCGCATCGACATTGTTCCCGGTGCGCAGTTTAACGACACCAGCGCGATCCTGCGCATTTTTTCGCTGATGGCCACACACGGGTACATGCTGTCGCAGGCGGCTGAAGATCGCATTACGGACGCGCTGCCGGCGCTGGCGATTCACATTCCCGAAGGACCGTATTTGTGGAATGCGCTGCGCGAAGTATTGCTGGGGCCGCATGCTGCTCATGCGCTGAGAACCATGCACGCGCTGGGCGTGTTGGAGATGCTGATTCCGGAGTTTCACGGGATTGATGCGCTGGTGATTCGGGATTCCTATCACCGCTATACCGTGGACGAACACACGTTTTTGACCATCGACAATGTGCACGGATTGCGGCAGCCTGCGCATGACTACGAACAGCGGCTGGCGCAGTTGCTGCCGGAGATTGATCGGCTCGATCTGTTTCTGCTGGCGCTCCTGCTGCACGATACCGGCAAGGCGCGACGGACGGGTGAGCACGCGGGACAGAGTGTTGAGTTGGCCGACGCATTCCTGGCGCGGTTGGATTTCGATTCGGAAGAGCGCGAGTCGATATTGAAGCTGATTCGACTGCATCTGGAGATGTCAATTGCGCTCAGGAGGGACATCTTCGATCCGGAGAATGTGCGCGGATTCTCGGAAAAAATTGGCAGCCCGCAACTGCTGAAGATGCTTACGCTGATGACCTTCGCCGATATCAAGGCCGTGAATCCGGACGCGCTGACTCCGTGGAAGGCCGAGAATCTGTGGCAGTTTTATATGGCTACGGCCAACTTCATGGACCGGTCTGTTGATGAAGTGCGATACCGCGCGGCGATTGATCCGACGCTGCTCAACCGGCTGCGTTCGATGGTGCTGCCGGCGCAGTACGAGGCGCTGGGGCAGTTTCTTGAAGGGCTGCCGCAACGGTATCTGCAAACGCGACTGCCGGAGCATATTCGGCATCATTTTCAGATGGCTTTGAACCTGGATCAGGACGCGGTGCAGCTCGACTTGCGGCCTAACCGACAGCTCTTCGATTTGACGGTGATCACGCGCGACCGCACGCGGTTGTTTGCCGATGTGGCGGGGACACTGGCCGCGTGGGGCATGAATATTGTGAAGGCGGGCGCGTTTTCAAATGAGGCCGGGGTGATTGTGGACAGCTTCCATTTCACCGACGTGTTTCACACGCTGGAATTGAATCCGAGCGAGAAGGATCGGTTCCTGGCCAATTTGCACGACGTGGTGGCGCAGAAGCTTTCAGTGGAGCAGTTGCTGGCGGCGCGCAAGCATTTGAACCATCCGACGAATCTCAAGGTGGAAGTGGCAACCAGGCTGGAGTTCGATTCGGAGGCGTCGACGCACTCGACACTGCTGCAGGTGGTGGCGCAGGATGTGCCTGGGCTGCTGCGACAGATTGCGCTGACGCTGGCGAGCCACCAGTGCAACATCAAGGTGGCGCTGATCGACACGGAAGGTGAGATGGCGATTGACGTTTTTTATCTCACCCGCCGCGAGGAGAAGCTTGGCGAAGAGGTTCAGGAATCGCTGTCGAAGGATTTGACGGCGGCGTTGCATTCGATACGGGTGTCCGGCGTGTAAACGATGTTTGCTCGACGGGCGGAGAAGAGTGCCCGCAGGGGCTAAAGCCCATTTATATTTTGGCCATTTTCGGCACGACTAAAGTCGTGCCCTTTCGCACGGGCATCAAATCCATTCGTCGGTGGGCTCAACTGGCGGGTGAGGCTCAACTGGCGGGTGAGGCTCAACTGGCGGGTGAGGCTCAACTGGCGGGTGAGGCTCAACTGTCGCCGCGGTAGAGCATGTCGCGGATGGTGCGGCGGCGGGCTTCGTTCATTTCTGCCTCGGCCTTTAGCTCTTCGGCGCTCTTGTGATGCTTGGCGCCGGATGCTTCCATCGCTTCAGGGGTGCTGCACTCCGGACAGCGATTGGCGAAGCCGGGCTTGTCAGGGCGCAATTCAAATTCTTCACCGCAGACGACACAGGTTTTGATTGGAAAAGCCATTGCAATTACATGATAACGCGGGCTGCGGTGCGTCGAGAAGACGCTCGCGGGAGGCTCGCATTGGCTTTTTTACTACCGATGTCTCAGAAGCGGGGCGTGGGGCGCTCGGCGGGGATTTGCGAGGGCGGACGTGGACGTCCGCGGTACAGCGGGTCTGGAGACCCGCGCTACTCTCATGATCGTTCCGTTCCTTCGGGACAGTGCTCGCGTTAGCTTTTTTGTTTCCCACCCAT
This sequence comes from Occallatibacter sp., assembly GCA_050013695.1. Taxonomy (GTDB): domain Bacteria; phylum Acidobacteriota; class Terriglobia; order Terriglobales; family Acidobacteriaceae; genus Telmatobacter. Next base: position 13,056 of record JBEKET010000082.1, read on the forward strand.
TCCGCGGAAAGATGCGGAATGGATGGGGCACGGTGCTTCAGTGTCTTACAAACTGGACGAGTGGACGTGTTACTTCTTGCTGGTCGTTTTCTTCTTTGGTTTAGCAGCTTTCTTTGACTTGGCTGGCTTTGTTGCTTTGGAAGGCTTCTTGCCCTTCACGGTTTTGGTTGCTTTCTTTCCCTTGGCTGTCTTCGAGGCTTTCTTTGGCTTTTTGGCCGCTGAGGCGCTGGCAGGGGCAAGCAGCGGAATCAGCTTGGCGGCGTTGGGAGAGCCGAGGCCGGTGCAGGCATCCCAGCCGGGGCCGGCTGAAAATGCGCCGTTGTTGCCGACCGTGATGTCGTTGAAGGTTGCGGCGGGCTTGGCTGTGTAGATGATCGGGTTGATGAAACCCACCTGCGTGCCGAGCTGCTGATTGGCGACGGCAACCAGGCCGGCCCATAGCGGAGCGACGGCGCTGGTGCCTCCTATAACCGTGTTCGCGCCGTCGTAGCGAATCTGGTAGCCGGTGGTGGGGTCAGCGTCGCCGGCCACGTCGGGAACGCCGCGCCCGCCGGTGCTGACGCTGGGCGCCGGCACGTTGGCGTTGGCCTGCCAGCTCGGGAGCGCGAAGAAGGTGCTCACGCCGCCGCCGGTGGCTCCGTCTTTGAGGGCTGTTTCATTCCACACGACCTCTGAAACGATGGTGGAACCGTTGGCGTCGAGCTTGGTGCCTCCGCAGGCGAGCACATGCGGGCTGGACGCGGGAAAATCGACGTTGTTGCCCTTGATGCCGTCGGACGAGCCATTGTCGCCGGCAGCAACGGTGATGGTGATGCCGAGAGCCGCGGCGCTCTGGCAGGCTGCGTCCATGGCTGTCTTGGACTGCGCGGTCCAGGTTGATTCAGGGCCGCCCCAGCTGATGGAAATCACGCTGGGCTTGTTGGTGGTGTCGTGGACCGCGGTGGTAATGGCGTCGGCGAATCCCTGGTCGGTGTTGGGCGTGAAGTACATGACGATCTTGGCGCCGGGAGCCACCGATGCAGCCACTTCAATGTCGAGCATCACCTCGCCGTCATCGCCTCCGGTCTTGGAGGGCGCGTTCTTTCCGCCATCCACGCTGACCGTGGTGATGGCCGGGGCGGCAAGGTTGAGAGATTTGAAATACGTGGTTAAGTCGGCCTGAGAATAGCCGCCGCCGAGCTCGATGATGCCGATGGTTTGTCCGGCTCCACTGGCATTTGCAGGCCAGTTGTAGGCCTGGGCTACTTGCGGCGGGGTGTAGCTGGCGGGCGCGGTAGGGGCGGCGCGGCGGCGGGTGCGGACACGAAAGTGGGGCAGCGCCTGGGGACGGTTGTCGAGCCCCAGCACTGCCTCCACCACTCCGGTCAGCGAGGACGGGATATGAATGCTGCCCTCGCGCACGCGATACTCCACGCCACCGATCTTCTTCTGATCGAGCGAGACGCCAAAGGCCTTCTGGATGTCGGCCGCGGTTCCGGTGAGCTGGATGGTGCGCCGCGCGGATTGGGTTGGATCGTCTTCAACTTTGAGATTGAATTCTTTGGCAAACGCCTTGACGAGCTTGATGGCCGAGGGATCGGCTGCATGGTGCAGTTTGTATTCGGCGCGCGTTACGCGCACGGGACCGCTGTTGCGCCCTGCACGCTGGTTGATCTTGAGCGGCTGCTTGCGCTTCACAATCACAGAGACGGTGATCTTCGACTTGGAGGGCGTGGCTTTGACATGGACTGCTTTGGGCGCTGGATCTTTCTCGCTGCCGGCGAGCACGGCACGCGGCTGTGCGGCGAAGGAGGCTTTGGCGGCAGCGGAGGGCGCGGGCGGCTTGACGGACTTTGGCTTGGCAGACTTGGGTTTGATTTGGTGCGGCTTCTTAGATGCGGCTGGCTTCGCCGGCTTGACGGACTTGGGTTGCAATGAACGCGCTCTCAGGCCTTCGCCGGCAGGCTCAGGCGGCTTCACGGACTCGGGCTGCAACGCGCGTGCTCTGAGGCCTTCACCGGCGGGCTCGGGTGGCTTTACCGATTCTGGCTCAAGCGCGCGTGCTCTGAGGCCTTCTCCGGCGGGCTCCGGCGGCTTCACCGACTCGGGTTCCAAAGCGTGGGCTCTGAGACCTTCGCCTGCAGGCTCAGGGGGCTTCATTGATTCCGGACTGCTTTCGGGAGGTTTAACTGACTCGGACTTGATTCGTGGGGATTTTGCCATAACGGACCTCTTTCACGTTCCGATTTCGCGGTCTCATTTAGAGCCACGGATCGACCTGCATCCGAATCATAGACGAACTTTGCGCAATCGTCTCCAGAATCTTGCGCTAAGGACATGACCGAAGAAATCCAACCGCAAATAATTTCAGCGTATTGATTGGATACCGCAAATGAAGTGTGCGAGGATTTACGAACGATGGCGAAGAGCGGGCCTTCATCGCTTGATCAACACGGACTGCAAAGGCAACTGGGGCTGCGCGACCTGGTGCTGGCGCAGGTGCTCTGCGTGGTGGGAAGCAGTTGGGTTGGAGTGGCCGCAGGGCTGGGCCGCGGGCAGGCGCTGACCTGGATTGCGGCCATGCTGCTGTTCTACTTTCCCATGGCCGCGGTGGTGATTGGGCTCAACCGGATCATGCCGCTGGAAGGGGGATTGTATGTGTGGGCGCACCAGGCATTCGGGGACCTGGGCGGTTTTCTCACGGCATGGAATCTATGGGTATATGCGATCGCGGCCACGGCAGAGATTCTGTTTGCGATTCCGACTGAGCTGTCTTACCTGATCGGTCCAAGTGCCGCGTGGCTGCCGGAGAATCACCTGGCTTCGCTGGGGATTGTTACGTGCATTGTTGCGGTGCTGACATTGACGGGAATTCGAGGCCTGGAGTGGGGCAAGTGGATCCATAACATTGGCGGCGTGGCGATGATGACTGTGTTTGCGGGGCTGATTCTGCTGCCGGCATGGGTGGTGTGGAGGCATCACGGAGGGGCGAGTCACGCAATGGAGTTTCCGTTCGCACTGCCGCAGCGGAGCCTGCTCTCGCTGGCGCTGTTTGGACAGATGATGGTGGGCGGGCTGAGCGGCATTGAGTACATCGCTATTTTTGCCGGGGAGAGCCAGCAACCGGCGAAGAGCATTACGCGCTCGGTTTGGATTTCTTCGCCGATTATCTGCGCGATGTTCATTCTTGGAACCGGAGCGGTGGTGGCATTCGCGACGCCGGGACACATTGATTTTGTTGCGCCGATTCCGCAGACGCTGCGACTGGCGCTGGGTAATACAGGATTGAGCAGCATGGTGGCGATGGGCGCGATTTTGCTGCTGCAACTGAGGCTGCTGGGCGCGGCGAGCTATTTGTTCACGGGCGTGACGCGGCTGCCGATGGCGGTGGGCTGGGACCATCTGCTGCCGGCATGGTTTACGCGGCTGCATGTGAAGTGGAAGACGCCGGTGAACTCGATCCTGTGCACGGCGGGACTGGTGATGCTGCTGGTATTGGTGGCCAGCGTGGGGGTGCATGCACAGGAGGCGTTTCAGGTGCTGTTGAATGCCAGCGTGACGCATTACGCGTTGGCTTACATGGCGATGTTTGCGGTGCCGGTGCTGGGTGCGAGGGCGCTGCGCAAACGGTTGCCGGGATGGCTGAAGTGGGTTTCGGTGGCGGGGTTTTGCGCCTCGCTGATCAGCTTTCTGATTTCGGTATATCCGATTGTAGATGTGGTGAATCCGGTGGGGTATGCGGCGAAGGTTGCGGGGACGGTGGTAGTGAGCAATGTGGTGGCGGTGGTGTTTTACAGGGTGAGGAATAGGGCGAAAGAGCCGGTGGGTGTGCCTTCTGATCTACACTAATAGACGTTATGGCTACCGCATCCCTTTCCACGCAGATTGAGCCGCGCACGCCCCAGGGCGTGTTTGCGAACGAGCCGTTCGTCAACTTCAAGTCTCCTGAAAACGCACGCGCGATGCGGGAGGCGCTGGATCAAGTCGCCGCGCAACTGGGCCGGGAATACCACCTGGTCATTGGCGGCGAGCGCCTCAAGACAGATGGCAAGATCAAATCGCTCAATCCGGCCAAGCCCGCGCAGGTGGTGGGCATTCACCAGAAGGCCGGCGCCGAGCATGCTGAACAGGCGATGGCGGCGGCGCTGACGGCTTTCGAGAGCTGGAGCCGGGCTGCGACCGAAGATCGGGTTTCGCTGCTGCTGGGAGCGGCGGAGATCATCCGCGCACGGAAGTTTGAGTTCTGCGCGTGGCTCACTTACGAAGTGGGCAAGAACTGGGCCGAGTCTGACGCCGATGTGGCGGAGACCATCGATTTTCTGGAGTTCTATGCGCGCGAGGCATTGCGGCTGGCTGCGGCGACTACGCCGATCCAGTACCCCGGCGAACGCAATCGGCTGCTCTATATTCCGCTGGGAGTGGGCGCGGTGATTCCGCCGTGGAACTTCCCTTTCGCGATTATGGCGGGGATGACGGCGGCTTCGATCGTTACCGGGAATACGGTGATTTTGAAGCCGTCGAGCGATTCGCCGACGATTGCGGCGAAGTTCATTGAAGTGCTGGAAGAGGCGGGAATGCCGCCGGGCGTGGTGAATTTTTGTCCCGGCTCCGGCGCTACATTTGGCAACGCGATTGTCGAGCATCCCAAGACGCGGTTCATTGCATTTACCGGGTCGAAGGCTGTAGGGCTCGACATTCACGAGCGCGCGGCACGGACCAAAGCGGGGCAGATCTGGATCAAGCGGACCATTCTGGAGATGGGCGGTAAGGACTCGATCCTGGTGTGCGCGGACGCCGATCTCGACGCGGCCGTGGATGGAGTGGTGGCTTCGGCGTTTGGGTTCAGCGGGCAAAAGTGCTCGGCGTGCTCAAGGGCGATTATTGAAGCGCCGATTTACGACGTGTTTGTGGAGCGGGTGCGGGAGCGGGTGGCACAGCTGACAATCGGCGATCCAACGGGGAATCCGAACCTTGGGCCGGTGGTCAACAAGGCTGCGCTCGATTCAATGCTGGATTACATTGAGACGGGCAAGAAGGAAGGCCGGCTGATTGCGGGCGGGAATGCGCCGGAAACCGCGGAGGGAGGCTACTTCCTGGAGCCGACTGTGTTTGCCGATATCGCGCCGGACGCGGTGCTTTCACAGGAAGAGATTTTTGGGCCGGTGCTGGCGATTATCAAGGTGAGGAACCTCCAAGAGGGACTGGCGGTGGCGAACAATACCGAGTATGGGTTGACCGGCGCTATCTATACGTCGGACCGCGCCACGCTGGACCTGGCGGCACGCGAGTTTCATGTGGGGAATCTGTATTTCAACCGCAAATGCACAGGAGCCATGGTGGGGGCGCACCCGTTTGGCGGGTTCAATATGAGCGGGACGGATTCAAAGGCGGGCGGGCCGGATTATCTTTATTTGTTTACGCAGGCTAAGAGTGTGGCGGAGAAGCTGTAGAGCCTTGATTGGGGTTGCATTCGGCGAGAATGGCGCAGGGGCTAAAGTGTCTGCGTGAGAGCGCCATTTGCCCTTTTGCTGCGGCGTTCTTGTTTTGAGTTTTCCGCGATTTCGGCGGCGGTTTTTGTTTCAGGCTGTCCTCATGCCATGCAGCCT
>JBEKET010000083.1:0-18361 GCA_050013695.1 Occallatibacter sp.
CGATCCGCGAACTCGACCTTGCCGGACGGGGTTCGACCATGGTCGAACCCCGTCCGGCAAAGCACCTTGAACTGTAAAGGATGTGTGGAGACAACTTGTAAACCATGTCTGGAGACTGGACAGCTTCAGCCGTGCCGCAACAGGAGAATAGAATCTTGGCTTTAGCCCCTGAGGGATCTTTCCTCGGACCCGATGCAACCATTGATAAGCTCGCGTCCATCCCGAATCGAATTGAGATCTCCAATCCCGCGCATCCTCACAACAAGGCCAACCTCAAAACCGCACCCGCATCCCCACCTGCACCTGCCTTTCCCGATAAAAATTCGTAGCATTCACATTCAGCGGCTGCCCAAATGCCGTCGAATTCAACTTCATTCCCGTCAAAAAATTCAGCGACGGCAACCCCGCCTGCGTCCCCAGCGCCGTCGGCGGGCTCCCCGACTCAATTGAATACCCCGTCGTCTCCAGTTCCGTCACGTTCTGGTGATTGAACAAATTGAAGCTCTCCACCAGCAGCTCCAGCTTCCGCATCGGTCCCAGATCAAAGCTCTTCCCCAGCCGCATGTCCGCCTTCCACGTAGCCGGATAGCGATAGGTATTGCGCCCAATGTTGTAAGTAACCCCGTCGCTGCCCACGCCATAAACCCTGTTGTCCCCACCAGACCCATTCATCCCCGGCCCCAGCCCCACAATCGCCGCGCCGCCGCTCGTAAACTCCTCCGCCAGCGAACCGCCCGTCCGCATCGTGTATGGCATTCCACTCTTGAACTGCCCAATCCCCGACACCATCCAGCCGTTCGCCAGTCGCCCCAGCCCGCCGCGCAGCTTCCATGGCGCTTCATAGATCACCATCGCGGTCGCCGAGTGCCGCATATCCTGGTCGCTCGTCCCATACTCCTCTTTGAAGTCGGTCATCTCGCCGCCGATCCCCGGATTCAGCGGGCTTTGATTCGGATTCCAGTCCATCGCATGCGAATACGTGTAGCGCGCGTGCACGCTCAGCCCGCGGCGTCCATAGCGCGCCAACTTCACCATCGCCGCTTCATACGTTGAATTCGCCTTGCTCGTAATCTGCCCAACCTGCTGATAATCCGGGTTGATCCATCCGCACGGGCCAACCGTGCTCACCTGGGAATCGCCCACGCAATCCCCCGCTGCCCACCCGTAAAACGGCACCGTAATCTGCGTTGCCTTGATCGGCCCCAGTCCCGTATGCCCGCATTGCGTGTTCCCCAGATCAGTCGGAGTCTCATCGCACACGTTGTACGTGATGCTCTGTCCAGCCGGCGGCGCCTCAAGATTGGCATCCATCGGCACCGGCAGCCGCCGCCCCAGGCTCACCATCGCGCTCGCCGTCACCTCCACATGCCCCGGCAGCGCCTCCTCGAGCGCCACCACCCCCTGGTGCACCTCCGGATTGCGGAACCTCTGCGCAAATTCAACCGCTCCCGGCTTCACAATATTCAACGGCGACCCCGTCCACCCGCAGCCCGCCGCCACCGGCATCACGCACGGAAACGGTGGAGCAGCGCTGGTCGCCGCAGCCGAGTTGAAACCGTCCGTCGGCCGCACAAAATAGTTCAAGTCACCCTTCACTGAACCCGTCTGCGTCAGCGCCGTCTCCAGCGTTGCATTCTCCGTGCGGCCAAAGTACATACCGTAGCCAACCCGCAACACCGGCCAGTGACTCTCCGCGTTTCCCACCGCCATACTGATCCGCGGACCCCAGTTGCTTCCCATCCCTGGCATCCTGCCTGCCAGTGGCAACTCCGTGTTGGCCAGCGCCGCAATCGCCGGCGGCATCTGCTCCAACTCCCAACGCAACCCGGCCGAGAACACCATCAACTTCTTCGCTTGCCACTGCGCCGTTGCAAACCCCGCCCAGTCGTTGGTGCTCAAATGCCAATTCGGCGGCCCCACCACCTGTGAGAAGGAGGAATAACACGGAAGCGATCCAAGCCCGCGCAAACCACCTGTCGTATCCCGCCAAACCTTCCCGGTCTGGTCGCAATTATGTTGGTTATCAGGATCCAATACCCCCGCATCCCCATATGCCCCATAAACCAGCGCATCTGAAGCAAAGTTCTCCACGCTGGAGTAGGAGTAAGTCCCCGTCTCATTGCGCAGCAGGTCCGTCGCATCGGAGTTATGAATCAAATCGAAGCCTGCCTTCACCAGCACGCTGCCCCTCACCCAATCCAGGCCCTCTTGGCCCTCAAACAGCTTTTCATCGGGATAACTCCCCTGCTCAAACCGCGCAGGATTGCCGATCGTAAATCCGTAGCGATTGTCCACATTGATCTGCGGCAACTGTCCCCAGAGATTCGGCCGTAGAAACGTCTGTTCAAACGCCGACGGCGTCTCCGCATGCGTGCTCAAAATGCTGCGCCCCATCGAGCCCTGGCTTACCGCCAGCAGATTCGGTGTCAAAAATGCCTCCCACCGTCCCAGCACCCACTCCTCGCTTGCCTCGCTCGTCCCAAAGCTATTCGCCCCGTAACTTTCTGAAGTCCGCGTCAATCCCCCCCCCGGTGAATCCCATGTCGCGCCAATGCCCTCCAGCGTGAATCGGTGCCTCTCCGCCGCCTTCCAGTCGACCCGCCCAAATCCCACCCATTGTGCAGCCGTCCGTGGTGACGGCCCCAGCAGCCCATCCAGCGTTTCCAGCATCTTTGAGTAGCCTGCCAGCCCCTCGGCCACCGGATTCAGGCTGCTCAGCCCCAGCCGCGCGCTCAGCACCTGCATCTGGTCGTTCGAAGGCTGCGCAAAAAACTCTGCCGGATACTTCACCGTGGCCAGCCCCGGATCGTTGCGCCTTTCGCCGTCCAGCGCCGCAAACCAGAACAGCTTTTCCCGCCGGATTTGCCCCCCCAAGCCAACGCCCCAAACCGTCTCGTGGTCCGGCGGCGTATACGGTTCCGCGGCAAATACCGGCGAAGTCGTCTCCGTACCCGGCGCCGTCTCTTTCACCCACTGCGTGAACGGATTCCGCGCGCCCCACGTGTTCTGCCGGTCAAACAGAAACCCCTGCCCGTGCAGCCCATTGTCCCCAACTTTGCTCCCGCCCCGCGTCTCCCCACTCTCCGTCACAACGCCCATGCGCCCACCCGCGCTCCGTGTCCCTTCGGCCTCCGCGTTCCCCTCACCCGTCTCCACCTCGCGAATAGCAGCCTCGGCAATCACCTTTCCTCGTCCGCCCGCCCACGCCTGCCCCATCGCATTCTGGTCCGCCCCACTCCCCCCACTTGTTCCAGATTCCGTTCCAGACCCGCCCCTGCCAAAAGCCAGCCGTGTAGACGCCCCGTCCAGCGTGGTCTCCATCGGCTCCTGCCCAGCTCCATGCATCGAAGCCTGCCCATTTCCCCCCGCCGCAGCCGGCCCGTCCAGCACAAAATCCTGCCACCGCCGCCCACTCGCCGGCAGCCCGTGCAGTTGCTCCGCAGTCACCGTATTCGTCACCGCCGGCGCAACCGGATCGACGCGCTCAGCCGCAGCCACCTGGGCCCCATTACGATGCTGATTGGAACCAACACCCATCGCCGAACCCAGCAACGGCAACCGCAGCACCGGCTCCAACTCCAAGGTCGCCACTGCGCCAACACTCTCCACAGCCGGCCCCTCAACAGTCGCGTGGTGGAACGCAAGGTGAATCACGCCAACAAACCCGTCCGGCATCTCTCGCGACGCCCCATCCGGCATCGAGACCGCCGGCAGAGCCCGTCCGCGAATCGCCAGCTCAATCAACGGCAACGGCTCGCCAAGCGCACCAGCATCCAGTCCCGTCTCCACCACCCGCAGTCCATCGCCCGAGGAACGCCCCAGAGCCTTCAGCCCATCAAGAGCCCTCAGACCATCGGAAGCCTTCAACGTCTCAATAGCCCGATTTTCAATTTGAATTGGCATCGCGAGAGGCGCCGCCTCAAACTCCATCGCCGCCTGCACCCGGGACTCATGTCCAGCGGCAACCACAATAGCTTCCAGCCGCCCCTGTCCCAGCGCGCTCTCCGCCTTCAGCGCGTACGTGCCAGCCTCCAGCCCCGCAAACCGGAAGGCTCCATTCTTCCCTGTCGTCGTTCTCGCTTCGGCTCCAGTAGCCTCGTTCCGCACCACCACCGTAGCCCCAACCAGCGGCGCGGAATGAACGTCCGTCAGCCTGCCCGCCAACGCCCCGGTCTCCACCGTAAGGCCCCGTCCGGTCAGCCCCTGGGCCGCGAGCGTCTGCCCGGCCAGCGCAGCCCACGCCAGCCCCAGCAGCACCGTCCACGCCCAAGTCCAACTCCACCTTACCCCTGCCATCGAGACGCTTTCTGGTGGCAGACCCAGGGAAAATCAGTGACACACCTGTTGCGTCCGCTCTAAGGCGGTTCAAATTAGGTGTCCGAGCCCCGGCGCTTACCCAAGCCAGTTTTTCGCGACCCCGGTACCAAAAGGGGAAGTTCCAAGCGATTGTAAGCCCACTCCGGTAAACTGAATAGACGGCCCATCACACCTGTGACCGGCAATACAATCCGGCCGGTCTGTTCACTGCCCACTGTTCACTGTCCACTGGTCCCAAATGTTCATCGATGAAGCAAAAATTCGAGTAAAAGCCGGCGACGGCGGCAATGGCTGCATGGCCTTCCGCCGCGAAAAGTTCGTTCCCCGCGGTGGTCCCTCCGGCGGCGACGGCGGCCGCGGCGGCGACGTCATCATGGTCTCCTCGCAGCGCCACAACACCCTCATCCACTTCCGCTACAACCCTGAACACAAAGGCCAGCGCGGCGAACACGGCATGGGCTCCAACTGCACCGGCCTCGATGGCCGCTCCGTCACCCTCCAGGTCCCTGTAGGCACAGCCCTTTACGACCAGGAGACCGGCGAGCTAATCCACGACTTTCAGACCCCCGACGAAGAAGTCGTAATCGCTCGCGGCGGGCGCGGCGGACGCGGCAACCAGCACTTCGCCACCCCCGTCCACCAGGCTCCCCGCGAACACGAGCTCGGCCGTCCCGGTGAAGAGCGCCTCTACCGCCTCGAACTCAAACTCCTCGCCGACGTAGGCCTGGTCGGCTTCCCCAACGCCGGCAAATCCACCCTCATCTCCCGCATCTCCGCCGCCAAGCCCAAGATCGCCGACTACCCCTTCACCACCCTCGAGCCAAACCTCGGCGTCGTCACCGTCGGTGAAGAGCCCAACCAGGAGTCCTACGTCGTGGCCGACATGCCCGGCCTCATTGAAGGCGCCCACCTCGGTTCCGGCCTCGGCGTCCAGTTCCTCCGCCACATCGAGCGCACCCGCCTCCTGCTCCACCTGGTCGACGTCAGCGACTCCAGCGGCCGCCCCGACCCCGTCGAAGACTTCAAAGTCATCAACAAGGAGCTTGAAAGCTTCACCGCCACCCGTGCCGCCGACCCCATGAACGACGGCCCCGGCCCGGTAATCGACCATCCCCTCGTCGGGAAGCAGATGATCGTCTGCGCCACCAAGATCGACTCTGCCAACCCCGACAAGCTCAAAAAACTCCGCACCCACATCAAACGCAAGAAGCTGGAGTTCCACGAAATCAGCGCCGTAACCGGCCAGGGCATCGACGAACTGAAGTGGTCCCTAGCCCGCCATCTGCGCGCCAAGCCAGACCTCGGCAAATATCTGCTGAGCGGCCCCAAGGTAGATGACTTCGAAATCGAATACAGCCGCGACACAGGCAGAGAAATCGATCTCGACAACGAGGATTGATTTTGAAAAAGCAGCGACTCTCCTCGGCCGCGCCTTGGTCAAGCACAGGATCAGCGATGCGGAAGATCGTCTGCCGTACCTCAGTGCCACGCTGACTCGCTGACTTGCTAATCCGCGAAGCGGAGCTGACTCGCTGAATAATTTACGCCTGCCAAATCTCCTTCAACACCCGCGCCCAATTCCCCCCAATCACCAGCCGAATCTGCTCGTCGGTATACCCGCGCCGCACCAGCGCCGCCACCAGCTCGTACATCCGCGTCGGCCCCTGCATGCCCTTCACAATCTCGTATTCCCCGTGCACGTGATACCGCTTATCCGCCTTATTCAGCATGTCCTTCGCCGCGGCCGACCCCAGGTCGTTGCTCTCAATCCCCGCATCCGAACCCACGCCCACATGCTCAATCCCCACCAGGTCGCGCACATGGTCGAAGTGGTTCACCACGTCCTCCACCGTCACCGGCTCCGTCCCCTTCACCATGAACGCAATGTCCGTAATCCCCATCACGCCGCCCTTCGCCGCCAGCTTCTTGATGGCCTCATCCGTGCTCGCCCGCAGCCCGTTCGGAATCAGCGCGCGGCAATTCCCGTGCGATAGAATCACCGGCTTCTTTGAAATCTCCAGCGCATCCAGCTTCGTCTTGTCGCTCGCGTGCCCCAGGTCCACCGCCATTCCAACCGTGTTCATTCGCCCAATCACCTTGCCGCCGTATTCGCTCACGCCACCGTCAAACGGCTCAAACGCTCCATCCGCAATCTTGCTTCTGAAGTTGTAGCTCAACTGCGAAATCCGTTGCCCAAACCCGAAACACTTGTTCACATCGTCCAGATTCTCAAACTGCTCGCTCGACTGAAGCCCGTAAATAATCCCCAGCCTGCCTGTCTCCTTGGCCTTCATCAGGTCCGCTGCGTTGTCGATCCGCATCACCCATTGCGGATACATCGCCATCAGGTTGTTGAACTTCGCAAACAGGTCGGCCGCATCCGCGTAGTTATCCGCCCCATTGCCAAAATTGATCACGTTGACGCCCGAGCTCTTGAACTTCAGAAAATCAGCTTCGGTAAAGGCACCCGGCACCGTCAGCCACTTCTCCAGCAAATCCTTCTGATCCATGCGATAGAGAAACTGGTTCAGCATATCGATCACCAGCGACTCCCGCATCAGCCGCACCACGCGCTCCGGATACTCCTGCGCCGACTGCGCAAACACCCTGTAGCTATGCCGCAAAATAAAAGGCGCACCAATCGCAGCCCCAGCCGCACGCGTCAAAAACATCCGTCGTGACAAATCTCCCACAGCACGCTCCTCACACAGAATTGGAATGCCTTCGATCCTAACGCACCGCAGGTGCCCGTCCCGGAGGGACAGGAGGATTTTAGCCCCGGGCAAGCGCAGTGCCGCCCGGGGTAAGCTCCCAAATTGATGTCGAGCGTCCTGGAGGGACGCTGTGAAGTTGATAAAGTTCATTATGGACAAATTCACGTCGATACGAATGCCGCTTCAAATGCGCTCCTCAATTGTTCGCGTTTTCGCTCTGCTCGCCGTTACCGCATCCGTCTCCCTGTCCATCTCCGCCCAGCCCGACACCGTCACCCTCTACCGCAACGCCACCGTAATCGACGGCCAAAACAACATCCCCCAGCCCAACATGTCCATCCTCGTTCGCGGCGAGCGCATCGACACCATCGCCCCTACCTCCCAGCTCGTCCCTCCGCCCAACGCCAAAGTCATCGACGTCACCGGCCTCTACGTCCTCCCCGGCCTCATCAACACCCACATCCACATCGCCACCAACACCACCCGCGCCGAGGCCCTCGCCCTGATGCGCCGCGACCTCTTCAGCGGCATCACCGCCGAACGCGATATGGCCGGTGACACCCGCCAGTTAGCCGAACTAGCCCGCGCGGCTCTCTTGAATGAAGTCCCCGGCCCCGACATCGTCTATGCCGCATTAATGGCCGGCCCCAGCTTCTTCAAAGATCCCCGCACCCACGCCGCCGCCCGCGGAGCCGTCGCCGGAGAAGTCCCGTGGATGAAGGCCGTGACGCCCCAGACCGATCTTCATCTCGCCATTGCTGAAGCCAAAGGCACCGGCGCAACCGCCATCAAGATCTACGCCGACCTGCCCGCCGACCTCGTCGCCGCCATCACCAAAGAAGCGCACCGCCAGGGCCTGCTCGTCTGGGCCCACGCTACTGTCTTTCCCGCCACCGCCGCTGAAGTCGTTGACGCCGGAGTCGACTCTGTCTCCCACGCGCCCATGCTGGCCATCGCCCATCCCACCAACACTTACGCTGAGTCTCACATCCAACCGGCCCAGCTCTACATCGACGGCTTCGGCCCCCAATTCACTCATGTCATCAAGGAGATGAAGGCCCACCACACCATCCTCGACGCAACTTTGTGGGTCTTCAAAGAGTCAGACGAAGCCCACGCCAAACATCCCGAAAAGCCGTTCGTAAAAGTGCTTCCCATCGGCGAGCAAGCCACCCATGCCGCCTATCTAGCCGGCATCCCCATCTCCACCGGCACCGACGGCGACGACGAAGACAACCACGAATGGTCCCCTCTGCGCGAAGAGTTGTTACTTTTGCAGGATGGAGCAGGGATGAAGCCGTCAGACGTAATCCGCTCCGCCACATCGATCGGCGCCCGCACGCTTGGGCAGGAAAAGGAAATGGGCACAATAGAGCCAGGCAGGCTAGCCAACCTGGTGTTCGTATCAAAGAATCCGCTCGACGGCGTGCAGGCCTTCAGCGACGTAGTCCTGACTGTGAAGCGCGGCCACGGGTTCTGGCGCAAAGACTTCCAACCAGCACCACCCGAAACACAGCCAAAGCCGTAAGAATCTTCTCCTGAACCTCCCGCACCTGTGCCTCCAAAAAGAGAATCTGTTCTCCCTTTACCGTAGTATTTTCGCGACAAGGTGGACACGTAGTTCAGCCGGTAACCCCACGGCCCGCCCTGAGCGGCATTCGAGTGCCAGGAGATGATCTATCAGATAGAAAGGCTACGTCGCACTGCCCGATTCGCTCTCGCGTCGGAAACGGTATCCGACCCCATGAACGGTCTCAATCAATGAAGAACGCTCGCCCAGCTTTTTTCTTAGGGAACGAACCACAACGTCGACAACATTGCCCCCTCCGTCGTAGCTCTGCTCCCACACATGCGCCAGCAGGGAGTGGCGCGAGACGGCCTCCCCGGGTCGCCGATACAGAAACTCCATGACGCCGAGCTCGAGTTTGCTCAGGCCCACGCGTCTTCCGTCAATTACAAGCTCATGCGCGGCGAAATCAACCAGGCCTGACTCTTCAACCCCCAGCTCAGCGGCCAACAGTCGGGCGAGCCAGCCATCGACAGACGATGGCCCAAAATCAAGCATCGCTGACTGATACCCTATGCCGCAGGCCTCTTCTATCACGGTGAACCCAAGCTTCTGCGCTGCCGCGGCATACGGTGTCAGATCGTCTACCGTGAGATAAACGCGTCGCAAGTTCGGGCGCAACTCCAGGTATTTGCGCTTTACGTCTATCCAGCATGCCGCCTGAACCGAAGATGGAGCCTCCCCATCTGAAGCGGACAACCAGCGCCGAAGAAACAACGCACGCTGACGCGCCATGGGGTGTCGCTTGATGTGATCCAGCCACTTGCGGGTAACCGGGTCCTCCTGGCAAAGTTGATCGGCGACAGTCGTGGGATCGAAGACGCAATAAAAACCTCCAGCAACGCCCCTCTGGTCCCGCGCCACCGAGAAAGTTTCCGGAGCATGCCTCCACCATCGCTTCAGATGACCCGCTGTGTGCGAACTTTCATAACGTTCAATCGTGTCCAGAATCACCGCTGAGTCCCCTCGTTGAGCCGGTTCCACAACATACTCCTGCGCGCTCGTCGGAAAGAACCCCTCCCGCACTACCGGATTTTCAAGCAGGTAAAGCAGGTCCGCTGTGTACCGCCACAACTCCGAGGCCGGAATGCTCCGCAGTTCGCCCATGAAATAACGATAAGCAGACTTCCGGTAAGCGTGATACTGCTGCGGATGGTTGGCACGCAAGGTCGACGCTATCGCTTCGCGGACGGCATCATGAATATGCAGTCCGTTCCGCTCGGGCTGCACGAAAGGAAGCGTCCGTAGACGCTCCAGCGCATCCTGGGGAGAGGCATCCGGCAGGAGCGCGCGCAGGATCGGCAGCGTCACCCGGCGCACGACTGTCGCCGCTTCCAATGTCTGACGCGTACGTGTGTCTGTGATATCGGTCAGGAACAGGCTGGAAAGCTCCTCCACCACCCGCTGCGCTACACCTGACTTCAGCGTCATCGGCAGCGTGTGCTGCATCGAACCGGCCAGCGTCAACGCCAACGGATGGCCGTGGCAGATACCAGACAAAAATCGTGCATCCTCCGCCGCCACGCCTGCGCGCCTCAGCAACTCCGCGGCATCCCGCGGTTGCAGTGATTCCAGCCCAACACTTTTGAATAGGCTCTGCCATCCGGGATCGGATAGCCACGCCGTCACCGGCGCCTCCCTGCCGCACAGAACGAACCTGACATTGTCTGGCAGCAGCGGCAGAAATACCTGGCGAAGCCAGGTATCCATCAGTCGAAAGACCTCGTATGTATCCAGCGTAACGATGACTCTGGCACCGACATGGCCGAGTCGCAATGCAACTTGCTCGGCTGAGCCGGGCACGCCACCGCTCGCCATCGCCAATTCGTGTAGAAGACCAGCCTCAGTCGGCTCAACTCCACGGCAGTCTAACTGGATGACGCTTGCGCCTTCGGCTCGTGCACTCTCGGCAAAGGCGCCCAGAAGCCGCGATTTGCCCACCCCTGCAATCCCATGCAGATACACCACCACGGGCCCCTGATCGGTCAGAAGCTCTAGCAGATATCCAAGTTCTTCCGTTCTGCCAACGAAATTTCCGGCGATTCCTCTGTCCAGCAACTCTCGAACTCGTGGCATAGACCTATGCCCTCGCGATTCCGAGATCATATCAACATCCGCGCGGTCTGGATGGAATTTTGCAACCGGTTTCATAGAGGACAGTCAGTCCCCTCACCTAATGTGAGACGCGCACCGAAGCGAGGAGAATGCATTTCGCGTGACAGTGAACACTGCATATGAAACCGGTTCCAGCGTCCGCCCTCCGCGCCCGTCAGCCCTTCCCTGCAGCGAGCGCACGAACCGCTTCTGTGGTCAGCGCATTCCCGCCGATTCCCCAATCGCCGCTGCGAACATCCTCAATGACCACCCACGTCACCGAGCGCATATTCTCGCCTTCGATCGCGACCATCGCGTCCGTGAGCTTCGTGATCATCTCCTTCTTCTGTGCCGGGGTAAAGACATCCTCAATCAACTTGACCTGTATTAACGGCATGGCTCTTTCCTCAACTTTCCGCCGGGATCAACCCAACGAGCCAAGCTTACGGGATTGGGAACGAATACGGATTAGGAAAGTGTGAGGAATTTATGAGATTTGCGGCGTTTGAAGTCTCGGGCCAGCGGCGATCCAGTGATCCTCCGCACCTTCCCCAGCCCGAGTCGAAGCGATCTTCCATAAGCGGTAAGGGGTGCTATCGCACTTTTGGAAAATACCGAAAGTGCTCTAATTTCGCAGAAACAAGAAGCCCCGGAGAAACCCGGGGCTTCTTCACTCTTTCACTTCTTCACTTCTTCACTCACTCTTCCTCCTCCTCCACCGGCCGCTTCGCATTCGCCAAAATCTTCTCCGCCACCAGTTGCGGCACGATATCGTAGTGGTCCATCTCCATCCGGTAGCTGCCCTTCCCCTGAGTCATCGAAGTCAGAATCGTTCCATAACTGAGCATCTCCGCCATCGGCACCTGCGCATTGATCAGCGTCGTACGCCCCTTGGACTCCATGCCGCCCACGCGTCCGCGCCGCCCGTTCAGGTCGCCCATCAGCGCTCCGGCAAACTCATCCGGCGCTTCAATCTCGACCTTCATAATCGGCTCCAGCAGGCATGGCTTGGCCGTTTCCATGGCCTTGCGGAAGGCCAGCCGCCCAGCCATCTTGAACGACATTTCGTTCGAGTCCACGTCGTGATAACTGCCGTCGTAGACCACAGCGCGGAAGTCGACAACCGGGTAGCCGGCCAAATAGCCGCGCGCCGCCGACTCGACGATGCCCTTCTCAATAGCAGGAATGAAGTTTCGCGGGATGGCGCCGCCGAAAACTTCGCTGGCAAACTCAAACCCGCCGCCGCGCGGCATCGGTTCCATGCGGATTTTGCAGTCGCCAAACTGCCCATGCCCGCCGGTCTGCTTTTTGTGGCGACCTGGCGCTTCGACCTTGGCGCGGATAGTCTCGCGATAAGGCACCTTGGGCGCTTTGAGCGTGACCTCCGCGTGATAGCGCTTCTTGAGTCTGCTGACAATGGTCTCAATATGCGGCTGCCCAGCTCCCGCAATCAGAAACTCGTTCGTCATCGGATCGCGGAAGAAGCGAATCAGCCGATCTTCTTCCATCAGCTTGTGAATCGCCGGCGCAAGCTTGTCCTCATCCGCCCGGCTCTTCGGCTCAATGGCATAGGTCATCGCCGGCTCAGGAAACTCGGCAAGATCGACGTATATCTCAGCACCCTTCTGCCCCAGCATGTCGCCAGTGAGCGTTTCACGCAGCTTGGCCACCGCACCCAGATCGCCGGCGTGCAGCTCCGCCACTTCAACAGCCTTGCGCCCCTGCATCACGCTCAGATGCGCCAATCTCTCCTGACCGCGACGTGTGTAATTCTCTACCGTCGAATCGTTCTTGATCACGCCGCTGATTACTTTGAAAAAGGTGATGCGTCCCGAAAATGGATCGGTCATCGTCTTGAACACCACCATCGCCGCCGGCTCATTGTCCGCAACCCTGCGCAGCACCTTAGGCGTCTCGCCGTCATCGCCCGCATCCGAACCCGCGGAAACCGCCGCCAGCGTAGGCGTGCGCACTTCAAACGGAGCCCGCTCCACCGGTGAAGGCGCATACACCTTGATGAAATCCAGCAGGTGATCCAGCGCCATGTTCGCCAGCCCGCTCGAAAACAAAACTGGGAAGATCCGGTCTTCGCGAATCGCCTCATGCAGCGCGGTGATCAGGTGCTCTTCGGGGATGGTGCCCTTCTCGAAATACTCCTCCATCAACTCGTCTTTGCCCTCGGCCACCAGCTCCACCAGCGCCTCGTGCCGCGCCTTCGCTTCCGCGGCCAGCGACGCGGGAATCTCGTTTGAAACCTTGCCTCGCCCATCCCCGCCCGGCGTATAGGTGTAGGCCTCCATCGTCACAAGGTCCACCACGCCGTGAAAACCCTGCGCATCTGAAATCGGCAGTTGCACGGGCACGCAGTTCCGCCCCCAGCGATCCACAAGGTCGTCGATCAGCTTGCTCAACCCGCCGCCGCCGCCCGCCTTGGGATGATCCATCTGGTTCACCACCACAATGCGCGGCACGTTCGCTTCCTCGGCAAATCTCCACACCCGCTCCGTCACCGCTTCAATGCCGTTCTGGGCATTCACAACCACCACGGCACACTCCACCGGCAGCAGCGCCGCCCGCGCCTCGTGGCTGAACATGTGGAACCCCGGCGTGTCCACCAGGTTGATCTTGACGCCCTGCCACTCGGCAAACGCCACCGCGTTCTGCATCGTCACCCCGCGGGCAACTTCCTCTTCGTCATAGGCGGTCACAGCGGTCCCATCGGCGACGCGCCCCTGGGTTGGGGTCATCTTCGCGGCATGCAGCAACGCGGCAATCAAAGTCGTTTTGCCGCTGTGCGCATGCCCCGCTACAGCTACGTTGCGGATCTCACTTCCCTGGTACGTTTTCATGGTGTTCTCCTTGTGAATGAAGATCGTTGCCGAGCTCCCAAGCGAGGGTTCAAGCTCACTTCCGACATCGAAAGCAAGCCCCACCCCAACCCGCGCTCTACAAATGTAATTTTGAAAATGGAACAAGGCCGCGCATCAGCCGGCAACTGACAACCTACAACTGGCAACTGACAACTCCGGCGGCGCACAGAACGCTCGGGGGCGTCCTGAGGGGCGTCCAAGCGGCCGCATTGATTGGCCACGTGTCCCGGTCTGCCGTCTGCCTCGTCCATTGAAGAGGGTCTCGGGCCGGCGCACCGCAGATCCTTAGAAGATGATTCCGCAGCGCGCCTATCGCTAAGAAGCGGATGCTATCACACGCGGACTGTGAACGTCCTGTGACTCGGGGCACAAACTTGAGTTCTCCCGCCGCAAACCGGCCCCCTCTTTGCCCAGGCTTCCCGCGTCCCCGCCCGCCGCACGTAACCCGAAAGGTGTGGAATAATTACGCTGGTAAGGTTCCCGACGATATTCCACCCCGCGCGATCACTCAGAAAGGTTGTCCCTTCTTGCGCAATCGTTTTCACATCGGCCTTTCGATCGCCGGCATTTTTCTCATCTTCGTCCGCTGCTCGCCCGCACAGGCCCCTGTTACCGCCCCCCCGCAGCACGTAGACGCCCCACTGGGCTCGATAACCCGCATGCCCGGAGACGGCGAAGGCGCTTACAAAACCCACCAGTACCGCGATCTGTTTGCCGAACAAGGCCACGCCCCCGCCGAAACACGCGCCAAAATCGAAAAGGCTTTCCAGCAGCTTTTTCACGGCGACGGCCAGGAAGAGCGCGTCTACTTTGAAACCGGCGCCAATCAAAACGGTCCCCTGGCCTATGTCACCGACTGGGCCAACAACGACGCGCGCACTGAGGGCATGAGCTACGGCATGATGATCGCCGTCCAGCTCGACAAGAAACGCGAGTTCGACGCCCTCTGGAACTGGGCCAAGACCTACATGCTGGTCACCGACCCGCAGAATCCCTCGGTCGGCTACTTCGCCTGGTCCATGGGCACCGACGGATCGCCGCGCTCAACCGGCGCCGCTCCCGACGGCGAAGAATACTTCACCATGGCGCTCTACTTCGCCGCCCACCGCTGGGGCAACGGCACAGGCATCTATAACTACCAGGCCGAGGCCGACAAAATCCTGCGCGGCATGCGCCACCATCCCATTCTGTCTGGAACCGGCCCGTTTCGCATTCATCCTGAAGACGCACCCTTCACCCCGCCCGACCACCCCTGGCCCAGCCCCTCCAACCGCGAACTCGCCCGCGAAGCCGCCGCCAAAGGAACACCCATCCCCATGTTCCGGCCTCGTCCAGGCCCATGGACCGAGACCATCGGTCCCATGGTCGATGAGCCGCATTTCATGATCAAATTCGTCCCCAACATGGGCGGCGCCAACACCGACGCCAGCTACCATCTGCCCGCCTTCTATGAACTGTGGGCTCGTTGGGGACCTCCCGAAGATCGCGCCTTCTGGACCACTGCAGCGGATGTAAGCCGCGACTTTTTCAACAAAGTTACCGGGCCAGAAACAGGTCTTACCCCGGAGCGCAGCCACTTTGATGGAACATCGGTCCTTGGCCGCGACGGCTCGCCCACCCCCTTCGCCTACGACTCCTGGCGCAGCGCCAGCAACTGGAGCGTCGATTACTCCTGGTGGCACAAAGACCCCCGCGAGCCGGTTCTAAGCACCCGCATTCAGAAGTTCCTCTTCGCCCAGGGCCTCGACAAATTCGCCGATCGCTACACGCTCGATGGCAAGCCGCTCACTGATCACCACTCCGTCGGCCTGTTGGCCACAACCACGGTTGCCGGTCTCGCCGCCACCGACAGCCCCACCGCAAAAGCCTTTGTTGAAGAGCTGTGGAACACCCCAGTCCCCTCCGGCGAGAAACGCTATTACGATGGCATGCTCTACCTCATGAGCATGATGCACTGCAGCGGAAACTTCAGGATCATCGACTCAGCTTCATCCCGTTAGCTGCTGGCATTGTGTGATAGATTTTGCATATCCCATCCCCAGCCGAACTTCGTTTTCACGGCACAAGTTGCGTCATCCAAAAGGACACCGCCAATGCCCGTTCGGAGCGAGATCCCCGACCCATCGCATCCGGCACAAACGCATCTCGATGCCATCGGCAAGTCCGCGCAGCGTAAAGCCAGCCTGCGCCTCCTCCCTGTCATCGGCGTCGGCTACGGCCTCGCATACATCGACCGCCTCAACCTAAGCTTTGCCTCCCTCCAGATGAACCGCGATCTGCATTTCAGCGCTTCGGTTTATGGACTCGGCGCCGGACTCTTCTTCATCGGCTACGCTCTGTTTGAACTACCCTCGAATATGCTCCTGCTTCACTTTGGCGCGAAAAAATGGCTGGCGCGCATCATGTTCACGTGGGGATTGCTGGCCGCGGCCATGATGTTCGTCCGCACACCCTTCGAGTTCAATGCGGTGCGGCTTCTTCTCGGCATCGCCGAAGCCGGCTTCTTTCCCGGAGTGATCTACTACCTCACGCTTTGGTTTCCCGCGCGGATGCGGGCGCGCGCAGTGAGCCGTTTCTATATCGCCATGCCCCTGAGTTCGGTTGTCATGGGATCGGTAGCCGGCTGGCTCCTCGGTCTTGGCGGCAAGCTCGGCCTGGCAGGATGGCAGTGGCTCTTTCTGATTGAAGGTCTCCCGGCCGTCCTCTTCAGCGTGGTCATTCTGCGCCTGCTGCCCGACGGACCCGCGAAAGCCGCATGGCTGACGCCTGAAGAAAAAGCCTGGCTCCAGGACCAATTGAAAGCCGACGGAGAACGCGCGCACCTCGGCCACCAGGCGGGAATCCTGCAGGCTCTGCTCTCGCCAAAAGTCTGGATGATCGGCGCGTTTTTCTTTTTCGCGCTGACCACCAACTACGCCTATGGATTCTCCGCCCCCGCCATTCTTCAGGACGCCACTGGATGGAGCGTCAAAAGTGTCGGCTACCTGGTAGCCTGTCTCGGGCTCGCCGGTGCAGTGGCCATGCTGACCATGGGAGCGCATTCCGACCGCACCGGCGAGCGCGCGTTTCATTGCATCGTGCCCTGCCTGTTCATGGCGTTGTGCTTTGTCACCGCAAGCTATGCGCGCGCGCCGTGGTTAGTAGTCGCCGCGCTCGCCGCAAGCTTCATCTCATTCCATTCCATGCAAGGCCCCGCGCTGACCGTACCCACACAGTTTCTCGCCGGCCGTGCCGCAGCCGCGGGAATCGCCGCCATGAATATGATCACCATGTTCAGCGGATTCGTCGGGCCCTATTGGATGGGTTTGATGAAGGATCACACTGGGAGTTATCAGGCCGGGCTAAGAGGATTGGCTCTTCCCTCCCTCGCCGCCGCGGCAATCATGTTTGTGCTGACCCAAAGTCTGAAGCAGCCGATCGCAGCGCCGCTCCGCCAAGCCAGCGAATTCGCCGGCTAGGACAATTTGGATAAATCGGACCGTGAAAGGGCAGGGCTTTCAGAGCCTGCGGTCAGCTCCGTCGAAAGTTGCGCAGGTATTCTGACCGGCTCTACCTTGGACGTCCACGTCCGCATTCTTCCCGGCGTGCTCTTAACCCTCCCGAAGGGAGAGGCTGAAAATAGCCACGGATGAAATCCGTGGAAACCATGCCCCCGAACGCCACGCCGTCCTGGCGGGACGGCGTGATTAACCCCCAAAATAATCGCCCGCCGTTTTGCCGATAATTACCACCCTTTAGCGCACAATCATTTCAGAGTCCAAAAGCAGTCGAAGCGGGTGCCCCCGAGCCTGCCCTGAGCTTGTCGAAGGGTCCCTCGCACTTGGGGACCGGGGATCTGCCGCTAACTCCTTTCTTTTCTAAGGCATCCAAATAACTCCTTTGTTATGTCATGCTTGCAGTCTAAAAGCATGAAAACAAAGTACTTCTATCTAGGGTGGGGGGGGAGGGGGTAGCAGTTCAAGGGGATCATCTGCAATCTGTCACCTGTAATCCACCACCCACCCCTCACCAGGGAGCGGGTACTCACTGTCACCTGCAATCTGCAATCTGTCATCTGTCTTAGAAAGGTCCACCATGAAAGCCATCTCGTACGAACACCGCGGGTGCCCCCGAGCCTGCCCTGAGCTTGTCGAAGGGTCCCTCGCACTTGGGGACCGGGGATTTGCCGCTAACCCCTTTCTTTTCTAATGTATCCAAATAACTCCTTTGTTATGTCATGCTTACAGTCTAAAAGCATGAAAACAAAACACTTCTATCTAGGGTGGGGGGGAGGGGGTAGCAGTTCAAGGGCATCAGCTCAATCTGTCGCCTGCCATCTGTCCTCATCCGGGGACGGGTATTCACTGTCATCTGCAATCTGTCACCTGTCAACCACCTACCCCTCATCGAGGAGCGGGTAGTACTGGCACCTGCAATCTGTCACCTGTCATCTGTTCTAGGAAAGGTCCAACCATGAAAGCCATCTCGTACGAATGTCGCCACATCCTGCCCAGCGGAGCCAAGTGTGAAGCCATCGCCCTCAAAGGCAAGCCCTTTTGCTACTGCCATACCCGCCTTCACATCTTCAAGGCCAGGCCCAAAATCCAGCCCATGGACGACTTCTACCTGCCCTTCCTTGAAGACCGCCACTCCATCCTGCTCGCCCTCTCCATGATCGCCGACGCCCTCTGCTCCGCGCGCATCGACTCCAAACGCGCCGGCCAACTTCAATACAACATCCAGCTCGCCCTGCAAACCATCGATCGCACCAGCGACGTCATCCCCATCACAACCGTTGAAACCATTACCCTTACCGGCAC
>JBEKET010000084.1:0-21020 GCA_050013695.1 Occallatibacter sp.
ACCGATTTTTGTGTATTTCAAAAAGCGTTTTTCACGCTCATGCAGATTGGCCCGCACGTACTGAGCTTCATGCTTTACAGAAAGCCATACTTTGATGAGGTTGGACCCGACTTCGCAAAGAATCTTCCCTTACCAGCCCAACAAATTGCGTGGAATGAGCACAAAGCTTGGATGGCCATAAACTACGCCAAGGGGAAGGCTGATGAGGATACCCAATACGCAATACTTTCGAAGCTGACCATCGAGATGTTGAACGACAATTGCACGGGAGCGTACGTTCCCGGCGAACAGCTCTTCATTCCTAACGATGGGTCGCTCTTGACGGAATTACAGCAAAACTCCGCGCTGTGTCCCGGCTTTCAACCGCCATCAACCCGGCCAAATTAGTCCCGCACAATTCCCAGAACGCCGATCACCTTACAAGACACCCAACCCGTCCAACTCCGCCCTCAGCGCATCCGCCCCCTTAAACACAATCCCCTTCATCCCCAACCCAACAGCCCCAGCCACATTCTCTGGCCGATCATCAATAAATAAAACCCGCTCCGCCGGCCGTCCCAAAATATCCAGCGCCCGCTTATAAATCGCCGCCTCCGGCTTCCGCATCCCCAAATAGCACGAACTCATCGCCACATCGAAAACATCCCGCAACCCAAATTTCTCAAATCGATAATCGTTCGTCTCCCGCGCCTCATTATTCAGCGCGCCCACCAGGCAATTGCAGCCTCCGGCAACCTCGTGCAGAATCCCCAGCGCCCCATCCGGCAACTCCACCGACTGCGCGCAAATCGCGTCAAAAAAATCCGTCCGCGAAAAGCTCCGCGGCTCATAAAAAACCACCGCGTCCAGATAAGCGTCCACGTTGACAGCGTCCCGCTCCCACGCGTCGTAGTGAGCCGCATGCCGCCGCTCAAGCTCCGCCAGATCCAGATTGAATTGTTTCGCCACCACCGCTCGTTCGCGATGGTCCCAGCCATTCGTGAGCAGTACCCCGCCCACATCAAAGAGGATTACGTCGAAGGGGAACATCGGCCTCTCAATTGCGCTTCCGTGCATTCGTCATAACAGAGATAGAGACACCATAAGAGCAAGGCCTGCCACAAAACTAAAGGCCGTCATCCTGAGCGAAAGGGGCCCCAGACGTTTTTCAGTTTGGGAGTAGTGAGTCGAAGGACCTGCATTTGTTTTTCCGGGTCTTTCACCCATTCAAACGCCTACGCCGAACTCCCCGATCCATCCCCGCACATATACTTCGCCTCAATCGCCAGCACCTTCTTAAACCGCCGCGTAAACCGCGGTTCGTTCGCAATAAACTTCGCGCCAATAAACGAGTCCACGCACTCATACGCCAGCGACGAGCCAATAATCCGCGCGCCCATCACGATCACGTTCATGTCATCGTGCTCCACACCCTGGTGCGCCGAATAAGTGTCGTGGCACATCCCGGCCCGTATCCCCGGAATCTTGTTCGCCGCCACGCACACCCCCACCCCCGACCCGCAGATCAAAATCCCCTTATGCGCCACGCCCGCCTTGATCGCTTCCCCCACCTTCTCCGCAAAGTCAGGATAGTCGTCCGGCAAATCCCCGGTATAAGCTCCAAGGTCCACCACCTCGTGCCCCGCCTTAGCCAGGTACGCCCGCACATCCTCTTTCAGCGGAAACCCCGCATGATCCGCACTGATTACAAGCTTCAAAATGAATTCCTTTCTTAGTGGAAAGCGGAGTTAGCGAGGTTAGCAAAAGCAGCCCATCGCACCTCAATCCGCCAACTCCGCTAACACGCGCGAAGCGCGGCTAACTCCGCTTCCTGCCTACCTGATAATCTTCTTCGCCAGCCCCGCCACATTCTCCGCCGTAAATCCAAGCTCCTTCATCACCACCGGCCCCGGCGCTGAAGCCCCAAAGCGATCCACTCCCAGCACATCGCCATCCAGCCCCACATACTTCCACCACCCCAGCGTCGCGCCCGCCTCAACCGCCAGCCTCGGCACGCCCTTGGGCAGCACGCTCGCCTTGTACTCCGCCGTCTGCTCTTCAAATATCTTCCAGCTCGGGAAACTCACCACCCGCGCCCGAATCCCTTCCCCGGCCAGCAGCTTTGCCGCCTCCACCACCAGCGACACCTCAGAACCCGTTCCAATCAGCACCACCTGCGGATCGGCCGCGTCCTCCAGCACATACGCGCCATGACTCACTCCGCCCAGCACATCCACACTGGCCGCATCAATCACCGGCAGATCCTGCCGGCTCAGCGCAAACCAGCTCGGCCCCGTCCGTTCCAGCGCCAGCCGCCAAGCCGCCGCCGTTTCGTTCGCATCCGCCGGCCTGAAATCGGTCAAATTCGGAACCGCCCTCAGCGCCATCAAGTGCTCAATCGGCTGGTGCGTCGGCCCATCCTCGCCCAACCCGATCGAGTCGTGAGTAAACACAAACAGCGACCGCACCTTCATCAGCGCCGCAATCCTGATGGCCGGCTTGCAATAATCCGAAAACGTAAAGAACGTCGACCCAAACGGAATCAGCCCGCCATGCGCCGCCATCCCGTTCACCGCCGCGCACATTCCAAACTCGCGCACTCCAAAGAACACATTCCGTCCCGCCGGATCAACATGGAAGCTAGCCCCCGGCTTGAAAATCGTCTTCGTCGACGCCGTCAGATCCGCCGCGCCGCCAAACAACTCCGGCACAACCTCGGCAATCGCATTCATCACCGCTCCACCGGCATTCCGCGTAGCCTGCGGCTTGCCTGCAGGAAAGCTCGGAATCGCCTTCACCCAATCCGCCTTGCGCACGTCCCTCTGCGTCCGCTCAAACTCTGCGGCCAGCTCTGGATTCGCCGCCTTGTAGCCCTCAAACTTCTCGTTCCACTCCGCCTCCAGGCCCGCCCCGCGATCCACTGCCTTGCGCCAGTTCTCCAGCGCCTCGTCCGGCACATAAAAGCTCTGGTCTTCGGGAAACCCGAAAAACTTCTTCGTCGCCGCCACAGCCTCCGCGCCCATCGCCTCGCCGTGCACTTTGTTCGTTCCAGCCTTCGGGCTGCCGTACCCAATCACCGTCCGCACCGCGATAATTGAAGGCCGCTCCGTCTCCGCCTTGGCGTTCTCAATCGCCTTCTCAATCGCCTCCAGGTCATTCCCATCCGCAACCCGCTGCACATGCCAGTGGTAGGCCTTGAACCGCTCCAGCACATCGTCGTTGTAGCTCAGCTCCGTCGGCCCATCCAGCGAAATCAAATTGTCGTCATACAGAATCGTCAGCTTGCCGAGCCCCAGCGTTCCGGCCAGCGCGCAAGACTCGTGGCTCACGCCCTCCATCAGGTCGCCATCGCCGCACAGCGCATAGGTATGGTGGTTCACAATCTCAAATCCGGGCTTGTTATAAATTGCCGCCAGGTGCTTCTCCGCCATGGCCATTCCCACCGCCATCCCGATCCCTTGGCCCAGCGGCCCGGTCGTCGCTTCCACGCCGTCCGTATCGCCATACTCAGGATGCCCCGGCGTAATCGACTCCCACTGCCGGAATTGCTTCAAGTCATCCAGCGTCACCTTGTATCCCGCCAGAAACAGCGTCCCGTAAAGCAGCGCGGAGGCATGCCCGTTCGACAGCACAAACCTATCCCGGTCCGCCCACTTCGAGTGCTCCGGATTATGTTTCATCAGCTTGTGAAACAGCAGGTAAGCAATCGGCGCACACCCCAGCGGTGCGCCCGGATGCCCGCTATTCGCCTTCTGCACCGCGTCCACGGCCAGCAGCCGCAATGTATCGATCGACAGTTGATCTAAAGTGAGATCCGCAATTGTGGTAGCCATATTAGTCCGATATCCTTTCCGTCACGCATTGGATGCGTGGTTCAACCCATTGACTCATCGTTCGTCTTGCTCGCGCTCAAACACCCTCAACCTTCACGTCCACATTGTATCCAAGCCATCTGTCCTGCTCCGGCCAACGTTGAGTCCATGACAAGTTCCCGCCGGCCGCCCCGGCCACAATATCCACGCTATATCCCGCGCTGCCCAAACTGCGGCTCGCCGTCACATGAGTCGATTGCCACCCATCCGCACTCCACGTCAGCTCAAATCGCTGCTCGTCCAGAATGCGCAGAGTGTTCCCCGCCGCAATCTTCTGAATCGGCCGCTTGCGGCTATAGATCTCCAGATCTCCGCGCGTACGTTTCCTTCCCTCCGGTTCGCAGTACCGCTCATACACGGGGTCGATCCGGTCGAAAACCTTTCCATCCACCGCCGATCGCAGCAGCTTCAAATACTCCGCATGCGCCCACACCAGTGGCACCGCCGATCCCGCCGGCTGTCCCAGCTTCATGCTGCTTTCCGAGCCGTTCAAGTCATCCCAAACCTGTTCCGGCATCATCTGCCCGCAGGTTGCAAATCGCTCATACGTCTTGATCAGCGCGGAAATATCTCTCCCCGCCGCCAGCTCATAATGAGCCCGTTCTCCAGTCAGCAGCGGCCAAACCCGGCCCTGACCCCATCCCTGAAACGGCCCGCCGTCAGCCTTGTTCCCATAGCCGTCCCAGTTGTAGCGCAGCCATCCCGGCCCCTGCGGCAATTCCCGCTTCAGCACCGCGTCCACCACCACCAGCGAATCGGCAATCAGCGGATCGTCCCCCCGCCTCACTCCGTACCGCACCAGTTCCAGAAACCCCGCATCGATAATCTCCCGCGCCTCAAACTCCATTCGCGTTCCCGGCGGCCGATTGTTCAGGTGAATCATCTCCGTCCCGCAGCTCTCGCACGCATACGCCTCGCCGCTCTCCGGGGGCCGAACCCGTATGTAATGCCGTTTTATCTCCGGATGCAGCACGCCGTTGTTGGTCACCGTCCAGTCTTCCAGGTGCCTCTCGATCCAATCGGCGTACTCCTCCAGAAACACCGCCAGTTCCATTGAATTGTGTGCTCGCGCAATCTCCGCTGCGCAAATCAGCCCTCCAATCACCGCCGCCAGCGTCGACGGCGAATAGCCCGCATTCTCCTCCCACCGCTCCTGGTGCGTAATCGGCGCCTGCCTCACCAGGAACCCCGCCGCCCGCTCCACAAACGGAAAAATCTGCAGCTCTCCCAGCGCGTTCGCCTTCCACAACCGCCAAGCCAGGATCAACGGAAACCCCACTTCGTCCAGTTGCTGCCCCGTCCAATATGGAGTTCCATCAATCCAGAAGTTCTGCGCAAACCCGCCGTCCGGTTCCTGTGTACAGGCCAGGTAAACCAGCGCTCTCCGCGCCGTCTCCGCCCTCCCGCATGCCAGCAACGCCGTCGCCGTCTGCACCATGTCCCGCGTCCACACCAGGTGGTACCCGCCCAGGTCGTCGTCGCCCTTCACCTGCCCCCACGGAATCGACAACGACGCCACAAAAGCGCCTGAATAAATCTTGTCCTCGTGCGCCAGCAGCACGTTATGACTGGTCCTCATCAGCTTGCCGCCATCGCCCGCCTTTGCCGCCAGCCACTCGGGGTTCGCCGCCCGCTTCCATTGCGTGATGTACCGCGTGCGGTTTTCCTCAAATGAAGTCGCCAGCGCTCCCATCGTCTTCTGCGCCGCCGTATGATGCCCCTCGCCGATTCCAAACGCCAACGTAAATTCCGTCGCTCCCTGCAAATCCAATTCCCCCATGATCGCGATATTCCCGTTCAGCGCCGACCCAAACTCCCAATCCATGCGGAAGTTTTCCATCAGGTCCCGCCACCCATCGCTGGGCCCCACAAACCCGCAACTTACCCGCGAAAATCCGCAACTCGCGCCCAATGCCAGCGACCACTCGTTCTTCCACGCCAGCACCGCCTTCTTGCCGGCAAAATCCACCGCCCGCGCCGAGTTGCCCGCCCCGCCCCCATCCAGATGCGGCGCCAGCAGCGCATACACCTTCAGCCGCGGCAGCAAGTCCGCGTTGCCCTCCAGCTTCACATGCTGCAGCACCACCGAGTGATGCGGATCGCAAATAATCTCCTTGGTCAGCGTGTACCTGCCCTCCGGATCGCGGCTCACATACCGCACCCCCAGCGCCTCCGGGTGTATGTACTCAAACACCGAAGCCAGGTCCCGCTTCTCCTCGTGAACAAAAGTCTCCCCGTCCGTCACCAGGAATTCCATGTCCCGCACCTGCGCGCGATCGATCGTCGGGTGGTAAACCTCGTTCAATATCCCGTGCGAGCACGTAAACCAGATCCGGCTCGAAGCCGCATACGCTGTGCCCACCGCATCCTTCACACTTGAGGTCCAGCGCGGCTCCATGCCCGGCGCGCCAAACGCCTCGCCCTGCTGCTCAAGCCAACGGTACAGAGACTCATCGCTCTTCATTCGGCACCACTCTTCTGGTTTCTATTCTGGAATCCCGCGCAAGTGGGGGAAGTCGCGCGTCGGTAGTCCATCTTACCGATGTTTCCCGGCCGACGAAAGTTTCTTTCGCAGCATTAAGCAGTCTCTGACAAATGCCAAATCGATAGGCTTTGTATCAGGGTATGACTTCAGTCATACCAGTAAAGCCCATAAATTGAATTGGGCTTTAGCCCATGCGGACATTTTTCTCCGTTTGTCGAGCGCTTGTTCGACTCGTCAGACACCGCCAGTCCCTGGCATCCATCCAACCACACAACATCTCCGCCGCACATAAAAATTCGGTTGCAGACCCACAAAGACTCAACGCACGTCCAAAAAACAGCGCGTTGGACTATCATGGTCTCCTCTTTTCAAGAACATTCAGCCCTGTCGTCCGAGGTGCAAATTGTTCCACTCCCGCGCCATCCTCCGCAATCTCAAATATGGAGCAGCTAGCTTTCTGATCCTCACTGCCGTTTCCCTCCCTGCCACAGGTCAGGCACCAACCGGCGACACCTCACACCCCTCCTCGGCCGACCAGCTCGCCGCCCGCGATCAGTTGAATCAGGGTGTGGACGCATACAAAAACGCCCACTACGACGAAGCAGTCAGTCACTTTCAGAAATCGTTAGATCTGGACCCCGATCTGCCCGTCGCCAAGCTGTACTTGGCCACCGCCCTCGCGCAGAATGTGGTTCCTGGCTTGGACACGCCAGACAACTTGAAGACCGCGGAGAAAGCCATTGATCTGTTTCAGGAACTCCTCGCCAAGGACCCGCACGACGTAAACTCCATGAGACAGATGGCAGCCATCTTCTACGCCGTAAAGAAGCCCGATGACACCAGAGTCTGGCAGAAGAGAGTCCTCGACGAAGATCCACAAGATTCCGACGCCGCCTACTGGATCGGCGTGATTGACTGGGCCCAGGCCCACCAAAACGCGCTCAATGCACTACAACCGGCCGGCTTCGTGGACGACGGTGAAGGAAACGCCAAAGCGCCAACGACCGTGCTGGAAACCATCAAGGCGCAGAATAGCGCGCTGGTTGAAGAGGGTCTGAAGTATCTCCTGCAAGCAGTTGACAACCGCCCCAACTACGCCGATGCCATGGTCTACTTGAATCTGACCTACCGGCGTAAGGCTGACCTAGACTGGAAAAACAAAAGTATTCGCAAGGAAGATGTGGCCAAGGCCGAAGAGTGGAGAGAGAAGGCGATGGCAACGCGCAAGGCCAACGAAGAGAAAAAGCAGGCCGCACCCAGCTCAGACCAGCCCTGATTCGCGACACCCGTAATTCCCCCGCAACGTCCCCGCCTCTCGGCGCATCCAACCTTACGTTCACGCAAAAGCGTGTGAAAATTGGATTTAACCCCTTTGCTCCAGACCGCCTACTCAGCAAATGGCCAACCCCCAACAGTACAATTCAATGCGAAGGAGATTTTCCCCAATGGCATACGAACTGGCACCTTTGCCCTACGACTACGCCGCCCTCGAGCCCTACATCGACGCTGAAACCATGCACCTGCACCACGACAAGCACCACCAGACCTACATCACCAATGTGAACAACGCCCTGGCCAGCCACCCCGACCTCGCCGCCAAGTCCGTCGACGACCTCATCCGCGACCTCTCCCAGGTCCCTGAAGACATTCGCGGCGCAGTCCGCAACAATGGTGGAGGCCACTCCAACCACACCATGTTCTGGAGCATCATGGGCCCCGCGGGCTCTGACGGTGTAGGCGGCGCGCCCACCGGCCCCATCGCCGCGCAGATCACCGCCGACTTCGGCGACTTTGAAGCTCTCAAGAAGACCTTCAATGAAACCACCGCCAAGCAGTTCGGCTCCGGCTGGGGCTGGATCATCATCGTGGGAGGCAAGCTCAAGGTCGTCACCACTCCCAACCAGGACTCGCCCCTCTCGCAGGGCCAATACCCCATCCTCGGCAACGACGTCTGGGAACACGCCTACTACCTCAAATACCAGAACCAGCGCCCCAAGTACCTCGAGGCCTGGTGGAACGTAGTCAACTGGCACGAAGTCAACAAGCGCTTCGCCACCGCAAAAGGCTAACAGCAGTTGTCAGAAAGTAGCGCCGTGTCTCCAGACCGGCTGTACCGCGGACATCCACGTCCGCACCGTGCCCCATTCATCGAGCGTTTTTTGCTCGATGAGTGGGACACCAAAACCCCCAACCATCCGAATCGGGTTCTTCGCCAGGCACCCCAGGTCCGCTAGTCCCTAGTCCCTATTCCCAATTCCCCGCCTTTCCCGCAACTCTTACCCGTCTTTTGGTGTCTAAGCAGTTAGAAGGATGAAGACCGTCTTGCGCAAACTAGCTCTGTTCCTCTTCTCCGTGATCTCCCCGGCAATCGCCTCCGCCCAATCCGGCAGCTTCATCATCGCCCAGCACGGCCACTCCGTCGGCACCGCCACCGTCACCTTCACCGCCAATCCAAACGGCTACGACACCACCACCGTCGTCAAAGTCGCCATGCAGGGACTCAACTACGACCTCTCCAAATCCGAGCAGCTCACCTCGGCCAATGCCATCAAACACGTCCAGTTGAGCGCCACCGTCAACACCTCCGCTGTCAACATCACCGCCGCGCCCGACGCCGCCCAGTTTCTGCTCAACATCTCCGCCGGCGGCCACAGCAACACCACCCGTCTCGCCAAGCACGAAGCCGCCGTCTTCCTTCCCGACTTCGATCCCGGCGCGCTTGACACCCTGCTCGCCCTCGGCGTAGCCCGCAACAACGCCGGCCTCTGGGCCATCATCCCCAAAGGAGCGGGCTCCATCTCCCCCATCCAGCTGGCCACCTATGCTGACGAGCAAGGCGCCATCGACGGCAAGCCCATCACCGTCCATCACCTCAAAGCCACCATCTCCGGCGCCGTTACTGACCTTTTCTCCGGCCCAGAAAACCAGCTCCTTCAGGCTGAACTCCCGCAGCAAGGATTCGCCCTCATCCGCAAGGGCTTCGTCCTGACCCCGCCCGCAAGAGCCGGCGCACCACCCGCCGCCCAACCTCAAGCCACCACCCCACCAGCACATCCCGTGCCACCACCCCAGCAGTGATTCCAGTCGGCGCGCAGCCCCTATTCCCTATTCCCTATTCCCTCAAACGCTCCTCCCCGCCGCCACCCCCGAAGCCCAGGCCCACTGAAAATTGAACCCGCCCAGCCACCCCGTAACATCCACCGCCTCGCCAATAAAATAGAGCCCCGGCGTCCCCCGCGCCTCCATCGTCCGCGCCTGCAAGTCCGCGGTATCCACGCCTCCAGCCGTCACCTCCGCCTTCTCAAACCCCTCCGTCCCCACCGGATGCAGCGCAAACCGATGCAGCCTCCGCTCACACTCCTCCAGCGCCGCATTCCCCCACCCCGCCGGCCCGCCAACCTCCGCCAGAAACCCCGCCAGCCGCTGCGGCAAAACCTCCCTCAACGCCGCCTTCAACGCTGCCGCATCCCTTCGCGCCCCCGGCTCCTTTAATCCCCTGAGCAGTTCCAAATCCGGCGCAAAATCCAGCAGCAATTCATCCCCCGCCCACCAATAAGAAGAAGCCTGCAACACCGCCGGCCCGCTCACTCCCCGATGCGTCACCAACATCTTCTCTCTGAACTTCGCGCCACCCGCCCGCGCCACCACCTCCGCCGCCACCCCAGCCAACCCCGTCCACGCCGCCTCATCCCCACCCAGCACCAGCGGAACCAGCCCCGGCCGCGGCTCAACCACCCTCAGCCCATACTGCCGCGCCAGCTCATACGCCAGCCCCGTAGCCCCAATCTTCGCAATCGACAATCCCCCCGTCGCCACCACCAGCTTCTCGGCCCAAAACTCCCCCGCCGAGCATTCCACCCTGAACCCGCCCGCCGAGCCCTCCACTTCGATCCCGCGCGCGTTCAGCACCACCTCCACGCCGCCCAGCTCGCACTCCGCCAGCAGCATCTCCAAAATCGCCCGCGCCGACCCATCGCAAAAAAGCTGTCCCAGCGTCTTCTCATGCCACGCAATCCGATACCGCTCCACCAGCTCCAAAAAATCCTGCGCCCCATACCCCGCCAGCGCCGACTTGCAAAAATGCGGGTTTTCCGAAATAAAATTCCCCGGCCCGCAATGCAAATTCGTGAAATTGCACCGCCCGCCCCCCGAAATCAAAATCTTCCGCCCCGCCCGTCCCCCATGCTCCAGCAGCGCCACGCGCCGCCCGCGGCGCCCAGCCGTCGCCGCGCACATCAGCCCCGCCGCCCCCGCCCCCAGCACAACCACATCGAATTGCCGCAACGAATCACTCATAGTTAATCGACTAAGAATAGCGTGTGCCTCGTCCAAACCACCCCACGAGCGCCCATCCAAATTACCCGCACATGGAACACCATTGACCGTGTCCGCCGGTTTACGATGTCCCCATGCGTCAATCTCCCACTCGACCCCTAGCCTGCTCTCTCCTCCTCGCCGCCCTGCTCGCCACCACCCCGCTCCACCCCCAGGCCACGGCACAATCCACGCCCGCCGCCCAAACCACCCCACCCAAACCCCGCATCCGCCTCAACGCCGCCGGCGCCCCCATCCCCACGCGCTACGACATGCTCCGCGGCGCATACGGCCCCTACCGCGCCAACAACCATCTCCTCTACTACCACCTCGACATCCGCGTCGACCCCGACAAGCAGACCGTCTCCGGCAAAAACACGATCCGCTTCCGCATGCTCCAGGACGGCGCCCGCATCCAGCTCGACCTCCGCGACACCCTCTCCATCGATAAAATCCTCTT
Organism: Occallatibacter sp.; assembly: GCA_050013695.1. GTDB lineage: Bacteria > Acidobacteriota > Terriglobia > Terriglobales > Acidobacteriaceae > Telmatobacter. The sequence goes on from JBEKET010000084.1 coordinate 11,111, forward strand.
AGGCGACACGCCCCTCAAATACACCCGCGACACCGGCGCAGTCTTCATCGACTTCCCCCAGACCCTCCGCTCCGGCAAAACCTATTCCATTGACTTTTTTTACTCCGGCCATCCTGAAGAAACCGGCCGCTTCGGTGGCATGAGCTTCAAAAAAGATCCCGCCGGCCATGTCTGGATCTACACCGCCTGTGAAGGCACCGGCGCCAGCATGTGGTGGCCCAACAAAGATCAGTGGCGCGACGAAGTTGAATCCATGGACATCAGCGTCGCCATCCCCAGCAATCTCGTCGACGTCTCCAACGGCAAGTTCGTCTCCAAAACCGATCTCGGCGACGGCTACACCCGCTGGGACTGGCACGTGAGTTATGGAATCAATAACTACGACGTAGCTCTCAACATCGGCAACTATGTCCACTTCGACGACAAGTTAGGCACGCTGCCCCTCGACTTCTACGTCCTCCCTGAAGACCTGGACAAAGCCAAAGTCCAGTTCTCCCAGGCCAAGGGCATGATCGAGGCCTATCAGCATTACTTCGGTGAATATCCATTCGCCAAAGACGGCTACAAGCTCGTCCAGGTCCCCTACGCCGGCATGGAGCATCAAAGCGCCGTCGCCTACGGCAACCTCTTCAAAAACGGCTATCTTGACCGCGACTGGACCGGCGTCGGCATCAGCCCCCGCTTCGACTTCATCATCATCCACGAGAGCGGCCACGAGTGGTTCGGCAACAGCATCACCGCCGCCGACTCCTCTGACATGTGGATTCACGAGGGCTGGACCACCTATCTCGAAAGCCTCTACGTTGAATACCGCTGGGGCAAAGCCGACGCTATCAAGTATCTAAGCGGAGTCAAGCCCAAAATCGTCAACATGCGCCCCATCGTCGCCGAGCGCGGCGTCAACGCCGACCCCACTGAAGACCAGTACTTCAAGGGCGCGCTCATGCTCAACACCCTGCGCAGCGTAGTCGATGACGACGCCAAGTGGTTCGCGCTCATCCACGACTTCTACCAGCACTTCAAATATCAACAAATCATGACTGAAGATGTAGTAGCATGGTTCAACCAGCACACCGGCCAGGATCTAACTCCCATCTTCAACCAATACCTGCGCCACGCCGCCATTCCGCGTTTGGAGTTACTCTTCGATATAACTCCCGGCACAGTAATGTATAAGTGGAGCGCCGACGAAGATAACTTCGCCATGCCCGTCCGCGTAGGCGCCCCAGACCACTGGCAAATCATCCACCCCACCACCACCTGGCAAACAATGCAGACCCCATTATCAAAAGAAGACTTCCAGGTAGCCACCGACCTCTACTACGTCGACGTCAACAAACAGTAGCTCCTCCGTCGCGGCCTCCAAAATGAATTGGGCGGCGGGTGGCCCCGATCTCCAAGCACAATGAGGGTGCCCCCGGTCCCTCGCGAGGGACCGGGGGCACCCGGCAATCGACTCAGCGAGTCAGCGTGCGCCCAAGCGCACGTAGCAAGTCAGCAAGTCAGCAAGTCAGCGGGGCATTGCTCGGAGCAGATTCCGAGAGCCCCGGGACGGGAGGGCCCGGCCAGCTGGGGCTGAACAAATGTTCAATAGATGCGCGGGGATGCTCACTAATGAGCGATTCTTGCGTCTGTTCGAATGCGGACAATTTTAAGTTCCCGGAGCAGGGGTTCGATGGCAACGGAAGCGGTGAGTTATCCGATTTCGCCGGTTGCAGGAGCGGCTGCTTTGGTGTGGCCAGACGTGGGGCAGGTACAATCTACCCCAGGTATGAGTGCAACGGCCACAACAGACGGGACGGGACCGAAGGGCAGGGGCCGCGACGGTGCTGGTGGAAATGAGTCGGGGCGGAACAGCGCCGGCTCGACTGGGCTGAGTTCGACAGGATCGGGCTCGACTGGGTTGACGCGGGCCGAGGAGCAGGCCCAGGCGCGCGCGCCGGAGATGGAACTGATTCGCGAGGCGCAGTCGGGATCGCGGGCGGCGTTTGATGCGCTGGTTCGGCAGTATGAACACCAGGTTCTGCGGTTGGCGCTGCACCTGACGGGCAGTGAGCACGACGCTGAGGATATTTATCAGGAAGCGTTTTTGAAGGCTTACCGGTATATCGGAAACTTCCGCTTCGAGTGCTCGTTTTATACATGGATTTACCGGATTGTGACCAACCTTTGCCTGGACCAGCTGCGGCGCAGGAAGACGCGGCGGGAAGACCACGCGGTGATTCTGGACCACTCCGGCGACGAGATTGATTTGCTGGCTTCAGTATCCGACGACCGGTCGTTTTCAAATCCGGGCAAGGAGCTGGACCGGAAGGTGCTGGGGCAGAGGATTCAGGCAGCGCTGATCAAGCTGACGCCGCGGGAGCGGATGGTTTTTGAACTGAAGCACTACCAGGGTCTGCGGCTGCGCACGATCGGGGAGATGCTGAATACCACGGAAGAGACCGCCAAGAATACGCTCTTCAGGGCGACTAAAAAGCTGCGAGCGCAGTTGGCGGAGTTGCGGTAAGAGGATCCTCGGCAATCCCTGAACGGGATGCGGATAACGGGGATGATAGGCAGGCATTTGAGGCTGGAAGGACGTGGAGATGAATTGCGAACTTGCACATGAGCGGATTGTGACGGCGGCGTACGGCGAACTGGCCGACGAACAGACGCATGAGCTGGACCGGCACCTGGCGGGCTGCGCTGAATGCCAGAAGGAACGGGAGCAGCTGCGGGCGCTGAAGGTATTGGCCGATGCCTATCCGGTAACGGAGCCGGCGGCTAACCTGGTGGCGCGTTCCCGTCTGCAACTGGAAGAGGCGCTGGACGCGATTCCGCCGAAGCGCTGGTATGAACGTCTGGGCCAGCGAATGATGAACAACTTTGCCAGTCTGCAGGCGGCGCCGGTGGCGGCTATCCTGCTGCTGGTGGTGGGCGCAGGGATGGGCAGCCTGGGTGGCTACGAGGCTGCGCAAAATCGGGCGGCACACGCGGCGCAGGCAGGTGCGGCTGCGGCGATTAGCTTGCAGGCTTCGAATGCGGCGGGGCAGGCTCAGGGAGGGCAGGCGCAGGGAGCGCCGGCGGAGATCGCGAACATATCGAGCATTGTGCGGCAGCCGAACAGCAACATGGTGGAAGTGAGTTACAACCAGGTTGTGCCGCAGCGGATGGAGGGATCGCTGGACGATCCGGCGATCAGGCAACTGCTGATGCTGGCGAGCGAGAACTCGGCTTCGGCTGGAGTGAGGGACGACTCGGTGGGGCTGATGGCTGCGGAGTGCCGCGCCGGACACGGTTGCCAGGCGGCGGGGATTCGCGATGCGCTGATGGTGGCATTGCGCTACGACAAGAACGAGGGCGTGCGGGAGAAGGCGCTGAAGGGATTGGAACCCTATGTGGCGTCGGATGTGCGGGTGCGGAACGCAGTGCTGGAGGCGCTGTTGAACGACAATGATCCGCGGATACGCACGGAAGCTATTAATATTCTGGAGCCGGTTGAAGCGGACACGAGTGTGCAGCAGGTGCTGCACACGGTAGCCAATTCAGACCGGAGCGCAGAGATTCGGACCGTTTCGAGACAGGTATTGAGACGGGTTCCGGAGATTCAGTAAACCTGCTTAACGATCCGGTAACTGCGCCGTCTTACAGAGAGAGTGCGGGCTGGAAAGTGAGCACAAAAAAAGGAACCGCGGGAGAAGAAATCATGAAGCACCTTTTGAGGCCGTATCGCAGTGTTGGGATTGTCGGGACGATGGGGGTGGGAGCCTGGCTGGCGATGGCGCCGCCGGGAGCCTTGTCGCAGGCAACTGGGATGATGCAACTTGTGCAGCAACCGAGTCCGATGATTCTGTTTTCATCGAGCCCGCAGGGATACCTTGGGGTGGATTTTGTAGATGTGGACCAGGAGAAGGCCCAGACGCTGAAGTTGAAAGAAGTGCGCGGGGCGGTCATTACGCTGATTGACCATGATGCGCCGGCGGGACAGATTGGATTGCGCGTCAACGACGTAGTGATCCAGTTGAACGGGCAGAACGTGGAGGGCGCCGAGCAACTGAAGCGGATGCTGAAGGAGATTCCGCCGGGGCACAAGGTGAGCATCGAGATCAGCCGGGACGGCAATGTGCAGACGATGGCTGTGGAACTGGTGGATCACCGGGTGCTGGGGCACGAGATCTGGAACAAGATCGGCAATGGTGGAGACGAATTTGCGTCGCCTTCTACGCTGGGGATGCTGACTGGTACGGGCGATGCGTCGGCGCCCAGCGTGTTCAGGATGCCACTGTTTGGGAGCACGCTGAATGTGGGCGCGCTGGTGGAACCGCTGACGTCGCAGATGGCCGAGTACCTGGGAGTGCCGAATGGGCTGATGATCAAGCAGGTGGCGCGGAAGAGCGAGGCTGCGGCGGCGGGGTTGAAGGCGTTTGACGTGATCCTGAAGGTGGGCACGGACGCTATTTCAACGTCGGCGGACTGGGAGCGGGCGCTGCACGCCAACACGGGCAAGCCGGTGCAGGTGACCATCCTGCGGGACAGGAAGCAGCAGACGCTCACGCTGCAGGTGGACTCGAAACACAAGACCGGGCTACTGGAACTGGAGGGTGTCTTTGGCTCAAGCGAATGCCCGCTGATGGCAGCGATTGATCCGGATCTTGAAGGCGATGCGCTGGCCGGCGCCGAGGCGCTGGAGAAGCAGGCGGAGGCGCTGAAGGACAAGATCAAGATTGAAGATTTCAAGATTGATCCGAAACAGATGGAAGAGATGAAGAAGCAGATGGAGGAGTTCGGCAAGAACTTCAAGGCCGAGGACTTCAAGGTCGATCCGAAGGATGTGGAAGAGCTGAGGAAGCAGATGGATGACTTTCGCAGGAACTTCAAGATTGAGGACTTCAAGATTGATCAGAAACAGATGGAAGAGATGAAGAAGCAGATGGAGGAGTTCGGCAAGAACTTCAAAATCGAGGGGTTGCAGGTTGCTCCGTATTAGCAGGTCAGCAAGCTGGCGAAAAGGCTCCGCAAACGCGGGGCCTTTTCTGTTGTACGCCGTGCATGAATGACAGCTTGGAGGTGTAAGTCCTCTTCACATCCTGATGGGGAGAAGTGATAGCGAAGCGCAAGGGCGTTACCGTGAGGTGGTGTCTGAAGGAAGCGTGGAGGGCACCGGACGAGCGGGCAACTGATCGCGAAGTCCTCAACCATCAAAGGGTGCTGGTGGTAAATTCGGCGGTTGCGCGTTGAAGGCGGTCGTTCTTATCACGGGAGGTCTGTTGCATGTTCTGGAATCAGGACTGAGAGCGGAGTAATCCACTCTGACCGTGCAGCAGAAGTCAGCAGCGGGCATATTAGGCCGCCCCGGCGACCGAAGGCCCAAACGGCAGGAAGCGGCAAGTAGGTATCGGGACTCGATGGGCGTCAAGCGGCAGAACAACCAGCTACAGCTGGCCTTTGGCGAGGAGGAGCGGAGTGAAGCTCCAAGGACTTCTCGCGAAGGGACCGAAACGCTCACGGCGAAGCGCATATCCGAAAGCCCGGCCAGTAACGAGGAACAACTGATGGAAGCGGTCTGTGAGCGGGAGAACTGCTTGCAGGCTTATAAGCGAGTGAAGTCCAACAAGGGCAGCGCGGGCATCGACGGCATGACGGTCGGTGAGTTACCGGGCTACTTGAAGGTGCATTGGCCAGCGATCCGCGAACAACTGCTCGCAGGAACCTACAGGCCGCAGCCGGTGAAGCGGGTAGAGATACCCAAGCCGGACGGAGGGGTGCGACAGTTAGGCATCCGGACGGTGTTGGACCGCGTGGTTCAACAGGCAGTGATGCAGGTCTTGCAGGGCAGGTGGGACGCGGAGTTTTCCGAACACAGTCACGGGTTCCGGCCCGGACGCTCGGCGCACCGGTAGTGTCTTAAAAGTGCGTTGGTAAAAAACAACTAGCGATTGCTTTTCGTTTCCGCGCCTCGTATCGTCAACTCATGCCATCGAACCAGACCGAACTCCGCACCCTGAAAAGTCTGATCTCGCAAGCGGACCTGATCCTCGCTACCATCCCGGAACTGCCTGAGAACCGCACCGCCGCCGCCCGTGAATCACTGAGCGCAGCTCTGGCCCTCGCAGACGACATGCTCAAGGAATCCAAGAGCCCCGCCGCCGCATCTCTAGGCCGCAAGGGAGGCTCTACGACCTCCCGGCTGCATGGCCCCGAGCATTACCGCGCCATGGCCGCAAAGCGCAAGACTCACGGCGGCGGCAGACCTCGCAAAGAGGCCGACTAGTCCTCTACCTCTTCAACAATCCCACGCACTTTTAAACTCCTGAGATGGTGGAGGATCGATAGCCACACGAAAAGGAGTGATGGCGGTTGTTCTTCAATCGCATCTTTGTATCCTTGTTCGCAACATCGCTTCACCAATTCCTCAAGCGTCCATACCTCAGGATGCGGAGGAAACGCGGCATGGACCCTAGTTTCCTGCCCCCGGCGAAGGGTTGGTTGCGAAGCGCCAGTTAATCGAAAACGCGGCATTGACATTCATTTGCTCCTGCGGGAAGGGTATACTTCCCTCAAAACGAAACGCCCGGCGCGAGGCCGGGGCGATTCGATAGTGTGGCTGGTTACCCCTATCGTATCCCCCGCTCCGCGACGGCGCAAGGGTGCGTGTGGACGAAGAAGAGAAAGCACTGTTGGCTGAAGCCTACCGCGAGATGGTCCGCCAAACTCGCGAATATCGAGACACGATTGAATTTGAGAGGGATAAGGCGAGAGCATGGAAAGAGGTGCTGGGAACGACGCAGACACCCCAGAAAGAGGAGTTGCAATCCTCTGAGAGATTCAAGCCATTAGACGAGAATTATCAGGTGGTAGAACTCGATGGCCGAACTTACAATCTCACGCCTTACGAAAGCAAAATTCTCCGCTTGTTACACAAAGCCTACCTCGACAAGCGAGGCGATGTTGGTATCGGAGAGATTCAAGCGACCTTAGAGATAAAGTCTGGCAAGATGAGCGATTGGTTCCGAAAGAAAAAATTCCTCAAGAAGATCATTCTCCATACAGGACGCCAGCACTATCGGCTTAACTTGTGACGATCTGACGCGCGAAATACGCGCCGACGCGCCAATTACGCCTACGCGCGTACCCATCCTGCTCTCCAAATGCTCCCGATGCACCCGAAATGCCCAGTCGGGTGCATCGGGTCTGCGCTTATCGACGCGCGAAATACGCGCCGACGGCTGAGTTACGTCAGCACACGAATCAGCCCATCGCTACCGTTCAGAAGTAGCGAGGTGAAGCATGATTTACAAGATCAGAGGACCACCAAACAAAAATCCCCTGAAGGGGCAATATCAACGCACTTTTCTCTTGACAAACAACTAGCGGTAGCAGTATTATCTTTACATGATGAGCGATGCAAAAACCGCTGAAACAATGATTTGCGAGGCTTGCGGCATGAAATGCCAACGCTTTGGGAAACATCGCAATGGGCTTCGCCGCTTCCGCTGCGTCCCTTGCAAAAAAACCTTCACTGAATCGCATTCGCGGGTGCTGGATTCGATGTACATCCCCCAAGACAAAGCGGTCCTGGCTCTCCGGTTGCTCTTGGAAGGCAACTCGCTTCGCAGCACAGAGCGGATTACCGATTTGAACATCAACACGCTGATGAGCCTTTTGGAGAAGGCTGGGGATCGCTGCCAGACCCTGATGGTTTCCAAGATTCACGACCTCAAGGTGCAGGACGTAGAAGCGGATGAGATTTGGGGCTATGTGGGTAAGAAGGAAGGCCACAAGTCAGACGATGATGGCGCGGAAGTGGGAGACGCCTATTGCTTCATCGGCATGGAGCGGAACACGAAACTGGTACTCGCTTGGCACCTGGGCAAGCGCACAGCGAAGGCCACAGACGCATTCATCGGCAAGCTGGCTTATGCGACCTCAAAGGACCGCTTCCAGTTGACCACGGATGGATTCAGCCCCTATGTGAGCGCCGTCAAATTGCTGCTGAGAGATCGGGTTGACTTTGCCCAACTAATCAAAGTCTACGGAACACCCCGCGACGGGGAACAGCGTTACAGCCCGGCTGAGGTTGTGGATTCAGTCCCAGTTGAGATCATGGGGAGGCCGGTCGCTGACATGATTTGCACATCGCACATCGAACGCCAGAACCTCTCAATCCGAATGGGAATGCGCCGCATGACCCGGCTCACGAATGGCTTCTCTAAGAAGTGGGAGAATCTGGAATTTGCTTATGCCCTCTGGTTCGCCTATTACAACTTCTGCCGGGTTCACAAGACCTTGAGGGTCACCCCGGCGATGGAAGCGGGGATTACAGACCACATCTGGACGATTGCGGAATTGATCGCATAGACGAACATAAACGCAGTACAATCATCCCTCCGAAGTTTCAAAGGGAGAGCACGCGAATGGCCAATGACCCTATAGGACTCCTGATTGAGCGAATCGTTTCTCTGCAACGCCAGCAAGACGAGTCCGCTTGGAATGAGATAGCTCTGATCGCAACGCTATCAAAGATTCTGCCGGGCTTTTCCCAAGAATTCGCGCGACAACATAGTGTCGCAGAAATATCGACTCCTCCGTGTGGCGTCGAAGAGCTTGCAAAACTCGTTTCTGCGCTGGCCAAAGTCCGACAGGGCGGCGGTCAATAGTCCCGGTAACTTTCACTTGTTGCATTTCAGGCAAACCTCATGCGATGATGTCGCTAGAGAGATTAGCCGCACCGGAGACCGGCCCTGGCAGGCCGGTTTTCTATTTGTAGCTGCTCCTGAGAAATCGAAGTATTCGCGCGATTCGAGCCCGCTCTGGTTTCAACGACCTCGGCGTCCAGCGACCTTCGTACCTTACACTCTCAATCGCAAGTTCTTGTGCAACGTTCATGCTGTCATTCTACCCCGAAATGGTCTTTTCCGATTCAACGCACTTTTAAGACACTACCCGGCGCACCAGGCGGTGGCCAAGGCGCAGAAGTACATAGCCGAAGGCCGCTGCTGGGTGGTGGATCTGGACCTGGAGAAGTTCTTCGACCGGGTCAACCATGATCGACTGATGAAGTCGATGGCGCTGCGCATCGCCGACAAGCGAATGCTCCGGCTGATTGGATCGTTCCTGAAGGCGGGTGTGATGGAAAACGGGCTGGTGGGACCGGTGGATGAGGGAACCCCACAAGGCGGGCCTTTATCGCCGCTGTTGTCGAATGTCGTGCTCGATGAACTTGACCGGGAACTGGAGCGGCGCGGCCACCGCTTCGTGCGCTATGCGGACGACTGCAATATTTACGTTCGCAGCCAGCATGCGGGGCAGCGGGTGAAGCGAGGCATCACGAGCTTCATTACGCGCAGGCTCAAACTTCGGGTCAATGAACAGAAGAGCGCGGTGGCTCGACCGGTGGAACGTAAGTTCCTCGGCTTCAGCTTTACGGCAAACGGCCAGAAGAGGCGCATCGCCCCCAAGGCTATCGTGCGGTTCAAGCGAAAAGCTCGGGAGCTGACGTGCCGGACTCGGGGAGTCAGTCTGGAGCAAATGACCAAGGAAGTGGCCGACTACCTGCGAGGGTGGAAAGCCTACTTCGGGTTCTGCCAGACCCCTTCAGTGCTGGGGACTCTGGATCAATGGCTGCGGCGCAGGCTGCGGGCGGTGATCTGGAAGCAGTGGAAGCGAGGAACAGTGCGGTACCGGAAACTATGCGAGCGTGGGATCAGCAGAGACCTTGCGGCACACTCCGCAGGAAACTCTCGTGGACCCTGGCGTATAGCTAACAGTCCCGCAATGAACATCGCATTCCCAGCTACGTACTTCGACTCGCTCGGCCTTCCGCGGATGTTGATCGCAACCTAGCTCAATCCTCCGAACCGCCGGATGCGGACCCGCTTGTCCGGTGGTGTGGCAGGGGAGGAGAGGTGACTCTCCCCCCTATGCCGAT
>JBEKET010000085.1:0-15092 GCA_050013695.1 Occallatibacter sp.
GGCCCGTTGCCGGTTTGTGTGTTCCACACCTTGATGTAGAGCTGATCGCCCGGGCTGATGCACATGCCGTCCGTTCCATATTGTCCGGTAAATCCTGTGATCACAATCTGCGTGTCGCTCCAGGATGAGACGGAGAGCGTAACCGGATTACTCGCGTTGCCCGCGTACCAGGGCGGGGTTCCGGCGGGGTCGGCGAACAGGATGTAATTCGAGTCTCCGTCGTAGGCGGATTGCGTGCCGAAACCCGAACCGCTGATGGTAATGGTCTGCGTCTGCTGCGGAGCTATCGGGCTGACGGAGGTGACTGTCGGAGAATCCGGCGTTCCCGTACCACTTAACTCAATGCTCTGGGACGCGTAATTCGGAGAAGCCGCGTTGAGGCTGTTGTCAGTAAGCGTCAATGCGCCATTGAAGCTGCCTGTCGTAGTCGGCTTGAAGCTTACCGGCAACAGGCAAGAGGCGCCTGCAGCCAGCGTTCCCGCCGCCGAACTGGAGGTAACCAACGGGCAGTCCGATCCTACACCGCTGTTGAGAAGAAAGTTAGTCGAGATGCTGGGGTCGTTTCCGGCGCTGGGATTCGGAAAGGTCAGCGGGGCGTTGCCACTGTTGGTGAGCATCACCGTTTGTGGGCTGTCGCTGCTGGTCAAGCCGACTGGGGTGGCGGCGAAGTTCAGGGCTGGCGGGTCGGCGAGATCGATCTTGCGCACCACGCCGGCAATGTAATCGGTGACATAGAGATTCCCGCTTCCATCCATGCCTGCGTCCCAGGGACCCTCGAACGCGTTCCCATCGATTGTGGAAACGGCGCCACTTGGCGTAATCAGGATCAGTATGCCGTTGCCGAAGTCGGCGACATAGATGTCTCCGGCAGGGTCCACGGCCACGCCGGTTGGACCGCCGAGTCCGTACACCGCAGTTTGCGAGCCGGTTGGCGGCACGGTGATCACAGCCCCCTCCGAGTAGTCGATGATGTACACGTTCCCGGCGCCATCCTCGGTGGTTCCGCGAGGATCGCTCAGGCCGGTTCCGACGGTGGATTGCGCGCCGGAGGGCGTAACCTTGAGCACAGTGTGGGCGCTCGGCTCAGAGATGTAGAGGTTCCCTGCACCATCGACGCTCAGATACTCGGGATCGGTCAGCCCCGGAATGTTGAGCTGCGTTTGCGCGTTGGACACCTTCCCAATCTCGTACACCACGGCATCGTTGTCGGCGATAAAGATGTTGCCCGCGCCATCGATGGCCACGGCCGTGGGCATGACAAATCCGCTGCCCTTGGTTTGTGTGGACCCATCAGGCGCGACGAGCCACACGTTCGGCCCGTAGGAATTTGCGATAAGCAGATCGCCCGCCGCGTCGACCGCCATGCCCAGAGGCACATTCAGGCCGGAAACATAGGTGGCCGGCTCGGCTCCGGGAAAGGTCACCTGCGGGCCAGAGCCAACGCCCCAAACGTAGCCGGTGGCGATCAGGTTGTTGGAACTTCCCAGCAGTTCCACCGCGCCGCTGCGAACTCCGGGGGCTGCGGGCTTCAAGGTTACGTCGACCGTACAGGTTTCGCCCGTGGTGTAGGATGTGGTCCCGTTGCAGGCATTCGTCTCTTGTGTCGCCGCCGCCTTGAAGTCCAGATTTGTCGCGCCCTGCGTCAGCACCTGGTAGGGTGTTGTGCTGCTGAGGCTCCCTGCGCTGTTGAAAGTGAAGGTCAACGTCAGCGCCGCACTGGCGGTTTTCACCGGGACGGTAAACAAGTCCGCCGCGCGGGTCATGATCTCCTTCACCGCGTTGTTGTTGCTATCCGCGACATAGACGTTGCCGCTACCGTCCACGGCCACGCCCTGCGGATCGTAAAAGCCGCCGCCCAGCACCGTCACGCAGCTCGACGTAGCGCAACCGGCGGGCATCTCCTTCACTGCGTTATTGCCGGCATCGGCAACATAGACGTTGCCGCTGCCGTCCACAGCCACGCCGGTGGGACCGCTGAAGCCGCCGCCCAGAGTGGTTACGCAACTCGACGAGGTGCAGCCGGAGGGCATCTCGTTTACTTCGTTGTAAACGACCTCGCTGGTGTACAGGCTTTCCGAGACATAGACGTTGCCGCTGCCGTCCACCGCGACGCTATTGGGGCCTTCGAAGCCGCCGCCCAGCGCGGTTACGCAACTCGACGAGGCGCAGCCGGCGGGCATCTCTACCACCGCATTGCTGAGGGGCTCGGCAACATAGACATTGCCGCTGCCATCCACCGCCACGCCATAAGGAAAGAAGAAGCCGCCGCCCAGCGTGGTTACGCAGCTCGACGAGGCGCAGCCGGCAGGCATCTCCTTCACCGCGCTGTTGCTGGTATCGGCGACATAGACGTTGCCGCTGCCATCCACCGCCACGCCATTGGGACTGCTGAAGCCGCCGCCCAGCGTGGTAACGCAGCTCGACGAGGCGCATCCGGCCGGCATCTCCTTCACCGCGCTGTTGTTGGTGTCGGCCACATAGATGTTGCCGCCGCTGTCCACCGCCACGTCATTGGGGTGTGTGAAGCCGCCGCCCAACGCCGTGATCGCGTAGCTGAAGGATGCGGTCTGCGCGGACGCGGGAGAGCCGAACGCCAAGCCGGACACGACCAGCAAGACCCCGGCCGCACGCAGGAACGGGGCGGCAAAAGCGCCATGAATCAAGGAGAAACTACGGACGCGGAATCGCAACATAACCATTTCTCCGAATAATGGAGTGTCAGACTTCGGGAAGCCGGGAGAAGCAATCCTGTTCACTGTGTGAACCCTGCCAACGCCGCGCTTTACAGCAGTCCTGATCCTCTCGGCGAAGATGGGGAGCCGAAAGCTATCCACACGGCGCACACTTCCAGCGGTGCAATTCTGGGCAACACAGGGAGGATTTCATCCTGCATGAACGCCAACAGGGATTGCAAGCCAAAACTTCATGAAACGCGATTCCCGGTGGATCCCATGGCGGTTGACAGGCGGTCCAGCCGCAACATATCGGTCCCACGGTCTTTGCTGGCGCTCTTCTCAGGGGCATGTATTGGTGCCACTGCCGGCGGTGATCGGGTAAAACGGCGGGCAATCGCCGGGTGCCCCCGAGCCTGCCCTGAGCCCGCCGAAGGGTCCCTTCTCACTTGGGGACCGGGGAAACCAAGCGCTAGAAGCCAAAAGCTAACAGCTGCCCCTCACGGCCTCCACCGCAAAATCGGCTTCCTCGCCGCCTGCACTTCGTCGAGCCTTGAAACCCGCGTCGAGTGCGGAGCGGTCTTCACCACCTCCGGAGTCTCATCCGCTTCCCTGGCAATCGATCGCATCGCCGCGATGAACAGGTCAAGTTCCTCCAGAGACTCGCTCTCGGTAGGCTCAATCATCAGCGCGCCATGCACAATCAGCGGGAAGCTGACCGTGTAAGGATGAAAGCCGTAGTCGATGAGCCGCTTGGCAATATCGCCGGTTTTCACACCCTTCGCCAACTGCCGCTTGTCGCTAAACACCACCTCGTGCATCGACGCCGTCTTGTAGGGCAGTTCGTAGAGATCCTCGAGCTTGGCGCGGATGTAGTTCGCGTTGAGCACGGCGTCCTCAGTGGTCTGCCGCAGCCCGTCCGGACCGTTGGCCAGCGTATAAGCCAGCGCCCGAATAAACATCCCAGTGTTGCCGTAGAACGCCCGCACGCGCCCCACCGACTGCGGCCGGTCGTAGTTCCAATGCCTCGTGCCGTCCTCGTTTTGGACCAGCACTGGAGTCGGCAAAAAGGGTTCAAGAAACGCCTTGCAAGCCACCGGCCCCGAGCCAGGTCCGCCGCCGCCGTGTGGCGTAGAAAATGTCTTGTGCAGGTTCAAGTGCATCACGTCCACGCCGAAGTCCCCAGGCCGCGCCTTGCCCACCAGCGCGTTCATGTTGGCGCCGTCCATGTAAAGAAGCGCGCCCTTGGCATGCAATATGTCCGCGATCTTGTGAATCTGGCTCTCGAACACGCCGATGGTCGACGGATTAGTCAGCATCAGCGCGGCGGTCTCTTCGTCCACCTGCCGCGCCAGTGCATCAAGATCGATGCCGCCCTCGGCGTTGGATTTCAGGTTCTCGACGGTATAGCCGCAGATGGCCGCTGTTGCGGGATTGGTGCCGTGCGCCGAGTCAGGAATGAGAATCTTCTTGCGCGCGTTGCCCTGCGACTCGTGCCAAGCGCGCACCAGCAGGATGCCGGTGAATTCTCCATGCGCGCCGGCCGCCGGCTGCAGCGTAATCGCGTCCATGCCGGTAATCTCGATCAGGCACTTTTGCAGCAGCGCAATCACATCGAGAATGCCTTGCGAGAGCGAGTCGGGCCGGTAAGGATGCGCCTCCGCCAGCCCCTCAATGCGCGAAACAAACTCGTTCACCCGCGGGTTGTACTTCATCGTGCACGACCCCAGCGGATACATGCCCAGGTCGATGGCGTAGTTCCACGTCGAAAGCCGCGTGAAGTGGCGTATGATCTCGATCTCGCTCAGTTCGGGAAGCAAGCCGGCCGTCTTGCGATGCGAATCGCCCAGCAGCTCCGCCGGGTCAACCGCTGGCACATCGAGCGGCGGCAATTTATAAGCCTTCTTGCCCGGCGACGATTTCTCAAAAACGAGAGACTCGTTCTGAGTCTGATGTGGACGGACTTTGCCGAGTGTTTTGGGACCGGTTCCGTTGGTTGTCATTTATGCCTCCACCAGTCCTTCCGCCAGCACCTTCGCAGCGGTATCAATCTGTTCGCGAGTTATTAACTCGGTGGCGCACCACAGCGTTGCATTGCCTAACTCTGGATACCACTTGGATAAGTCGAGGCCGCCAATGATCTTCTCGTCGAGCAATCGCGGATTCCATACAGACGGTGATTCAACGGTGCCCAGCACAAACTCGTGAAAGCGTGGCGCACCGCTAAACAGCAGCTTCGCTCCGCTCTGGCTTGACAGCACCTCCGCGGCGTAAGCTGCCTTGGCCAGGTTATGCTCGGCTAACTCGCGGATGCCTTCCTTGCCATACACGGTCAGGAAGATTGTCGCCATCAGCGCTACCAAAGCTTGATTGGTGCAGATGTTTGAGGTAGCTTTCTCGCGCCGGATATGCTGCTCGCGCGTTGAAAGCGTCAATACGAATCCGCGATATCCATTCGAGTCGACGGTCTGGCCAACAAGGCGTCCAGGCATCTGGCGCAGGTACTGCTCTTTTGCCGCGATAACTCCGCAGAACGGACCGCCATAGCTGAGTGCCACGCCGAACGACTGCGCCTCCATGCTGACAATGTCCGCCTCAACCGGCGGCCGCACCACGCCAAGCGAAACCGCTTCAGCAATCGACACAATCAGCAGAGCACCTTTGGCATGTGCGATCGCTGCAATCGCCGGAATGTCTTCAATAATGCCGAAGAAGTTGGGGCTCTGGATCAGCACGGCGGCGGTTTCATTCGTGACTTGCTCTTCAAGCTGAGCAAGGTCGATGCGCCCAGTCTCAGCGTCGTAGCCGACCAGCGTCGACGGCAGGCCCTGATGCTTCGCGTAAGTGGCCAGCACCTCGCGATACTCAGGATGGACGGTCTTTGCCACCACGGCCTTGTGACGCCCGGTGACGCGCACAGCCATCATCACGGCCTCAGCCGCGCCGGTTGAGCCGTCGTACATGCTGGCGTTGGCCACGTCCATGCCAGTGAGTTCGGCAATCATGGTCTGGAACTCGAAGATGGCCTGGAGCGTGCCCTGCGTGATCTCCGGCTGGTAGGGCGTGTAGCTGGTGAGAAACTCGCCGCGCTGAACCAGCGTATCGATAATCACCGGCCGGTAATGGCGATAGGCTCCCGCACCGAGGAAGCTTGCATAGCCTGTTGAGTTTTTATTCGCGGCGGATTTGAAGTAGTCGATGATCTCGCTTTCCGCCATCTGGCGCGGTACGTCGAGATCGCGCTCCAGCCGGTACTCGGCAGGAATCACTTCAAAGAGCGAGTCAATTGAGGCCGCGCCAATTTCGGCGAGCATCTGTTTGCGTTCAGCAGGCGATTTGGGAAGGTAGCGCATGATTCAGCTTCTAGCCTCTAGCTTCTAGCCTTTAGCTAAAAGCCCGTTTGCGTGGGTTGTGCCCAGTAGATTTGCGAAAGGTTCCGGGTGAATCAATGGGGTCCGTAGCTCTGAAGAAAAAGCTAGCGGCTAGAAGCTAGCAGCTAGAAGCCGGCATCTAGCTCCCTGTCTCCTCAGAGATAAACGCCTCGTATGCCGCGGCGTCCAGGAGCTTGTCAAACTCGGCGGGATCGGACAGCTCGACCTTGATGATCCAGGCCTCGTGCGGCGTCTCGTTGATCTTGTCGGGTGAATTCTTCAGTTCCTCGTTGACGGCGGTCACGGTGCCGCTGACCGGCGAGTAGAGATCGCTGACAGCTTTAACGCTCTCGACAGACCCGAAAGTGGCGTTGGCTGTGACCTTGTCGCCGACCTTGGGAGCATCCACGTAAACGATGTCGCCGAGGGAGTTCTGCGCGTAGTCAGTGATGCCGACGGTGCCAATGGCGCCATCGAGCTCGATCCATTCGTGTTCGCGGGTATAGCGATAGTTGGTTGGGTAAGCCATGGGCAGGCTCCTCGTTCAGAGAATTTTGGAACTCGACTCCCTAGTGTACGACCTGGGGAGCATGAGGAAAAAATGTTGGTTGCACTGGGTGAAATCCGGGTGGATTGAAGGACAGTTACTACGCCGGGCCGAACCCTGGGTAGGGTTCGAGCGGGATAACGAACAAAATCTCGAGCATCCCAGCCTGAAAGATGGGCAAGCTGTCGAGAGCGGCACGCACTTCAGTCTCGCTAGGAGCCTCCCAGAGAATGGCTGCGCCGGGTATGTCGCAGCGCTTCCATATCTGGCGAAGCAGGCCAGATGCATAGAGCGCCTTTACGCGCTGACCCTCCCGGGCGACGAGCTCGGGCGTGAAGGATTCGGGCTGGAACTGGTCGGTGCGCCGGCGGGAGACCGAGAGGAATTGCATAGGCCTATTTTAATGCGGAACGCTCCGAAGATCGGTTTGCATCAGAGTTAGTTGGGAGGATTTGACCCATTGCAGCAATTCCGGACGATTGTTTTGGTATTTCTGGCACTCATATTGCCCTGGGGTGGTAAGGCAAACGCGTATTCGCTGCTTACGCATGAGCAGTTAATTGACCTTACATGGAAGGATTCGATCGTTCCGCTGCTGCTGAGCCGCTATCCGGGGCTGACACCCGCGGACCTGGAGCGTGCGCGCGCCTATGCCTACGGCGGATGCATCATTCAGGACATTGGATATTATCCTTTCGGCGATGTCACCTACTCCGACCTTACCCACTACGTGCGCACCGGCGATTTCATCGTCAACCTGCTGCGGGATGCCCAGAATGCCAATGAACTTGCTTTCGCCGTCGGCGCCCTTTCGCATTACATAGGCGACACTGTCGGACACGCCGAGGCGGTCAATGTTTCAGTTCCCGTCGAGTTTCCCAAGCTGCGTGCAAAATATGGTTCGGTGGTCAATTACGCCCAGGGCGAGCACCAGCATGTACAAACGGAATTTGCGTTTGACATCAATGAAATTGCGCATCACCGCATGGCGCCGGTTCATTACCTGCGCCATATTGGTTTGGAAGTGCCGGTCAAGTTGCTTGCGCTGGCTTTTTACCAGACGTATGGCATGAACGAAGACTTTACCGGGAGGCGTGGACGACGCGTTAACGTGAGCGCATATCGCTTTGCCGCGCGCGGCTTCATTCCGCGCATTGCGTATGCGGTTACGCTCTTGAAGCGCGGCCACGAACCAGCCGACCCAAACACGCCGGAAGCTTTGCAATTGGAAAGCGAGGTAGCCCGCGTAGCGACTGAAAATGACTGGGACTCCTACCGGCGAAAGGCGGGAATTGGGACCTACATGCTGGCCGGCTTGCTGTTTGTTCTGCCCAAGGTTGGCCCGCTGAAAATGGTGGATGTGAAGGGCCCCACGGAGGCGACAGAAGCGGAATACATTCACAGCGTTGCTCTGGCAACAGACAAGTTGCGTAGAAGCCTGGCGCGCTTTACACCGCCATCCGCGACGCAGCCGGCAGGCGCTAATCTCGCTGCACGACCAGCCACAACAGGAGAGGCAGACCAGGCGCTTTCCGATCCGCTTCACCCGCTCCCCAATCTTGATCTGGACACTGGCCGCGTGGTGATGCCCGGCGGATATTCACTCACCGACGCCACCTACGCACGGCTGCTTCACGTGCTGACGCGGCAACCGAACGAACCGATTCCGCCAGGCATCAAGAGAGACATCCAGGCGTACTATGCCAATCCAGATGCACCGATCACGACCAAAAAAGACCCACAGCAATGGGCGCAGGTGCAGGCCGATTTAGCGACGCTCGGGCCGATGCCGACAAGTGCGGAACCGACCCCGTTTCCGACCTACGGAGATCATGGGGCAGGCGCGCAATGAAACATCTCGGTGAACGAGAGGCGCGTGTGTGACTCGTCGCCGCATCTAATCCGGGGTGCCTCAATCAATAAACCCAAGGCGCCAATGCCCACGACTCGCGGCAATAAGCATCGTACGCCGGGCCGAATGCCACGCGCATATTCGCTTCTTCCAGACGAATCTTGCGTACATAAGCCAGCGCCGCCATTGCCACTCCAGCCAGCGCAAGCCAGGTGCCGGTGATCACGGCCGTTCCTACATACATGATGAGAATGCCGGTGTAGATGGGATGCCGCAGACGCATGTACGGCCCGGACCGAATCAGCTCATGCTCCTCTTTGATGGTGATCTCCCCGCTCCAGTTGCGGCCGAGGTGACGCCGCGCCCAGATGGCCACAAACAAACCAAACGCCGAAACAACAAGGCCCGCTGCGATCACTGGATAGCTCGCAGGCAGGAACCGGCCCAGGAATGAGAACTGCACGATCTCAAACAACAAGGCTAGGTTGGTCAGTGTGAGGTGAACGGCGCGCGACAGGCTGGTTTCCGAGCTCTTTGTCTTGGCCGCATTTTTCGCCGCAATCTCCCAGTAAAGGCTGAAGATCAACCAGGGTATGCACGCGGCGATCAGTTGAATGCGGCCCAGTGGCGTGTTTCCCAAACCAAAATCCTGGACTCGCAGTGGCATACCGCCCTTGAGGCGCACAATGAGTACGCCAACGAGCGCGCCAAAGAAAGCCGCCCAGAGCATCATTTTTCTTCGTTGCATGATCGACCCTTGAATTGAAATCAGCTTTGACAAGTATTCTATTTCGGCGCCGGCACTGACCACGGTGGAACGATCCCGTTCATGCGCGCATAGGCGATCAACTGCCCCATGTGCTCGTTGTTGTGAATGATGATGCGCAGGTAAATCCCGTCCACCGGCACAATCTTGCCGCCAACCTTCACCTTGCGCTCCAGATCGCCCGGTTTCAATTGCGCGCGTGCTGTTTTCACCGCCTCCAAAGAACGCTTCAGCCAGTCGATTACGTCAGCCTTCGCCGTCACCGTCTTCTCCATGTCAACAGTCACCTCCGGCTCTTTCAGGCCTGTGGTGCTCAACAGCCAGAAGTTGGCGATGGCGATGTGCATATACACCTCGCTCGTCGAACGCACTCCGGGCGCGGGCCGCCACGCAAACTTTTCGGCTGGAGTGGCCTGCGCCAACTCGATGAGTTGCTTGGTCACGTGAGTCAACTCGCCGTCATAGCCTTCCCAAATCCCCTCATACTGCGCATGCGCAGTCATCGGAACCACACTGAGAATCAGCAGAATCAGAAACTTTTTCACAACACCCTCCTTCTCTTGAGTGCTCGCTTCCTGATCTCTATTTTTGAAAGAACTCACCGTGCCCGCCGTTGGTCCATGGATCGTAGTGAGCCGCGAAGTTGGCGCGGTTCTTAACCGAGGGATGGTTGTACTCCCAGAATTCAATGAAGGGGCTGGGATTGGGATCTTCAAGCCACGCTTCACCCAGAGCATTGAACGCTGCAACCGCGGTCTTCTGCGGGTCGGGCACAAGCGTGTGAATGGCTTCCTGGCCGTAGACATCGGCTTCGTGCTCAAAGTGGCGGCTCACGGTGTTTGCGACAGGTTGCAGAACGAATCCCGCGATGCTGAGGGCGAAGATGAGCACCACAAAACCGGTCCGTGAAGACAGCGGGGCCTCACTGGAACCCTGCACCTCCAGGCCCCAACTCAGGCCCAAGCGGCGGGTGAGAGCTGCGGCAAATCCTGCGCATGCCCAGAAGACGAGCAGGAGCGCGACAGCCGAAAGAGCCATCCCCTTGGGAATATGGTTCAGGACGTAATGTCCGCTCTCGTGGCCAAAGATGAAAAGGACCTCGTCATCGGGAATACGGCCTGCGGTGGTGTCCCAGACCACGATGCGCTTGGTTGCGCCGATGCCGTCGACATAGGCATTGAGCCCGTTGGATTTTTCACTTGCCTTCATCAGAAACATGCGGCTCGGAGGAATGTCGGTGCCGGTGCGCGCAACCAAAGTTTCCAGCTCTGCGACGAGCGCGGGGTGGCTCCGCGAGAGCGGTTCAAACTTGTAAAAAATGGGCTCGGCGAATGGCTCAAGAAAAGTCACAAGCGCAATCAGTGGAAGCACCAAAAGCCAGGCTACGAGCCAGTAGCGGCGCGGCCAGCGGCGCACGATCCAGTTGAAGAGCAGCAGAACCGGCGCGCCCAGCAGCACGGCAAGACCAAGCGATTTGGCCTGGTCGCCCAGCCAGCTGATCCAACCCTCAACGCTGATGCCGTAAGCGCGGGAGACGTGGTGGCCGTAAAGGTCGATTGGCATGCTGGCCAGCGTGGTAACGACGAAAAACACAGCAAAGAAAATCAGCCCCTGCAGCCACCTGCGGTGAGAGACGCGGCCAGCCCACGCCTCAATCCCGGCAAAGGCGCGCGTCGCCAGAAGCAGCCAAAGAACAGCGAGGCCCCACAGCGGACCGATAATATCCAGAACATTGCGGATGCGGCTGATGGCAATGGCCTTGGCGAGCTTGTCAGGCGGCAGTGTGTAGGCCTGCTGCGGGTTTGCGGGCGCGGCAATTGAGGTAGAAAGTGGAGCGGACTGGCCTCGGCAAACAGCCGGAATGAGGCCAACCAGCATGATCGCAGAGCAGAATCCCATCACAGCGCGTCGAACAAATGTCATGAATTCGCCTTTTTGCGGCAGCCGACTTTGAGACAATCGTAGGTACAGATGCCTTTACTCCATTCTTCGAACCCTTTGAAACAGAATACTTCGGCGATGCACAGGCAGCTTGCACTCAAGCCTGGCCTATGCGCAATGCTTGCGGCTTCCGCATTGATTCTTCCCACCGTGAGCGCGGCCCAACAGTCGACCCCAGTCCTGTTGGACGCGATGACCACCGAACTGCATCGTGCATTCACCTCGCTGGGCAAGCAGGGCGACGAAAAGCAATTGCCGCCTTACTTCCTGAGTTACTCGGTGAGCGACGCGAGCTCGGTTTCCATTCAGGCGCAGTTTGGCGCGCTGGTCTCCAGCAACTCAAACCATGTGCGCGTCGCCGATGTGCAGGTGCGGATGGGTGATCCCAAACTGGACAACACGCACGGCACGCATCGCGGCTCGGCAGTGAACAGCCAGCAATTGCCGCTGACCGACGATCGCGAAGCGCTGGCGCGGAGCCTTTGGATGGCGACGAATGCCGGCTACGGCAATGCGCTGGAAAACTATCTGCGCGTGAAGACCGAGGCGGAAGTGCGGGCCAAGGAAGAAGACACTTCACCGGATTTCAGCAAGGAGGTCCCGCAGACGCATCTGGGCAAGCCGGCTCCGCTGGTGGTTGTCGACAAGGCCGCGTGGGAGCAGCGGGTGCAAGCGCTTTCGAAGATCTTTCGCGAATACCCTAACGTTTACCAGAACGTGGTGATGCTGTCAGTACAAAACGAAACCGACTACTTTGCTTCATCTGAAGGTTCGCAAGTGGTCGCGCCGCACCAGGCTGCGCGCGTCGTGATTTTTGCCGTGACCCGCGCGGATGACGGAATGGACCTGTTCCGGGCGCAGACATTTGAAGCCGAAACCGTGGCAGGTTTGCCGGCGCAGGCGGAGATGGAAAAGGGCATTCATGAGCTTGGCGAAAGTCTTGAAGCGCTGCGCCGTGCGCCGTTGACGGAGCCGTTCAATGGGCCGGTGATTCTGAGCGGACGTGCAGCGGCGGTCTTCTTCCATGAAGTGCTGGGGCATCGCCTTGAAGGCCAGCGCCAACGCGGCGACGAGGAGGGACAGACCTTTACCAAGGAAGTGGGCAAGGAAGTTTTGCCGACATTTCTTTCCGTGGCGGATGATCCGACCGTGACCAGTTTTGGCAACACCTGGCTGAGCGGAAGTTATGAATATGACGATGAGGGCCAGAAGGCTCGCCGCGTGGATTTGATTGACGATGGCGTGCTGAAGACATTTCTCATGTCGCGGCTGCCGATAGCGAATTTCGATGCTTCAAACGGCCACGGTCGCGCGCAGACTGGGCGCATGCCCACCGGGCGCCAGGGCAACCTGATTGTGACCTCTACCAAGACCGAGCCAGAAACGGAACTGCGCAAACAACTGATTGAAGAGGCCAAAAAGCAGGGCAAGCCGTACGGGCTTTATTTCGAAGACATTTCGTCAGGTTTTGCGGTGACCACGCGCAATTCTCCGCAGGCTTTTTCGGTCATTCCGCTGGTTGTCTACCGCGTGTATGTGGATGGCCGTCCCGATGAGCTGGTGCGCGGCGTCAGCATTGTGGGAACTCCGCTGGCAGCGATGAAACGCATCCTCGCCACAAGCGACAAGAGCGAAGTATTCAACGGTGAATGCGGTGCGGAATCGGGCACGATTCCAGTGAGCGCGGTGGCCCCTGCGATGCTGTTGAGCGAGATGGAAACGCAGAAGCAAGCGCAGGGCACAGCTCGCCCGCCGATCTTATCCATCCCTGGAGCGCCGGCCGCGGCACCCGCCAAAAAGGAGGCGCAATGAACTCGATTCGTCCGTTGACAACACTTGCTGGAGTTGGGTTTCTTGCCGTTTCGCTCTGTGCGCCGTTGTTGGCCACTGCACAGCAAACTCGCGCCGATGCTGAGAAAGATCCTCTGCTCAAGGCCATGCTCACCGAGCTTGACCGCACCAAGAGCGAACTGCAGTTGAAGGATTTTGCCAAGCCGTTCTTTATTCAGTACCGGATTGAGGAAATCGACGACTACGATACCAAGGCTGAGTTTGGGGCCAGCGAAGGTTCCGATCACACTCACGAACGAGTGGCGCGCATCACGGTGCGCGTGGGCGACTACAAGACCGATAGCTCCGGCGGCCGCGGCGACGGCGCACTGGAATTGACTGCCCTGGGCGACGATCCAATTGCCATCCGGTCGGCGCTGTGGACAGGGACGGACCAGGCCTACAAGGCTGCGCTCGCGGCGTACTCAGCCAAACAGGCTGCGCTCAAGCAGGTGCAGACGCCGCCGCAGGCAGACGATTTCAGCAAGGAGGCGCCGCTGATTTCACTTGCCGAGCCACTCAAGCTGGCTTATGACGATGCCCTTTGGGTGGACCGCGTCTCGCATGCGAGCGGGCTTTATCGAACCGACGCGACCGTGAAGGCCGGTGAGCATGACGTGCAATATTCTTCGGCGAGCTTTCACGGACGGGTGACGACCACCTGGCTGGTGAACAGCGAGGGCACCATCGTGCGCAAGTCGAAGTCCGAATATCAGGAAGCATTTGCCGTGGGCACGCAGGCGGCGGACGGAATGCGGATCGACCGCTCCTTTTCCTCGACCGGTGTCACGCCGAAGGATCTGGATGCGCCTGAAGTTTTCGAGAAACATGCAGTCGAGGAGATTGCCTCGCTCACCGATTTGCGCAAGGCTCCGCTGGTTGAAGAGGAATATCACGGGCCGGTTCTTTTGAGTGCGGATGCTGGGACGGATACGCTGCGAGCACTGCTGGGCAGCGGAATTACGGCCACGCGGCCAAAGCTTGGCACCGAAGCGCGCACCAATGGGCCTTTCGCATCGAGCTACCATGCGCGCGTGTTGCCGGAGTTTCTGGATGCGGTGGATAATCCCCTGCTTAAGAGCTTCGAAGGCAAGGGACTGGTTGGCGCGTACGATGTGGACGACGAAGGCGTGCCTGCCCAGGCAGTGAATCTGGTGACCGAGGGCAAGCTCGATGGCTACCTGATCGGGCGCGAACCGGTGAAGGATTTTCCGCAGTCGAATGGACACGCACGCGCAGGCCTTGCGGGTGCGGCCAGACCGTCGATCGGCGTGCTCAAAATCACGGCGAAAGATGGCCTGACCGATGAGGAACTGAACAAGAAGCTCCTGGACCTTGCCAAGGATCGCGGGTTGAAGAGCGTGTATTACGTTGAGACGCTGGGCGGCGAACTGCGGCCGCGCCTGCTTTATCGCGTGAGTCTCGACGGCAAACGCGAACTGGTGCGCGGCGCCGCTCTCGATGATCTGGATCAGCGCACATTGCGCTCCAGCGTGGAAGCAGCGGGCAAGCAACTGTGGGTAGCCAACTACTTTGGCGAAGTGCCGGAGACAGTGCTGGCTCCGGCACTCTTGATGGACGATGTCACGATCAAGCGAGCCAACGAGAAGAACGAGAAACTGCCGTTTTATCCGCCGCCGCAGTAGGTGGTCTAAAACTAGCGCTGAGGCGCAGCCGGTGGCTGCGCCTCAGCTTGATGAAAAAGCCGGAGTTCATTGGAATTTCGCGGAAAGCATACCTCAGGGCCTCAAGGCCGTGTTCGTAACGCCTGGCTTATGCCGGGGATGAATCCCCGGCCTACCGCACGATTGACTTTGTCAGGAGTCTGAGGCGCAGTTGCCGGCTGCGCCTCTCTGATTGGTGATCGCGTCGATGGACTTACTTCTGCTCGGTTACCAATTTCCCGCTGATGTCCCGCACTTCCACCGGTCCCAGGCCCGCATCCTTCAAGGCGGGTTCGATTTTTGCACGGTCCCCCGCAGCCACAATCACAAGCTGATCGGGATGCAGATATTGCCCCGCGACGCGAGCGACGTCCGCCTCCGTAACAGCCTCGTACTTTGCCGGCAGCGATCGGAAATAATCCAGCGGACGGTTGTAGATGAAGAGATCG
>JBEKET010000086.1:0-13317 GCA_050013695.1 Occallatibacter sp.
ACTTCTCTGCTCCAAGCACGCTGATCATCCATCCTCAGCTTGCCCGCTCGGACTCCTTCAGGCTCATCTTGAGTTGGAATCAACTTCCTCGCTCAGGCTCATCTTGCGTTGGACAAGAGTGAGAGTTGGCTGGAAGTGCGATTCAGGGTATACTGAAGATTCGGCAAGCTGCCGGGGTGGTGTGTCTAGCGGACGCATCCGAATTTGGGCTCAATTTTGAACCTGAGCGTGGTTTTAAGGCGCTCGGCGGGCAAGATCCTGGCGGCAATAAGAAAACTTTGGAGTGAAGTCATGGCACAGGTATGCGATATTTGCGGGAAAGGCCCGCAGTTTGGAAATAACATCAGCCACGCGCACAACGTTTCGCGTCGTCGCTGGAACGTGAATCTGCAGGCAGTGAAGGCACTGGTGAACGGCGCTTCGAAGCGGATTCGAGTGTGCACGAGCTGCATCAAGAGCGGCAAGATCGCCAAGGCGTAAAGCGGGTCAGCCAGGGCTGCATTCATCAATTCAAGATTGGCACGAACCCCGTCCGGGCCGGACGGGGTTTTGTTGTGCCTGAAATCCCGGTTAGGGCTTTCCGGTTTCGGGGGTGGGCGTGAGCGGATTGTTCCATGGAAATGCTGCCGCATCGAGGCCCGAGGGCGACCAGCGGGTAACGATAGCCTGAGCCAGTTTGGCGAGTGTCTGCTCCGCTTCATTGTCGCCGGTCCAACGCTGATCGGTGTTGTCCCAGGTGAAGGCGGCGATGACGACAGGGCCGTCTTTGGTGGCGATGAGGGCGACATCATTGCGTACAGCATCGAGGGCGCCGGTTTTGTTGGCAATGGCGGAGCCGTGCTCGCTGGTATCGAGCGCCTCAAGATAACGCGGCAGGCTGTCACGGTCCTGCTGCTGGCGCAGGCTGTGAAGCAGCGCCCCGCAGAGGGGACCGTCGGCGGGGAGTGGGGCCGAGCCATCGAGACTGAGATGGCACTCGGCCAGGCGCTCCAAGATTGAGGCCATCTCCCGTGCGGTGGTTTTGCCGAGGCCGAACTTGGGTTGGTCGGCGGGCATGGGACCCTGCGCAGGCATATAGACCTTCTTGTAAAGCATCGTCTGCTGGAGGCCAGCGGAGCGCAGGGTTGCGTTGATGTGGTCGAGGCCGAGACGGTCGATGGCGAGGTTGGTGGCAGTGTTGTCGCTCAGGACGACCATGAGGTGGAGCGTGTCGCCGAGGGTCAGGGTGAGCGGGGCAGTCAGCTGGCCGATTACGCCTGAGCCGGGTACCTGGTTGGGCTTGGTCAGCGTCAGCTTTTCTGAAAGGGATGCCTTGCCGGTGCGAATCTGCTCTGCGGCGTCGAGGAGAATGCCCATCTTGATGACGGAGGCTGTCTTGACGGGCTGGTCCGGATCGAGAGCAGCGGTCTGGCCGGTCTTGAGGTTGTGCGCGTAGACAGCGACGTGGCCGTGATGGGACTGCGCGATGGAGAGCAATTCGCGGTCGAGCTGCTGGTCTTCAGTTGGGGGAGTGGTCTGCTGGGCGGAGAGAGTGCCGAAGGTCAGGGCGAGGCCAAGCAGAGTGGCAAATGCGGAGGGGAATGCGGCGCGCGTCATGAAATCAGAGTAGCGCGCCGAACCAGAGAAGCGGGCTGGACCAGAGTTGCAACCAGGGGCCGGTGTCAGCTTTCTTTTGCCTTGGTAAACGTCAGGGAGGCGGAGTTGATGCAGTAGCGGAGGCCAGTGGGTGCGGGGCCGTCGGGGAAGACGTGGCCGAGGTGTCCGCCGCAACGGGCGCAGGTGACCTCGACACGACGCATTCCGAAAGTGCTATCTTCATGCTCGGCGATGGCCTTAGACTCGGCGGGGATCATGAAGCTGGGCCAGCCGCAGCCGGAGTCAAACTTGGCTCCGCTGAGGAACAAAAGCGCGCCGCAGCCGGCACAGTGGTAATTGCCAGTTTCGTGGTTCTCGGTGAGGGCGCCGGTGAAGGGGCGCTCGGTATCCTTTTGGCGCAGAATCCGGTACTGCTCCGGGGTCAGGAGGGCGCGCCATTCGGCGTCTGTGCGTTCGAGTTTTTCGGGTGTGTCGCTCATAGTTGCTCGTTAGATGAGATTACGGGTTCCTCGGTCTCAGCCACCTGCGGTGCCGCAGACACTCGCGGGAGGCTCGCAAGGGCGTATACCAGTCTAGACTTCGGCGACCAGGTCGATTTCGATCAGCACGTCTTTTGGCAGACGCGAGACTTCGACGGTGGTTCGGGCGGGCGGAGTCACGCCCTGCGGAGCGAGGTACGCGCCGTAGACGGCGTTCATGGCGGCGAAGTCGCTGAAATCCTTGAGGAAGACGGTGGCCTTTACAGCTCTGGATAGGCTGCTTCCGCCCGCTTCCAGGATGGCCTTGAGGTTCTCAAGGACCTGGGTGGTTTGCTCGGTGATGCCGCTGGCAACCACCTGCTGGGTGGCCGGGTCGAGCGCGATCTGGCCAGCGGTGAAGATCAGGTTGCCCGCACGCACACCCTGGGCGTAGGGTCCGATGGCGGCGGGGGCTTGGTCGGTTGCGATAGCTGCTTTGCTCATGGATCGATTGTAATGGCGATTCTCGATTTCAGACTATTGCCATTGGGCGAGCAGCCCGGCGCTGATGATGATAGCGAAAAGCCAGTAGAAGACATTGATGGCGAGAAGCATGTACGAGCGCTTTTCATGGAGGGTTTGCATGAAGAGCAGCGGGACGACAAATCCGAGCCAGCAAATGAAGCCGATGAAGACACCCCAGGGAAAATTGCTTGCATAAGACCACTGGACGACGTGCGCGAGCGCGAAAGCGACTACAAGGCCGCCAACAAATGACAAGACCATGGAGGCGATGCTGGGCTTTGCAGCCGGCTTCTGGCCGACCAGGGCCTTCCAATGATTACCGAAGAGAAGGGAGTACCAGAAAGCGCCGAGGACCCACTGGATAAGGGCGGCTACAAAGATTGCAGTGTAGTTCAAATGCAGATGTGTCATTGAGAAAGCCTCCATGATGGGCTGAATTACAGCTCCGAAGGACCGGGATCACAGAGAGTTTGGGGGGTCACTGGCTGGCCGGCATGAAAGGAGTTATGCAGATGACTTTGCGGTAGTGGGGAGCAATGTGTCAAGGGGAATTGCGGGGAATGAATTGACGGAGTTAACGGCGCTTGAGGGCTTCCAGCTCGTCGAGGGTGCGCGGCCAGTCGGAGCCGAGCAGACGGGATAGGCTGCGGTCGGCGAGGACTTTGCCGCCGGTCTGGCAACGGGCGCAGTAGTTGGTCTCGTTGTCGGCGTAGCGGATGCGCTGGATATTCTCTCCGCAGCGCGGGCAGGGCTGGTTGAAGCGGCCATGAACGGCGAAGTCGGGGCGGAAGGCGGTGACTTTTTCCGGGAATGATTTGTTGGCTTCGGCGCGAAGGCGGTCAGTCCAGAGAGTTAGTGTCGAGCGGGTTGCGGAGAAGAGGCGGTCCCATTCTTCAGGCTGGAGCTTGTGGGTGAGGGTGATGGGTGAGAGCTGGGCGGCGTGGAGGATTTCATCGGAGTAGGCGTTGCCGACGCCGCTGATGAGACGTGGATCTGTGAGGGCGCGCTTGAGGGTGCGATTTTCGGCGGTCAGTGCGCTTCGGAAACCGGTGAGATCGGTGGAGAAGATTTCGACGCCACCGGGGTCTATGGCTTCCAGGGCGGATTCACCGCGGAGGATGTAGAGGGAGGCGCGGCGCTTGCTGCCGGCTTCAGTCAGGGTGAGGGAGCCGGTGGGGAAGTCGAGGGCTAGAAGCGCGTTGCGGCCGGCGAGCTTGGCACCTGCCGGCTTCCAGTGGAGACGGCCGGCGATCATGAGGTGAAGAACCAGCCAGAGGTCGCCTTCAACGCCGATAGCGATGCGCTTGCCGATGCGACGGAGGGCGGTGACGGTGCGGCCCTCGACCGAGGCTAGCGGCGGGTCAACGGTGCGGAGGAGAAAAACGGAGGCCAGGCGCACGCGCTCCAGGGGTTGACCAAGAATGCGGGTTTCGAGGGCGGTGATGTAGGCCGCTATGTCTGGCAGTTCCGGCATTGAGTACAGATTACAGATGACAGTGGACAGTGTGCAGTGTGCACTGTCGGAGATGCGCCCGGTCTATTTCGTCGGACATCCACCCGGTTTATACCCCGTTTGTACCCCCCAAAGCAAACCGCAGATGGTAGATGACAGATGACAGCTTTCAGTTAGTACCCCCCTCCCCCCCCCTCTAAAATAAGTTACTTGTTTTCATAGTGTTACACTGCAAATATGACATAACAAAGGAGTTATTCGCAGCTATAAGAAAACAAAGGAGTTAGAAAAGCAGTTATCAGTTGTCAGTGATCAGTTTTCAGTTCCAGCGTTCTGGCTTTCAGCTCTCAGCTATGGCTCGTGATTCCGACTGTCATGGCCAGCTTTCGGCTGGTGGAAGGACGGCCTGGACTGCTACCCCCTAAAGCAAACCGCAGATGGTAGATGACAGATGACAGATTTTCAGTTAGTACCCCCCTCCCCCCCACCCTAGATAGAAGTGTCTTGTTTTCATGCGGTTACACTGCAAATATGACATAACAAAAGAGTTATTCGCAGCTAGAAGAAAACAAAGCACTTGCGGCGCTGCGGATGCTCGCGGAAGGCTTGCACTGGCGGACTGCTTTCCTGATTTTGGACGCTGAAATGATTGTGCGCCAACGGAGGGAATTAATATGCAAAACTCCTGAAGATTTCAGACAAAAGATTTGTGGGTGGGAGCGTTGCATTCCGGGTTGTTGCTCCGCTGCGGCTGAAAAGGGGTCTGGTGCGGCCTGTTTCGGGTTGATTTCGACTGTCGGATGGGCGGGGCCGCTTCGCGCTGGGTTGGGCGACCTATGGGCGTTTGCGAGGACTGATTGTGAAATGTGCTTCGCACGCATTTAAGGTGAGCGCAGTCCTGCGGTAGGTTTCGGCGACATCGCTACCCTATCTACACGTATACAATCTTGTAAAAGTGAGGGCCATTTGGACGAAGTTCATGTGAAAGTCAAGAGGCTGCATCCTGACGCGAAACTCCCTTCGTATGCTCATCCAACGAATGAAGGGGAGCTGGGAGCAGATCTATACTCCGTAGAATCCCTCGATCTCTTGCCGGGCCAAATAAGGCTTGTCTCAACTGGAATGGCGCTCGAGTTTCCAAAAGGTTGGGGCGGGCTGATCGAGGACCGCTCAGGACTTGCGCTGAAGGGAGTTTGCACTCTTGCAGGAGTAATCGATTCCGGATTTCGAGGGGAATTAAGAGTCATCCTAATCAACTTTGGGTCAGCGCCGCACAGCGTACAAATCGGCGATCGAATAGCCCAAATCAGACTGACAAAATGCCATGCGGCGATCTTTAGCTTCAGCGACGAGCTGGCATCGTCATCGAGAGGAGAGGGAGCATTTGGGAGTACGGGGAAGTAAGAAAAGTCGCGATCAATCTGGACTGATCTATTGCGCGTCGCGGCTTTTCGCGCTTCAAGATAGAAGAGCTATCCTATGCCTTGCAAAAGCTATCGAGGCTGCTCTCCCTGAGGGCGGGCCCAAAGTATTTCTTCCTTTTCGCGACACTGATCAAGCCGGTATTGATGGTGCTGACAAGGCCCGCACGATCTACAACCGAGACATTTCTACCCTAAAGCAGGCTAAATTGGTCGTCGCCCTGGTGGACGGAGTTTCAAAGGACGATGGTGTCGCGATGGAGCTCGGTTACGCCTTCGGACTGGGAATACCGTTTATCCTCTGCTCCAGCGACTTCATTGTGTCTCGGCTGGGTGCTAGCGACCTCTACGTTTGTGATCCCCTGGTGGACCTCCTCGCTGGCAGCGTGATAAGGGACAGCGGCCTTGACCTGATTGGACCGCTCTCGTATGAAGCTGCTCATACGGCGGGATCACAACGTTTTGCAACCACGGTAGCAGCGAATGTTTTACGGTTCCTCTCGTCACCTTCGCAGAGCCCTTCCTATCTGGATGATCCTCTCTCTTCTAATGAGACCTTCATTGACATCGCCGGCGGGAGATACGCTTATTCTGAAGGACTTGAGAAGACCGTCTCATCGAGTGCGACAAATCTCTCCTTTGGAACCCGATGGCGGGATGGCTGTTCACCTGCCGCACTGCTCCGCGATCTTCAAAAGGCGATTAGCGCAAAGAGATGCATATTCTTCGCTGATTCGGCAGAAATGGACCCGGGCAGCGCCTTCATTCATGGGTTGGCTGTTTCGCGTAAGACTCCCGTTTCCCTGTTCTATTCCGGGGCCGTTTTGTTGACCGGCCCTGGAGGTCAGGCCATGCGCCGAAACCTAATGTTGGCGGAATCCGCGGAGCACATCTTCTCAACCCTAGATTCGTTAATCGAGTTTCTAGCATGATGGAAAGTGCGGTCACATGTTGTACTGTCGATAGACCTCTTCTCATTTGTTTATGCGGCTGCCTCTGTGCTGGCAAAAGCACGTTGGCAGAGAACATTGTTCGCATGGGCGCCACAGCATTCCTGCTAAAAGAGGATCTGAGCAAGCACCCAATTTACGGGGAGCTCCAATATGGGCGGGCCGGCTGGCTTGAAACGCAACTTGAGTTTTACGTCCAGTGGGCACAGCTTCTCTGCTCAGTTCAGGCCAACCCTGACGATATTGTAGTTGTAGACCACTCAATAGATGTCCACCACTATGTTTACAGTCGAGTTGCCTGCGATAACCACGTCATAAGTAACTGGGAGTGGCGAGTGCTGTGCGGGGCTTACCGATCCTTCCGTGCTTTCACATCTTCCAGATTTAGAGTGCGGAACGTGGTCATGAGGGCGAGCTTTGACACTTTACTTTCACGAATGAAAGAGCGAAGCCGCGACCCTGGAGATGAGATGCACTCAGCATTCATCCGGGCGCAGCGGGCGCGCTTCGACTCGTGGGCGCACTGCCAACAGGGAGCCCTAGTCGTAGAAGAGCATGAGGCGGCGCTTGAGTGGTCGAGGAATGCCGTGTTGCAACAGCGAATCCGAAGGTTTCTTGATTCCGGCGCGGAAGGGGTGAATTGAAATGATGACCTGGGAGAAGTTGCTTTCGGTAGCACGGGTTGCCGAGCTCTTCGGGAAGCCTGCTTCAGTGGGGGATTCGAGGACCGAGTTCGAGCGTGATTATGGGCGAGTATTGTTCTCGACACCCTTTCGCCGCCTGCAAGATAAGACGCAAGTTTTCCCACTTGAGCAGCACGATTCCGTTCGAACGCGCCTAACACACTCTCTGGAAGTATCGAGTGTGGCCCGGAGCCTTGGAAAACTAGCGGCATCGTGGATGGTCGCAGAGGGATTAATTGATCCAGAAAAGCTAGACGATATCCAAACTCTGGCTGCTACTTGCGGTCTTCTCCACGATCTCGGAAATCCGCCTTTCGGCCACTCCGGGGAGCGGGCGATTCAATCTTGGTTTGCCAAGAATAAGCTGATCCTAGATCCCCTCAAAGATTCACCGCTTCGCAGTCAGCTAAATAATGATTTCTTGCTCTTTGAGGGGAACGCACAGACTATCCGATTGCTGTCAACAATTCAATTGATGTCATACGAGCAACAGTACACAGAATATGGGCTGAATCTGACTTGCGCCTCCTTTTCTGTTGCCTCAAAATATATTTCGGCCTCCGACCGGATTGATTCCAACAACGACAAGAGCAAGCGGAATCACTCTATGGCAAAGCCAGGCTACTTTGCTTCCGAGGAAGAGGTGATCAATTTCGTTCGTGAAAAAACCGGAACCGGGGCGGCTCGTCACCCAATCAGCTACCTCGTTGAGGCGTGCGATGACCTTGTGTATTGTACCGGGGACCTTGAGGATTCTTTGAAAAAGGGCCTTGTGGGTTGGGATGAGGTGAGATCGGAATTGCTGTACCTCAGCGACGGTGATGCGGTGGTTGTCAATGTCCTCGAATGGTCGGAGAAGAAGGTCAATTATATTCAGGAGGATCGAGGCCGGCGCGATGAGTTGGTAATTCAGGCATTCAGAACGTACGCGATGAACGCGATTAAACACGCTGCGCTTGAAATCTTCAAGAATAGATACAAAGCAATTATGTTTGGGCAATACACGCACGAACTCGCACGCGATGAGAATTGCAAAACAACGCGTTTGCTCGACGCTTGTCAAGCGTTTCTCAGGTCCCGCATTTTTCCCCTCCACGAGGTTACCCGTGTCGAGATCATGGGTAGAAAAGTAATTCACGATCTCATGGACCTCTTTTGGGAGGCGGTAGAAGCGTGCTCGGAGGGAGAGGCGGAGCCCCGGGATAAGCGATCTTTCCCAGCCCAAATCTTTGATCTCATCTCTACCAATTACAGACAGGCATTTGAAAGAGGAGTGAGGCTTCGCAAGTTACCCGAGCAGTATTGCCGGTTGCAGCTCGTAGCTGATCAAATCGCGGGCATGACTGACACCCACGCATGTAGTCTCCATCGACAGCTCATGAATGGTGGGCATTAATGTTGCAATGGACGGCTGATCCGAAGGATCCGGGGCGATATGCGAGCGATTTGTATAGGGAATTCGGCCAGCTTCCGATGATGTTTCTGCGCGTGATCCCGGGCTGACGAGTACAGGCCGACTCGCTCAGAGGAAAAGGCGGAGGGTGTTGTGCGCCTCTACTGGAGGATTGTGTTGTCGATGAGGCGGGTGGGTCCTACGTAGGCGGCTATGGCGAAGAGGGTGCCGGGGATGGCGGTTTCTACGGGCAGGAGCGTGGCCCAGTCGACTACCGCGATGTAGTCGATGCGGATGGTGTGCTCGGAGGCGAAGTGGTCGAGGGTTGCTTCGATGAGCTTGTTGGCGCGGCGCTCGCCGGAGGCTACGAGGGATTCGGCGTGGCGGACGGCGCGGCTGAGCACCAGGGCCTGGTCGCGTTGTGAAGGGCTGAGGTAGATGTTGCGGGAGCTGAGGGCGAGGCCGTCGGGCTCGCGGACGATGGGGCAGACTACGATTTCGGTGTCGAGGCGGAGGTCTGTGACCATGCGGCGGAGGACGGCGACCTGGGCGGCGTCCTTTTGTCCGAAGAAGGCGCGGTCAGGCTCGGCGGCGATGAGCAGCTTGGCGACTACCGTTGCTACTCCGCGAAAATGGCCGGGGCGGGACTTGCCGTCAAGGCGGTTGCTGAGGCCTTCGACTTCGACGAATGTGCCGGCGCCCGAGGGGTAGATTTCTTCGACTGAAGGAGCAAAGATTACGCTGGCGCCTTCAGACTCGGCGAGGGCGCAGTCGGCGTCAAAGGTGCGGGGGTAGCGGGCGTAATCCTCATTGGGGCCGAATTGGGTGGGGTTGACGAAGATGGTGACGGCGACGTGAGGGCAGGAGGCTGCGGCGGCGCGGATTAAGGATGCGTGGCCGGCGTGGAGTGCGCCCATGGTGGGGACTAGGGCAATGTCATTCCCCGGCTCCCAGGTGCTAGGGATCGGGGGCACCCCGCTGACACTGAGGGAGCGCTTTGCGCGGGACCATTGGCGGAGTTCGTCGACGGTGCGGAGGATTTCCATCAGGCTTTGCGGAGAGCGCCGGCTTGCTGGATGTCGTCGAGAGCTTTGCGGACCGGTTCGGCGAGGTGATAGCTCTCATCGTCGTTGGGGAAGGCGCGGTGCTCGACGTCTTCACGATAGTGCTCGATGGCGGAGCGGATGAGGGAGCCGGCGTCAGCGTAGCGGCGAACGAACTTGGCGGCGGGCGCGAAGGTGAGGTTGAGCAGATCGTGGAAGACGAGGATCTGGCCGTCGCAGTCGGGGCCGGCGCCGATGCCGATGGTGGGGACGGGCAACTCGGCGGTGATTTCCGCGGCGGCTTCGCGGGGAATGCCCTCAAGAACGATGGCGCCGGCGCCGGCATCGGCGAGGGCGTGCGCGTCGGCTTTGAGTTGGAGGACGGATTCAGCGGTGCGGGCCTGGACGCGGTAGCCGCCCATCCGGTGGACGCTTTGCGGAGTGAGGCCGAGATGGGCTACGACGGGGATTTCGGCAGCGGTGAGGGCGCGGACGAGTTCAAAGCGAGGGCCTTCAATCTTGACGGCTTCGGCGCCGGCTTCCTTGACGAAACGGACGGCGTTGGCCAGGCCTTCAGCGACGGAGTTGTAGCTGCCGAAAGGCATGTCGGCGACGACGAGGGCGCGATGGACGGCGCGGCGAACGGCGCGGGTGTGGTGGATCATTTCGTCGATGGTGACGGCGAGGGTGTTTTCGTGGCCGAGGACGACCATGGCGAGGGAATCGCCGACCAGGATGAAGTCGATGCCGGCCTCGTCAGCGAGGCGGGATGAGGAGTAGTCGTATGCGGTGAGGGCGGAGATGGGCTTGCCCTGGCGCTTCATCTCAGTGAGCGCAGGCATGGTGACTTTGGTTGTGGCGTGGGTGGTGTTGGGGCGCGAGGGATTCGCGTTGCCGGGGAAGCTGGTGAGGCTCATGTTTTCTCCAGTGCCGCTCCGTGGACTCAGGATGCGACCCGAACAAGAGTGAGTATACGCCGAATGCAAGTATTGGATGCAAATCGGCGTCCCAAGGGATGAAGCGTTGCGGCCCATTGCTGTGAGTGGTTCCGGAAGGTGGGTTAAATCTTGCGATTCCAGGGCCCGCATCGCACACTGGAAAGCAGTATGCTTTCTTCTTTTGCTACTGGGATTTACGCCGGGTTGGGTACGGCGGCTGGAATTGGTCTGGCGGCGGGCGGGTGCGCGTACGCGGCGATGTGGCCGGATTCGCAACTGTTTGGGCGGACGCTGATTGCGCCGCGAAGCCCAAGCGAGTTGGCGCTCACGTTTGATGATGGGCCCAATCCGGCGTGGACGCCGCGGCTGCTTGATCTGCTGGCGGAGCACGAAGTGCGGGCGACGTTTTTTTTGGTGGGGCGCTTTGCCGAGGCTGAGCCGGAGCTGGTGCGGCGGATTGCGAGGGGTGGGCATGTGATCGGAAACCATAGCTTCAGTCATCCGAACCTGGCGTTGACTGCTGCTGGCCGCGTGGAAAAGGAACTCAAGCAGACGAGCGAGGTGTTGGAGCAGATTGCGGGTGCGCCGGTGCGTTTTTTTCGTCCGCCATTTGGGGCTCGGCGGCCATTTGTGCTGCGGACGGCACGGCGGTTGGGGATGGTTCCGGTTCTGTGGAACGCGATGACGAATGATTGGGAAGAGCCTTCGGCTGATGCGATTGCGAAGCGGCTTTCACGGACGATCGACGGGCTGAGACGGCGGGGGTGGGCGGCGAATATCGTGCTGCATGACGGGGGGCATCGCGGGTTGGGTGCGAATCGGGGGCCTTCAATGGCGGCGACCGGGCGGCTGCTGAGGCGCTATGCGGCGAGGCGGCGGTTTGTTACGGTGGATGCCTGGGTGTAGCGACGTTGTTCTTTAGGGATTCTGGCTGGGCTGCGTGGCTTGGAGCCAAGATTCATATACAATGGGGCAAGCCGTAGATTTGCAGATCTCTTGCATGAATGGAGTCGCTAGACTGGCGATTATGCAACGGAGCTGTACGCTGAATGGTTGAACGCCGGGCGATATTGACTGAGTGCGTTCGAGAATGAAGCGGATCTACTTGACGGAGAGATGGCCGAGTGGCTGAAGGCGGCGGTTTGCTAAACCGTTGTACGGTCAAAAGCTGTACCGGGGGTTCGAATCCCCCTCTCTCCGCCAGCTTACAACGTAAATTATCTATTCCAATCGCATCCTGAACAAAATAAATAGGTTGAGCAAAGCATTGAAAAGCATTGAGAGGTGCGCCCGTGCGCAATGTGCGGCTCGGTACGCCCGATAAGGTCAATTTGCCTTACAAACTAAGAAGGACCCTGGAAGGACCGAAAGTTGGTTTGGCCGAGCGATCCTTCTGTCCGAATATGGACCTGAAACTCATCGTCGGCCGACGCGAATGTATTGTCCCCCGCAGCACTTGAGACTCCCGCCAACTGATTCCGGCGATACAGGCTGGATCCGATCAGGCCATCTATACGTCGCGAAGTGGCTTGACAATCCCATTCTCACCGCGATATACCCGCTACGCTATGAAGAGCCGACTCCCCCTCGCTCTGCGTTGGCAACTGTTTGTGTTCGTGTTGTTGCTCAGCGCCGTCCTTCCGGTCTTCGCGCAAGTGCCAGCCGGTGATGTTCGCATTCACTACTATCGCCCCGACGGAAACTACTCGGGCTGGGCACTCTATGCGTGGAACGCGACAACCACGAATTACTCCTGGTGTTCGAGCCAGGTGGCGCAGACCGGCACGGATAGCTTCGGCGTTTATTTCGACGTGCCGATCAGCGGGACCGCCGGCTCGCCCGCAGGACAACTCGGCTTCATCATCAATAACTGCAACGATGGCCAAATCAAAGATCCCGGCCCGAACCAATATCTGCAGGTGACGGAGTACACGCAGGGCTGGGTCGTCTCCGGTAACCCCACCGTCTTTTATAACCAGCCGGTTATGGGCACAAATCCTGTTCCCGTGGGCGACGTGCGAATCCACTACTATCGACCCGACAGCACCTATACCGGATGGGGTCTCTATGGCTGGAATGCCACGACTAATAACTACTCATGGTGCTCCAGCCAGGTGGCGATTACAGGCCTGGATGGGTTCGGCGTGTACTTCGATGTTCCGGTTACGCCCGCAAACGGTAGCCCTGCGGGGCAACTCGGCTTCATCATCAACAACTGCGATGATGGCGGGACGAAGGATCCCGGCGCGAACCAGTACCTGCAAGTAACGGAGTATTCGCAGGGCTGGGTTATCTCAGGTAATGTCACGGTGTTCTACAGCCAGCCTGCCACGGGCACCAACCCTGTGCCGGCCGGCGACGCGCGCATTCACTACTCTCGTTCCGATGGGAACTATACAGGCTGGGGTCTCTATGCATGGAATGCTACGACTAATAACTACTCATGGTGCTCGAGCCAACTGGCGATTACGGGCGTAGATGAATTCGGCGTCTACTTCGACGTTCCGGTTACGCCCACGAACGGTAGTCCTGCGGGACAACTGGGTTTCATCATCAACAACTGCGACGACGGCGGGATCAAAGATCCCGGCCCCAATCAATACCTGCAGATTACGCAATACACCGAAGGCTGGGTTCTCTCTGGAAACGACACAGTCTACACCAGCCAGCCCGCAGTTCCCCCACCCGCCGGCATTGCTCGCATTCACTATTACCGGCCCGACGGCAATTACTCGGGCTGGGGACTTTATGCGTGGAATGCCACAACGACGAGCTATAGCTGGTGTTCAAGCCAGGTTTCGCAATCGGGAACGGACAGCTACGGTGTGTATTTTGACATTCCGATCAACCCCGCCTC
>JBEKET010000087.1:0-13252 GCA_050013695.1 Occallatibacter sp.
TCTGCTGTGGAACTAGCAAACTTGGCGGCGCACGCCTGACCAGGATGAAGGAATCGCATGAAGTTTACGAAATTCGGAAAGGCCCTCCTGCTGAGCGCCCTCTCTGCAGGCGTCATCCTCGGGCTTACGTCTTGCATCGAGGATTATTCGGTTGGCTATTTGTATGTGACGGGTACGGTGACGGCCCAGGCCGGCGGAAACGGCATCATCAGCGGATTTAAAATTGATCACAATACCGGTAAGCTGGCCATGATTCATGGCTTACCAATCGGCTCGGGCGGCGCCAACCCAGTTCGCGCCGTCCTGTTGACCGGCAGCCGCTTTCTTTATGTGCTTAACCGGGGAGTAAACGCCGCCGGGAACGGCGACTGCACATTGGCCGACCCCTGCACCGGATCCAACATTACCGAATTCTCAGTGGGCGGGAACGGCATCCTCACCGCGCAGGAGACTTTCTACAGCCAGGGAATCAACCCCTTCCGCATCCTCGCAGATTCATCCGGAAACTATATTTATGTGCTTGACCATGATTCCCCGGTCAACTCCGCGCCCGCTACCGGAGATGCCTGCTCGCTGGCCCTCGGCGCAGCCGCCACCACCTGCGGCGACATCACGGCCTTCAAAATCGATCAGACCACGGGCCGCCTTTCGCTCATCGTGAACGCACAGGTGACATCGGCCAACGGCGCCGCTCTCCCCTACTTTCCGATTCCGGCCAATCCGGTCGACTTCGCCCAGGCCAGCGGCGTTTTCCTTACGCTGTTTGGATCAACTCCTGCCAGTTCGTACCCATATACTGGGGGCTCTTCGGTATTTCCCTACTCCTACAACTCCGGCAACGGGCAGTTGACCATCAACCAGAACACATCGCAGCCGCTCACCGATGCCAGCACCAGCGGCGTGCCCTC
Source organism: Occallatibacter sp. (assembly GCA_050013695.1). GTDB lineage: Bacteria > Acidobacteriota > Terriglobia > Terriglobales > Acidobacteriaceae > Telmatobacter. Next base: position 909 of record JBEKET010000087.1, read on the forward strand.
GGCCTCTGCGATTGTGTATGCCGGCGGTGTGATCTACGTGCTCGACAACAACCCTGCCATCGTCAACTTCAACAACGTTACCAAGGACGCGCAGAGCCAGATTCTTCCATATACTGTCGGTTCCAATGGCGCGTTGCAGTCCGAGCCGGGCGGGATTGTTCCCGATGATCCCACCCTCGCCAACCCCATCTTTCTGATGGTCGAGGCCAAGGGCAAGTTCGTCTACGTGGCAAACCAGGGAAATAACACCACCGGCGCCAACGCCAACAGCGGCCTGGCAGGCTATTTCATTACCACCAGCCCCGCGTACCAGCTCAGCTTCATCGCCGACGAACCATTTGGTTCCGGATCGGGTCCCCAGTGCCTCGTCGAGGACCCCTCCGACCAATTCATTTACTCGGCCGACTTCGACGATTCCAGCGTGACGGGCCGCGTGGTCGATCCGAACTCGGGCGATCTCACCAATTTGCGCTCGACCAGCACCTTTGCGCTTCAGGGTCCGGCCACTTGGTGCCTGGTTGATGGGCGTACAAACTAGAGGGTCGGGGTTGCGGCCCAGTTGTGACTGGGGGTGAGTTCCGGCTGGCCGGCTTCCCCGCCTGGAATGCGCCCCGGAATCCAACCCGAGATTTCCTGGCTGGGGCGGATTCTTTACCAAACGTAGCCGAATCCCGGGCACCGCACTTTTTGAGCGCTCCCGGGGTTCGATTCCAAACCTGATTTTTTTGAGACCGGAATTCCGGTCCGCTGACGAAAGATGCGCATGAAGTTCAACAAATCGAGCCAGCTGCTGCTGGTCTCCGCGGCCAGCCTCCTGGTGGCTGGAATGATGACCGCCTGCGAAACGCTTACCGTCGATTTTGTCTTCGTGGCCAGCTCCAAGGCCGCCGGGGCGAACAACTACGGTGAGCTCGACGTCCTCGAGATCAACTCGGAATCCGGCTACATGCGCCACATTCCCACTTCACCTTTCCCATCTGGCGGGCGCAACCCGGTGGCTGAAGCAGTCTCCTCCGACAACACCAATCTCTACGTGGTCAATCAGGACGACAACACCATCGTCCAGTTCATCATCGGCAACGACGGCAAGCTCTATCCCCAGAACACAACCAATACTCCGGGCATCTATCCCTTCGCCGTCGCCGTCAACGGCAAAAACCTGTTTGTCCTCGACACCTACCAGCCGCTGCCCCTCTGCTCCACCGCCGAGCCGTGCTCCGGGTCCATTGGCGTTTTTCCGATTAACGTCGGGACCACCTCTCCTCCCAGCGATTCGATCGGGCCCAGTCCATTGGCCAACGGCACCTTGACTTACTGGCCCCTGAGCCTGCCCAGCAGCCCCTCAGACGTGATCGAGCCGACTGCTCTCAGCGTCGTCCCTTCCGGCAGTTATCTTTATGTTGCCGGTTACGACCTCAACACTGCCGCAAATTATGTCTTCGGCTTTTCCGTCGCATCGGGTGGCGCTCTGACCCCGCTCAACGGCGGCGCACCCCTCACCGCCAAGCCTTTTGCAACCGGTTCCTGCCCCGGCGTCTTCCTTAATGCGCCCTTTGTTGTGGGAACCTGCCCCTCCGCCATGGCCAGCGACTCCAGCAGCACGTATCTCTATGTAACCGACCCCGTGTTGGGCCAGGTGCACGGCTACACCATTGGGTCAAGCGGTCTGCTGACGGAGCTCAGCTCCAGTCCATTCACGGCAGGCAATCAGCCCTCCGCAATCGTCGCGGACCCCAACTACCCGTATGTCTACGTCGCCAACGCGCAAGACTCGACGGTGACGGCGTTTTCAATGAGCAGCGGCGTCCTCACCAGCCTGGGAACGTACGCCACAGGCCTGCAGCCGGTCTCCATGGGAATCGATCCTTCAACCAGCCATTTCCTTTACACCACCAACTATCTCGGCAGCGGAGTCAACGGCACAGTCTCCGGATTTGAGCTCAGTCCAACCGCCGGCACACTTGTCAATTCGCAGAACTCTCCGTTTACGGTCAACGCCCTGCCTACCGCGATCGTTGCAATTCCTCATAAAGGCACAGGAGCTGGAATAGCGAAATAGCGGCCGGTTCCGCAGCCGCCAAACTGAGTAGCAACACCCCGTGTCGGGCTTTTACAATCCAGACGGGGCAACTTAACCAGTATTCTTCGGGCTTCAGCTTGATGGCCCACGACGAAGGAAGCGCATGAAGTTCAGCAAATTGAGCCAGCTTTTTCTGGTCTCTACTACCGGTCTTCTCCTGGCCTCACTCTTGACCTCCTGCGAGATCTCGACCATCGATTATGTGTTTGTGGCCGACTCCGCGGGCTCGGGAACCGGCGCTGCCGGACAAATCGAAACCTATGCCGCGGACTCTGAAACCGGTGCGCTCCGCGCAGGACCGGCGCCCGTCCCCTCCGGCGGCGTCAACCCGGTTGCCCTGGCCGTGACCTCGAACTATGAGAACCTCTATGTCGCCAATCAGGGAGACAGCTCTACGGCTCCCACCGTGGTCCACTTCGACATAGCGACAAACGGCGTCCTCTCTGCCAAAGAGACGGCCTCCTTCTCTACGGTCCTTACCCCCGTCGCCCTCGCGGTCAACACCGCCGGCACCGACCTCTTCGTGGCCTACAATGGTTCAGGCGCGAATCTCTCTCAGCTCGTGACCTTTCCGCTCAGTTCAGGTGCGCTCGGCAGTTCTACCGGCGCCGGAGATGTGACACTTGCCATCCCCGGTTACCCCAGCGACACCATCGTTCCCACCGGCGTCAACGTCCTGGCTAACGGTTCCGCTGTCTACGTCACCGGGTATGATCAGTCCGCATATAATCCGGGCGGATCAATCACAAGCACGGCCAACCCCGGCTGGGTCTGGGGCTACACCGTCGGTTCCGGCGGCGCGTTGACTCCTGTCTCGGGCAGCCCATGGAAGGCCGGCATTAAGCCAACCTCCATCACCTCCGACCCCGCAAACCGTTTTGTCTATATCACCGACTTCGCGTCCAACGAAGTGATCGGTTACATCGTCCAGAGCACCAGCGTCCTCGACTTCATGGTCAGCGGTCCCTATAAGACCGGCAATGAACCACAGGCTGTAACAGTGGATCCGCGCGGCCTGTTCGTCTATATCGTCAACTCCCTTGACTCTACGGTCTCAGCGTACGACATCACACTGACCACGGGCGCACCCTCGGCTGCGGTCAGCGTCACCGGCACCACCGCAAACTCCACTGACACCACGCCGGTCGCAATTGTCGTAGACCCCTCGTTGGGCCGCTTCGTATATACGGCAAACCTCCAGGGCAATTCCGTCTCCGGTTTCAAGCTGAACCCGACCACCGGCGTGCTCACTCCCACTGTTTCCACGCCATACCCGACCGGGTTCAAGCCAACCGCTGTGGCATCGGTTCCCCATGGCGGCCACGCCATTGAGACAATCAGTCCGTAGCCGGTTCTCCCGGGAGGCGGATTCCGCTTCCTGACCTCGCATCACTTAGCCGCGTCACAAGCAAAGGCCCAGCCCCCAAAAGCTGGGCCTTTGGCTTCAGCAATACTCGCATGCGCAATTCCGCGCAGCCATGAATCTGCAGTCTGTAACCTGTCACCTCAAATCTGTCACTCGCCCTGACCGCATATACTGGCTCGGCCCAGCTTTCCATCGGGCAAGGAGACTCCAAAGTGTTGCGTGCCCGATTCCTGCTGATTCTTCTTTTTGCCTGCCGTTGCCTGTCGCAAAATGCCACCGCGCCCACCGCACCTCCGCCCAACCAGTTCCGCGTGGCCGTGTACATCCCTGTTGGCGTGGTCGAGCGCATGAAGGATCCGGTGTGGCTTCAGAAATCCTGGGACGAAATCTCCAGCCAGGTCCATGTCGACAAGGTCTATATCGAGAGCTATCGCAGCGGCACGCTCGCGGATGGTGCGCTGCTTGATACTGTGAAAGCATTCTTCATCACCCGCGGCGTTCAGGTGGCCGGCGGCATTGCCTATGCCGCCGGCGGTGACATGGCCGGCTTTGAAAACAGCCAGGGCACCGACGGCCAGTTCATCTCCTTCTGCTATACCAACCCCAAAGAGCGCGACTACGTGAAGAACGTTGCCGAAGTCACAGCGCGCCACTTCGACGAGATCATTCTCGACGACTTCTTCTTCAACAACACCAAGCGCGACTCCGACATCGCCGCCAAGGGCAGATTGAGCTGGCCCGAATTCCGTCTCAAGCTCATGGATCAGGTCTCGCGCGACCTGGTGGTGGGTCCAGCGCGCGCCGTCAATCCAAAGGTGAAGATCGTCATCAAGTTTCCCAACTGGTATGAACACTTTCAGGCCAACGGATACGATCTCGACCAGGAGCCGAAGATATTCGACGGCATCTACACCGGCACTGAAACCCGCGACCCCGTCACCACCGACCAGCACCTGCAGCAGTATGAGAGCTACCAGATCGTCCGCTATTTCGACAGCATCAGCCCCGGACACAATGGCGGCGGCTGGGTCGACACATACGATACGCGCTATCTCGATCGCTACGCCGAGCAGCTATGGGACACCATGCTGGCCAAGGCCCCCGAGATCATGCTCTTCCAGTGGTCAAACCTGCTTCAACATGCGGAAATGGGAGACCGCAAGGAATGGAGCGCTTTCGACACCAGCTTTAATCTGGCTGGCCTGGAAAGGTGGCACTATGCTTCCGCCTCTGCGGCGCCGGTCAACTATGCCACTGCGGCTGGCTACGCGCTCAACACCGTTAACGCAATTGCCGGCAAGCTCGGCAACCCCATAGGCCTCGCAAGCTACAAGCCCTACCAGTCCACCGGCGAAGACTTCCTCCACAACTACCTCGGCATGATCGGCGTCCCCATCGATCTCCATCCGGAGTTTCCAGACGCCGCAAAAACCATCCTCCTCACCGAATCAGCCAAATTTGATCCTGACCTCGTCTCGAAAATCAGGAAGCACCTTGAAGCGGGTGGCAACATCGTCATCACCTCCGGCCTGCTGGGAAGTCTGGAAGGGAAGGGAATCGGTCAGATTGCCGACATCCATCCCACCGGCAATGTTTTAAAGGTGCAGCAATACTGGGGTGCATCCGGTGCAGGCGCAGGCGCTGACCTGGGCAAGACCTCTGAAGTGCTCATTCCCGAGATAGGCTTTCAAACCAACGACGCCTGGCCCGTGGTGCGCGGAACCGCCAACGGACGAGGCGCGCCCCTGCTCATCATGGATCGTTATTCCAAAGGCGTTCTCTACGTGCTGACGATTCCGGAGAATCCCAGCGACCTCTACGCCCTGCCTCAGCCAGTGCTCACCCAAATCAAGCAGTATCTGCTCCGCGACCTACCGGTTCAGCTTGACGCTCCCGCCCAGGTCAGCCTCTTCGCATACGACAATCAAACATTTGTGGTCGAGTCCTATCGCGACGACCCAACTCAGGTCACGGTCACTCTACCCGGCACATCCGCCAAGTTGAAAAATCTGGCCACCGGGGAAGTCATCTCCGCTACGCCTCAAGCCCCACCCGGACCCAACCTGCGCCATGCGAGCCAAGTACCCGCGCACACCGACTTCAAGGTCGAGATACCCGCGCACAGCTTTGTAGCCCTAGCCGAAGAGTAGAGACTATGCCAGGCACCCAGCGATTCTGAGGTATGGGAGAGCTGAAACCTAACAGCTAAAATCGCATTCTGTAATCTGTCATCTGGAACCTGCTTTTAAGGCCCATCCCGATCCGCGCCCACCATCTCCAGTTTCGGCTCCCTCGCCACCGTTCCCGTCTTCATCCACTGGCGCAGCACCTTCTGCGCCGGCTTCTCCACAAAGTGCAGTGCCAGCAGAGCCAGTCCAATCAGCGTCACGTAGCTGATCCACGGATCGTACTGATCCAGGTGCAGCTTGTTCAGCACATGCGAGTCGTGAATCAGGTTCCACAGCGCGAAATGCAGCAGGTAGAGGCAGTAGCTGGCCTCACCCACAAACACCAGCGGCCGCAACCCAAACCCGCTCGCCAGCAGGTTCTGACCCGCCAGTCCCAGGACCACGCAACCAAACAGCGGCATCAGCAGCCCGTCATGAATCAATGCGTAGGGCACCAGCGGCCCCAGTTCGAGCAGCCCGAAGATACTCGCAAATCCAGCCAACCCCAGCCATAGCCGCAACTGGCTCTGCCGCGGGATCATCTCGTCCAGATTGGCCAGCATCACGCCAAAGATGAAGCTGGCAAAATGCGTGTACGGCGTGTACTTCAGCGCCTGCAGCCACGGCCCGTAACTCCACCGGTCCGGGTGCGCAATCCCGTCTGGGTTGAACAGGATATACAGCGTGCCAGGCAGCATCCCAAGGCACCAGATGCCGGCCATCTTCAACAGGTGCGGCCTGAACGCTTGGGGTTGCTTCCAACTCGCCAGCCAGGGAAAGACCGCGTAGTAGGAGCATTCGGCCGACATGGTCCACGCTGGTGTGTTCAGGAATGTCGCAATCGACGGAATGAATCCCTGCAGCAGCAGCGGCGTCAGCACCATTCCCACCCAGAACATCGCGTGCGTGTGTGCGCCCTGTTCCTGAGCAATGATGCGCCAGCTAAGAATCAAGCTAAGCAGGTAGATGGGATAAAGCCGCGTGAATCGCGCCTTCCAGAACTTCACCCTGTCGAGCTTGCCGTCCCTCGCCCGCCCGGCGTAGTTATACGCCAGCACAAACCCCGAGAGCAGGATGAAAAAGCTTACCGAGGCGTATCCGGCATTGATCACCGGCGCCAGAAAACCAAACCTGTGTGGGTCGGAAAAATGGAAAAGAACAATATTTATGGCCGCGAAGGTGCGCAAGCCTGTCAGTGCGTTCAGTCGTGCTGGCTTGTTCGTCTCCACTTAGCTATTAGACGTCTCCGGCCAGAACGATGACATTCAATATTGACCGCAACCGAGCCAGCACATCAGATTCTGAGAACTGAAAACTTACAACTGAAAACTGCTTTCACGCCGTAACCAGCGATCCGACCTTCTCCCCCAGCACCACCCGCTTGATGTTTCCCGGCTGGTTCATGTTGAAGATAATCAGTGGCAGGTTATTGTCTTTACACAAGCTGACCGCGGTGAGGTCCATCACCTTGAGACCCCGCTGCAGGATTTCCATGTAAGTAATCTCGTCGTATTTGACGGCATCTTTGAACAGAACCGGGTCGGCGTTGTAGACGCCCTCGACCTTGGTGCCCTTCAGCAGCACATCGGCCTTGATTTCCATGGCGCGCAGGCTGGCTGCCGTGTCGGATGAGAAAAACGGGTTTCCGATGCCCGCGGCAAAAATCACAATTCGGTTCTTTTCCAGGTGCCTGACGGCCCGCCGGCGAATATACGGCTCGGCCAGCTGGTTCATGAATACGGCGCTCATCACCCGGCATTGCACGCCGCGTTTTTCAATGGAGTCCTGCAGCGCGATGGCGTTGATGACCGTGGACAGCATGCCCATGCTGTCGGCGCTCACGCGGTCCATCTCCCTGGCCTGCTCTTCCACTCCGCGGAAGAAGTTCCCTCCGCCAACAACAATGCCGATTTCGACGCCCAGCGCGTGAATCTCGACGACCTCATCGGTAATCCCGGCCACCTTGTCGGCGTCCAGGCCAAAGCCGCGATCCCCGGCTAGCGCCTCACCTGAAAGCTTCAGAACAATGCGTTTATACATGCCTTTTCGAGTATCGCATACCAGCCGCGCGGTTGGGTCGCGCCATGGGACGCTTTGCGCCGTAGTTCCTTAACTCAGAGCTTTCGCATCTCCGGTTGGCGGGTGCGTTCCCACACTTTCTTTTTCCAGCGGATTGGAGTTTAATGCTGGCGTGCTGCCAACGGCAGCCTATCGGAATGGATCGAGGAAGGAGAACCATGGCCAATCCTAAGAAATGCGGCAATCTGGCTTGCACGTGCGTTCCGCCCGGAAACGCCAAGTATTGCAGCCCACATTGCGAACAGATCGGAACAAGAATGGAAATTGTCTGCCTCTGCGGCCACGCGGATTGCGGCGGTAATGTGAAAGACTCCGCAGCCTGATCCGGACACGGCGACGCATCTAACTGAAAAGGCCCGGGGATTGCCCCCCGGGGCCTTTTCGCATGAGGCAGCTCTTTGCCAACCCTGATGGTGTTAGGCGCGCGACCCGATCTTACGGCGAACCATCCCGGCGAACCCAAGCAGACCGATGCCAAGCAGCATGATGGTTCCAGGTTCAGGGGTTGGAGTGATCGAACCGCTTACCAATGGATCGAAGTAATCAACCGAGTTGCCGTAGCTCTGGCTACTGAAGACCAAACTGGGAGCGTTGGAGTAGTTGTAGGTAAAATCGATGTAATTGTAGTAGCCACCATCGCCGAAAGTGTAGTTGCCGGGAGGTCCGTCCATGAGAAAGGTGCTCTCGACAGGCGGGTTTGCAAAGTCATACCCGCCATACCATACCCAATCGATGGTGTCGCTGCCGCTGCCCTCGTATCCGGTGTTTCCGTATTGGTACTCCGTCAGTGTCCCGTTGACGGCGTCCACGTTGGAGAAGTCGGGAGAAAGATCCACTGTGCCGGCAAACGTGGCGCCGGAGGCAAAGAGCAAGTTGAGATTGTAGAGTTCATCGGCCTTCGCCGATGGCGCCACGACAATACCGGCAATCACCAGACCGGTAAGTGCAAGAATCTTTAAATGTTTCAACACCCGATGTGTCTCTTTTCTGCGGCGGTTATCGCCGGGCAAGCCCCCAGCTTCGAGGGGGAGTGGATGCTGATTTCGTCAAATTAGGGAAGTGACGGTAGACGTTTCACCCCTGTAAGTGCACTTCACGCTCCAATGCTTCTCTCCAATTCGAAAGGGTTTACCGTCCGTCGATCCGAATGCGCGCAGACTTTTGCATATTTAGCGGAATATGATTCCGGATTCTTCTGCCTTCCACACATTCCGGAGTCTCTCTGGCGTTCGCGCACGGGGAACCTGAATGCAAGACGAGTAGGTCGAATCGCAAAAGAAAAAGGCCCGGAGCATGCGCCCCGGGCCTTTTCCTTATTGCGATTTGTGGTCGAAACTACTCGGCAGCCGTTTCAACCGCCTTGGTCGTCGCCACAGTCCAGTCAGGCGCACCCACCTTGAACCGCGCAAAACGCCGCACCGTGATGTTCTCGCCCAGCTTGCCCACCTTCTGCGCGATCAGTTCCTTGATGCTCACCGCCTGGTCCTTGATGAAGGGCTGCTCCAGCAGGCAAACCTCCTCGTAGAACTTGGCCATCTTGCCGTCCACGATCCGCTCGATCACCGGTGCCGGCTTGCCCGTGGCTGCGGCCTGCGCGCGATAAATATCCTTCTCGCGCTCCAGGTCTTCTACGGTCACGTCTTCCGGCTTCACGTAGCGAGGATCGCTGGCTGCGATGTGCATCGCGATGTCCTTCATCAGGTCCTGGAAGTCATCGGTGCGGGCAACGAAGTCGCTCTCGCAGTTGATTTCGAGCAGCACGCCGATCTTGCCGCCGGCGTGGATGTAGGTGCCCACAGCGCCTTCGTTGGTGCTGCGTGCAGCCTTCTTCTGCGCCGAAGCCATGCCGCGCTTGCGCAGCACAATAATGGCGGCCTCAAGATCGCCCTTCGCCTCCTCCAGTGCCTTCTTGCAGTCGCCCATGGGCGCACCGGTCATATCGCGAAGCGCCTTCACCTGTTTTGCATCAATCTTCTCGCTCACAGTCGTCATCTCTCTCTTTTCCTGTTTCACAAGCCCCTCGCGGAGCTATTGTTCATCGATCTTGGTCTGCCCCACAGCCAGTGGCATAAGAAAAGCGTGGCTGTCTGATTGGCGGCCACGCTTGTCTCGTTATCCGCACTTGCTGTGCGACCAGAGCTTAGTGTGCGCCCTCGGCCACTTCGGCCTCGTCCAGCGCAGCCACTACGGCCGGCGCCTTGCGAATCCCGCCGCCCAGCGCTGCTTCCAGGTCCACTTCTTCAACCGGCGCCGCTTCGGCAGCCGATTCTTCCGCTGCCGGCACAGGCAGTTCCTCGGTGAAGGCCTTGTCACCCACCAGGTTCACGCCCTCGGCCGCCGAATCGGCAATCTTCGAGGTGAACAGGCGAATGGCGCGCAGCGCATCGTCGTTGCCCGGAATCACGTAGTCCACAACCGTCGGATCGCAATTCGTATCCACAACCGCAACCACCGGAATCCCCAGCTTGCGGGCTTCCTTCACGGCAATCGCCTCGTTGTTTGAGTCGACAATGAACAGCGCATCCGGCAGCCGCTTCATCGTCTTGATGCCGGCCAGATTGGCCTGCAGGTGCTTGCGTTCCCGCTCCAACTTGATGACTTCCTTCTTCGTCAGCAATTCGTAGCGGCCGTCCACGGCCATCTCATCCAGTTCCTGAAGGCGCTTTACACTCTTCTGCACCGTCACCCAGTTGGTCAGAAGGCCGCCCAGCCAGCGCTGGTTGATATACGGCATCCCAGCGCGTGTGGCCTCTTCAGCCACGGCATCCTGCGCCTGGCGCTTGGTGCCGACGAACAGAATCGTCTTGCCTCCCGCGCACAGCTCTGTGACGAACTTCGACGCGTCCTTGAACAGCTTCAGCGTCTTCTGCAGGTCGATGATGTAAATTCCGTTGCGCTCGCCAAAGATATATTCCTTCATCTTTGGATTCCAGCGCTTCGTCTGATGCCCGAAGTGAACTCCAGCTTCGAGCAGCTCCTTCATTGTGATCGTGGCCAATGGGCCTCCTTCGTGGATTGCATCCGGGCCGGCTTTGCCTTCCCCGGATTGAACCCGCTTATGCGGGAGATTGGTAAAAACCAGCTTCTAGCTGCTAGCTTTTAGCCTTTAGCCTTTCTCTGCCAGGATTGACCTTATCGGTTATCCGATGAACCAGATACAAGCACAAAAGAGCTAGAAGCTAGAGGCTGGAAGCTAACAGCTGTTTCTAGCGCTTGCTGAACTGGAACCGCTTGCGGGCGCCCTTCTGCCCGTACTTCTTACGTTCCTTCTGCCGTGCGTCACGCGTCAGCAGGCCTTCGGCCTTCAGCGTCTTGCGCAACTCGGGGTTGAACTGAACCAGTGCGCGGGCAATGCCCAGCTTGACGGCATCGGCCTGTGCGGCCACACCACCGCTCTTTACGGTGGTCACGACATCGAAGCTCCCTGCCAGCTCAGCCACCACCAGCGTCCGCTTGGCGGCTACGCGTTGCTGTTCGGTCACGAAGTACTCTTCGAATGCCTTGCCGTTGACTTTCCACTCGCCCGTGCCGGGACGAAGAAAGACGCGCGCGATCGCCGACTTGCGCCGCCCCGTCCCGTAATACTGAACCAGATCTGCCATTCCTTTTTAGCTCCTAGCTTCTAGCTTCTAGCCTCTAGCTAAAAGCCGTAAAAACTCTGAATCACAAACTCCTGAGCTAGCAGCTAAAAGCTAGCAGCTAGCGGCTGCTTTTACTTGATCGCCAGCGCCACCGGCTCCTGCGCCTGGTGGGGATGCTTGTCGCCGCGATAAACCTTCAGTTTGGTCGCCATCTGCCGGCCCATCTTGCTCTTCGGCAGCATGCCCTTGATGGCTTGCTCCAGAATCTGTTCCGGCTTGCGGTTCAAAAGCCGCACAAACGACTCTTCGCGCAACCCGCCGGGGAAACCGGTGTAGCGGCGATAGAGCTTGCTCTCGGCCTTGAGACCGGTCAGCCGCACCTTCTCCGCGTTGATGACGATCACGTGGTCGCCCATGTCGATGTACGGCACATACTGCGGATTCAGCTTGCCGCTCAGCACATCGGCTGCCTTGGTTGCCAGCCGGCCCAGTGTCTGGCCGCTTGCGTCTACCACAAACCATTTGCGCGCAATATCCTTGCCGCTCGGAACAAAGGTACCCATTTCGATCTCCCGCCCTCTAAAAACTTGTCCGGCGATTCCTGCCCACCGGTAAACCTGCCCAACAAACTCTCGCGCAAAATGCGCTCGCCCACGCAAAACACGCACGGGCCTTGATTTCTACCCACTTCCAAACAATTCTGTTCGGGTGAGAAAACTGCGTGAAGCTGGCCCTCAAGGGGCTTTGGCTTTGCCGGAACGTCCATCGGAACCGCTTCCAGCAGCCGGTGGCCTTCGCCGGACGCTCCCACCAGGGATAACGACCACCGGGATCCGGATGAACGCCCCAATCGACGATTGTTTGTCGTTGGAGCCCCGCACACACAGAGCCCAGGCGCAACACCGCGCAAGGACTCCAGAATACCCGAAACAACACCCAGAGTCAACGAAAACTCTTGTCCAACGCAAGATGAGCCTGAGCGAGGAAGTTGATTCCAACTCAAGATGAGCCTGAAGGAGTCCGAGCGGGCAAGCTGAGGATGGATGATCAGCGTGCTTGGAGCAGAGAAG
>JBEKET010000088.1:0-12012 GCA_050013695.1 Occallatibacter sp.
GGTATAAAACAGGATGCGCTCTGTCGCTGTCGTCTTTCCGGCGTCGATGTGCGCCATGATTCCGATGTTCCGGCAACGATTCAGAGGTATGGTGCGAGCCACGGCATTTCTTCCTTGCGGGCTCTTAGTCCCGCGGTTAAATCTAGCTGCCAGCTTCTAGCTACTAGCCTCTAGCTCTTTATTCCCGGAACCGCTTCACGCGGCCCCAAAACTCTCAAACTTCAGCACCGAAAGCTAAAAGCTAGAAGCTAATAGCTGAAAGCTGTTTTACCAGCGATAATGCGCAAAGGCCTTGTTCGCCTCAGCCATGCGGTGCACGTCTTCCTTCTTCTTCATCGCCGCGCCACGGCCATTGGCCGCGTCCAGCAACTCATTGCTCAGCTTGTCGATCATGCCCTTTTCGCCGCGGTTGCGCCCGTAGGTGATCAGCCAGCGAATCGCCAGCGACGTGCGCCGGTCCGGATTCACTTCGATCGGCACCTGGTAGTTAGCGCCGCCCACGCGCCGCGTCTTCACTTCAAGCAGCGGCTTGCAGTTCTCGACCGCCTTCTTGAAAAGCTTCAGCGCGTCGTCCCCGCCGCCCTTTTCTTCCAGGTTCTTCATCGACTGGTAGAAGATGCCCTGCGCCGTTGACTTCTTGCCGCCCCACATCATGGAGTTGACAAACTTGGTCACCAGCGTCGACCCGTAAACCGGATCCGGTGCCACTTCCCGCTTCGCAATGTGCCCTTTTCTCGGCATGCTCTCAAAACCTTCCGCGCTTCTAGCGCTGCTTCTAATACCCAAGGCCGGGCTCGAAACACCGTCCCGGAACCGTTTCAGTGGCTAGAGGCCAGCGATTAGTGGTCAGCGTTTGCTAATCCCTAATCCCTATTCCCTGCTTTCCTACTTCTTCTTCGCCGGCGCCGCGCCACCCTTGGCACGCTTGGCTCCGTACTTCGACCGGCTCTGCTTGCGGTTTGCCACGCCCACTGAATCCAGCGTGCCGCGCACCACGTGATACCGAACGCCGGGAAGATCCTTCACACGGCCGCCGCGGATCAGCACAATCGAGTGCTCCTGCAGGTTGTGGCCGATGCCGGGAATGTAGGTCGTGACCTCGATCCCGTTGGTCAGCCGCACGCGGGCTACCTTGCGCAGGGCTGAGTTCGGCTTCTTCGGCGTTTGTGTGTACACGCGGGTACATACACCGCGCCGCTGCGGCGAGGCCTGCAGAGCAGGTGACGCCGTCTTGTAACGGGGGGCCGTACGCCCCTTGCGGACCAATTGATTGAATGTAGGCAAACCAAACTCCTTACCCAAATGCCGTAAAACTTCCAATTCACTCAGCCGCGCGCAGTCCAATTGGGCTCTCCGTGGCGATTTACGCGCACAGAAGCCCTGGTTGCTGCTTCGCGTCTGTCTTCGTTCCAATCTCAGACGAGAACTAGGACGGTGATCGGGCGTTTTCCCTCATCTTCCAGAGAAAAGCCAACTCCGTATCCCGGTTCCGGCCCGCATAGCCCTCCAAGGTAGAGGAACGCGCGGGCGCCGTAGCGATGTTGCCCCTGCCCTCCGCAAGAAGAGAGCCACTCCGGGGACCTGTCTGGCCGATCAACTGCACCAGGCCCTGGGGACCAGCTCACACCCTAACCGCCCGGTGCGGGCTGCCCACACGCCACCTGCGCTAAGACACACGAAGGGAGGCGTTCTTGCCGAACCTTCTAACAATAGCAAGAAACCGGGGTGGGGTCAACGAATTCTGCCTCCCACTACGATTTTTTGCGTTATGCCGTCGTTTTTTCCTCTATTCGATCGAATGGAGCTTCCAGGCGCCATTGGCCAACTCAAAATTGGCAGTCTTTTTGCTGCTCAACTTGTTCCCTGGGTTATGAGCAATCTCCGCCAACCCCGCCGGCACTCCAGTCAAATCCACGCTTTCGTTGAATGTCGCGCTCTTCGCAGTCGCCACACCCGGCAAAACTTCATCCTGAGGATCCTGCACATCCTTGACTTTCAAGTGATTGGCCGCCACAGCGACTACGTAAAAGGAGAAATTCGTGCCGGTTCCGCCCACGGTGTCAGGACGCCATTGAATCACATCTCCGCCCGCTTTTAGCGTCAATACTTTCTTGCCATCGGCCGTGAGCGTGTAGTCAGCCCACATCTTATTGGGATAGACCTTGGTCAGGTCCCAATATTTGGCCGTCAATCCCTGCCTCAAACCCAGATCGTCAACTTTGATCAGCGCGCCCGCAGCCGCCTTGCTGTCATAATCCGCCTGAATCAAAGCCTGCGCATTGGCTGCCGTCAAATCCGGCGCATGCCTGCAACCACCAATCAGCAAGCCCGCCCCCAGAACTGCCAAACCTCCCAAAACCTTCATCTTCCCCGCGTTCTTCACGTTCCCTCCGCACATCTCTCAAGAAATGGCCGATCATATTGCACCGCCATTCCGCACCTACTTTCCCGCAGCGCAGTTGGAGTTGGAAGTGACGTCGAGCACAGGTGTCCGCTCAGCGCCCAAAGGGCCACAAAAGGTTCTTGCAAAACCCGCTCTAGCCGGCGTCCGTGTCACCGTCTTGAGAGGTCTCGATCTTAGCCTTGAACGGGCACGGTCTTAGCTTTGAAAGGGCACGATTTCAATCGTGCCATCGACAATCAGAAATGAGCGTCGGCTTCAGCCGCTGAGGGATGTCTTGGACAAAATCTCGTCGAAGGCACGTTTTCCCGTGGCCACCCACTGCAAATCCCCGAGACTCTCGAAAAAGGGCACATCGGGTTCCGTGGGCCAGGCCTCACTGCGCCCCGTCACTCTTAACCCGCCTCAACAGCAATTCCATAAACCCCTTCTCATCCGACTTCAAACAAACCTGCACATTCGGCGCACCCTCCACCGGCCGCGTAAATCCCTTGTCATCCACCTCGATCCGCATCGGCGTCGCCGGGCACAAACCCGGCCTGATCGCATACGTCACCGCCACCGGATCAAACAGCGTCGGCGCGTCCGGATGCCCATCCGTCCCCGCCTTCCACTGGTGATAAAGCAGCGTCAACTGGTCCGTCAGCGGCGACCCATGCGCAAAAACCTCTTCCCGCTCTTTCGCCTCCAGGTGAATCTGCGTCGAATCCAGCGGCATCATGAATACCGGCACCCCCGACCCCAACAGCGCCCTTAGCCCCGCCGGATCACGGCTGATATTCCACTCCGCATCCGGCGGACGACGTTCGCCATTGTGCCCGTCATACCCCCGATAAATGCTCCCGCCCATCATCACCACCCGCTTCAGCTTGCGAAACGTAGCCGGATCACGCTTGATCGCCTCCTCAATATTGTTCAGCGGCCCAATTGCAATCAGCGTAATCTCGCCCGGATGTTCGCGAATCTGATCAAGCAGAAAGCCGGCTGCATCGATATGTGTCCTGCCGCTGCCATAGCATGCGTCGTTGGAATCCGTCCGGTTCGTCAACTTCGCGACGCATTGAACGTCCTTCATCCGCGCATATGCAGCCTGTGTAAAAACATTCTCCGCTTTGGTAGCTGAGCCCTCAGCCACTGTGATATCCGAGCGTCCCACCGCATCCAAATACCGATCCACCAACCTTGCCCTTAGCTCCGTGTCCCCATAAGCCGTAGTAATTCCCAGAACCTTCAGCTCCGGGCTCTTCAACACCAGCGCCAGCGCAAACGCATCATCAATATCGTCCCCAATATCCGTATCCAGAATCACCAACTGCGGCTCACCCAATCCATGGAATACTTCTCCCGCGCTTCTCGCAGCCGCACCAGGCTGAGCACCCGATCCCAACGCGAGTCCAGATAAGCCAACCGCCACTCCCAACGCCAACAACAGCTTCGAAATCCTCATGGACAACACTCTAAACAAGTTGCCCACCCCCCGTTTCTCTTTATCCAGTTGGGCAAACCGCCCCCGCTGCGTTAGCATCAATCCACGTTTCATCGCTGACCCCCTTCAGTAAACGCGCCCATGCGATTTGGCTCGACTCTTTCCCGATTGGTTTGCTTTGCCGCGGCAGTGTCCGCGGCCACGCTCTCCGCTCAATCCTTCGACCTCGATAAAGGCCGCGAATCAATCGTCTCTCTAGCTGGTCTCTGGCGCTTCCACCCCGGCGATTCACCCACACTTCCATCCACAAATCCCAGAGACCAACCAACCCCGCTCTGGGCCCAGCCCAACTTTGACGACTCCGCCTGGCCCCTGCTTCTCAGTGGCCGTTCCTGGTCCACGCAAGGCTACACAGGACTCAGCGGCTTCGCGTGGTATCGATTCACCGTCGACATTCCCGCCGGCAACAAGCCTACCTCACTCATGCTCGCGCCCATCGTTACCTCGTACCAGGTCTATGTCGATGGCAATCTCGTCGGTGGCTCGGGCAGGATGCCGCCCACCATCCTGCCCAATACCGTCATCAGCTACCGCATCTACCCGCTCACCCAGTCCGGCAGCGCTTCTCAACGCACCGTTCAGGTAGCCATCCGTGTCTGGCATTCTCCCATCTGGGCCGGCTACGTGGGCGGAGGACCCTTTTTCGCCGGCCACGTTGCCGGCGACCCAAAGCTGCTTCAGAGCGAACAGCGCCACCACCAGATCACCCGCAACATCGCCTTCGTCGACGGCTATTCCTACTGCATCACTGCCGCGCTCATCGGAATCGCCATCCTCTGCCTGTTTCTCATCCGCCCTGCCGAGCGTGAATATCTCTGGTTCGCCCTCATGCTGCTGGCCCAGGCCGCCGACATCGCCCTCAGCATCTGCCAGGCAATCTATTCATGGCCGGCCGTGCCCATCAACGATCTGCTCGATGGCGCCTTTGTCGCACTCACCATCTTTTCGGGCCTGTGCTTCTTTTCCATCGTCCTCAAAGTCCGGCTCGGCTGGCTCGCCCGTCTTTTCCTCGCCCTGGTGGCCTTCAGCCCGTTGCCCGCCGTTTTCTACTGGCCCGGTTGGTGTTCCGCACCGATATCCGCCGCCATCCAAATCTGCTGCCTCATCCCCGCGGTTGCGTGGATTCTATCCGTCCTGATCAAGCGAACCCTCGAAGGCAACTTCGATGCCCGCCTGCTTCTAGTGCCCGCCCTGCTCGATGTCGGATACTACCTCGCCGACAACGTCGCCATCGTGCTCGGCCAGGCCGGATGGATCACCTTCCCACGCATCCTGGAGATAACGGTTTCCCTGCCGCCTTTCACCATGCGGACCGGAATCCTGTTCCATCTCGTCTTCCTCCTCGCCATGCTGGTCTTTCTTATCCGGCGATTCTCCATGGCCCGCAGCAAAGAAGAGCACATGGCCGGTGAGCTCGAGGCCGCCCGCCAGGTGCAGCAGATCCTCATGCCCGACCAGCTCGACCAGTGCCTCGGTTTCAAAGTTGAAAGCATCTATGAGCCCGCCGAACAGGTCGGCGGCGACTTCTATCAGCAGATCGCCCTCAGCGACGGCGGAATGCTGATCGTGGTCGGCGACGTCAGCGGCAAAGGCCTGCCCGCCGCCTTGATGGTCTCCGTGCTGGTGGGCGCCATTCGTGCTGAAGCCACACACAACTCCGATCCCGCCGCCATGCTAGCCTCGCTTAACGAGCGCATGATGGGTCGTTCCAGCGGCGGCTTCACTACCTGCCTCGCCGCGCATCTCACCGCCGACGGCCTGCTCACGCTCGCCAATGCCGGCCATCTCCCGCCCTACCTGAATGGTCACGAAATGGAGATTCCCGGCTCCCTCCCGCTGGGCATTCTGGCTAATGCGGACTATAAGCCAATGACCATAAAGCTCGAGCCCGGTGACCGCCTCACCCTCGTCTCCGACGGCGTAGTTGAAGCCCAGTCGAAACCCAACTCCAAATCCCCATCTGCCGACCTCTTCGGATTCGACCGCACCCGCAAACTCAGTCTCCGCCCCGCCGCCGAAATCGCCGAAGCCGCCCGCCTATTCGGCCAAACCGACGACATAACTGTAGTCACCGTCGAATTCTCCGGAATCCCCACAACAGTGCTCGCTTAAGGCCGCTCTCCAGCCTCGCCCAAAGCTCCGCTGACTTGCTGACTCGCTATCCCGCGAAGAGGTGCTGACTTGCTGAATGTATTCAACCCCATCTGCACTTTTTCCCTGGACCGCGCAGCTTCCAAATCAGCTCGAGCCTTCTGTCGCATTCATTCACGACGCCGCACTGTAAAAACTCAACGCCGCATCCCCCTGCTCCAAGATCCGAGTCCGTTCCAACTTCCCATATCGCTCTTCCAACCGCCCCTTACGCCCCGCCCTGCTCCTGTGCTCTGCAATCACCAACGCCCCAGGCGCCAGCAATCCAGCCGCGTCCCCGCCCAGCATCCCAAGCGCAGCCGCATACTCCTCCTCAGCCTCATAAGGCGGATCAAGAAACACCAAATCAAACGTCGCCCCACCAACCGAAGTCTTCCTCAACCACGCCCCCACACTTCCGCTCTGAATCCGGAATCCCGCTATCAATCCCAGCCGATCCAAATTCCCCCGCAACGCCGCCAACGCCGCCGGCGCGCGTTCCACAAACACCACGCTCTTCGCTCCCCGGCTCAGCGCCTCAATCCCCACCGCTCCCGATCCAGCATAAAGATCAAGAAACGTAGCGCCCTCAATCCGTGGCGCCAGCACATTAAACAGCGTCTCGCGCAGCCGGTCGCTGGTAGGCCGCGTAGCCATCCCCGCCGGAGCCTCCAGCTTTCGCGATCGAAACTCCCCCGCAATGATGCGCATCGCAGTTCAGCATACCCGACCCATCCCCGACCATGACCCACACGGTACAATCCTTTTATGCGAGGCTGGTCAATCCCGTTGGGCCGTTGGATGGGCGTCGAACTGCGCGTCCATGCCTTTTTCCCATTGCTGGCGATCATCTGCCTCGTGCTCAGCGGCAACGACGGCATCGGCCGCGGTTTGGGCTTGTTTATGGTTGTCGTTCTCGCCGTGGTGGCCCGCGAGTCCATTCGTCTCATCGTTGCTGCATGGTTGGGTCTTCGCCTTCGCGCCATCCTGCTGCTCCCCATCGGCGGTCTCTACGCATACGCCAATCCTGAAAGCCAGGAAAACGCCAATCAGGGCACAGGCCAGTTCGCCATGGCCTTCGCCGGCCCGCTGACCAACGCAGCCACCGCGCTCACCCTCGCCGTTACCTTCTACGGCGCCGGCGGCGACATCCAGCTTTTCAATCCGCCCTTCATCACCTCCGCATATCTGCTTCGCAGCATGGTCTGGATGCAGGTCGGCCTGGCGGTCCTTCATCTCGTCCCCGCCTATCCTCTGGACTGCGGGCGCCTCATTCGCGGCAGCTTCTTCCGCAAGCACGGCCTCGCGCCCACCGGCCGCGCCGCTGCCGGCCTGGGACAAATCCTCGCTCTCATCGCCATGATCGGCGGCATGGTGCTTCACAATTACTGGCTAATCATCGCCGGCTTCTTCATCATGATTGGCGCGCAGATTGAAGATCAGGGCGTCTTCTTCCAGTCCGTCGTTGACACCGTCCAGATGCGCGAAGTCATGCTCACCGATTTCGCCACCCTCTCACCCTCTGACACCCTGTCCGACGCGCTGGTCCGCTGCGTCCACTCCCTTCAGGAAGACTTCCCCGTAGTCCGCGGCCTTCAGCTCGTCGGCATCATCTCTCGCCAGCGCATCGTCGACGCCCTGCGCAGCGACGGCAACGGTTACGTGCAGTCCGTCATGTCCCGAGCCTTCCAGGTCGCCCGCCCTGAAGACACGCTCGGAACCACCATCCGCCGTCTCACCGCCGGCCATGGCCTCGCACTCATTCCAGTCACCGACAGCGGCCGCGTAGTCGGCATTGTCAGCGTCCAAAACCTGATGAGCTCCATGTCGTTGTTAGCCGAGCAGCGCCGTCTGGAACGCGAAGAAGCCAGCTAGAAAAACACCCAAGCCGGACCAATCATGGAACAGAACGACCACCCCATCGCACCCGGCCTCTACCTCGTAGCCACACCCATCGGCAACCTCGGCGACATCACCCTCCGCGCCCTCGAAGTCCTCCGCAGCGTTGACCGCATCGCCTGTGAAGACACCCGCCAGACGCAAAAACTCCTCAACCACTTCCAGATCGCCACTCCCACCGTCAGCCTTCACCAGCACAACGAACACCAGCGCGCTTCTGAACTGATAGAAGCCCTCAAAGCCGGGGGCCGCATCGCGGTCGTCTCTGACGCCGGCATGCCCGGCATCAGCGATCCCGGCACCTGGCTCACTGCAGAATCCATAGCCGCCGGCGTTCCGGTAATCCCCATCCCCGGCGCCAACGCCGCTCTCAGCGCCCTCGTCGCGTCCGGCCTGCCCACCGGCGAATTTCAATTCATCGGATTTCTTCCTGAAAAAGCCGGCGCCCGCCGCACCCGCCTCGAAGAGCTTGCGAGCGAAGCGAGGCCCTCACCCCGCACCCTGATTTTCTACGAGGCGCCGCATCGCATTCTCGACACGCTGGCCGATCTGGAGTCTGTCTGGGGCTCTGAGCTGCGCGTAGTCGTAGCCCGCGAGCTGACCAAGATTCACGAGGAGTTTCTGCGCGCAACGGTATCAGAGGCACGCCGTGATCTTGCCTCCCGCGATCGTGTCCGCGGAGAAATCACGCTGCTCGTCGAAGTCCTGCCCCCATCCATCGCTGCGCAAAACAACAATGCCGCCCCGGAAACCATAGCCGCTCGCGTTGAGCGACTTCAGTCCCAGGCCGGCATTGATGAAAAGGAAGCCCTCAAGCTCCTTGCGCGTGAACTCGGTCAATCCAAAAGCGACGTCTACCGTGAACTGCAGCGGGAGCGTGCACGGCTCAAAACCGGTCCCCGTTCCAAGCGCAACAATTCGTAAACCAACGCAACCACAAACGCCACCTGCACCATGTACATTAGTTCGTCGCCTCCGAAGCGCGCGCCGTAGTCAGCATGTGCTTCAGCATCGGCATCGCGCTGCCAAAATCCGGGTACATCTCCGCTGAACCGTTCGCCAACCGATGCGATCGAGCAGGCCGCTTGCCAATCCCATCCGGCAACACTTCATCTGAAACCGCAAGGATCGCGCCTTCCTGAATGCGATACGGATAGATTCTGACCCTGGCCAGAAAAAACCATGGGTACTTCGTCAATTCGATATGCTCCACCTGCACCGCGTTGAAGTGCGTGTTCACGCGGCGCAGAGCCAGCTTCAGCGCGCTGGCAATGGCTTCCTGCTGCGTCTCGCCCACCCCGCTGCGCAGTGAACCATCCGCAATCCTGATGAAATTCCACCCGCTCTTCAAAATCCTCTTTTCCAGGCGGCGCGCATCATTGGATTTGATAAAGCTCCATCCCTCGCGGAACTCATCCGTTGTCATTTTCAGACCGGCAGGCAATTCGATCCGTTCCCTCAACAGCATGTTCAACTCAGCAATAGCTCGCATCAAGTCAACTCCTCGTTGGGTTAGTTGGAATTCTGGTGCGCACTGGCAGCTTGAAATTTGCTCCCGTTGCGGTTCCTCTGAATCTCCTGCGCAGCCGGTCTCCCCGCGGACTGGACTACCGATTGGGCGATTGCGTAGTGAATCAACCCGAGGCAATACCTGCAATGTGTTTCGTACATCAGGCCGTCCGATCCGGAGAATGACTGCGAAAAGCTTCGCAGGCACTCCGGACAGGAGATCGTCACTTGAGCTTCTGCCGAGCTGCCCTCTCCGCTTTGCTCCGCCCATATGGGCCCCGCACACATCGCCCCCGCCGCTCTCGCACTGCTGTCAGCAATGCGCTCGGGCGGTGGCGCGGAATCGATCAATCGCAGCAGGCAGCCCACGCTGCTGCCCTTCTGATAGAAGCCGTCCGCGGCAAGGCCCGAAGGCACTTCGTTGCCGTTGAACATTCCGCTCATTGCGATCGTCTTCATCGCGGGGAACCGGCGCCGAACTACTGAAAGCAATTCGAAGCCCGACATGCCCGGCATGTTCAGGTCGGAAAGAAGAATATCGGGGACTTCACTGCGCAGCTCCGCCAGCGCGGACATGCCGTCCTCGGCCGTCCGCACACGATATCCAATCTCCGCAAGCACGCTGGACAACGACATGCGAATGGAAGGTTCATCGTCGACAATCAGTAATCTTGTTTCCTTATTGGGCATTTCTGACCCGTCCAGTTGCTTCGTTCAATCAACTGGAGTCAGTTTCCCATTCACCGGAAAATGCCGCTGTTCAATATCGAACAACGCAGAAAAAATGCCTTCGCGGGCCTCTGGCTTGCCCAGAAGGTCTCGCCTGTCATGGATATGCAATGGGGCGCCATTTTACGGCACGCTGAAAAACTTTAACTTTGAATTTGAAATAGATATGCGAAAGGGCACGACTTCACAGCTTGGTGAAAAACTCATTCCAGCGCTGGTTTCAAATGCTCTGTATCAGGGCATGACTTCAGTCATGCCGATAAAGCCAACAGAATTGACGTCAGGCTTTAGCCCCTGCGGTATTTTTTTCGAGGCTTTCATCCGAATCGGTCCTTTTTCACCAAGCTGTTCAGTCGTGCCGATAATGCCAAAAAAAGTTGGCCTTTAGCCCCTGCGGTATGTTTCAAGGGCGCCGGCAACAAGCTCCCGAGAAACAATTTCATCGGAACCTTGCTAAACGCGAATCACCCTTTCGCGTACACTATTCACCCATATCGGAGCCGTGTATCTCTCTTCTTTCTTCGTCCGGCATTTGATCGTGCAGTATCACGTTCAAAAGCGACTTATGAACCCGTATCCGCCCGTTGTATTCAATAAACCCAAGCTTGCGAAATCGGTTCATGAAAAAGCTCACACGCGAACGCGTCGTCCCAATCATCTCCGCCAGCGTCTCCTGCGATATCTTCGGAATGTATTGTTCCGGTTCGCCCGGCTTGCCAAACTCGGCCATCAACAGCAGAATTCGCGCCAACCGCTTTTCGCTGGAGTTGAACAGTTGATCCACCAGGTCGGCCTGCACCCGCATGCTGCGTTCCAGCAGAAACTTCATAAACATGTCGGAGAAACCAGGCTCCTCGTGCATCGCGCGAATCATTTCATCGCGGCTGATCTTGAGCGCGGTGCAGGCGGTGATCGCCGTGGCCGTGGAAAGGCGCAGCCCGGCAACCGTCGCCAGCGCCTCTTCTCCAACAAATTCTCCGGGAGACACAAGCGTGATCGTCGCTTCCTTCCCGGCCTGCGAAACGACCGTGATTTTTGCGCGGCCCCGCTGCAGATAAAAAACCGAATCCGCCGGATCTCCCTGCGCAAAGAAGGTCATTTTGGGCGCAAGTTGGACGATTCTCCGTCCCAGCCCGGCGTTCGTCAAAAAGGCCGCGGCATCAAATGCGGGTTTTCCCACCTCAACCATCAATACGGCCTTTCCGCCCCCGGTTCGATCACTGTTGCGATCACTCCTGCGATCACTGCTGCGGTCCCGCTGTCCTCGCAAGGGATGCTCCTCAGCCGCCGCAATCCCCTCGAGTCTCTTGCTTGAAATCGGAATGACAGTTGACTGGGTCGCATCGAGGACAATTGAATCCTCGACGTCTTGAAGTGGCACAACCCCGCCAGCGTATTCCACCGTCAGCCGCATGCTGACACAGCATCGCATCCGGCAATGCCGCGCTCTGATCAATTTTGCTCACTTTTCCAGCAAAATTTCAACGCCAATCCCCCCGTCACAGGCACCGTTTCCCCGAGCGCTCCCGGACGGGTGCCCCAGGGTCCCTCGCACTTGGGGACCGGGAAGACCATGCGTCAATACGTACCTCCCGCCAGCGTCCGCCGCACCGCAGGTACCGTCTGCCCAAACTAGGCGGTACGGAGCAAGCAGGGGCGGGGTACCCACAACGTGGGTCGAAGGCCCCTGAACCCCGCTCGGCATTGACCCCGGCTTTACAGGCTGCGGAAAAAAGCCGCTCGACGTAGATGTGCGAAAGGGCACGACTTCACAGCTTGGTGAAAAACTCGAATTCTGCCTCAGTGTGCGAAAGAGCACGACTTCACAGCTTGGTGAAAAACTCGAATTCTGCCTCAG
>JBEKET010000089.1:0-11620 GCA_050013695.1 Occallatibacter sp.
CCGTCCACGACTTGATCTGGGCCATATTGAGTCCATCATCGCCGCTTCCAATTCGCTGCAAACGAGAGATTCAATCGCACGCATCGACCTCGTTACTATTTACGGATAAGCTCTTAGCCGCGTGCCTCTTCTTCAAATTGCCAGTTCCACTTTGTAGGCGGTCTGAGGGGCCTTCCAGGCCCCTGAATCCCGCTCGGCATTGACCCCGGCTTCAGCTGCGGGCCCTTCCCCAAAATTCTAAAAAACATCCCCAAAAACTCCCGGCACTTTTGCCGATAATTACTCCCATTCGGCGCACAATAAAACTAAGCAATCTCGTGGCCCGGTTGCGGCGCCACCCCGTCTTGGAATGCGGGACAGAATCGACGGCAATCCGCAAAAAATCACCCGCAAGCTATTTGTTTTCTTATGTCTGCAAATAACCCCTTTGTTATGTCATGCTTACAGCGAGTGCCACCTCTTAACCCGATGAAAACAAAACACTTATTTTCAGGAGGGGGGAGGGGGGGGTAGCAGTGGGTGTTAACCGGGCGGATGTCCGACGAGATAGACCGGCCACATCTCAGACCCTGCAAGAAGCGGTGGGTGCCCCCGAGCCTGCCCTGAGCCCGTCGAAGGGTCCCTCGCACCTGGGGACCGGGGAGCCAGCGCGAACCTCCCGTGAACCCCTGCCCCACCGCAGGTGGTGATGTCCATCACATATACCCACCCTTCCCCGATGCGACCATAACGAATCAGGCGCCCCCAGGCCTTGTCGTTTCTCGTCAAACCAAGCTCGGAGACTGTAAATGAAGCTTGATCCATTAGCATTTGTCGCCAATCCAGAGCTGGTTGCAGCGCTTCGGGCCCATTCCATCCAGGTTTCCGGCGGCGGTGAATACTTTCTCTTCCGCCAGGGCGATCCGCCCGTCGGCCTCTTCATCGTCAACAAGGGTGAGGTCACCCTGTCCATGAGTTCTCCAACCGGTGAGTTGCTTCTCTCCATGCAGGTCGGCGCCGGTTCTCTCCTCGGTCTCCCCGGCCTCATCGGTAATGAGCCTTATACCCTGTCAGCCCTCGCCTGCAACGGCGCTGAGCTCAGTTTCGTCACCCATGACGATTTCACTGCCCTCATGCACTCCGACCCCGGCCTGGCGCTCAAGGTTCTTCAGGTGCTCGCCGCTGAAGTTCGCTCCGCCCGCCATGCGGCCCAGGACCTTCGTCCGCTTGTACTCTCCGCGCACAGGTCTAACGAATTCACGTCCAACTCATCGGCACCCGATCCCGAAGCCAATTGAGCAACCCACTTCCGTCAATTGACGCTCAAGAGCCTCGCCTGAGAAACTCACCCCATGGGCTATAGCGGAAAAGTGGAATACGCCAAGGAGCGCAAGATCCGCGCCAGCAACACCCGCGTCTACCGCCTATGCCACTGGCCCATTTGGATTTGGGTCTACTTCCTCACTCCCGGCCCGTTGACTTTTTCGCTTTTTTCCCGCGGCTTTCACTGGGGTAATTGGATCTGGCTCGCGGCAGTCCTCATCGGCACCGGAATAGCTCTCGTCTGTGGCCAGTTACCCGGCGCCGAACCACGTCCCTACATCCTCCGCTTCGACGAAGACAAGCCCAACCCCCTCTATCGCCGCGTCTGCTACACCTTCGCCTGGAACGCCGCCATCAACTTCGCCCTGCTTAACCTTGTAGGTGTACTCGTCGCGGTCTCGACAGGCGTCTGGTATATGAAGCAGATTTACATCTACGCCTACTTCCCGGTCTGCGCCGTCATCCTCCTCCTCGGCGCGCTCGGCAAGCTCCCCCGCGTCGGATTCTCCACCAAAGGCGAAGGCATTGAGCGCCGCTACTTCTACGGCACCGTCTGGTCCGTCACCATTGCGCAAACAGCGCTGCTAGTCGTCTGGAAGATCCTGCCCCTTACCGCGGTTCCGCTTCCAACCGCCAATCTCGTCAAGCTCTTCGTCTACCTCGGAACTCTCGTATTCGTAGGCACCCTCGCCTCGCGCGGCAAACTCGGCCGCACCCGCCCCATCCTCCCCGGCGAACTGATGGCGGACTAATCCTTAGCCGGTCTCGCGCCAAATCCAGCGCCTGCCTGATTCCAGGGCCCACCTGTTAAACTCTGTCTCGTCATGCTTCTTGCACTTCTGTTGATCGCGGTTGCAGCCTATCTGTTCGGCTCCATTCCCACCGGCTACCTCCTGGTCCGCCTGTTCCGCCATGAAGACATCCGCACCTTCGGCAGCGGAAACATCGGCGCCACCAACGTCCTCCGCTCCGGCGGCAAGGCCCTGGGCGCGGCCACATTCCTGATCGACATGCTCAAAGGCTCTTCGGCCGTCTGGCTCGGAGCGCTCGCCGCCGCGCACCTCATGCCCTTCACCGCCCCCCGCAACATTGAAGCTCTCGCCGCCCTGTGCGCCGTCATCGGCCACATGTTCCCCATCTGGCTCCGCTTCAAAGGCGGCAAGGGAGTCGCCACAGGCTTCGGCGTCTTCCTGGTGGCAGCGCCTCTTGGAGCGCTCTCCGCCATCACCGTCTTCTGCATCGTTCTGGCCATCACCCGCTATGTCTCGCTCGCTTCCATCCTCGGCGCGGCCAGTTTCCCCGTCTTCGCGTGGTTCCTCGTCCACGGCGATCGCCCGCCATTCTTTATCGCGGTCCAATGCGCCGTCTCTTTCCTCATCATCGCCAAGCATCACCAGAACATCCGCCGCCTCTTGACCGGCCAGGAATCTCGCTTCGGAGCCTCCGAGCAGAAATCCGATACAGGCAATGACGAGCCGGACACTGCCAGCGGAAAGACAGGAACAGCATGAGCCGTATCGTCGTCCTCGGTTCCGGCGCATGGGGAACCGCCATCGCCCTCTCGCTCCACCGCCGCGGTGGCCACCACATCACCCTCTGGTCGCACAGCGTCCAGGAAGCCCAGCAGATCGCTTCCGCCCAGGAAAACACCCTCTTTCTCCCCGGCTTTCCCATCCCTCCTGAAGTCGCCATCACCGCCAGCGAATCCGTCTTCGGACAGGCCGAGATCGTCGTCTCCGTCGTCCCTTCCGAATTCCTGCGCCCCACCCTGGCCCGCATCCGCCCCTACCTGCGCCCCGGCCAAATCATCGTCAGCGCCACCAAGGGAGTTGAAAACAACACCTTCCTGCGCATGACTGAAGTCATCGCTGCCAGCCTCGGCCAAACCGTCCCGCCCGGCAGGGAAAACGACTTTGCGCCCACCAATCACGACACCAATCTTGAAGTCTTCACTGAGGATTCCGCCCCCCAGGTCAGCTCTTCTGGAATCGCGCCAGCGCCCTCTTCGCTCGACGACCTCTATCTCCCCATCGGCGCATTCAGCGGCCCCAGCTTCGCCCTTGAAGTCGCCCAGGCTCAGCCCACTGCCGTTACCGTCGCCTTCAGCAACCCCGCCGTCGCCGCCCGCGTCCAGCAGGAGTTCTCGTCCGAGACTCTCCGCCTCTACACCTCCACCGACGTCATCGGCGTCGAGCTCGGCGGAGCCCTCAAAAACGTAATCGCCATCGCCGCCGGCATCGCTGCCGGAGTCGGCCTCGGCCACAACTCCACCGCCGCCCTCATCACCCGCGGCATCGCCGAGATCACCCGCCTCGCCGTAGCCTGCGGCGGTCGCCGCGAAACCCTAGCAGGCCTCTCCGGCACCGGTGACCTCGTCCTGACCTGCACCGGATCCCTCAGCCGCAACCGCACTGTTGGACAAGCACTTGGTGAAGGCCGCAAGCTTCCTGAAATCCTTGAAAGCCTTGGCGGCAAAGTCGCTGAAGGCGTCTTCACCACTCGCGCCGCGCTTGGCCTCGCCCGCCGCCACAACATCGAAATGCCCATCACAGAGCAGATGGAGCTGATCCTCAATGAGGGCAAAGACCCCCGCGAAGCCATCAAGGAGCTAATGCTCCGCCCCGGCAAACACGAGCACTAAGGGACAATCACCCAGCCGCCAACGTCAACGTCAGCACCGTAATATCGTCTTCCTGCCCAAAGGCCTGCGCCGCATCCGCAACCTGCTGCGCATCGCGCGGCTGAGCCAGCATTTCCGCAATGCGCTCAAACCCGAACAGCTCACCTGCCCCGTTCCTCGCCTCCAGCAGCCCATCGGTATAGAGCGTCAACTGTTCTCCTGCGCCTATCCGCAGCTCGGTCAACTCGTAGTCCACCTCGCCCGCCAGCCCCAGCGGCAATGCCGGCAGCAGCGCCACTTCGTCCGCATTCAGAAACGGCGGCAAATGCCCCGCATTCGCAATCAGGCAATTCCCATTGCCATCCATGCGCAAAACCTGACAGGTCGCAAATCCTCCACGCAGTCGCCCATGCAGCATGCGATTCAGCGCGCTTAGCACCACCGCAGGATCGCTCGTCGTCTCCGCCGTGCTGCGAATCGCCCCCACCAGTAACGCAACCGCCATCGCCGCGGGCAGTCCCTTCCCGCTCACGTCGCCAATCACCAGCAATGCGCCATCGCCGGACAGCGGCATGAGTTGGAAGAAATCTCCGCCCACCTCCTGCGCAGGCCGGTAAGCGCTGGTCACCGCGTACCGCGGCATAGTCGGCAGTTCTTTCGGGATCAAGACCTGCTGCAACTCCTGCGCGCTACGGTACTCCTGCTCCAGCCCGCGCTGCCGCTGGCTCTGCTCCACCAGGAACCGCCACGCCACATAAAGAATAGAGACAAGCAACAAAATGCCGATCAGGCCGGGCAACGCAAAAACATTTCCGCCGATCGAAAAGAGCGGTGCGGAGATCTTCGCTTCCACCGTCCAGTGTGTCCATCGCACGCCCATGCCTGTGATGTCGTCGGCCCCTTGGTAAAGATCCGAAAGCACTGCGGAAACAGCGAGTATCCATCGCGCGGCATCCAGGCGTTTGCGCACGGCAAACAGAACAATCACCACGCCGAACAACTCCAGCAGTTCGATGGGGATGGTGGAAACGACATCGGCGATCAAGAAGAATCGCGGAAACAGCCTGGTCCAATCCAGGCAGACCATGACTGTATTGACCAATCCACAACACAGCGTCGTGGCGGAGAAGATTTGGGTCCAGCGAAAAAGCCCCTTGTTGCCGTCAAGGCGCAATAAATACAGCAGCAGAAACCAGGTGGCGATGTTGTTGATGGCGACCATGGGGCCGATGAGCCCGTACAAGACGTTGAAGGTGTCCCATTGTGGGAATTCAAAGA
Source organism: Occallatibacter sp. (assembly GCA_050013695.1). Classification (GTDB taxonomy): domain Bacteria; phylum Acidobacteriota; class Terriglobia; order Terriglobales; family Acidobacteriaceae; genus Telmatobacter. Next base: position 5,201 of record JBEKET010000089.1, read on the forward strand.
CAAGAATGCGATAGATGGGAAAAACCATCGCCAGCGCCAGCCAGCCGAGCATGCGCACTTTGCGGTTGCGCAGCCAGCCAAGCAGAGCCAGTAAACCCACCAGCCCAGAGAACAATTGCACCGAGAGTTCGAACAGTTGGCTTCGCAGGTTCTCATAAGCAGCGCGATCCACCAGCGCGTTCACACCCTCACGACTTCCGGCCTGCGGCACGCTCACCAGTCCACCTTCGTCCGGAAAGCTGAGGAAGACATACGGCGCCTTCCAGACGCGGATGGCAAGAACCCCGGATCGTAAAGCACCCAGCGGAATGACCGCCGGCCTCTGGTGCGGATACCACGTTGGATCCGGGGGCAGCTTCCCCACGCGGCCCACGAGCTCACCGTTCCAGTACACCTCGCAAGCATCCTGAACGTATGGGCTAAGTAGTGCAAGCTGCCAATCCGCCGCTCCGTTCGCGGGTATGTCAAGATGCAGCCGGTACCAGCCGAACCCCGTGTAGTACGGATGCCCCTGCCCCTCCCACGCGCGGCCCACATCGATCGCTTGCCAGCCCGAGTCGTCGAACCCCGGCGCAGCCCACGCCGGATCATCCCCGGTATGAAACCTCCACGCTCCATCCAGCGGCACAGTGGCGCGGCCAAGATTGCGCAGCGCAAAGACACGCGAAGCAGCTGGAACCTGCGCACAAGCAACCGCGCAAGCCGCAACAAGCAGCAATCCCGTGATCGCGCGCAACATCCATCCATGCCTCAGGTCACGCATTGCCAGCCTCCGCTCAATCAAGTCTCAACGTCAGCACCGTGATGTCGTCTTCCCGTCCAAACTTTTGCGCTGCCTGCGCTATCTTTTCCGCAGACTCACCAGAAATCACCCTCGTGAGATCAAACCCAAACAGCTCTCCCGTCGCATTACGCGCTTCCACCACGCCGGCAGTTGGCCGGTCTTGAATAGCGAGAAGAATCTGATGGGGCGACCTCGATCCGTGATCTCTGCCGCATCGAAAAACCAGACAGAAACGGGGAACGGATGCACAAACTATAAACAGCCGCGGGCAGCGAAGGGAACCCACAATCTCAATTGCGTGGATTATCTCCGCTCGCCTTGCCCGGTCCCCGCCGGTGACTCAGCTTCCACCCGCTTCCCCACAGACTTCCAGCTATTTTCCCCCAACGATCTGTTTTGCTCAGACAACCAGCCCTTGCCGCTCTGATGCTTCATGTCTATTCAACCCAACGGCGGCAAGCCCGCCGCTGCTGTTGCGGAAATCCCATGCAAAGGAGAACACTTGTGGTCCACCTCATGAATTCCCTGCTACTCGTTGGCGCCTTTGTCCTCATCGTTGGCATGGTTTATGCCGGAAGAACCTTCCTTCAAAGTCGCAGAGAACAAGCTGCGCCCTTCCGGAATTACTTCTCCACCGAATACGACCGCGAACTCCTCCGCTATAGCGCGTTGTCAGAAGACGAAGACTGGCTGGCCGATCGTCTTCCCGGCGCAACCTACCCGCTCCCCTGCGACTCGGGTGACCACGAGTAATCCGTAGCGGCCGCGCCTCCAATCCAGCCTCCGATTCAGACCGAGCAATTCTGGTCAGCATTTCTTCGGCTCGCCCGCTCATGATGGATTGCGTAATCGTTTCAACCCGTCCTCGAAACCTCCAATGACCACCCCTTGCCGCCGCGGACAGCCCCGCACAGGAGATTGCAATGCCCTTTAGTCTCACAAGTTCCCAAGCCACCTATGCCGCATTTGGCATCTTCATCGTCCTTCTCATCGCCTTCGGCGTTTACCGTGCCGTACGCAAATCCCGCTCGACGGCATTCAAGAATCGCTTTGGCACCGAATACGATCGCGCCGTTCTGGAGCATGGCTCCACGCACAAGGCCGAATCCAAACTCTCCGACCGCGAAGCCCGCGTCGAAACACTCAAGCTCCGCGAGCTTGGCGCCACCGAGCGCGAGCGCTTCCTCTCCGAGTGGCACACCGTCCAGTCCCGCTTTGTCGATCATCCCAAGGCCGCCGTCCTCGAGGCCGACGACCTCATCAACTCAATCCTCGAAGCCCGCGGCTATCCCAAAGCAAACTTCCAGCAGCGCGCCGCCGATGTCTCCGTCACCTATCCCGGCGTGATGGAGCATTACCGCACCGCTAACGCCATCGCCGTCCGCACCGGCCCCCGCGAAGCCACGACAGAAGAGCTCCGCACCGCCATGATCCAATACCGTGCCATCTTCGATGACCTCCTCCAGGTCGGCAAACCCGTCGAAACTAAAACCGCCGCATAACCCGGCAAGCTGATCACGCCGTTTTTGTCCGGGTGCCCCTGGTCCCTCGCACCTGGGGACCAGGGACAGCTCGATCCTCAAGCGAGCCTCCCGCGAGCTTCTGCCCTACCGTCGGTGGCCATTCCGCCAGCGTTCCATCCTCCAAGTTCCAGGGCCACATTCATGCATGCATCGCGCAACCCATCCGCGGCCGCGCGATCCTCCATCGCTCGCGCCACCACCATCCCGCCCACGCACAAAGCCGCCGTGGCCTGCGCCACATCGTGCCGGTTCTGTACGCCTCTTCCCGTGCTTCGCTCCAGCACGCTCACCATCGCTTTGAAAACCGTCTCAAACGCGCACTTCGCCTGCGCCCCGCTCCGCGTAACTTCCCCCGGCAGCGCCACCATGGGGCAGGAATTCTCCACATCTTCAAAGTGCTGGCGCGAAAGATAAGCCCGCACCACCTGCGGTCCCACCTCCGTTGATGCCAGATCCACCTCCACTCCCTCCCAGCAATTCTTCCAATCCGGATCGGTAAAGAAGCACCCCAGAACCTCCGCATACAAATCGCTCTTGCTATCGAAGTAGCTGTAGAACCCGCCCCGCGTCAGCCCCGCGCCCGCCATGATCTGATCCACTGAAACGCCGTCAAATCCATGGCGATTGAAAAGTCTCCTCGCACTATCCACAATCTTTCTCTTCACTCCATCGCGATGCCCCGCAGCATATGTCATCCGTTTCACCCCGTTTCGCTGAAGTATGCATCGAAGGCTGATTCCATGTCGATCAAAATATGATCTTGAACATAATTGGTGCGCGTGTTTCGATGGCGATAAGGCAAGTCGCAAATCCTTCGGAGGCTCCATGTCCACCAGCTCCATGCCCATCGGCCCCGCTTCGCCCATCCTGAATCGCCGCGGCATCCTCGCGGGAATCGCTGCCCTCACCACCACGCAATTGACCCATTCCTCGTATTTAGGGGCCCAGCAGCCAACAATGGAGCAGAAGCCCTCCACTTCCGCTCACGCGCTGCTCACCGCCCTCCACTATGAAATCGACTTCAAGGCCAGCCCGGAGCGCCTTTACGAGGCGCTCATCGATCAGAAGCAATTCGCGGCCTTCACCGGCATGCCCGCCACCATCGACCGAACCCCCGGCGGCGCCTTCTCGCTGTTTGGCGGCCTCATTGAAGGCCGCAACATTGAACTCGTGCCAAATCTGCGTATCGTCCAGGCCTGGCGCCCGGCCGACTGGCCAGCCGGCCTTTACACGCTGGTCCGCTTCGAACTGAAACCGCGCGGCACTGAAGCCACGCTGATTTGCGACCACACTTCCTTCCCCGCCGGCGGCTACGACCACCTCGATTCCGGCTGGTACACCCATTACTGGGATCCGCTGAAGAAGTACCTGGCCTGAGTGTCTTGAAAAACCATTGTCATCTGAGCGACCCTGAACGTAATGAAGGGGAGTCGAAAGCGTGCCCTGAGCGTAGCCGAAGGGGACCTGCGGTTGCTTTTTCGCGACTCTCAATGCGCCCGCTTCTCCGTCCAAACGAAAAAAAGCGCGGCACCCGCCGCGCTCTTCTCCTTCATTCCGTTTCCATCAGGTACGATGCGTTACCTTTTTTCTCCGCCTGTGTGCCCGCGCCCATCGCGCATTTCATTGCCTTTGAACTGGCCCGGATCGCGGCGCACCGCTGCGGCCTTGTCGCCTACGCGAGGAGCCGGTCCGGTATATCCGTGATGCGGGTCAAAGGAGTTGTCCACGTTGCCCTGGAAGTTATCCGGTCCATGGAACCACGGACCTGCGCCAATGAAGACGCCGCCGTTGAACCATTCCGTGCCGTAATAGCCGTCCGGAACGCAGGCATACGGAGCATAGTCATAGTAGCCGTAAGGGCAATCCGGCTGCACACCGACTTCCACGCTAACTTGCGCCATTGCCTTGGGCGGAGCCGCCGTAAACATCAGTCCAGCAACAGCCGCCAACATCACAATCTTCAATCCATTCATCGATTCTCCTCGCCATGGTCGGGGCTGTTCGCTCAATACCCCACCGCGGTTGACACTACTCACCGCAATCACCCCAGTCTGAGCAATAGAGCCCACCACCCGCAGTCAGCCAGACGAAGCTATCCGCCCGCAATCGCTCCGATAATCAGCAGCGGCTCCTTGCCTTCAGCCACGGCGCGGGGCAGCTCGGCATCCATCGACTCATGAGACAAGTCTTCTTGGCAGGCAAAGAAACGCAGAAAAGCCCGTCGTTGCCCGGTTCCATAATCACGCATAGTCCCGCGCAGCATTGGATACCGCGCTTCGAGCGCATCCAGCACCAGCCTCACCGTGACCGGCGCAGCAACCTCAAGCGTAATCTCCGCGCCAACCTGCGCCAACGTCCGCAGATGCTGCGGCAGGACCACGCGGATCAAATACGCCGCTCCATCTTTTCCAATCACACCCGGGTGTCCATCCTCATCCGTCATGCCAGCGTCTGCACCTCGACGCTCAGCACTGCCGGCAGATCGCGCACAATCGGAGCCCAGCTTTCGCCTGCGTCCGGCGAGGCGTAGACCTGCCCGCCCGTAGTGCCAAAATAAACGCCGCACTCGTCGAGAGCGTCGACAGCCATCGCATCGCGCAGCACATTCACATAGCAGTCCTGCTGCGGCAGTCCATTGGTCAGCCCCTCCCACTCGTTGCCGCCAGTCCTGCTGCGGTAAACCCGCAGCTTGCCCTCCGGCGGAAAATGCTCCGAGTCGCTCTTGATCGGCACCACGTAGAGAGTCTCCGGCTCATGCGCGTGCACGTCGATGGCGAAACCAAAATCGGTTGGCAGATTTCCGCTGACCTCCTGCCAGCTATCGCCTGCATCATCTGAACGCATCACGTCCCAGTGCTTCTGCATGAAAAGCACCTCCGGCCGCGAGCGATGCATGGCCACATGATGCACGCAGTGTCCGACCTCGCCCCTCGGTTCGGGCATCATGTCGGAGACCAGGCCCTTGTTAATCGGCTTCCAATTCACGCCGCCATCGTCGGTACGGAAGGCACCCGCCGCGGAGATGGCGATATACATACGATCGGCGTTGCCAGGGTCTTGAATAATCGTGTGCAGGCACATGCCGCCCGCGCCCGGCTGCCACTTCGGAGCCAGTGTGCTGCAGCCCGATCCCTCGCCGCGCAACCCGGCCAGCTCATGCCAACTGTTCCCGCCGTCGGTGGACTTGAAGAGCGCTGCATCCTCCACTCCGGCAAACACAGTGTCCACGTCCGTCAGCGACGGTTCCAGGTGCCAGACCCGCTTGAAGTCCCACGGATGCGGCGTGCCGTCGTACCACTGATGCGTGCCCGGCACACCCTCATAGGCGAACTTGTTGCCGACCGGTGCCCATGTTGCTCCGCCATCCTCCGACCGTTGAATAACCTGGCCAAACCAGCCGCTGGATTGCGACGCATAGAGCCGGTTGGGGTCAATTGCCGAGCCTTTCAAGTGGTATATCTCCCACCCCGCAAAGAACGGCCCGCTCACCTTCCAATCCTTCCGCGTCCCGTCGGCACTCAGGACAAATGCGCCCTTCTTCGTTCCCACCAGCACCCGCACCCTGCTCATTCCGTTAGCCTCCTGGTCTGCATCGCGAAGAGACTCCGCCTTGCGATTCTTCCCTATCAATAGATCGAAGACAAGAGCTTTTGTAGCTCAATTGGCTCTGCCCGCCAATCCCAACCCCATAACCACCGCCGGCTGTGCCAATCCTTGCGCCCGTTTTCTGGCGCAGGGTTTTGGAAGCGACAAAGCCTGAGCGAGCGAATAGCGAGCAGTTGGCAGAGCCGCTGGGACAGGTAACCCCGCTCTCGGAGCTCGATCCAAACCACGTTGAGGGTGCCCCCGAGCCTGCCCTGAGCCTGTCGAAGGGTCCCTCGCAGTTGGGGACCGGGGAGGTCTCTCTTGAGACACGACATTTAGCCTCGTGTCCTTCGCCGGATCTCCCCCCAAAAACAACCCGAAAAACTCTCCGCACTTTTGCCGATAATTACCCATCCTCGGCGCACAATAAAACTAATCAGTCTCGCGTTCCTCGAGCGGCGCCAGGTCGTCTTAAGATGTGGTTACATCACAGACAGCAAAGCGCAAAAAATCACCCACAAATCATTT
>JBEKET010000090.1:0-10782 GCA_050013695.1 Occallatibacter sp.
GGGAATTTTGACGCGATCTTTAATGGACTCAACGCTGCGATGGCAAATGGGCATTAGGCTCAATGCTTTTTTAGCCGGTTCGCAGGGCCGCTCAATTCCCTAATCCAAGAATCAAATCAAGAACGGGTTCCGTGGCACGGGGCCTGATTCCACTTTTCCGCGATCGGGACTCAATGTTCACACCCTGAGCGCGAGTCGATTTAGCCTAAACTTTTGTAGATATGGCCGCGATTCCCAACCTGACACTTGATACCGGACTGCCCGCAAACATCGACGCCGAAAAGACGATTCTGGGCGCAATTCTGCTGGATAACACAGCGCACTCAGAGGCTGCAGAAAAGATAGACGCGGACGATTTTTCGCTGGACTCGCATCGACGTATCTTCATGCGCATGAGCGAGTTAATGGACTCGCAGCGCGCCGTGGATATTGTGACGCTGGCGCACGAACTGGCGCGGTACAAGGAAGTTGAGGCGGTGGGGGGGGTGGCCTACCTGGCGTCGCTGACGGAGGGTTTGCCGCGCCGTCCGGTGATCGAAGAGTACATCCGGATCGTCAAGGACAAGAGCCTGTTGCGGAAGCTGATGATGATCTGCTCGTCGGCCATTGCGCGGGCAGCGGACCAGAGCGAGGATGCGATCGGCGTCCTGGATGTAACCGAGTCGCAACTGCTTGAGGTGAGCGAGAAGGGGCTGACCCAGGGGCTGGAAGGGATTGCCAATATTGTTGCCAACTCGTTTGGCAGCATTGACAACCTGTACAAGCAAAGCCGCGAAGTGACGGGGCTGGCCACTGATTTCACTGAGCTGGACCGGCTTACGAGCGGACTACAGAAGGGCGAGCTCATCATCATTGCCGCCCGGCCATCGATGGGCAAGACGGCGCTCGCCATCAACATTGCTCAAAATGCAGCCATCAATCACAACTCGATTGTGGCGGTTTTCAGCCTGGAAATGAGCAAGGAGTCGCTTTTGCGACGCATGCTGGCGTCGCAGGCATGGGTGGACCAGCAACTGCTGCAGAAGGGCTTTCTGGGGCAGGAAGAACACGGCAAATTACAGAAGGCGCTGAGCGAGCTGGTGGAGGCGCACATATTTATTGACGACTCGGCGGGCATTTCACTGGCCGAGATGCGCGCGAAAGCGCGGCGACTGAAACAGAATGCGGGCGGACTCGACCTGGTGGTGGTGGACTACCTGCAACTGATGTCAGCAACGCTCGCTGGGGGGAAAAAGGGGTACGAAAACCGGACGCAAGAGGTGTCGGCCATTTCGCGCGGTCTGAAGGCGCTGGCCAAGGAACTGCATGTGCCGGTGCTGGCGCTGTCACAACTTTCGCGTGCCAGCGAGCGCCGTGGCGAAGACAAACGGCCGCTGCTGAGCGACCTGAGAGAGTCAGGATCGATTGAGCAAGATGCAGACGTGGTGGCGTTTATCCATCGCGAATCGTATTACAACCGGACCGAAGAGCTTACGGACGCGGAGAAGGCAGAAGCAGAGATCATCGTCGCGAAACAGCGCAACGGCCCGACGGATACCGTTCGCCTGAACTGGCTTGGGAAATTCACTCGATTCGAGAACAGGGACTCTGGGCACGGCGTTTAAGCTTAGGCAGAACCTGTTCGAAAGGTAGCGTCGGCCTTGAGGCTGGCGCTTTTTCTTTTGCCGGAGATCCTGCGACTCAGAGCTCGTTGATGATGAGGGCAACGCGGCCAGCAAGCAGGTCGCCGGGGGACCCGCCGGGATCGATTTCGACGAGTTCTACGGCGAACGCCCCGTTGTGGGGGCGAAGGACAAGCCGGTTCAAGAGGAAGTCCGCGTAACGGACAGTGAGATGCGCGCCCTTGCGCACTGCGTAGAGATTTGGCCTGTTGGGACGATAGGTGGCGATGGAGTTGTAGTGGCGATCAATGAGGACGATGGCATCAGGGAGCACGAGAGGATCCATGGCCTGGGCCTCAGAAGCCGGAATGCGCACAGCGACGAAGCGTTGCCAAGCCCGGCGCGGGTTGGAGACGCGGGTGTGAAGAGACTGGAGGACGCCGGCCTCAAGATGAAGCATTGACTGGACGGTGGAAGGGCGAATATAGGGCTCAAAGAGCGCAGAGGCATGGGGGACGATTGGAACCGAGTTGCCTGCGACATCGAGGGAGAGGTCGTCGGTCTGGCGGAGAACGGGAAGCAGGTCGTCGGCTTTGAGGCGCTGGGCGGCGAGGATGCGGTCCATTGCATCGAGCGAAAGCTGCCGGCGGCCATGGAGGAAGTTGGAGAGGTGGGCCTGTCCGAAGCCGGACTGGCGGGCGAGGAAAGAGACACTTAACGTCCCTCGTTGGATTCTGCGAAGGAGCTCGAGGCGTAGACGTTCGTGCATCTGGGAGAAATTCATGTGTGGAAAATTTGCCACCAGCAATGGTTACTAAAGGGAGGATATTTCTTCAAGAAAATTGAAAAGTATTGATTAGCCTTTATTTTGCTGGCTCTTCCCTTGATTGGGAAGCGTACATGTCCAAAACTTTCGTGTGACGTTGACGCAAGAGATACATATTCCTAGATTGGGTTTACTTAATCTCGCACTGGTTTGTGGGAATCTATCAGGAAAATGGTCACTTGGCTCAGCCTGAGCTAGGCGGAATTCTGTCTCTCTGGCGGCTAATGAACATCCTGCTTTGGACTTAGGTCCACGCGGTTGATCCTTCTCCGCCCCTACGTGATCCGCAAGGATTGCGCTGGGAAGGCCAGGCGAGAACATTCCAGGATCTGCGCGCGATGAGCATGACAAAAAACGAGAGAGCGAAGGCGGCAATCCTTCATCAGAACGTGAGAAATCTGAGTTGCCCTGCCTGGTTCTCGACACCCCGCGAAACAACAGAAATCAAAACAGTCCAGCGGGAAACGACGCAACTACGGAGAAACAGTCATGGATGTGCGCGTGCAATTGAAAATTTGCGAAGGGTGCGGTTGTCTTTGGTACCGTGCCCAGACTTGTGAAAGTGTTTATTGCCGGGAGTGTGAAATAAAGCTGAAGGACTTTCCATCAGCCGATAGCCGGAAACGCCGGGGGCGCCCAACACGGAAACCTCATATCCACGTTTGGAAGCCGAGTGAAGCAATGGGAGGTGCACATTGAGCGCCGCCCTTTTGTTACCGACGATCTGGGCAGCGAGCAATCCGGACGTGGCGTGGCAGGAAGAAGCGCGCTTGAAGGTAGAACAGCGGGCGGCACAGCTCGCGAAGAAAACGGCAAAGGCGCCCGACGCGGAACCGGTTACGAGCCTTGCCTTCTACCGAAAACATACGGAGAGCATGTTGCGGCGTTACCTGTACGCATCAATGCAGGTTGGCCGGGCGCCTTCGATTCTGGGCGACCCGGTGGGGCGGGGATGGGCCTCAAGCAGGCCTATACGTACCTTCGAGGATGCGGTGATTTTTGTCCTCGACCTGGAGAAATGCCTGGATACCCTCAGTTCGCTCGACCGGCAGTTGCTGAGCCGGATTGTGCTGCAGGAGTACACCCAGGCCGAAGCGGCGACGTTGATAGGCATGAGTGTTCGAGCGATCTCGTACAAACTTCCCGAAGCGCTTGACCGGCTGACGGAGAAATTGCTGGCATCGGGCCTCCTGGTTTTACCGCACTAATTCGAATTGAAGGAAGGATGCAGCAAGCAAAGGGGAGCGGGGTGGCCGCTCCCTTTTGTTGTGTCGGGTTGTAATGAAGACGAAGGCCATCGGATGCGGTAGACGGCACGTCGAAATGTGATTATGGTTGACGGGTTGAAGCCGACAGGCTGCAGCGTGCAATGCTAACCAATCAAGTCGACTGAACCGGAGCTGAACAAATGAATTACCTGGCTCTTCGCCATTTTCCCGTCCTGCTTCTGATTCCGGTTTCACTGGTAGCTCAGCAAGCTGCACCGCAGCCAACCAACGCAGCTCAAGCGGCGAGCCGCGACACCAGCTATATCGATGCGCAGGGCACGGCGCATGTGACACGGGTTGTGCCGGTGCCAGCCGACCTGAGCCCGGAAGCGCAGAAGTCAATCAGCCGCCAGGTTCCGGATGAGGCTCCGCCTGAGCCGCTGGCGGACCGGCGCAGCCGGATGGATGCACTGGGCGCGAAGCAGGTTGCCGCGTGGAGCAAACTCTGCCCGAACAAAATCGTGGAGACGACGATGGCGGGCGTTCCGGTACACGTGGTGACGCCGGAGAACATGTCTGCGGAAAACAACAACAAAGTGCTGATGAACCTGCATGGCGGCAGCTTCAATGCCGATTCGGGATCGTACGCCGAATCGATTCCAATTGCCGGTTATTCAAAGATAAAAGTGGTGGCAGTGCTGTACCGGCTTGCGCCGGAGCATCCGTTTCCCGCGGCTGTGGATGATGGCGTAGCGGTGTACAAGGAGCTTTTGAAGAGCTACGAGCCGAACCATATCGTGATCTATGGAACGTCAGCCGGAGCAGCGCTGACAGCGGAGATCGCCGTGAAGTTGAAGCAACTGGGCTTGCCGATGCCTGCGGCCCTGGGCATCTTCAGTTCGCTGGACAGCTTTGCGCACATGGGAGATTCGTGGTCGATTTTTACGCTGAGTGGATTGAACGGCCATATGAGCCTGCCGGACGGAAGCACACACGATGCGTATTATGTTGGCTCGACGGACACCACGGATCCGGTACTTTCGCCGATTTATGCGGACCTGCGCGGGTTGCCGCCGACGCTCTTCATTTCAAGCGAGCGTGACGCACTGCTGAGCGGCACCGCGAATCTGCACCGTGCGTATCTGCGCGCCGGGGTGGATGCGCGGCTCATCGTGTTTGATGCACTGCCGCATGCGTTCTGGTACGACTCGACATTGCCCGAATCGATCGAGGCAAACCACTACATGGCGGACTTTATGGTGAAGGAACTTGGGAAGTAGCGCGCAACGGAAACGGAATGCGATGCGCGCTGCGGCGGATCGAACTCACGCTTTAAAAGCAAGACGCAAAACAAGTGGAGGGGACGGTTTTTATGAGGAACATGGCTGGTTATGCCGCGATTGTGATTCTTGTTGCATCAGGGGCGTTGAGGGCGCAACAACCGGGTACGCAGCCGACAACGGCCGCGCAGGCGCCCAATAGCGACACAAGCTACATTGACGCGCAGGGCACCGCCCATGTGACGCGCGTCGTGCCGTTGCCAGAGACAATCAGCCCTGAGGCGAAAGCAGTGCTTGCACGTGCTACGCCCGACCAGGGACCACCTGAATCGCTGGCCGACCGGCGCACTCATACGGATACCTATACCGCCGGAGCGCGGGTGGCCTGGACGAAAATCTGCCCGAACACGGTTGTCGAGGACAAGATCGCAGGGGTTCCAGTGCACATTGTGACGCCGGATGGGATGCCCGATGCGAATCGCGACAAAGTGCTGATGAACCTTCACGGCGGCGGATTCAACTCGGACTCAGGCTCATTCACAGAGTCGATTCCGATTGCAAGTTACACGGGAATCAAGGTGGTCGCGGTGCTTTACCGGCTTGCACCGGAGAATCCGTTTCCAGCGGCGGTGGACGACTCTGTGGCCGTATACAAGGATCTGTTGAAGACGTACAAGCCTGATCACATCGTGATCTACGGAACGTCGGCAGGCGCAATTCTGACAGGGGAAGTGGCGGTAAGGCTGAAGCAACTTGGATTGCCGATGCCTGCGGCCTTGGGGATCTTCAGCGGCCATGGGGACTTTGCGCGACGTGGAGATTCACCGGCTCTGTTTGCATTGCGCGGACTTTCAGGCCACCTGGATCCGCCGGCTGCCGGCCCGTCTCCAAGCGAGTATGCGACAACCACTGATTTACAGGACCCAGTGTTATCGCCCGTCTACGCAGACTTGCGGGGGCTGCCGCCGACGCTGTTTGTGACCAGCGGACGCGACTTGCTGCTAAGCGGGACTTCAAATCTGCATCGGGCATTTCTGCATGCGGGCGTGGATGCACGGCTGATTGTATTTGACGCGCTGACGCACGCTTTCTGGTACGACCCCAAGCTGCCGGAGGCGATTGAGGCGAATCACCTGATGGCAGATTTCTTTGTAAAGCAACTTGGGAAATGAGGGCGCGGCAAGGTTTGAAAGGGAAGACATCGTGAACTAAGGGCCGCACCTTGCAAACCATGCCAGTACCTACAGGGAAGGACGAGTGGCCTTGTCGAGAGAGCATGCGGATCGACTATGCTCTAGTATTGGCGAGGAAACGCTGCCTTTCTTATTATGTTGATCCGATCGAGAGCGCCGTTGCGTCTTGGACTGGCCGGGGGCGGCACGGACGTCTCTCCGTATTGCGATGAGTTCGGCGGCGCAATTTTGAACGCGACGATTGACTACTACGCGTATGCGGCGCTGGAACCTCTGGACACAAACACGATCGAGTTTGAGTCAGCCGATCTGCACGAGAGCGCGAGCTACCCTGCTCGGTCGGTGCTGGAGAATGACGGCCGGCTGGACCTGTTCAAGGCGGTATACAACCACGTGGTGCGCAACTTTAACGGGGGCAGGCCGCTGAGCCTGCGCATGAGCACCCGCGTGGATGTACCGGCGGGCTCCGGACTTGGCTCATCGTCGACCCTGGTGGTGGCAATGCTGGCAGCGTACGTGGAGTGGCTGAAAGTGCCCCTAGGTGACTACGAGCTGGCGAACACGGCATTTTTGATTGAGCGCGTTGAGGCCGGTTTGCAGGGCGGCAAGCAGGACCAGTACGCGGCGGCCTTTGGCGGATTCAACTTTATGGAGTTCGGACAGAACGGGCGGGTGCTGGTGACTCCGCTTCGCGTGAAGGACTGGGTGGTGTCAGAGTTGGAAGCGTCGCTGCTGTTGTACTTCACTGGGAGATCGCGGACCTCGGCGAATATTATCGAGGAGCAGTCACGCAATGTGCGAGACAGGAACACCGTGGCGCTGGATGCGATGCACGCAGTGAAGGAAGAAGCATTCCGCATGAAGGAGTGCCTGCTGCGCGGCGACTTCGAATCTCTCTACCAGGTGCTGCGGGACAGTTGGGAGTCAAAGAAGCGCATGGCGAGCCAGATTACGAATGAGCAGATCGAACGATTGTACGCATGCGCGATGGATGCGGGCGCGCGTGGCGCGCGGATTTCTGGAGCGGGCGGCGGCGGATTCATGATTTTCCTGACGGATCCGATTCACAAAGACAAGGTGGCGGCGACGCTGCATGCGAAGCACGAAGGGGGCATGGCCTACGGCTGTCATTTCACGGCCGGCGGTGTGCAGGCGTGGAGGGTTTCATGAGCGATTTGATCCGGAGGAAATTGGCTGAAGGGATGGCGCTTCTGCGCGTGGTGGCAATGGACGCCGAGCTGCACGATGTACTGGAGCAGGCGGCGGCCCGGACCGCGTCCGCGTTGAAGTCGGGGCACAAGTTGATGGCCGCCGGCAACGGTGGGAGCGCCGCCGATGCGCAGCATTTGGTAGCGGAGTTTGTGGGGCGGCTGTGCGATGACCGGGCGGCGATGGGTGCATTGGCATTAACAACTGATTCCTCGATCCTGACCGCGGTGGCCAACGATTACGGCTTTGAGCGTGTGTTCTCGCGGCAGATTGAGGCGCTGGGCCAGGCCGGTGATGTTTTCATGGCGATCTCGACGTCGGGCACTTCGCCGAATATCCTACGCGCGCTTGAGCGGGCGAAGGAGATGGGGATTACAACGATCGGCTTAAGCGGCGCCAAAACCGGCAAAATGCAGCCGCTTTGCGACTATTGCGTGCGTATCCCTTCCGAGGTGACCATGCATATTCAGCAGGCACACTTGGCGCTGGAACACATCTTCTGCGAGATAGTTGAACGCGAATATTTTGGAAAAATCTCTTCCGATGCTCGCTGCGCGCCAGTCGCGCCCAAGGTTTAGTTGCAGATGGAAGCGATTGTACTGGCCGGGGGATTGGGCACGCGCCTGGCCTCAAGACTTGACGGCATTCCCAAGGGCATGGCGCCTGTAGGCGGACGGCCTTTTCTTGAAATCCTGCTCAGACAATTGAAGAGGGCGGGCTGTTCGCGGACGCTCTTGTCGGTTGGGCATCTTCATGAGTCGATCGAGGAGCATTTCGGTTCGGTGTTTGAGGAAATGCGGCTGGACTATGTGATTGAAGAAACACCGCTTGGCACCGGAGGCGCAATCCGCAAGGCGCTCGAAGCAGCCAACACAGAATTTGTGCTCGCGCTGAACGGCGACACGTTTCTCGATGCGGATTATGGGGCGATGTTGCGGTTCAACGCCGATGAGCGCGCGACGTTCACCGTTGCTGTGACGAAGCAGCCTGACATTGCGCGCTATGGCGGAGTGCTCGTGGAAGGAACGCGCATTGTTGGTTTCGAGGAGAAACGTCGCGCGGGCGCTGGATGGATCAACGCGGGTGCCTACGTGCTGCCAAAGAAGCTGGCGTGGCCTGCGGAATTGGGCGAAAAGTTCTCGTTCGAGAAGGACTTTTTGGCCGCGGAGACAGCACGCCTTACTCCCGCTGCTTTCGAGGTGGATGGATTCTTTCTCGACATCGGTGTGCCGGAAGATCTGGACCGCGCCCAGCGGGAATTGGCGGGAAGGTAATTGCCGGGCGCGAGCCTGATTGAAACCCGCCACTTATTCGACGGCGTTGCGGGCGATAACCTGGCGATACCACTTGGCGCTGAGTTTGGGCGTGCGCTTCTCGGTTTTGAAGTCGACGTAGTGAATGCCGAAGCGCTTGCTGTAGCCATCACACCACTCAAAGTTATCGAGCAGGCTCCAGAGGAAATATCCCTTGATGGGATAGTCTTCAGAGACGGCGCGGTGGACGTTCGCGATGTGATTCCTGAGGTACATAACCCTATCTGTATCTTCGATTTCGCCGGCGGCGTTGGGTACGTCGTCGGAGGCGCAGCCGTTCTCAGTGATGAAGATCGCCTTGGGGTGCCAGAGGTCGGTTACGTTGCGGATACTCCAGTAGGTGCACTCGGGAACTACGTTGATCCAGGCTGCGCCCATGTGCGGATAGGAAGTTGGGCGGGGGACGATGGCGTAGCCCTTTGAGGAGGCGTCGGCTTGTACGTAGTCGGCGGTGTAGATGTTGAGGCCTACGAAATCGAGTTTGCTGCCGATGGCCTCCATGTCGCCGGGCTCAACTTTGGGCGCATTGGCTCCTTCGCGCTCCAGGTAGGCTGCGGAGTACTTGCCCTCCATTAGGGGGGCCAGGAAGGGCGCAGCGTGGTTCTGCGTGGCATTACGGGCTGCCTCAATGTGCTCAGGGCTTTCAATGACAGGGACAAAGACGGGCGTGTTTTCCGCGAGGCCCACCTTGGTTCCGCTGGGCGTATTGGCGCGGATGGCCTGTACGCCGAGACCGTGAGCCAGGATGGCGTGGTGACGGACCTGATTGACCTGGGCCGGGGGCAGCTTGAGACCGGGGGCAAAGCGGCCCGTCTGGTAGCCGAGGTCGGTGAAGCAGGAGAACTCGTTGGTGGTCATCCAGTGGTGAACCTTGCCGCCGAGGTGTTTGGTGACGTAAGCGGCATATTCTGCAAAGGCTTTGCTGGTATCGCGCGACTGCCAGCCGCCGGGCAGGGCCGCGGGCAGGTCCCAGTGGAAGAGGGTGATGTAGGGAGTGATCTTGTTGGCGAGCAGCTCGTCGACGACGCGGTTGTAGTAGTCGAGGCCCTTGGGATTGGGCTGGCCGGTGCCCTGGGGGAAGATGCGCGACCAGGAGATGGACATGCGATAGGTGGCGACGCCGAGGTTTTTGAGCAGACGAACGTCTTCTTTGTAAAGGTGATAGGAGTCATCGGCCACGTCGCCGGTATCGCCATTGACGGTGATGCCGGGCTTATGGGAAAAGACATCCCAGACGGATGGACCGCGTCCATCTTCGGCGGCTCCGCCTTCGATCTGGTAGGCGGCCGTGGCGCATCCCCAGAGGAAGCCTTCGGGGAACGAATGGGCGGTGGAATGGGCCTGGCTGTGGGCGAACCGGGGCAGGGATGCCGAAGCGAGGGCGGCGGCGGTGGTCGCGGCAACGCCGGTGCCGAACTGGCGGCGGGTCAACTTCTTCATGATGGCGGTCCTCTTTCGGATAAGAACGGCAGACGCTTCCCTGCGCGTGCCTTAGCAGCACGCGAGGAAACTTGCCTGAATGAGACAACTGGCGATTATAGTGCGGTTCCAGGGTAGATGTCCCCTATCCGGCCTTGATACGAGGCCGTCCCTCCCTGGGGTCGGGTCGACTTGAGTGCATGGCCTCCGAGGTATTGCAATCCTGGAACCGCTGAAGCGTCTTGCGCCCGCACGACGAATCGATCGAAAGTATCGTGTCCTGCGACGACTTTTTGCCCCTTTTTTGGGCGGGTGCAGCACATGTGTACGCGGAGCCACACGCATTTTTGGCGATTGTGGACACGAAGCGTGTTTGCTCAAAAATTAGCGCCTGATTCTAAAAGGGTTGCAAAACATGATGATGCACATTGTGGCAAATAGGAGCAAATTGCTGGCAGTTTCGCGGAAATTCAATTGGGATTGAGTTTCTTTAGGGAAAATCTGCTTGTATTCCCTCGGGGGGCTAAAGCCCTGCTGCTTTTTGCGACATTCCGGCGCGGCTAAAGCCGCGCCCCTTCAAAACAATCTTGACGTTGGCTTTTCCTCAGGTTGCCCCCCCCTTTCACCTCTTAGACGAAGACCCGTCTGCGGGGACCCCGGATTCGCTACGGTCGCTCAGGATGAAGTTGCATTGAGGGGGTACGCGGCGCATCGCGGGGCTCATGCGATCCCA
>JBEKET010000091.1:0-10457 GCA_050013695.1 Occallatibacter sp.
GACGTATGGGCAGCGAACGGCGGCAACTCCACCATCACCGAAATCATCCCCTTCGGCTCTGTCACAGGCTACACCCCGTCGGGAGTCGCTGCCCCCATCGGAATCGCGATCGACTCGCACTAGCGGCAACGCGAGAAATCTCAGTTGGCCAACGGACCTTCCGCGGTGAGTAAGAACGCTGCGGGAGGTTCGTCTCGTCTGGTCACGGTGCGCTGCCCGGCTAAGAATCGCAGATACAGTGCCAAGAGATGCCCGGATCGGGTTAGGATTCTGAATGGCCTGGTGGGCGGGGAAGCCGTAGATACAGCCTTGTAGGTCCCAGGATGTTCCACCGGGCACGGGGATGTAACTCCGATCGGGAGGGGAAACGAATGGCATCTGACCAGCAACCGTCTCAGCTCGTCGAGCTTGCACAGGCGAAGTTCAACCGGCTGAGCGACGCTGAAATCAAGCTGCTGCGGGCCGCTGAGCAGGGGGAGATTGCGTGCTGCGGCCCCGAGGAGAAGCTTGACGATCCCAGCAACGACCCGGTGGCCTCGGCCAATTGGGGTCCGGAGCGCCGGATTAGCGCCAAGCTGATCCGCTGGCTGTGCGTCAATCGGGACGCCAGGGATCTCGTGGATGCAAGGGGCATACGGGTGCAAGGCGCTCGCATCGAAGGAAGGTTCGAGATTCCGTTTGTGGTCGTTCCCTTCGCGCTGGGCTTCGCTCGCTGTAGCTTTTGGGACTATCTCGATTTCCGCTCAATTGAGATTTCGTCCATGGATCTGACTGGAAGCTGGTTGGGTTTTCTCAATCTCGATCATGCAACCGTCAAGGGGAGCATCATCCTGTCGGGTGTCCGCTGCGCCGGGCTGCAACTGTGTGGGGCCCGCATCGGAGGCAACCTGGAATGCGAGAAGGCAAGTTTTCCGAATCCGGTCCAGGCTGGTGCAGATTGGAGCGGAGTCGCAATTGACGCCACGGACGCCAAGGTGGATGGGGCAGTTCTGTTTCGCTACGGATTTGCCGCTGAGGGAGTGGTTCGGCTGTTTTCGGCCACCATCGGTGAGAGCCTGGATTGCGCTGGCAGCACATTCCGCAATCCTGCGCAGAAAGATCCGCGTGCGGAGGGCGTGGCCCTCGATGCGAGCTATGCGAAGGTGACGGGGAATATCCTGCTTAGCGGTGGGCTCGTTGCCGAGGGCGCCGTGCGCGTGTATGGCACCCAGGCAGGCGGCAGTCTGGATTGTTCTAGCAGCACGTTCCGCAATCCAGCGCAGAAAGATGTCGTTGGCGGCGGGACCGCTATTGAAGCGACAAACCTGAATGTGACGGGAGCGGTCTATCTCCGCAAAGGGGTCGTCGCCGAGGGCGCAGTGTGGATGGTCGGGGCACAGATTGGCGGGGACCTTGATTGTGGAACAGCCAGCCTGAAGAATCCGCTGTCGCAAGACGTGGCCGAGAGTGGCATGGCCCTGAATCTCGAGGGGACCAAGGTGACGGGAAATATGCTGCTTAGCGGTGGGTTCGTTGCCGAGGGTGCTGTGCGCCTGTACGGAACCCAGGCAGGTGGCACCCTGGATTGCTCTGGCAGCACATTCCGCAATCCAGCGCAAAAAGACGCCGTTGGCGCAGGAACCGCTATTGAAGCGACAAATCTGAATGTGAGCGGAGCGGTCTATCTCCGCAACGGGTTCGTCGCCGAGGGCTCAGTGTGGATGGTCGGGGCACAGATTGGGGGGAACCTTGATTGTGGAGCAGCCAGTCTAAAGAATCCGCTGCTGCCGAACGTGGCGGAGACTGGCATCGCATTAAATACCGAGGGGGCAAAGGTTGGGGGAGCCGTCCACCTATGCAACGGCTTCGTTGCCGAGGGAGCTGTCTGGATGCTTGGCTCTCGGGTGGACTGGAGCCTGGACTGTGATGGGGGCCAGTTCAACAATCTGCCGCTTGCAGAGGTTGCCGCCAGCGCGCCGGCCCTGAACATGGAGGGCATCACGGTGGGAGGAGGTGCATACTTCCGCGCAGGGTTCCTTGCCCAGGGATTGGTGCGGATGTTCGCAGCCAAGTTCGGCGGAAACGTCGAGTGCGATGGGGGGCAATTCCACAATCCTGCCAAGGCAGGCATCGCTGGCAGCGGGATCGCTCTGGATCTGGAAGGGGTAAAGATTGATGGCGCGGTTTATCTCCGAAACAAGTTCAATGCTGAAGGTCATGTGCGGATGTATGGCTCCCAGATAGCAGGCAACCTTGAGCTCGAAGGGGCGACCTTTGAAAGCCTCAACCTGGAAGAGGCGTCGGCGCGTGCCATTCTGGACGACAAAGAGAGCTGGCCGAAAGCAGGGCAATTATTGCTCGATGGCTTCAAGTATGACCGCATCGCAATGGGACCTATCTCGGCAAAGGAGAGGCTGGGATGGCTTGCGAGGCAGGAATTGTTTACCCGGCATCCCTACCGTCAGCTCGCTGACGTACTCAAGGAGTCTGGAGACAACCGAGGCTGGCGTTTGGTCAGCGCAAGAATGGAGCGAAGGACCTGGGCCGCGAAACCGCGGCCATGGGTAAGCCGCCCCACAAGTTGGGTGCTGAGGAACACGATTGCGTATGGTTATTTTCCCGGAAGAGCGCTGTGGTGGCTGCTCGCACTGGTGTTTGCCGGCAGCGCGCTATACCACCTGGGTTACAAGGCGGGGAGCATGGTTCCCATCGATAAGGATGCGTATGCGTCTCTTGTAGACCACCAACAACTGCCGGGGAACTACCCGCGGTTTCACGCGATTCCGTATTCGCTGGAGAATTCCTTCCCGTTGCTCAAGCTTGGCGTTGAGGATAGCTGGACGACTGGACGGGGCGTACCTGCTGCTGCTCAAACCGGGGCGTCGGAGACTGTGTCTCGTATTGCCTCGCCGCGATTCATCCAGATATTCCGATGGATTCAAATATGCCTGGGATGGATTCTGGGCACACTCTTCGTAGGCGGAGTGACAGGCGTAATCCGCAACGACTGACGAGCTTGGCGTCTCGGCCAAGACGGATTGAGAAACACTTAGACCGACCCAGCCAGTCGAAGTGAGCAATTCACAATGCCGTCATGCAGCGCTGGTGCGTGGCGTGACGGAAAGGACTTGTTATTGCACCGTAAGGTGCACGTTCGCAGTGTGTGTCAGCGCACCGGATGTAGCGTTGATGACCACCGTATAGTTCTGTGGCGGCGCTGGAGTTGAACTCGACCCACACCCCGTTAATCCCATTGTCAAAGACAAGCCTGCCAGACCAAGGATCATTATCAGAAACACCATTCGTTTCATGCGATGGGAGGCGCGGCGCACTCTGCCGAAGAAGGGGAGCAGAACCATGCCGAGCGCAATAGGCAGAGTGCTTGGACCGAATGGACCTCGCGGCTGTTTTGTCGCCGATTCGCTGGGGACCGTTACAGTCAGCGTGACACTGGTAGCCCCGGAACTCGCGGCAATGGTCGCGGGCGAAAAGGTGACTGTAGCGCCGGTTGGGAGCCCGCTGATAGCAAGGGCAACCTCAGAAGCCAGCGACTGGCAGTTAAGCGGAGTGACGGAGAATGTAAAGATGGCTTGACCTCCGCCCGCTATAGTCGCCGAAGTATTGCCGGATGCCGTCAGCGAAAAGTCCTCAATCGTCTCGGCCATCACGGCAGAGATGCCGGTTACGTAGTTGGAGTCGCCGGAGTATACCGCGGTGATAGAGTGTAGGCCTGCTGCGAGCGATGCGGTAGTATATGCAGCCACGCCCGAAGTGAGAGTTCCTGAGCCGAGCAGCGTCGTTCCATCATAGAAAGACACCGAGCCGGTCGGCGTGGTGGCCTGCGACGAGAACGCCGCCGTAAGGGTTATCGGATTCGATACGAACACAGGGTTGCCGGACGCTACCAGAAGACTCTCCGGCGCGGCCTTATTTATCGTTAGCGTCACGGTTGCAGTTGCCGTTGAATAATCTGTTGTGTCCGCAGGAGCAAATGTTGCCGTCAGCGTTTGCGGTCCGACGCCCAGCATCGTTCCGGCCGCCGGTGAATAGGTGAAGGTTCCGGATACTGTTGAGCTGGCGTTCAGTTGGCCCGCGTTCAGCGGGGCGCCGTACGGGATCGCCGCAGGCGCAGCCCAGGTGATTGTCGGCGTAGCCTTGCTTACGGTCAGCGGTACGCTCGCCGTCGAGGTGGTGTAGTCCGTCGCGTCGGTGGGCGTAAAGATGACGGTCAGCGTCTGCGGTCCATCTGTCAGGACCGTCCCTGCCGCTGGCGAATAGGCGAAATCCCCAGCCACCGTCGAACTGGCGTTCAATTGCGTGGAGCTCAAGGCTGCGCCATATGTGATCGCCGACGGAGCAGCCCAGGTAATTACCGGCATTGCCTGGTTCACTTTCAGCGTAACGCTGGAAGTGAAAGCGGAGTAGTCTGTTGTATCCGTTGGAGTGAACGTTGCCGTCAGCGTCTGCGCTCCAGCGCCAGGTATGGCTCCGGTTGCCGGCGAATAAGTAAAGCTTCCAGCTACAGTCGAACTGGCATTCAACTGCGTGCCGCTTAGAGCCGCGCCAAATGTGACCGCTGGCGGGGTTGCCCACGCTATAGACGGGGTCGCCTTGTTCACGGTCAGCGGAACGGTAGCCGTCGAAGTGGTGTAGTCGGTTGTATCGGTCGGGGTGAATGTTGCCGTCAGCGTCTGAGCTCCAGCGCCAGGCATGGCTCCGGCTGCCGGCGAGTAAGCAAAGCTTCCGGCTACGGTCGAAGATGCATTTAACTGGGCGCCGCTTAGAGCCGTCCCAAAGGTGATGGCTGCTGGGGCTGCCCAGGTTAAGGACGGGGTTGCTGGATTCACGGTCAGACTCACATTCGCCGTTGCCGTGGTGTAGTCCGTCGTATCCGTCGGAGTGAAGGTCACCGAGAGGGTCTGCGATCCAGCGCCCAGCAATGTCGCTGCGGCCGGAGAGTAAACAAATGCTCCCGGTACCGGCGAACTCGCATTCAATTGGCCTGTGCCCAGCGTAGCTCCGTATGAAATTGGCGCTGGAGTTGTCCAGTTAATTGCCGGAGTTGCCTTACCCACCGTCAGCGTCACGGTAGCTGTCGAGGTGGTGTAGTCGGTTGCATCGGTCGGCGTGAACATTACCGTCAGCGTTTGCGATCCAGCGCCCGGCACGGTACTTGCTGCCGGGAAATAAGTGAAACTGCCTGCAGCGGTCGACGTGGCGTTCAACTGTGTGCTGCTCAGCGCTGTGCCGTAGGCGATCGTGGCGGGCGTGGCCCATGTAATTGCCGGGACTGCCTGGCTCACCGTCAGAGTTACGGTCGCCGTTGCGGTGTTGTAATCCAGGGTGTTTGTCGGCGTGAAGGTCACAGTCAGCGTCTGTGGGCCCGCTCCCAGCACTATCCCCGCCGCCGGTGAATAGGCGTATGTTCCGGCTACCGTGGAAGTCGCATTCAATTGTGCTGCGCCCAGCGCCGTGCCATATGTGATCGCTGCCGGGGTTGGCCAGGTAATCGTCGGAGTGGTTGGCAAGGCAGTTATACCGGTGGTACCGGACACGCTGGGTTTGAAGTTGCTATCTCCGGGATAGCTTGCATCCACCTTATGGACGCCATCGCCGGCCGCGGAAATGCCATATGTGGTCGCCAGCGCCTTCTGCGTGATCTGCGATGTAAGGATAGTGACTGTGTTGCTGTCGATGTTCGCCACGGCCAGGGTTGCGGTGCCGTTGCCATTGAAGTTGCCTGCGGCGACGGAGATGGGCTCATAGCCCGTTGCAGGACTCGCCGCAAGGGCAAATGTTCCATCCCCGTTGCCTAGCAGGACCGTCACCGTATTGCTGTCCTCATTCGTGACAGCCAAGTCTGGAATGCCGTCGCCGTTGAAGTCCGCCACGGCGATGCCCCGCGGATAGTAGCCCGTTGCGGGACTTATGGCAGTGGGGGTAAAAGTCCCATCCCCATTGCCCAGCAGAATCGTCAGGGTGGCGCTCTCCTCGTTCGAGATAGCTAGATCCGGAATCCCGTCCCCGTTGAAGTCTGCCGCCACGATGAATATGGGCTCCTCACCCGTTGCCGGACTTACGGCAGTGGGAGTAAACGTTCCATCCCCTTTGCCCAGCAGGATGGTCAGCGTGTCGCTCTCAGTGTTCGCGATGGCCAAATCCGGTACGCCGTCTCCATTGAAGTCCGCCGCGACGATGGCCCAGGGGTCGAAGCCTGTCGCCGGACTTACGGCAGTGGGGGCAAACGTTCCATCCCCTTTGCCCAGGAGGATGGTCACCGTGTCGCTATCCTCGTTCACGATAGCCAAATCCGGTATGCCGTCTCCATTGAAGTCCGCCGCGGCGATGGCGATGGGCCAGTAGCCTGCCGCCGGACTCACGGCAGTGGGGGTAAATGTTCCATTCCCCTTGCCCAGCAGGACCGTCACGGTGCCGCTCTCAACGTTCACGACAGCTAGATCCGGTATGCCGTCTCCGTTGAAGTCCGCTGTTACGACGAGGCCAGGATTGGCACCCGTCGCCGGACTGGCGGGGGCAGGGGTAAATGTTCCATTGCCGTTGCCCAGCAGGATCGTCATCGTGCTGCTCGCCTCGTTCGAGACAGCCAGGTCCGGTATGCCGTCCCCGTTGAAGTCCGCCGTTGCGATACCCCAGGGATCGATGCCGGTCGCGGGCGACTGGGGGCTGAGCCAGGCTAAACTGGAGGACTCCGGGCTCAGCGATGCGCTCCCCATTACTGCGTTTGCGTCACTTGTATCCAGGAATGAAACCGTTCCGGTGGGCGCAAGCAAGCCCAGCCCGGTCACTGTCGCGGAGAGAGTGTAATTGCCCGCGATTCCAGTCTGCGAGATCGCCGTTGTGCTTGAAACCGGAACCCCGGTCACTGTCAGCCCCTGTGCGGCGGATGAACTCGGTCCCTTGGTGTTTGTGCCCACGAAGACAGCCTGGTAGCCATGGCTCCCGACCCCGGGAATGAACTTCACTATTGCCGTTCCCGAGGTGGTCAACTGCGCCGTCCCGAGAACGTGGATATCTTCACAGTAGGTCGCGGCGGCATCGCAGAATTTCACCTGTCCGGCGGTTACCGGCGTCGATCCGGCGTTCACGGTTGCGGTCAGCGTCACCGCGGTCCCCAGGGAAATCGTCGTAACCGGGGCGCCCGACGAAGTCACCGTCATGGACGTCGTCGTCGCGGGTTTCACGGTCACTGTAAGTGGAATGGACGCGAATAGGCCGCCCGATGTGCCAACGATGGTGGCCGTCATTGTTCCCAGGCTGGCCGAGGAACTCGCGGTCAGCGTCAGCACGCTGCTGATTGTAGCTGGGTTGGTTCCAAAGGATGCGGTAACGCCGCCGGGCAGGTTGAAAGCGGCCAGGGTTACGTTGCCGGCGAATCCATATTCAGGGTTTACGGTGATGGTCGAAGTAGCGGAAGAGCCCACATCCACAGTTAGCGCCTTCGGCGAATCCGAAAGCGTGAAGGCAGGCGCATAGACGGTGAGAGCAAGAGTTGTGGTCTCGGTTAAGGTGCTGGAGGTGCCCGTAATTGTCAATGTGGCCGCTCCGGTGTTGGCGGAGCTGGTCGCCGTCAGCGTCAGCACGCTAGTTCCCGTTGTGGGATTTGTCCCCCACGACGCGGTCACGCCGCTCGGCAGGCCTGAAGTTACTGCAAGATTGACCGCGCCGGTAAAGCCTCCCATCGCGTTAATCGTTAGGGTAGTTGTCGAAGAAGAACCCTGGTTGAGTGAAACGACGCTGGGAGAAGTCGACAGGTAGAATCCCGGCGCCTGCGGACCCGCCAGAGCGTTGATCAGGTTCTGTCCGTTTGCGCTCCCCCATCCGGTGACCAGATCGTAGCCCGTAACGGCGCTGTACCATACCGGCTGACCCTCGCTATCGTTGTTCCCGACGGTGATGTCGTGCATGTCGGTGGTATAGCTGGACCCCTTGCCGATGGAACCATAGAGAACCGGATTGATAAAGCCCAGCCCGCCTTTGGGCGCTGTACCTGAAGTTACAGCCTGTTGATTGACCAGGGCCATAAAGCCCGCCCAGCGCGGCGAGGCGAAGCTCGTACCAGCCCAGCCGCCTTCACAGGGGTAGTCAAGGGCGCAGAGGTAGTTATCGTAGTTGCCTTCCATGGCTACGTCCGGCACGTTGCGATACGTTGTGGAGCCTGCGTTCGACGAGTTGATCGCACCCGACTGCCAGCTTGGAATCGGGATGAGATCGGGACTGATTCCGCCGCCGCTGTCAATCCAGGTTGTTTCCGAAGCCCATGAGCCGCCCGCGCCGTTCGTGTTCAGGGTGGTCCCGCCCACGGCCGTTACATAATCGTCATCTGCCGGATAGAAAAACGGGCTGATTGCCGCATCGTAGGCCCCATAGTCGCCTGACGCCACGAAGAAGCTCTGTCCCTGCGCGGCCAACTCCTGAAAGATGCCGTCGTCGGTCGATGGATCGTCCGGCGTCCAACTCCAGGAGCAACTGATTTGCTTGGCGATATTCTCGCTCGCCATCTTATTCAATATGTCCGAATCCAGGTTTCCGATGTATACGCGAACCTGGCTTAGACCGGGCGCCATGCCGATCGCTTGCACGATGTCCAATACCTCTTCGGCATCGGTGCCGTCCGGAGCGCCGGTTTGGCCATCCAGCAGCACATTGTTGATCGGCACGCTGTAGGTCTGGCCGGCGGTGCTGAACGTCTCGGCCACATCGCTGAGGTCGTAGCCGCCATACTGGAAAAGCCCTACCGTCTGACCGGCGCCAGTGAGAGCGCCGCCGCCGTAGTAGGCTGCCCGCATATCGCTGGAGAGATACCAGCCTCCTGGGCCAGAGCCGGTGACGTTTGCGATGGCGTGGCCATCCGGCATTCTCTTGATCATTGGCCGCGGCAGGCTGAAGTTATTCAGTCCCTCGATATGCGATACAGTCACGCCCAGGTTGAGCGAAGGTTCGCCATTTGGAGAGTAAAAAGTACGCTTCTCCGTGGGGTGCTGATAGACGTTCATCGTCACGTGGAAGGCGCTGTTGATCTGCTCTACTGTCCCGTTGAGGGGTACGATCAGGCGATTCGAGGGCGTGTCCGTCACCGTAAAACCGTTGGCCTGCGCAAAAGCGACCACGGTCTGGTAATCCTCCTGGGTTGGCGCGAACTCCTCAGTGAACTGCTCCACGCTGAGAAACTGGCGGTAATCGGGACTGGATGGGTCATATAACCGAGCGAGTAGTCCGGTCAGGTCAGCCTGGTTGCGAAGCGGCAGCACGAGGCTGAAATTCAGTCTCTGCGTGGCCGGAAGCGCACTTACCAGTGTGGCCTGTCCGCTGGAAACCGCGGTGGGTACATGCTTGTGCAACACCTGGTACGTTGGCTGCGCCTGCCCACTCTTCCATGCCCCGCATATCGCCACGGCCAGGGCAAGGGACAACACGGCCGCTCTGTTCCGCTTCCGCAAAAGACTGAAAGCACGACGAGAGGAAAAGGCAGAAACCCTTGTACGGTCAGACAGGGAAATGGAATGAATCAACGACGTGCTTGGAACAAGTGAGAGGGCCCGAGACATTTATCTATCTTTCTTTTGGGAGCTGTTTCATATCCTGATCAGGAATCGAGGGAAGGACTCGGTGGGGGTGTTGGCGGTGAGCGATAAGATGGCAGGAGGTATCCGGATGCCGCGAGGCGGCGCGCAAGGGGAGCGATGGGCAGTGGTGGAGGATTGAGCCTTTGCTTCCCAAGTTGCGCAAGCGCAAATGGGAGAGCGTCTCTGGGCAAATAGCCGCCGAGAGATGGAAGGCATTTTGTGGATTGCCCGCGGTGAGGCCAAGTGGCAGGATTTGCCCGCCGGGGAGCCTTCTTCGGCAACGTGCCGGCGACGCTTATGCGACTGGGAAGGCGGAGTCTGGCCGACGATCTGGCCTAAGACAGGGACACGCTCCGCGAGCGCCTCAAGCGACAGGGTATCGAACTGTTTCACACTACTTGCTTCATGATCGTGCTCGGAAGCTTATGAAACAGCTTCTAGATAAATCACCATTGTGGCGATTCCCGACGACTGCCATTCTTGACAGGCACACGGGTTTTCATCGTTTGGAGATGCACGTGAAGGGTATCACGGCCATCGAACGTGTCAATGTGAAAATGCAACGAACTCGGCATTAGCGCATGAACGCAGTCATTCGCTGAGATTCAACCGGAATCTCCTCTTCGGCACTTGTAGTTCGCGAAGATCGCATCCGCGCGGAATGACTGCATTTTGAGGAAGCTCCATCGGATCGGAATCCGATTGAGTCCTTGGTATTCTCCCGGTTATCGACAGGCCCTCTTGTCGATGCCTTGGCCAAGTTATTGAAGTGAATGGTGGACGCGGAAGGAATCGAACCTTCAACCTGTCGATTAAGAGTCGAATGCTCTGCCAGTTGAGCTACGCGTCCGCTATGCAGCGGCCTCTGTGGGGGGAGGGGCGATCCTGCGATCG
>JBEKET010000092.1:0-10374 GCA_050013695.1 Occallatibacter sp.
CAAATAAGCCTGATCCGGGCTGTAAACCTTGAATCGCGACATGCTTCTCTTGTCGCCCAACCCGCATGTGAATTACAAGTACCTTGTGTAGTTCTCACGCGGACACTTTAGCCCCTGAGGGATGTCTTTCCGGCGGCCCCGTTCACTCCTGATACCGGAAACGCCTTCATCCCTCCGCCTCCATATCCGGCTCCGTCCACAAAAGAATGCACTGCGGCAGCGTCAGAAACAGCACCAGCGTCACCAGCATCAGTGCATAGAAAATCTGATAAGGCGTCATCGGAATCCAGCTCAGCCACGCCGGTTTCAGCATCCCTGTATACGCCGTCCACCATGCCACCAACACCGCGATCCCCATTCCCTGGTACGCCCGGTAGTGCGCCCGGTCGCGCTGCTTCACTTCGCGCTCGTCGTTGCGAAATGCGCGTCCCTCATCGTCAATCACCGGTTGATACACACGCAGCTTCAGCAGCAGCAGCGGCGGTGGCGGATCGGATTGCATCGGTCCCTTGCCGGTGAATGGCTTGATCAGCCCGCCCGCGAAGTTGCCACCCAGAAAAAGCTGGCAAGCCACCATTGCGGCCCAGAATCCATACGCCCCCGTCGCCCGCCAGTGATCGACAAACCACAATCCAACGATCAACGCGGTAAGTACCGCATAAATGCCCACCACCAGCCCACGCCGCCGCATTTGCCGCGCCATGTCCACGCGCTTGCCCATTAGTACGAGTTCCGCTCTCATGCTTGCTCCTCAAGGTCCGGTTCCGTCCACAACAGAATCGCCTGTTGCAGCGTGTAATAAAGGATCCACCCAGCGACCAGCAAAGCAACCGGCAGTTGATCGAAAAAGCCTCGCAGTTCAGAGAGCCGCGCCATATTGCGCGGATTAGCCCTCCACATCACTGCAATGAGCGCCGGCAGGAACACAAAGTCCAGGTATTGATAGGCCACGTAATGTGCCCTGAAGCGCCGGTTGCGTTCCCGTTCATCGCCGCCCTCGAACGGTGGAACCAAACCATCTGTATAGCCCCCACCGCCCAGAAACCGGCTCTGCGCCGCGAACGCCACAAAGACGACCCAACCCAAAACAGACGGCCCCTGCAGCGCAAACCAGGCGATCACCATCGCCGCGAAACCGGCAAAGATTCCCACCACCAGCCAGCGCCGCCGGTTGCGCGAGGCAATGTTGACTTCAACACCCATAAAGACAAACTTGGTTTTCATTGAGCCTCTTCCATATCCGGCTCGCTCCACAAAATCATCGATTGCGGCAGGCCAAGGAAAACAAGGAGCAGAAGCCACAGGAGCGCTGCGGAAAGATAATCCAACCCTGATAGATGGCTCCTCGGATAGGTCAGGACAGTCAGTGCCAATGCGACGATGAGGGCGTTTCCTCGAATGAACGCATAGGCTCTAAAGTGGATGGCGTTTCGCAGGTTTACGTCGCGTTCATCCAGGCGCGACTCCCTCGCTGCCTTCTGCTTTGCCGCGATATCTTCGGCGGTCATAAATGAGTAATTGGGTGGTGCATCCTGCCCCGAGGCGCCTCCTTTGAATTCGCGAACGATTCCATTTTCGCGAGTACCGCCCAGAATTCCTGCGAGACCTGAAATCAGAAGGAATAGCCACCAGGAATGCAGCGCGATATCCGGGTCATTCGGGCCGACCCATAAAAATGCAGCACCGACGAGCGAAAGCGTAACCGCCCAATAGCCGACGACAAACCAGCGCCGCGACCGCCTCGTCGCCAATGGAATCCCAATGAAACTCCTTTTGCTGATCATGCTTGCTTCTCCCCATCCGGCATAAACCACAAAATGATGGAGTCCGGCAGCGTCAGCGCGATGAACAACAAAACGGCTGCAATGCCGAAGAGCAAGTTATCGCCGATCCACGGATGCCGTACGGCCAATGCCGGCCAGGCTCGTTCGTGAATCTGGTTCTGCCGTTGCTGAAAAATCAGAATCCAAATCCATAGAATTCCCAGGTTCAGTACGTGGTAACTCCAAAAATGCGACTGGTCGCGCAACCGCAACTCCCGTTCATCCGGCACATCCCGCAAATCCGCATCATCCGGAAACAGAAATCTTCCAATCCACATTTTGCGTGGGGCCTTCGATCTCCACAGAATCCTCTTGTTGCGATAGCGTCCCGTCAGCCGGGCAAATATCAGCGCAGGCACACCCATCAGAAGCGGGATCCAAATCATCGTCGAGAAGCCCCACTTACCGACGAACCAGGCGACAGTCAGATACGCGACGAACCCGCCGTGGACCAGCGCAACCAGCCAACGACGCCGCGCACGGGAAGCGAAGCTGGTGTGCATGCCAAATAATTCAAGCTCAGTCCTCATGTGATTGCTCCTTGCCGGCATCTACCCCGAGGGCGCCGTCGATTTTTCTTGCTCCGTATACCTGCTGGCTCAGGGGCTGAAACGGCTGCTTTGAGAAAATCGCCTCCACCGGAAGCCCAAAATACTCACCCAGCGCCAGCGCCAGTTTCAAACTGGGTGAGTAGTCGCCCCGCTCCAGAAACCCGATCGTTTGGTAGTTCACATCCATCGCGTCTGCCAGGTCCTGCCGGCTGATCCCGCGCTCCGCACGCAACACGGCAATGCGGTTATACAACCCGCTTTCTCCTGGACCCTTCTGAGGTGCATTGTTCATATTTCAAATGTATTGTTATGTAATTCAAACATTATGTCAAGTCCATAAAACTATCACTCTCGGAGATTTTTCCCTGAGGGAATAAATTTGAGCTTCGAGATGAGTTCCAATCCCAATTTTCCGCGCAAGGTTGAGCTTGAATTTGTATGCTAAGGAATATGCTGACAGGCTGCTTTCCCCTCCACCGCATAGCTGCCATAGCTATGCTCACCTTCGCGGCCCATTGGGTGCATGCGGAGCAGGCAAGCACAAAGAGCACCCCGTTCGCCCCTGTCGTGATCGAGGGCCTCGGCACGGGAACCTACGCGTTAAGCGGTCCCTGGCAATTCCACCCGGGAGACGATCCTGCATGGGCCAGTCCCACTTTCAACAGCTCTGATTGGGAGCAACTCAGCGCGAGCCAGCCGTGGGGCAGGCAGGGGCATGCCCATCTCACAGGTTTTGCTTGGTACCGGTGCTCTATTACGGTCGCTCAAGACTCCGGCGTACCTCAGCAGCTTTCGCTTCTGATATCGAAGATCCGCGATCCCTATGAAATCTATTGGAACGGCTCGCTCATCGGCAATAACGGCAAAATGCCGCCCCTGCCTGTCTGGTACATTTCGCAACCCATGCAGACCTTTTCGCTTGGTCAGGTGCAACAGGGCCTTCTGGCCGTGCGCGTCTGGAAGGCCCCCTTGCTTTCCGACGATTCGGGTGAGCGCGGCGGTTTCGATACTGCCCCCTTGATCGGGAGCCCCGAAGCCATCGCGACAGCCAAAGCCGCCTCTGACTATCAGTGGCTGCGCAGTCGGCAACTCCAGTTTGGAGCCAATCTCCTCTGCGCCGTGATTGCCCTCCTCGGTTTTCTTCTCTGGTTGCGAACTCCTGACCGACGGGTTCTGTTCTGGACCGCGGGCTTTGCCATCGTCCAACCCGCCATTCTCCTTCTCGTGAACGCTCACATGGGCTGGCCCTACCCTCTGGCGATGGGTGTTTCACAACCCCTCGACGCCATGCAGGATGTGTCGCTCTGGTTTCTCCTTCTTTGGCTTCTCCCGCTCCGTGACAACCGCGGCCTTTGCCGGCTCACCCGTATCCTGGCCTGGATTTACACCGTCATCGCCACTTTGGATGGAATACTGGTTGTCATCGTTTGGACGCCCCGCTGGACTGGATTTGTCCAGGTCTCCGATGCGGTGTTGACCTTGTTCTCCGTCCTCCTTGAGGCTTTTCCGCTGGTCCTGGTGGGCTCTGCGGTGGGCTATGCGCTTTTCCGCCGCCGGCAGTTTGATTCCGCTCGCTGGCTGGTCGCCATCGTGGCCTTTCTTGACGAAATGACGTTGGTCTTCACCAACATCATCAAACAAGGCCGCCAATTCACCGCCTGGCCCCTCGCGGAAAAAATTGACTCGCCCCTGTTCTACATCGATGGCAATGGAATATCCCTCACCACACTCGCCGGATCGCTCCTGCTTGCCGCCATTGTTTACGCGGTCTATAACAGCGTTCGTGAAGACCAGCGCCGCCAGGACACGCTGGAGCGCGAAAAGAGGGAACTACTCAACCAAAGCAACCGCATGCGCCACCAGGCCGAGCACGATGGTCTCACCGGCCTTTTAAATCACAGCAAGATTGTTCAGCGCTTGGGCGAGGAGATGAACCGCTCCCATCGCCAGGGCACGCAACTGAGCGTGATCCTGGTCGACATCGACCATTTCAAAAAGATCAACGACAGCTTTGGCCACCTCGCAGGCGATCTGGTTTTGAAACAGATCAGCGTAATCTTTATGCGCCATCTGCGTCCCTACGACTCGGTCGGCCGGTACGGCGGCGAGGAGTTTTTGCTCATCCTGCCAAATTGCGGAATTGATAACGCGCTGATCCGCGCCGAACATCTGCGACTGGCCGTGCAATCGGCGCGCACCATGGATGGCGAGACCATGCTGCAGGTAACCGCAAGCTTTGGCGTGGTCTCGGCCTTTCCAGCACATTACGAAACTGAAGCTGTGATCCGTGCCGTCGATGCCGCTCTCTACCGCGCCAAAAGCGCCGGACGCAATCGCGTCGTCCAGGCTGAAATGGATGCCCAGCTTCACGAAAGCTAAGGCTTGTTCCCGCTACCTGAGTCGGTGCCCCGCCCTCGCCGCGCAGTTGTGCTTTGTGGCAAGGGTGGGTTGGCTCAAGTCTCGTTGCCTCTCTTATTCCTTCCCATCGCCCAGCAGCGTCGCCTGCTCAGCGAATGCTGCCTCGGTGCCTGTCCGAATCTTTTTCGCAATACCCGTCCACACTGGATTGGTCTTCGATGAATCCCATGTCCCCTGCGCCACAGCCGCTTCGTAATGCGCGCTCTTTTCCAAACCATTTTTGTAGGCCGAAAGCTCTTTGATCAGCTTGAACGCCGCAGCGATCGCTACTCCAACGTCGTCCTTAACGTCCTCCGATACGGTAGCGTAAACCTCTTCCTTGTGCTCCTCGATCCATTGGAACGCAATGGGCAGCACGACTGAATCCACCCAGTTGCTGTAGGCACTCAAGGCTTCCATTCCCGCAATCCACGACGGATGCATCTCAGAATCCCCATGGCCTTCGCCGGAGGGATGCTTATGGTGGTGAGGCGGGCAATAATCGCATTGGAACTTAACAATCGGCATGAGCTTCTCCTTTGGCTCAGTTACTCGGCTCGAGTGCCCCGTAGGGCTCGCTCGATCCCGTGGTGATCGATACGAATTGTTTGCTACTCAGGCGTTTCTTCAAAGCGCCCGTCTGGCTGTGACCTTGAGTCGCGAGTCTTCTCGCCATTCAATGGGTCAGGGGTTTTGGCTGGGAAGACGAACCGAATTCTATCACCTGCATTTGCCGTTGGCTTTGCCCTTGCTTTTGCCTTTGCCTTTGCCTTTGCATTTGCATTTGCTCTTACTCCCCTTGATCACCCCACCAAGGCGGTCATCCTGAGCGAACGGGGCCCCAAACGTTTTTCAGTTTGGGGGTGGTGAGTCGAAGGACCTGCATTTGCCCTTGTCTTTGCCCTTGCTCTTACCTTTCCCCTTGCCCCCGCCCACCCTTGATCACCTCATCAACACAGTCGCTGAGCCAACCTGACCCCAAACGCCTTTCAGTTCCGTGGTCGACTTCGGCCTGGTCAGCGAAAGCCCACCCCGAGCGTAGTCGAAGCGAATCAGCTTTTGGCTTTCCTGACTTCCCATAAGGATTTCAGACGCACCGCTCAAGCAAGCTTCATCTCCTCTTGGTGTCGCCGATCACATATCTTTGTCCACGCACTTAGAGACAATGGGCGCGATTCGAGGTTCAATTTATGAGTACAGCTCCGGTATTGGCACAAAAGGCCATGCTGACTCTTCCCGGCGACGCGGTGCGGCAGATTCAATGGCGCTTTGCCGACCGGTTTGACCTGCAAATGCTCGTGCAAACCGCACGCGGCGTCGCGCGGGGAACAGTAGCCAGGCTCGTCTCGGCAGGTCAACGCAACACCCATGAGTGGACGCCTGAAAAGGCCCAAATGCTGGAGGACTTCGATCACGCTGGATTGACGGCCGTTTTCATGGAGCCCGAAGAAGGCGGCTTCATTGCCGGGCCAAAGAACCTTGCGCTTTCACTCATGGCGTTCGAGTTAGCCTGGGTTGATAGCGGCGCAGCAACCGCAGCCGTGGCCGGCTTCCTCGCCCTCTCGCCCATTCACGAACGCGGAACCGCGGAGCAGGCGCACCATTACATGTCCCTCTGTGCACCCGACGGGCACAGGAAACCGTGGCGCGGCGCCTTTGCCCTGACCGAACCCATTCCCTACGTGGGCGTGGATACCGGAATGTTGAACGGCAAAGTGCGCGTGGCCCAGTGGAACGCAGGCGAAGAGCCATGGCTCCAAGTCGAAAAGCGCGGCCGCTTCATCACCAATATTGCCTCCGCCAACTTTGTAACCGCCGCGGTCAACTCCGACGATCCGCGCATCAAGGGCAGTTGCGTTGTCATCCTCGAAGACACCGATGAGGGCGTTTTCGATCGCGGCACCGCAACCAAAAAGCTGGTTCACCAGCTTTCCTCTACTGGGGATCCCATCTTCAACCTCCGCGTTCCCGCCCGCCGCATCGTGGGCGGATATTCCGTGAAGGACGGCGTGATTGTTCCCAACTTCAACCACGGGGAGATCATTGAATCCGTTTTTCGCCGCACCCGCGTTCCCGTGGGCCTGATGACCGCGGCCAAGCTGCTCTCCGCCATCGAGCCGATCATTCGCTACCAGCGCGGCCGTTTTCGAGGCGCGGAGGGAATCAAGCCCGGCTCCATCCGCCATGAGCAGGGCATCCAGCAGCGTGAAGACGCGCTTCACCGGCTCGTAGACATCTGGGCCACCGGTGAAGCAGCCGCTTCGCTCGGTTTCACCGCCGCCCGCCTATTCGATTCGCTCGATCCGCTGGAAAAAGAAAAGGCGTCCATTCTGAATGCGCGCGGCATTGTGGGCGGGCGCGCCGAAATGAAAGCGCTGCGCGAAAGTGAAGAGCAGGCAATCGAGCTACTCGAACTCAAACCCGGCTCGGCGCGTAGAGCCGAGTTGCAGTCTGACCCGCTGGTCCGCTTTGCATTGATGGATGCAGAAGCCAACGTGCTCTGTCCGGCGACCAAGCTGTGGAACACCGGCCACGGCAGCCACATGATGCGCGAGGCCGTGAGCCTCATGGGCGGCTACGGCATCACCGAAGATTGTCCCGGTTTCCTCGCCAACAAGTGGATGGACTCTCAATTGGAAGCCACCTACGAAGGCCCGGAAGCCGTGCAGCGCCGTCAACTCAGCGTCACCATGATGAACCAGGTTTTCCTGGCTCAATTCCGCGCCTGGATATCAGAGATGCGGCGCATCGCATCGGACCATCCCGAGACTGGTGCATGCACCCTGGCCACCGCCATGACGTTGTGGCTCTGGTCGCTCAAGCATCTCAACAAGTCTGCGGATCCTGATGGCGGCAAGTTATATCACGGGCAGCGCCAGGGCGTGACCTTCCCCTTGGCCGATGCGCTCTGCTGGCTGCTCGCATCGCGTTGCCAGATTCTGGATTCGCTCGAACTTGCGGCGCACGAAGCCGACAGCGCGGCGTCTGGCGAAGCCACCGACGGCACCGCGGAGTTTTTTGCCGACCTCTGCCACACTCAGGTCGCCCGCGCCAGCGGCGAAGTCGCGCGCATCTGCGGCGAACTGGTCTTCGGCTACAACCAGCATCCCGCATGGGACGAGTGTGGAGGCAAACAATGCTTCATGGCCGGTGAATTGGATGAATTTGAAGCCACCATGCCTGGAATCTCAGCGTTTGCCGTCGATATTCTCGGTGCCGATGGCAGTCATCCCACCAAGGCCGGTCCGTGCGCGGGTTGCGCCGGTGCCGGCGAGTTCCTGCGCCTGCAAAACAAACTGACCATGTGTCTCACCGGCTCTCGCCTCGCCAAGGACCGCGCCGCGGAAACAGTGAGCAAGGTCATGATCCCGGAAGCCCTGGACTATCCAGCATGATTGCAGACTGCCCAAATCCGGAGATCGATCCTCAGCCCGAGCCCGCGGCGGAGATGGAACGCCCCTCGATGGAAGTCGACATCGCTTGCGCCGGATTCGGTCCGGCCATGGGCGGCTTTCTCACCACGCTCACTCGCGCATGGAATGAAAACCCCGGAGATCCATGCTTCGAAAGCAAAGCCGTGCCTGGATTGCCGCTGCAGGTCCACTGCTACGAGCGCTCCGACAACATCTCCTCTGGAGTGAGCGGCGTGGTCACGCAGGCCCGGGGCATTCGAGCCAGCTTTCCCAATCTGAATCCAGCCGAAATCCCCATGGCCGCCGAGGTTCGCGAGGAGCGCGTGCTCTATCTGCTCGACCCCATCGGCGCAAGTCGCCGGTCCGCAGTTTTGCGTTTGGGCGACAAAGCGTTGCGCATCGCCGCCCCGCTGCTCGGCGTCCGCGATTCAGCATTTGAACTGCCCTGGACGCCCGCCTTCCTTCACAAGCAGCCGGGGCTGGTGCTTTCCATCGGTCAATTCAACCAATGGGTGAGTTCGCAATTGATGGAAAGCGGACTGGTGCAGATTTGGCCCGGAACGCCGATCAGCGCGCCCATCTTCTTAAATCATGCCGTTGAAGGTCTGCGCCAGGCCGACCAGGGCGTAAGCCCCACCGGAGAACCCGAGTCCTGCTACATGCAGGGAATGGATGTCCGCGCGCGCTTGACGGTGGTTGGCGACGGACCGGTAGGCGCAATCAGCCGCGCCATCGACGAGCAGGTCGGCATGCCTACCGGCCATGCGCACCGCGAATGGGCCCTGGGCATGAAATTCGTCATTGAGCTTCCTGAGGATTCTCCGCTCAAGCCGGGAACGGTCTGGCACACTTTCGGATTCCCTGAGCCGGAGATATTCGGCTTTCTCTACGTTCACCCAGACCGGCTGGTGTCGGTCGGCATCTTTGTGCCCTCGTGGATGGGGGACCCGCAGCGCACCGCCTATCGATACCTGCAGCATTACATTCAGCACCCGGCTCTGTGGCCGCATCTCAAAAACGGCATCCTGCGCTCCTGGGGAGCGAAGTCGCTCGAGGAATCGGGCAAGCACGGCGAGCCTTTCCTCTCCGGCGATGGTTATGCCCGCATCGGCGAGAGCTCCGGCAGCACCAACATGCTCACCGGTTCCGGCGTCGATGAAGCGTGGACCACCGGCGCTCAACTCGGCGAGGCCGTTCTCGAGTTGCTCCATGCAGGCAAGCCCTTCACCAAAGAAAATCTCGCGGCCACCTACGAAACCCGTCGCCGTGCGAGCTGGGTCGAGCGTGGCGCCAGCCAGGCCATGAACGCCCGTAACGGATTTCATGCCGGCTTCTTGCGCGGCTTGGCCGGAATGGCTCTGGCTGGACTGAGCCGAGGCCGCCTGTCCATCGCCGCGCACATCCCTCCAGCGCACCGCCAACTTGCGCACTCGGCCGCCAGCCTCACGCTCAGGGATGCAGCGGCATTGGCCCTGGCCGATGGGCGTCCGCTGCACGATGCGCTGATGACTGCGCGCGGCTGGCCTGAGATCCCCTTCGATGGCCGCGTCCTTGTCTCGCATCAGGACGCGCTCCTTCTGGGCGGCAAGGTTCAGGCCATGCCGGGGTTTGCCGACCACGTGATATTTCGAGACGCCGGCCTCTGCATTGGCTGCGACGAGAAGACCTGCATCGCCATGTGTTCCGGCCAGGCTCTCACGCAGGGTGCAGATGGCGTGCCCGCCTTCGAGCGCGAAAAGTGCGTGCACTGCGGTGCATGTATTTGGAACTGCGCGCACTCACCCGACGGCGAAAACAGCAACATCGATTTCCGCGCCGGCGCAGGAGGCCTGCACTCGGCGGAGAACTGAAGACAAGCCGAAAGTCGCGGTTCGCTTCTGAAACACGAGTTTTGTATCTGGGCATGACTTTACAGCCTGCTGAAAAACTCGCTGAACCGACAAACTTCAAAGGCTTTGTATCAGCGTGTGACTTCACAGCCTGGTGAAAGACTCGCTCCAGCGGCAAATATCAAAGGCTTTGTATCAGGGTATGACTTCAGTCATACCAATTAGGCCAATAAAACGAGTCGGGCTTTAGTGTCCGCGTGAGAACTACACAAGGTACTTGTAATTCACATGCGGGTTGGGCGACAAGAGAAGCATGTCGCGATTCAAGGTTTACAGCCCGGATCAGGCTTATTTGCTGCCT
>JBEKET010000093.1:0-8601 GCA_050013695.1 Occallatibacter sp.
CGATGTGCGTCGGTTTTTCTCCCCGCTCCAACGCCCAAAGCACACGGTCCCGCAAATCTTGTGAATAGGATTGCATCTTCGCCGCCCCCTCCGCCGGCGAAGACATTATATCATAATACTGTATATACTTAAATTAGAAACGCTCTAAAGCCCAAATCATTTGATTGGCCTTATTGGCATGACTGAAGTCATGCCCTGATACAAAGCCTTTGAGGTTTGGCGGTTGGGTGAGTTTTTCACCAAGCTCGAAAGTCGTGCCCTTTCGCATGCCTACAGAAGGTCTAGGGTTTGGGTACGGTGTTGATGGTCTTCAGGATGCGGGAGACGATCTGGTAGGGATCGCCCTCGGAGTTGGGGCGGCGGTCTTCCAGATAGCCCTTGTAGCCGTTCTTGATGAAGTTTACGGGCATGCGGATGGAGGCGCCGCGATCGGACAGGCCGTAGCTGAACTTGTCGATGGATTGGGTTTCGTGATGGCCGGTGAGGCGAAGATGGTTGTCGGGGCCATAGACGGCGATGTGTTCGGGGATGTGTTGCTGGAAGGCCGCCATGAGGGATTCGAAGTACTCCTTGCCACCCACTTCGCGGAGGTATTTGGTGGAGAAGTTGCAGTGCATGCCGGAGCCGTTCCAATCACCTTTGATGGGCTTGCAATGGAGGACGACATCCACTTCATATTTTTCGCAGAGGCGGAGCAGGAGATAGCGGGCGGTCCAGACATCGTCGGCTGCCTTGGCGGAGCCTTTGGCAAAGATCTGGAACTCCCACTGGCCTTTGGCGACTTCGGCATTGATGCCTTCGTGATTAATGCCGGCGGCGAGACAGAGCTCGAGGTGTTCTTCAACGATGGTGCGGGCGATGGAGCCCATGTACTTGTAGCCGACGCCGCAGTAGTAAGGGCCTTGCGGCTGGGTGGGGTAGCCGCCTTTGGGCCAGCCAAGGGGCGCGCCGTCTTTGTAGAGGAAATACTCCTGTTCGAGGCCAACCCACAGGTCGGGATCGTTTTCGATGGTGGCGCGGTAGTTGGTGGAGTGCGGGGTGCCATCGGGGTGCATCACTTCGCTGAGGACGATATAGGCGTCTTTGCGGCTGGCGTCGGGATAGAGGGCAACGGGCTTGAGCACGCAGTCTGACTTGCTGCCATCGGCCTGCATGGTGGAACTGCCGTCAAAGCCCCAGAGAGGCAGATCGGCAAGGGTGGGTGGCTGCTCGTAGGACTTGAGCTGGGTTTTGCCGCGCAGTTCAGGAATTGGCTTTTTGCCGTCAAGCCAGATGTATTCCAGTTTGTACTTGGTCATGGTTCTCCTCTTGCCGGGGGTAAATAATTTGGTATTTCAGCAAGGGTAGGGGTTGGTTCATAAAGAACCTATCAAAAATAAGAAATGACCAAATCAGGAAAGGGGATATTTGTGCGGGAAGGCCTGAACCGAAAAGGCAGTCCTGGGCCTGCGATGGCAGCCATGAGCCGACGAGTGCTGCTCAATGGCGATGGGCAACCAGGATCATGAGCAGCAGGATCACTACCGGAATCATGGCCAGGCCGACATAGTAGAGAATCTTGCGGGGAAGCTGGGCTTTGCGGTCTTGCCAGTTGCGGAGCTCAGGGCGGTCTTCCACGCCGACCTGGTCGAGGTGAGCCAGGTCCCAGGCAAACTGCTGCGCTTTGGCATAGCGGTTGCGGGGGTCTCGTTCCAGAGAGCGATAAAGGACTTCCTGCAATTGCGGAGAGATGGACGGATCGGCAACGCGGGGCGGGGTAGGGTGGTTGAGCAGGCGGTCATTCATGACGGCAAGCGGGGACGGCCCGGAAAAGGGCAGCCTGCCGGAGAGCATCTCGTAGAGGATCACGCCGAGGGAGTAAATGTCGGAGCGGGCGTCTCCGCGCTTGCCCTTGACCTGCTCGGGAGAGATGTAGTCGGGCGTGCCGAGGGTTGCGGTGAAGTTGGCGTAGGTCAGGCGCCGCGCGGCGGTGTCGCCGGCGATGCCGAAGTCGATGAGTTTGATGTTGTCGTCGGCGTCGACCATGATGTTTTCCGGCTTGAGGTCGCGGTGGACGATGCCGTTGGCGTGGATGTATTCGAGGGCATCCAGAACGCCGATGGCGATGCGGATGGCGCGCTCCTGGGGAATTCTCCCCTCAGCAAGAACCTGGCGCAGGAGGCGGCCGTCGCACCACTCCATGACCATGTAGATGCGGGAGCGTTTGTCGTCGCCGAAGACGCGCATGATCTTGGGGTGGTTGAGTTTTTCACCGATTTCCGACTCGCGCTGAAAGCGGTCGAAGAGGAGCGGGTCGGCTTCGAGGTCGGGGTGGGGGATTTTGAGCGCGACGACGCGATTGTCGCGCAGGTCGGTGGCGCGGTAGATGGAGGCCATGCCGCTGCGGGCGACCGGGGCCTCGATGCGATAGGAATCGAGCTGCGAGCCGGTCTCCAGGCTGTCGAAGAAACTCATTGCGCGACGTGCTCCAGAAGGGGTCTGTCTTCAACTGTACCGGGAAATGGCGGGAGAGCAGTAAGGGTTATGTAAGGGACGGGAGGATTTTGGAGGTGCGGGCCGGACAAGTGGTCGACCTGGATTGGCAGACGTTGTGCAGCGCGTTGGAGTTCTATGGTTCTAAGTGCTATATTGTTTAAGGGTCAGCAAGTCTTCCCAGCACGATACGGGTGTTTGCTTCGAAGCCATTCATGCGATTCGCTCGCCGTTTTGGAATCGGTGACGATGATTTATGGGGCACCGTGCATGGGCCGTGCGATGCGGATTTGGGAGGCGGTGTCTTCAAATACAGGCTCGCGCGCCAAGGCGAAGGTACAAGCGGAGGCGCACGGGGTTTGATCGCCATGAAGGTTGGGCAGCGTGCAGTCTTTATGTTTGGGTTCGAAAAGAAGGATCTGGCTAACATCAGGCTGGATGAGTTGAGGGGATATAGGAAAGCGGCGAAGATCTACCTCGGGTATAGCGAGGAACAGATTACTGCAATTGTGAGGGAGAAGGCTCTATTCGAGATCGCTTCGTCGAGGAAGAGAGTGGAAAATGGCAAAGGCATACAAGAGCGAAGCATTCGCGGCTCTGCACGAAAGCATGTCTGATCTGCATCAGATTGGCGCGATCGATACTAAAACCATGCGTGAATTCGATCGCGCCTGCCTGACCCCGGTCATGAAACTGTCTCCTGCAGCAATTCGGCGCATCCGGGCAAGAGCGGCGGTGAGCCAGGCTGTATTTGCGGCACATTTGAATGTGACCACAGGGGTTGTGAGCAAATGGGAGCGGGGCGAGAAACAGCCGCGCGGTCCGGCGGCGAAACTGCTGACGCTCGCTGCCAAGCACGGCATTGCGGCTATTGCGTGATTACTCCGCGTCGCTCTCAGCTTCCTTGACCATTTCCGAGGTGAGCACATTGCCTGTGGGAGGAAAACAGGCAAGGCCGTTCGCAGAGCAGCGAATATCGGGCGCGGGTTGCGGTGTCGCTTCCGCTGTCCGGATCAGTTCGCTAATCGCTTTGTCGATGGTCATGCCCTTTGCTCTCGCGTATACCGATGCAAACCGAAGAACGTCATCGTCGAGAGTGACATTTATATCCATTCAGTTATTCTGCACCGGTCGGCGTTTGTATACCAGTTTTGAAGTGAGTCAATTTTGAGCCCTTCGGCGCTATGCGGGCAGCCGGTAGGGGCGGCCGCGGTACATGCCGACTTGCTCTACGGAGCGGATGCGGATGACCTGGGCGGTAGTGTTGTCGTTGCCGTCAAGCTCGACGGCGCGGGCTACAAGCTCGCGGGCGATTTCGCCGATGTCTTTGTTTTGCGAGACGATTTCGGCGATGGCTGTCTCGCTCATCTCGTCGTGGAGGCCGTCGGTGGAGAGGACCAGTACGTCGCCGGGCTGGAGGGTGACTGCGGTGGTGTCAGGAGAGACAAACATCTCGGGGCCGAGGGAGCGGATGAGGACGTGGCGGGAGTCGGAGTCAGACATTTCGGCAGCTGAGATGAGGCCCATCTTGCGCTGTTCGTTGACCCAGGTGTGGTCCTGGGTGATTTGCCGGGCTTTGCGGTTGCGGACCAGGTAGCAGCGCGAATCGCCGACATGGGAGACGATGGCCTGGTCGTGGCGCAGGGCGCAGGCGACTACGGTGGTGGCCATACGGCGGCCGCGGTATTGGGGCGCGAGGGTGCAATCGTGGACGGCGGCATTGGCGCTCTGGATGAGACGCGGGAGCAGGCTGATGAGCATGGTACCGGACTGGGCCTTGCCAAACTCCTGGGTGATGACCGTGATGGCCGTAGCGGAGGCGACTTCGCCGAGGTCCATGCCGCCAACGCCGTCGGCCACGGCGAAGAGATAGCCATGGGAGCGAGCCTGCTGGCGCGACGCAGGGATGAACGATCCCATCGCATCCTCGTTGTTGGTGCGAACCTTGCCGAAATCGCTTGCCTGGCCGAATTGGACTTCCAACATGAACGACGCCGCCTGGGAGAAAACTTCCGGGTGATTTCCCGAAAGTGGGGTTTCAGAGATTGTGAATCATTTGGTTGGAACGTGCCAGCGAGTGGTGGACTGAGGTTCCCCCGATGAGGAAATGGCAAGTTGACGCGGCGCACTCCGGCCGGGGCGGGTTAGCTTTTAGTAATGCAGACCGGCCATAAAAAACATATGATGATTAGAAAGATCCCCTGATTTTCTGGATATGCCGCCCGGACCAGGCCCCTCGTACAACAATAAAGATAAGACAAGGTACTGGATTGCGGTTCCTGTGCCATTTGAGAGGCTTAGAAAGCGGAAATGAGCCGGTTGTTAAAATGGCGTTACATTTCTCTTCGTCGGAAAAGGTCATCGGGGAGAGAACAAGCTCAATTTTGAGCAGTTTGAATTGAGACAAAGTTACCCCGTGCGGACGGCGAATGGATTCACGCAGTCGTAAGGGCCAAAGGCTGGCTCTGCCGCGATCCTGGAACGGTGAGCATCCTCAGGGAAAGGAAATGGCGGGTAGCGGGTTGTCGGCAACCTATTCTCCAGTCCGATTCATGTTTGGCGCACGGCGCGGGCGCGGCTCCGGGTTGCGGGTGGTTCTGTTCGCGCTGGAGTGTGCGCTGGGAATCGTGGCGGTCGTTCTGACAGCCGCGGTGACGCATTGGCTGGGGTGGCTGCTGCCTGTTTCCGGGTTGCTTTACCTGCTGATCGTGATCCCGATTGCGCAGGTTTACGGGTTCTGGCAGGCGGTGATTGTGTCGCTGTCGGCGGTGTTGGTGCAGAGCTACTTCACCACGCGCGATTTTCATGCCAACCTGGCGGCAGACCCGGCCAACACGATCATCCTGGTGGTATTTGTGATGGTGGCGCTGACGGTGAGCCGGCTCTCGGCGCGCGTCACCGGGCACGCACGGGAGGCCGAGTCGCGCGGCGAGCAGATGAACGACTTGTATGAGTTCACGCGGCGGACGCTGCAGATGAATCTTCACGTGGAGCCGGGACCGCAATTGGCGGAACTGGTGCATGAGATTTTCCAACTGGAAGCGGTGGTGGTGTTCGATGCGGACCTGCACGAGGTGTACCAGGCCGGGATGTGGCATGAAGATCCGCAGGAACTGGCGCAAAACGTCTACTACTTTGAAACTTCGGACGATAACGCTGAAACCGGTTTGGGGCGTCGAGTCGTCCGGCTGGGGACGGTGCCGGTGGGCAGCCTGGTGGTGCGCGGCGAGACTACTCCGCTGACCAACAACGCGATCGCTTCGTTGATTGCGATTACGTTTGACCGGTACCGGGCATTTGCCAACGAGAGCCGCATTGAGACGGAGCGGCGGACCGAGCAGTTGCGCTCGACGGTGCTGGACAGCCTGGCTCACGCCTACAAGACGCCACTGACGGCGATTCGCGCGGCGTCCACGGGCCTGGGAGAAATGGGCCATCTGTCGGCAGGGCAGGCTGAACTGGTGGCGCTGATTGACGAGCAGGCCGGGCTGCTGGGCAATCTGACCACACGGCTGCTGACTACGGCGCGACTGGATGCAGGCGAGATAAAAATCCATGCGACGCCCGTGGGAGTGGGGCCAATGTTCGAAGAGGTGTTGGCCAGCCTGAAAGATCGCCTGGCCTGCATGAAAGTGTCGATCCAGATGCGCGATGAGAACCTGGTGATCTGTTGCGACCGGCAGTTGATGGTAATGCTGCTGACGCAGTATATCGACAACGCATGCAAATACTCGGTATTCGGCACCACCATTACGATCCGCGTGGCGCATGTGAATGCGGAGGCTATTTTTTCGGTGCACAGCTACGGCCCGGTGATTCCGATGGCTGACCGGGAGCGCATCTTCGACCGGTATTATCGATCTACCACCAACTCCAACCGTGCCGCGGGCACCGGAATCGGTCTTTCCGTGGCCAAGCGGGTCGCTTTGATTCATGGCGGCTACGTGTGGGTCACGAGCGATGAGATGGAGGGGACAACATTTTTTGCGGCGATTCCAGCGCCCATGCAGAAGAGGAGCACGTGATGAACCAGCCTTGCATACGCATTCTTGTGGTTGACGACGAAGCCGCAATCCGCCGGGCGCTGAAGCCTCCGCTGGCAGAGCTTGGCTTTCAGGTGGCCGAGGCGTCGCGCGGCGAAGAGGCGCTGCAGATGCTGCGTGCAGGTGTATACGACGCGGTCTTGCTGGATGTGAACATGCCGGGGATTGGCGGCCTTGAGACGTTGCGGCGGATTCGCTCGTTTGCTTCGCGTCTGCCGATACTGATGCTGACGGTGCGCGACCAGGAGAACGAAAAGGTGGAGGCGCTGGACCTGGGGGCCGATGATTATGTCACCAAGCCGTTCAGCACACGGGAACTGATTGCGCGCATA
The DNA here is from genome assembly GCA_050013695.1 of Occallatibacter sp. GTDB lineage: Bacteria > Acidobacteriota > Terriglobia > Terriglobales > Acidobacteriaceae > Telmatobacter. The sequence continues at coordinate 6,848 of JBEKET010000093.1, forward strand.
CGGGCGGCAGTCAGGCGTGTGAAGGCGCCGATCCGAGCCGAGGATGCGCCGATTGAGATTGGAGAGCTTCGCCTGGAGCCGGTCAAACGCACGGTGACCAAGCGCGGCCAGGCGGTGCACGTGACGCGCAAGGAGTTCGACATACTGCATTGCCTGATGAGCCGCGCGGGCCGCGTGGTGACCTATTCAAAGCTGCTGACGGCGGTGTGGGGGGCGGATTGCCGCGAAGAGGTGGAGTACCTCCGTACATTTGTCCGGCAGTTGCGAAAGAAGATTGAAGACGATGCTTCGAATCCGGTGTACCTGCTGACGGATGTGTATGTGGGATACCGATTTGCGGACGCGCAGATGTTTCAGGATGGTGCGGGCGGCGAGGGGCAGGCAGAGTTGGCGGAAGTTGCGCCGGAAGCGGGGTCCTGAACCGTCTTCCGGATGTCGTTTAAATCTGGTTGAACCCCGTTATTCGTCGTAGTGGAGCAGGCTGAAGACGTCGTATTCGGTGAAGCGATCGCGGCCCTTGAGGAAATCGAGTTCGATGGCAAAGGCCAGGCCGGTAATCTCTCCGCCCAATTGCTTGACCAACTTGACGGTGGCTTCCATGGTGCCTCCGGTGGCGAGCAGGTCGTCTACCAGCACTACGCGCTGGCCGGGCTGAATCGCGTCCCGGTGAATTTCGAGTGTGTCTGATCCGTACTCGAGGTCGTAGGTCACGCGGGCTACGGGAGCGGGCAATTTGCGCGGCTTGCGCACGGGGACAAAGCCGGCGTTGAGGCGATAGGCCAGTGCCGGTCCAAAGATAAATCCGCGGGCTTCAATGCCGAGGACGAGGTCAATTTTGCGGGCGATGTAGTGGGCCGCCAGTGCATCAATCAGTTGCGCAAAGCCGGTTTTGTCTTTGAGCACGGTGGTGATGTCGTAAAACAGGATCCCAGGCTTAGGGAAGTCGGGGACTGTGCGCACAAGTGCTTTGATGGCATCGACGTTAAGAGGCTTTGTATTCTCGGGCATGGGTCAATTATAGAGGAGCAGCTGCTAGCTTTTAGCCTCTAGCTTCTAGCCCCGAACTCCCTGTGCCGTTGGCACAAGGCTGGAAGCTAGCAGCTAGAGGCTAGAAGCTGCACTTCACCACGCGCCTTCAATGCGGAATGAGCTTAGGCCTTCGGCTTCTTTTTCGTCGAGGTAGTGCTCGATCAGGCGGTCGACGCGGCTGCCACGGGGGCCTTGGCGCAAACTGGCTCGCAGGTCGGCTAAATCGGCTTCAGTGCCGGACGCGACTACTTCCACGTCGCCGTCTTCGGTGTTGCGGACCCAGCCGCGCAGATCAAGTTCGCTGGCCTCGCGGTGGACATACCAGCGAAAGCCTACGCCTTGGACACGGCCTTGAATCAGAAAATGTAAAACCATCGGTTTAATCATCGAATGCTTTCAGGGTCAGTTTTGCAGATTGGGGCAGGGCACGCAACTTAAGCCGAAGGAGCCCGGGCCTAAAGGCCGGCTTGTTTGCGGTTGATTTCAGGGGCATGAATGCCCCTGCTCCCTCCGTTTTTGGTGAGCATCAATGACTCTGCTCCCTCCGTTTCAAGGCCGTCTTGAGCGGGCATGAATGGCCCTGCTCCTTCCGTTGGCATCGTTGCAGTCTTTTCCAATCCAGGAATGAGCCTGAAGGGGGTGTTTGATGCGGGCATCTTCAGATGTCTCCTTTGGGGATGTTTTCATATATTGCTCGTGGTCGTCGCGGCGGTGGAAATGTGGGA
>JBEKET010000094.1:0-7306 GCA_050013695.1 Occallatibacter sp.
ACATCTACCACCTTCCAAGCCATCCAACACCCCCAATGCAGCCTAAAAACTGTAAAGGATGTGTGGAGACAACTTGTAAAGGATGTCATGGAACTGAACAACTTCAGTCGTGCCGTAAATGCTACAACAATAAGGCTCGGGCTTTTAGCCCCTGAGGGATCTTCCTCGGCGCCTGCCTGAAAGCCAGGCCTTTTTCACCATGCTGTTTAATCGTGCCAAAGAACGCGGAGAAGAGCGTCGGGCTTCAGCTCCTGAGGGAACGCTCCACCCAATGCCGTCAAGAGAGCACCGTTAGCGACTCAGCGGCGGAAAGCGGCTGAGGTGTTCCCTAATTCACCTGCGGATTTCAAGCCATCTACCGTTTAAACGTGTAAAGAATCGAAACCGATGTCTTCACTTCATCGCAGCTTCACCGCGATGAGCGGGACTTCGGATAACTCAGCCTGGGTTAACGTTAGTAACATTAGGAAAGCATGCCCTCCAAACACAGGCTCGGACAAAACTTCCTTGACGATGCGCAGGCCGTGCAGCGCATCGCCAACTCGTTAGGCGATCTCGCCGGCCGCACTGTCGTCGAAATCGGCCCCGGCGCCGGCGCCATCACCGGAGCACTCGCCGCCCGCGCCGCCCATGTCCTCGCCGTCGAACTCGACCCTGCCCTCGCCGCCCATCTCAGCACCCAATTTGACCCTGCACGCGTCACGGTTCTCAATCAGGACGTGCTTCAATTCGATTTCGCCGCCGCATCGGTCGTCGCCGGCCATCCGCTTTGTGTCGTCGGAAACCTGCCTTACTACATCACTTCGCAAATCCTTCTCAAGCTGGCCGCCAGCCACGCCGTTCTCGATCGCGCCATCCTCATGGTCCAACGCGAAGTTGCCGACCGCGTCACCGCCCATCCCGCCTCGCGAGACTACGGCCTGCTCTCAGTGACAGTCCAACTCTACGGCCCAGCCGAGCAGTTGTTCACCCTCCCACCCGAATCTTTTTCCCCGCCGCCCGACGTTCATTCCACCGTATTCCGCTGGCGATTCTCTCCGCGCTTCGTGGAACTTGACCTCGACGAATCCACTTTTCTCCCCTTCGTCCGCAAGGTCTTTGCGCAAAAGAGAAAGACCCTCGCCAATAATCTCCGCGCTGCGCAATTCTCCCCAGCCGGCATCGCCGCCGCACTCACCCGTGCCGCCATTGATCCCCATGCCCGCGCTGAGGCCTTGCCCGTTGAATCGTTGGCCGCGCTCTGGCACAGCCTTGAATCCAGCTCCCCGCAAACAGAAAGGGCCGCCTCGCAAAGCGAAGCAGCCCCTTCTCAATCTGATTCATCACAACACTGATTTGTCTTCAGCCCTAGTGGTGCGAACCCCCACCACCGCCGCTCGCCGCATGACCTCCGCCACCGCCACCACTCGAAGCGTGGCTTGCCGGAGCGCTCGCAGCGTGACTCGCCGGCGCAGGGTGCGATCCACCCGTGCTCTTCGCCGCCGTCGTCCCTGATCCGGTTGTGGCTGGTCTCGTCGGGCTATAACCCGCCACTGCGCCGTGCGTAGCGGGAGCCCCCTGATAACCCGGTCGACCATTCGTCCCCGAGCCCGTCCGGCTATATTGCGGACGCGGGCTTAGCGGGCGCTCTGGTTGCAGTGTATGTCCTGCAATCTGCACTACCGTGGTCCGGTCGCGTTGTGGCAGCCCGGTCGCTCCGCTGGGGAAGCTGCGATTCACCGCTACCATCGGATAAACTATATGCCTTCCCCCAGAAACGGGCGGCCGCGGCCGAAGTGGCGGGCGATACCCTCCAAACCTTGTGCCGATATACGGTCCTCCATAGAAACCCACGCCCCACCACGGCCGGCAGCCGCCCATTCCCGGTGCCCAACCCCAGCCAAACGTTTCATACCAGTTCCACATGCCGCACTGGTAGGGCAGATAGCCCCACGGATAAGCTGAAGCCCAGATGTAGCCGTAGGACGGAGCATACGTCCAGTCCCCATTTCCATATGGATCCCAGTTCGAGTCGGAAGCCTCATACGGCGACCAGACATTCCCCTGTCCCGGCACGTTGTACCAACTGCCGTTCGCGTCCAAATCGTTCCACGCCGGGTTGGCGTTGTCTGAAAAGCTGTTTGTCGTGCCGGTCCGTGCCGTAGCCTGACCCGCCAGCGCATCGTCGCGGTCCGCGTTCCATGTATCCCACGAGTCCGGCTCGATCGACTCAGCCAGAGTGTTTTGCCCCGCGTCATCTCCGCTCAGGGTCACGCTCTCCCCGCCATGCACATCCAACGCCGCCGCATTGCCGCGTTCCATGTGCGCATTGCCTGAGAAAACCGCCAGTTCCCCTGGAGGGTTGTCCATGTTGATGCGAAGCACTGCGGCGCCACTAGCCGTCACCACGCTCTTTCCGAACTGAACGCGCATGGTTCCGCTCTCAGGGCTGCCCTCCAGCTCAAAGTAGCCCAGGCCCCCATCCAGAACGATCACCGCCTCGCCGGCCGCGCCCTGGCCCCGCAACACCTTCAGCGTAAGAGAACTATTCGGCGATATCCGAGCCATGCTGCCATCTTCAAATTGAATCTCCGCGCGGCCGTCATCCCCCGTCACCACCTGGCTTCCTTCAAACAGCGGTGTATTCCCCACCGCTGCTGACGCCAGCACCTGGCCTCCCTGTGAGATATGCACCGTCCCATCCACGCTGCTCAACCGCACTGCCCGCGCCGCCGGCCCCGCGTCATCCGCCCAGAGCCCCTGAGCCACCAACATAGCGCCCACAGCCAGCCCAGCCAGCCCCACCTTCCAGGCGCCCGAAGACCGTCCAAAATCCTCTTCGCAACTCACAATGCTCCGCATGGAACCCGCCTTTCCCCGCTTACCCTGCCTTACCCCTTCAACTTCACGGCACAAACAGGTGCCGCTCTCTATCAGACACCTGTTTCCTCGGGAGGTTACTTCAAAATCCTCTCGTCACCCAGCCGGCCCATCCGCCCGCGCCAGCAGCACCCTGGCGCGTCTCCGCACCCGATCCATCACGCCCTCATCGTCCGCCAGCCGTTGCAATATCCCGCGAATCGCCACAATCTCCTGCGCCCGCCCGTCTCCCGCGGCCTCCACCAGGTACTCGATCTCTTTGTCCAACCCCAGCGGGTCATGCTGCAGCAACGCTTCCAGTCGCGCACCCTCAATAATCGTTCCCGCCACCGCCACCAGCCGGTCACCCAATTCTTCTATCTCTTTGTCTTTGGAAAAGTTGAACGTGCAGCTCCCTTTGCCCTCCGGTCCGGAGTAGCTCAGCTTCTTCCATCCCGTGAAAGCCACTTTCATGCGGCTCTCGCAGGCTTCGTTGAACAAGCTGTGGCGAAACGCTGCCTGAAAGACGCTCTCGGCAAACTCAGCGCTCACCCTCACATCGCGGTCCACACTTGGCGCCTCCAGGTTTTCGATTCCCTTCACCGGCGCATTCCCGCGCTCTGAAATGAAATGCCCGCTCCCGTCCCTCCATAGAGTCAGCGTCCAGTGCTGAGGTGAAAGCCCGGGGTTGGTGAAATCCACTTCGAACCGAGGCCCTGGGTGCGAACCGGTCTGCCCCAGCCCCGCCCCAACGAAAATCAGCGCGAAAGCCAGCGCCCAAGCCAGCACCCAACCCAGCTGCGCCGCCCTCATCGCCCAACCCCCTGCCCCACCCCTTGCCCAAGTCCCTGCAGTCCGAGCGTCTGCGCCGTGTGAATATGGCAAATCGCGATCGCCAGCGCATCCGCCGCGTCCGCTGGCTCCGGCACTTCCTTCAGTTCCAGCAGTCGCGCCACCATGAACTGCACCTGCTCCTTCTTCGCCAATCCGTACCCCACCACGCTCGATTTGATCTTCAGCGGCGCATACTCCGCCACCGGCAGCCCCTCTGTCGCCGCCGCCAGCAGCGCCACGCCCCTCACCTGTCCCAGCTTCAGCGCCGATTTGGCATTTACCGAGTAGAAAACCTCTTCAATCGCCACCGTGTCCGGCGTCCACCGCTCCATCTCCGCCGTCAGCTCGCGAAACACCTGCAACAGCCGTTCCGCCGTCGAAAGTGTCTTCTTCAGCCGGATCGCACCCATCGTTTTCAGTCGCAGACGCGGCTCGCGTCCTGAGTCATCAGACTCCACGACCCCATACCCCGTAATCTCCGTCCCGCAATCAATCCCAAACACCCGCATCGGGTCCAAGTCTATCGCACACGCGGCCTGTTTCTCATGAATTCCGCCTGCGCGAACCATCTCTGACTTGGCGGTAGCTATTTAACCCATCCTTCAATTTCCTTGTTCAGTTTCGAACAACCATGTTCGTTTGTGGACAAGCGGAACCCCATACAGAAATGTTTCGTATCATAAATGACCTCATAATCACCGGTTTACGATCCGATGAGATTTGGCAGAGAACGTGCACTTACCCCTGCACAATCGTGTCTTCAGAGGGAGCTTCCATTGGGAAAACTGTGGCAGGACCTTCGCTTCACCTTTCGTCAGCTTAAGAAAACACCAGGCTTCGCGCTAACCGCCGTACTCACGCTGGCCCTCGGCATTGGCGTCAACACCGCCATCTTCAGCCTTGTCAACTCGCTCCTGCTCAAGCCGCTCCCCGTCGAAAAACCCAGTGAGATTGCGGCACTCGCAGTCGGCCAGAGCAACAGCGCGCTGCTGCCCAATTTTTCCTGGCAGGAGTTCAAGCACATCCGCGCCCAGAGCGGCAGCTCATTCAGCGATGTCATGGTGTGGGCTCTCGGAATGGATGGGATCGCAATTCCAGGGCAGCAGCCGGAGCGCATTCTCTCCTCCTTCGTGAGCGGCAACTTCTTCAGCGCATTTGGACTGAAACCGGCGCTAGGTCGCCTCTTCCTGCCCAGCGAAGGTGAAGTGCTCGGCCAGGATCCTGTCATCGTTCTCGGCTACAACTATTGGCGAGACAAGTTCAACAGCGATCCGAATGTCGTAGGGCGGCCCATCGCCGTCGATGGCCACCCCTTCACCATCATTGGTGTTGCCCCCAGGGGTTTCACCGGTGTCCAGACGTTTGCCGACGTTCAGGTGTTTTTTCCGGTCTCCGAGCTATACATTGAAGGCACGCCAACGGACGTTTTGACCGGTTGGCAGAATCGCCAATTCAGGATCTTCACGCGGCTTCGTCCCGGCGTGAGCTTCCAGCAGGCAACCGCGCAACTGGGTGTTGTCGCGCAGGAAATCACTCGTCAGCAGCCGGAAGTTGAAAAGAAGCTCACTCTCGGAGCATTCCCTGAGCAGGCTCTTCGCTACGGTTCCCCCTCCAACACTCTGGTTGTGGTCGCGAGCCTCTTTCTCTCTCTTGCTGTCATGGTCCTGATGCTGGCCTGCGTCAATGTTGCAAACCTGGTCCTGGTGCGCGCCACCGCCCGGGAACGCGAAATGGCCATTCGTTCCGCACTCGGGGCGCAACGCTCCCGCCTTCTTCGCCAGATGGTCACTGAAAGCGTCGCGCTGGCGCTCATCGGTGGACTGGTCGGCGTCGCACTCGGCATGGCGGCAAGTTCCGCGCTCAGCCACGTCAACCTCCACGCCGATCTCCCCATCGCCATGTCGTTCAACTTCGACTGGCGCATCTTCTCCTATTCGTTCGGAGTCGCTTTGCTGGCCGGGATTGTGGTTGGAATCGCCCCTGCCCTGCGCTTTGCCAGAGATAACGTGAACAGCGCTTTGCGTGAGGGAGGCCGCGGCGTCATGGGCGGCCGTCATTGGTTCCGCGATACGCTGGTTGCTCTTCAGATCGCCGGCTCGCTCGTCCTGCTCGTGGTTGCGGCGCTCTTTGTGCGCAGCCTCGGCGCGGTGCAGACCATGGACTTTGGATTCAAGCCCGATCACGTGCTCAACCTGTCAATTGATCCATCCGAGATTGGCATGAAAGACGCTCAGACACATGACCTGGCTCGCACCATCACTGCGCAGCTTCAGCAGCTCTCCGGCGTGGAAGCAGTAAGCCACGCGGCCTCGGTGCCGTTTGGATACATCAACAATGGCGGTGATGCCGTGATCATTGATGGAGTACCGCCGCCACCCGACCCGTCAACATTCCACACCGACTACAACGTTGTAGCTCCCGGCTATTTTGACGTGATGGGCATCGAGATTCTGCGCGGCCGCGGCCTGCTCGAGTCAGACGATGAACACGGCCGGGACGTTGCCGTCGTGAGCGAAAGCATGGCGCGCAAGTACTGGCCAAATCAGGACGCGATCGGACACACATTCCGCCTGGGAGCCGAAAGCGCCCGCAAATTGGAAGTCGTTGGCGTCTCCCGCGACGCGGCAAATCAACTCGACGGCGGCGGCAAGAAGCGGCCCTACGCCTTTCTTCCCTACGCGCAACACATTCCCGGAAACTCGCTCATGATCTTCCAGTTGCGCACGGCACAGGATCCAATGATCCTCGCCTCATCGGCGGAAAAGACCATCCACGCCGTCGCTCCCCAACTACCGATCTTCCAGGTGCAATCCATGCGTCAGGGGCTCTATACGCTCAACGGCCTGCTGGTCTTTGAGGTCGGCGCATCCGTTGCAGCCATTATGGGCGGCCTCGGATTGACGCTGGCGGTCATCGGCCTCTACGGCGTTGTCTCCTATGCGGTCAGCCGCCGTGTCCACGAAATCGGTTTGCGCATGGCGCTGGGAGCCAGCCGCGGCAATGTGTTCAGAATGATCTACCGCCAATCCATTGTGATTGTCGCGGCGGGACTGGGCGTTGGGCTCGCCATTGCCCTTGCTGTGGCGCGAACCGTCGGCTCATTCGTCGTGGTCAATGTCTGGGACCCCGGAACCTATCTCCTGGTCTGCGCAACATTGGCTCTTGCCGCGCTCGCCTCCTGCTACTTCCCCGCCCGCCGCGCCATGGCAGTAGAACCCATGGTCGCCCTACGCCAGGATTAATGATGCTGTGTCCCATTCATCGAGCGTTTTTTTGCTCGATGAGTGGGAGTTCACAAACGTCGGCCATCGCCACCCACGTCTTGTATCAGGGCACGACTTCACAGCTTGGTGAAAAACTCGAATTCTGCCTCAGCGTGCGAAAGGGCACAACTTCAGTCGTGCCGAAAATGGCCCAAAGTATGAACGGGCTTCAGCCCCTGCGGACATCTTTCACCGCTTGTCGAGCGCCTGTAAGATTCGTCAAACACTGCCTGATCCCCTCGCCCAAAAATCGGCATAGGGGGGAGAGTCACCTCTCCTCCCCTGCCACACCACCGGACAAGCGGGTCCGCATCCGGCGGTTCGGAGGATTGAGCTAGGTTGCGATCAACATCCGCGGAAGGCCGAGCGAG
>JBEKET010000095.1:0-6865 GCA_050013695.1 Occallatibacter sp.
GAGGCAGCAAATAAGCCTGATCCGGGCTGTAAACCTTGAATCGCGACATGCTTCTCTTGTCGCCCAACCCGCATGTGAATTACAAGTACCTTGTGTAGTTCTCACGCGGACACTGAAGCCCGGATACTAGCTTAGGCTCTTTCGGCATGACTGAAGTCATGCCCTGATACAAAACTCGGTGAGAAACGAATTGTTCAGGAAGCTCTGAAGTCGTGCCATCCTGCAAAGCGCATGCGGAGCACTGCTGAGACGCGTTGCTGCAGCCGGTGCGGTTTCGCTTTGCAATTAGGCAATCCTTGAGCTATCTCCTCAAGGACTGCCAAAGACGGCTGACAAAGCTTGAAAACCATCCCTTAGCGGCTAAAGCCGTCTTGAATTTGCTGGACTTGTGGCACGGATAAATCCGTGCCCTTTCAAAACCGCGGCTTTTCATTAACTTGAGGCAATCCTTGAGATATCTCAAGTACTGCCGGAGTTCCTCAGTACTTTTGGACCTTGGGGTCGATTTCGTCGGACCAGGCCAGGATGCCGCCGGCGAGGTTGACGACCTTGGGGTAGCCGGACTGGACCAGGAACTCGGCGATGTGCTGCGAACGAGCGCCGGAGCGGCAGTGAACGACGACTTCGCGATCGCGGTCAATTTCAGCGAGGCGGTTGGGAACATCATTTTGCGGAATCAGTTTTCCGCCGATTTGAGCGATCTGGTACTCGTAGGGTTCACGCACATCGATTAATTGCACGTTTTCTCCGGTGTCGATGCGGGCCTTGAGTTCCTTGACGGTGAGTTGCGGAATTCCATTCTTCACAATTCTTCCTTCACTTGTTGCCGGGGTTTCGGGCACGATGCCGCAGAAATGCTGATAGTCGATGAGCGCGGTGACGGTGGGATTTTCACCGCAGACCGGGCACTCGGGATTCTTGCGCAGCTTGAGTTCGCGGAAGCGCATGTTGAGCGCGTCGACAAGTAGCAGGCGACCGATCAGGGGTTCACCTTTGCCCAGGATTAGCTTGATGACTTCAGTGGCCTGAATGACGCCGACCAGGCCAGGGAGAATGCCGAGCACCCCACCCTCGGCGCAACTGGGGACGAGGCCGGGCGGCGGCGGCTCGGGATAGAGGCAGCGATAGCAGGGGCCTGTCTCGGTGGCAAAGACGCTGGCCTGACCTTCAAAGCGGAAGATTGATCCGTAGGCGTTGGGCTTGCCTAAGAGGACGCAAGCGTCGTTGACCAGGTAGCGCGTGGGGAAGTTGTCAGTGCCGTCGGCGACGATGTCGTAGTCCTTGATGATGTCGAGGGCGTTGGCGCTGGAGAGCATGGTGTCGTGCTTGACGATGTTGATGGCCGGGTTGAGCGCCTTCAACTTCTCTTCGGCGGAGTCGAGTTTTTTGCGGCCGATGTCCTTTGTCGAATGGATGATCTGGCGCTGCAGATTGCTGGAGTCGACGACGTCGAAGTCCACCAGGCCGAGGGTGCCGATGCCGGCCGCGGTCAGATAAAGAGCGAGCGGCGAGCCGAGGCCTCCGGTGCCCACACAGAGGACGCGCGCGGCCTTGAGCTTCTGCTGGCCCTCCATGCCGACCTCGGGCAGGATCAGGTGGCGGGAGTAGCGGGAAAGATCGTCGGTGGTGAGTTCGGGCAGCGCGGCGGGTTCGGTGATGGTGGGCATGGGTCCTTCTTTAGTGGTTAGTGGTGAGTGAACAGTGAGCAGTGCACAGTGAAATGGTGAAACAGTGAAAAAGTGAAAAAGTGAAAAAAGAAATAGTGAACTCGTGAACTGGTGAGTCCATCGGATTCTATCTCTCGACGGCCTACGGCTGGACGGTTAGAGCCCCGCCAGCGATGGAGGGGATGATGGAGAGCGTGTCGGCGGCGGTGACGGCGGTTTCCTCTTTTGCAGGGAGGTAGCGCACGTCTTCGTCGTTCAGATACAGGTTAACAAAAGCGCGCAGCTTGCCCTCGGGGGTGAACAGGTGCTTGCGCAGATCGGGATGCGCTTCAGTGAGCGATTGGAGGGCGGCGGCAATGGTGGCAGCCTCGATTTCGACGGTATCCTTGCCGCCCGCGTAGGGCCGCAATGGTGTGGGGATAAAGACGGTCATGCGATTGGTTTTCCTTGCCTCACAAAGATTTGATTCAAATGGAGCTGGGTTCGATGCGATCTGATTGACCTCGGATTAAGGTCAACAACGTTCCGGGACGGTGATTTCATCGTCTACCAGAATCGTATCCTGTTCGAAGCGCTTGTCTTCCTCGGTGGCGCCTGCGAGGCGGAAGGAATTGGTGTCGGTGGCTATGCCGCCAGCTACGGCGGTGATGACATAGGAGCAGCCGAGCCAGTGGGCCTCAGCAAAGTCGGTGGAGGACCATTGTGCGGGGTGGTCGGGGTGGGAGTGATAGAAGCCGGCGATGCCCAGACCCTGACGCCGTGCTTCGCGCTCGATTTTGACCAATTCCGATGGGGCAATGTTGTAGCGGTTGTGGGCGGAGTCGGTGCGCGTGTTGCCGGCGCGAATGGCAGCCTGGACCTGCCAGCCTTCGGGAGTGGATTTGCCTAGCAACGCGCCGCAGCACTCGTGCGGATAGGTTTCCTCGCCATGGGCGCGGATCTGCGCGTAGACGGCGCTGCTTATATGCAGTAAGCCCATCCATCCTCCTCCCAGAATCGTTCGGACAGGTACTTGTCGGCTGAGTCGGGGAGCACGGTGACGATCACTGCTTCGCGTCCGGCCTTACTTTCCTCATTGGCAATCTTTACGCAAGCGACGACAGCCGCGGCGGCCGAGATGCCGACCAGCAGGCCCTCTTCTCGGGCAAGGCACTTGACCATGGCGTAGGCCGCCTCGGTTTCGACTTCGAGAGCGCGGTCGGCCAGGTGGGGATTGTAGATGGCGGGGACGATGGAGGTGGCCATGTACTTGAGGCCTTCAAGGCCGTGGAAGGGCGAGTCGGGCTGAAAGCTGATGGCCTGAATGGCGGGGTTGAACTCTTTGAGACACCGTGCGGCACCCATGAAGGTGCCGCTGGTTCCAAGGCCGGCGACAAAGTGGGTAATCTGACCGGAGGTCTGCTGCCAGATCTCAGGGCCGGTGGTGCGGTAGTGGGCGAGCCAGTTGGCGTCGTTCGAATACTGGTCGACGTAGCAAAAGCGGTCGGGGTCGTTGCCGGCCAGTTCGCGGGCGCGGCGAATGGCGCCGTCAGAACCCTGGTCCGGGTCGGTCCAGTCGACCACGGCGCCGTAAGCCCTGAGAATCCGCTTGCGTTCCGGGGAGACGTTGGTGGGCACGGCGAGGTGCACGGGAAAGCCAAGCGCCGCGCCCAGCATGGCCAGGGCGATGCCGGTGTTGCCGCTGGAGGCGTCGAGCAGGGTCTTGCCAGGGGTGAGCAGGCCGCGGGCGCGGGCATCCTGAATCATGGAAGCGGCTGCGCGATCCTTGACGCTGCCGCCTGGGTTGGCCCATTCAGCTTTGCCCAGGAGCGTTATTCCGGCCAGACCACGGACCGGCGCTTCGAGGCGGACAAGCGGCGTGGAGCCGATGCGCTCGGGTAGAGACAGGCCGGGTTTGGCAGTTATCTGCTTCGTTTCCATTGAGAATTGCAGCCAGCGTTCCAGATATGCGAGATTGGAGGTGTAGGAAGATTCAATCCAACTCTATTTCAACATGATCTCAGACTGGAACGCGAACATGACCCGAAAGTCCCGTAATTCAAACTTCGATCAGACGCTGGAGATTTTGCGCGCTCATTCATTTGATGTGGAACCGTGCGCCGGAGTCGCAGGTGGAGTGCTGGTGAGCAAGCACGGAGCAGGGGCGGTGCTGGTTCCGGCCAAGCCGGTGCGAACGAGTGCCGGGTCAGTGGGCGTTGATGGGAGCGGGGCAGGCGACGAGGCGGGAGTTTCCGCGGCGGCGTTTGCGGAGCGGCCTGGAGCGATGGTGAACGGGGAAGTGGCGCGATTGCTGGACCGGGGCTACCAGAAGTTCATTAAGACTTCCAAATTTGAACTCCCCGCATCGGCCACCCAATTGCAAGGGATACACCTGTTCAGCGAGGAACTGAAGCAACTGACGGGCGGGATCAGCCTCTACAACGAGTCGCTGGGTACGACGAGCGATTTGTATGAATACGACCGGCTCAAGGGGCGGGAAGCATCGCAGCCGGCAGCGGCGCGTCCCTGGGAGCTTGATGGGGGCCACTGAGACCGCGGGGCACTGAATGCGTCAGGGATTCTGGTGGAAGCGGAATGGACGCGGAAGAAACCCCGGAGGTTGGTGAAAGCCCTGAATCTCAGCGCCGCGCGTTCCGCCGGTTCACTGTCGAAGAAGACGCATCGCTGCTGCTGGTGAGCCACGAATCCTGGCATTCGTGCAAGGTGGTTGACCTGAGCCTGGAAGGGTGCAAGGTCTTCACACGGAGCCGGTTTCAGGCCGGAACCCAGAAGCGCGTTGAAATCAAATTCAAGATCAACGGAATTGTCTTTCGGCTGAGTGGCACTACCCAATGGACGGACAATGCGCATGCGGTGGGCATCCACTTTTGCTACCCGACTCCACGGCGCAAAGAGGAACTGGCAGAAGTGCTTGACGAGGTGGAAGCGGCCCAGGCAGCCAAGGCGCAAAGAGAAGCCGAGGAAGCGTTGGCGAAACAGTTGGCGGAGGCGGAGGCACCTGTGGCAGAAGAGGAAGCGGGCGCAGGCCCGCCCCAGGTCACAGGCCGCGGCGTCCGCTGACCAGGTTGAAGATGAGGACGATGACCGCGACAACGATCAGGATGTGGATGAAGCCGCCGGCGATATGGAAGCTGAAGCCGAGGAGCCACAGAATCAGGAGAATTACGAAGAGTGTCCAAAGCATAGGAAGCCTCGATTTGTTTTGAAGGTGGGCATTGATACGATCACGCACATGCCAGGGACGGATTGAGTGCTTTCGGTCCCATCCTTGGTGTACAGAGACGAGTAGATGCCAAGGATGGGGCTGGAGTTGTGTTCAGGCTTGAGCCGAAACGGCTCTAGTTGGCGGCAATAGCCTGTGCTTTTGCATCGCGGACTGCGTCGATGAAGTGGTGAGCCGCTTCCGGCATGGCAACTTCGCCATTGAGGATGTGGCGGGTTGAGGCGTCATGACCGTAGATGGCCTCGGTGGAGTCCTCGTCGCGGCGAATGGCGGCACCGGTCAGTGTGAGTCCGGCAAAGAGGCCCTTGGCGCGGGAGTAGGTAAGAACTTCGGTATTGAGCTTCCAGTCAGTATCGGCTGAGGCGTGACGTCCAACCGGACCGGCTGCTGCCGAGGCGTCGCCGCCCAGTTCAAAGTTGCTGTTGATGAGGTGCCTCATGCCGTTTTCATTCTGGATGATCATGACGAGGTCGATGCCTTCGAGGCCGATCTGCAATCCCCAGCTTCCGCCGGTGATGGTAAAGAACGCGGGAGCGCTCCAGCCGTCAGCGGTGCGGCAGGTGGCAACGCCACGGCCATTTTCCGCGCCGAACACGAAGCCGCCTTTGAGCATGTGGGGAACGACGGCGATGCACTTTGCGTGTTCCAGAACTTCTTCTGGAATGCCGCGGTCGGGAGCGGACATGATCTCGTGCAGGACTGCGCCGGCGTGATCAAGACGGTCGACGGTTGCTTCGCGGCCAGATCCCGCCCAGGCGATGCTGGTCATGCTAAGAATTGCCGCTAACGTCACAAGCTTTTTCATTGAATTCCACCTTTTTCTACCCATGCGCAGCGTCAACTGCTGTATGCGCATTTGTGGCGCACAAGGTAGTTCCCACGTTAGGCGGATAGCTGGCTGGAGTCTGAGCAATAAAGCTCGTGATCCATAGAGCAGCCATTAGCTTCAGTTTCCGGGGCGCCCGGAGCCTGGGGGGGTGCAGCGCGTCTCTCCAGGGCGCGCAGATTCCTTTGGGCTGGTTTGCGCGGGGGCTATTTTCCATCCGGTCACAACGGAACGGGCTAGACGTGCACCTCCGGTGGGGCAGACGCTCGCGGGAGGCTCGCACGGAGGTTATTGGTCTCCCCGGTCCCCGAGTGCGAGGGGCCCTTCGACGGGCTCAGGGTGGGCTCGGGGGCACCCGAGCTTCTCACCCTTGTTGAAGTGTCGGAGATGCGGCCGGTCTGTTTCGTCGGACATCCGCCCGGTCTGTACCGGCCTACCCCCCCCCCCCCCCGACTTTTGGTAAAGATTCTGTTTTCAAGGAGTTACGGGGTGGTACTTGCTGTAAGCATGACATAACAAAGGAGTTATTGTCATATATAAGAAAACACAGAGGTTAGAGAGACAATTCTGCTCATTTTTAGGAAAATTGTGCCGTACTGTGGGACTGAGTCCCATTAGCGCTTGGCTTGCGGCTGGATTTTCCCGGTGGATTCCATGTGAAGAGCTTGCAGTTGAGTCATGGATTTCGAAGCTGATTTCATTGTGCGCCAATGGGAACAATTAATCGGCAAAACGGCGGCAAGTTTTTTGCGGATGTTGGCGCCCGCGCTTGGCGGGGCGCGGCTGAAGTTGCGACCCAGACTGCTGACAAAGGTCTAATTCAGTGCAGATTTGGTGAGAAAGGGGGTGGGACTAAGGCCCCGTCAGAGTGCTGAAAAAGTCCATTTCGCGATTCTGACTAAAGGCCCGGGGCTAAACAGGCTGAGGAAAAAGGCCCGATTTCGGGCGAAATCCGGAGAATGGATACCTCAGGGACTAAAGCCCAGGCTTTATTTTGTGGCATTTACGGCACGACTGAAGTCGTGCCCTTTCGCACACTGAGGCAGAATTCGAGTTTTTCACCAAGCTGTGAAGTCGTGCCCTTTCGCACACTGAGGCAGAATTCGAGTTTTTCACCAAGCTGTGAAGTCGTGCTCTTTCGCACACTGA
>JBEKET010000096.1:0-6766 GCA_050013695.1 Occallatibacter sp.
GGCTTGATGCACCTGGCATCGGTTCCGAACGACCCGCTGAAACCGGAGAGCACAATCTGCGTGTCGGTCCACGATGTGACGGCAAGGGTAACAGCGTCCCCGGTGTAACCCGCGTACCAGGGAGTTCCGCTGGAGTCGGCGAACAGGATATCGCCCAAGTCACCGGTGTAGGAGACGTGCGTGCCGAAGCCCGAACCGTTGATGGTGATGGTCTGCGTCTGCTGCGGAAGAATGGCGCTGACGGAGGTGATTGTCGGTGTCTCCGACGTTGAAACGGTTACGGTCAGGACGCTGGAAGATGAGGTGGGATATGTGGGGCTGCCTACAAAAGTTGCGGTCACGGAATTGGAGCCGATTGCGAGCGCGGTTCCAGCTACCGTGAGTGAGCACGTTCCGGCGCTTACGGTGCAACTTCCCAGCGCAGTTGTTCCGGCGGCAAAGTTGACTGACCCGGTAAGCGCGATGGGTGAGCCCGAGTACCCTTCCGGATTACCACTCGTCACGGTCGCAGTCAATTTGGTTGATTGGCTAGTGGTGATGGAGGTGGCTGTGGCACTGATCCCGGTTGCGCTTGTGAACGCACCGGTGCTCCATTTTGTGATCAGGTTGCTCACGTTCACAGTGCCGATGCCGGTGACCTGGTCAAAGCCGGGCGCGGATGGGTAAGCAATAGCCAGCGAACTGGTGCCATTCAGCGATAGCGCGCCGACGCTGCTGGTTCCGCTATAGCAGTCAGTGGAGCCGGTTGAACAGGGCATGTCATTGTTGCTTGTTGTAACGTCATTGAAGATGCAGCTTGCGGCGGGCACGCCGGTGGTTACGCCAGTGTTATTCGTTTGCCCATTGGAGTAGCAGGCGTTGGCGGTGGCCGCCTCGGAATATTGCGCCTTCCCCAAAGCATAGAGGTTCGGATTGAGCAAACCCTGACGGGAGCCGGCGGAATTGACCAGCAAGCCGCCTACACCCGCCATGTAGGGCGCTACGAAGGATGTTCCCCCACCCCCTCCGAAGTTACCTGACGAAGTGCAAGGGTCGCTGTCTGTGGAATCGCACACGATGAGGTAATGTCCCCAAAACCCGTTCGCCGCGAATCCCGCAACATCGGGAATTGAGTGATAAGCGCCGGAGTAGCCTGAGATCCCCAATTGATAGGCAGGCGTAGTGTAGTGGGTGCTGAAGCCGCCGGAACCGCCAACTACGGTGCCGTCCGCCCCACTGACTCCCTGTGCGTTGCAATACCCCACGCCGGTATCGCCTTCGGCCTGTGCCAGGATGCTGCTGACGCAACTGTTGTTCCAAGCAGTTTCAGGAACGTATCCGATGGCATCTCCGTAATACGACGAATTCGAAGACTTCCAATAATTGCTTTGGGCCGGACCTCCGTCATAAGCGTCGTACTGGTCGGAGAAATCCGTGCCTCCGGTGGATGTTACCAGCGGAGAGTTAAGGGCGCTCACGTTGATTCCGCTGGTGGCCAATCCGGTGGTGTTCTGGTCAGCGACATCCGAGCCTGAATCGCCCGAGGAGATGAAGACCGATTGGCCCTGCGCAGCGGCCTGTTCCCAAAAAGCGTCCGTATAGGAGTAATCCGACGAGTTGAAGTTTAGCTCAGAACCACCGTAGCTGATGCTCATCACGTCAGCCATGTTGTTATCGACCACGGCCGCCAGCGAGGTAAAGATTCCAGAATCGCAGGACATGAAGATCAGTTTGGCCGAGGGGGCGGTTGCGTTGATCCACTCGGCATCGAGGGTCGCTTCGAATTCATCGGCGGCAATGCCGGGGTCGTTGCAGGTGACGGATCCATAACCGTGATAAACGAGCATGTTGAGCGTGCCCGGGACGCCAAACACGCTGCGGAAAGTGGCGACATCGCCGCCGGTGGCTACATTCGTGGTGGCATTGACGGTGCCGTACACAATGTCGCTCTGTTCGATAACAGCCACGGTTGCGTTGGCGGCTAGATTGCCCCCGGTAAAGACAGGGTTAACGTCATAGATGGTGTAGAAATCCTGCGGCGTCACGAGGTAGTAGCCGCTGCCGGCGTTGAATGCCGGGCGCACTGTGTCAGCGGTGGACTGAAGATCAAGCCAGCGATGGTTCTGCTCGTCGTAGGCCGCGTGACGGGGCGCGGTGTGGTTGGCGACCAGGGGGATCTGGCTGAGTCCATGAATTCCGGCAATGACCGGAACGAGCGCTGCTGGAATCTGGGGATCCTTGACGTTGGCGGGGTATTTGCCGCCCTGCACATTGAAGTAGTGCATCTCAGTGTGGAACGTGTCACGCACCTGGCCGGCCGTGGCCTCGAAATCGATGACGCTGGCATTGTTCAAGACACTGCGCACTCTCAGGCCGTGTGATTCGAGCCAGTCAGAAAGCTTCGCGATGTCTACGGGCGAGAGACCGAAGCGGGTGCCGAACGCTTTGGGAGTCAACCACTTGTGATATTCCGCGGCGGTGGGCTGTTGCTGCCGGGCGAGCAAATTGTCGAGGTCGGCCTGCTGAGCATTGCTACGCCGCAGCACTAAAAAGAGGCGCAGGGGCATTCCATCTTCCACCGCTCCAAGGTCCCGAGCCGGCGTGAGGTCAGCGCGGACGTTGCCCTTGAGAGTGACGAGCGCGTGTTCATCGATGGGGCTGAGCAGGCGCGGAGGCGTCGCGGGCCTTGTTTCGGCTTCAGGGCCTTGCGCGAGCGCCGGTTGAGCAGCAAGCACGCCAGCTAGAACAGCCAGCAGCAGGCAAGGGAGGATGCGGAAAGACGAGATCTGGCGCAGGAAACGGGAATTGAAGTGCAGCATGTCGACCTCACTTGGCTAGATTTTTCGCGGACCCCTGAGTGGTCGAGATGGGATCGTCGCAAAGCGATTGGAATTACCAAACAGAAAGCAGCGTATCACGTATATAGGAACCAAATGAATTTATCAAGGGTGACTACTTATTCAATTCAGGTACGGGCCGGGAAGCCAGTGCCACAAATTCTGGGCAACGAACTTTGGTTCGGTCTACACCCATTTTCCCCCTAAAGGATTGGGGTACCCCGGGCTCTTATCTTGATTTGAACTTTTGAAATAGCAGGCTCGGGACTGAGAGCCAGGAACTGGATGCTTAAAGCTGCGCGACGAGTTCCTTTGCCGCTCTGCGGCCCATGCGGATGCAGTCGGGGATGCCGATGCCTTCGTAAGCATTTCCCGCGAGGCGCAGGCCGGGGAGCGTGGACAAGCGCTCGTTAATCCGCTTCATGCGTTCCTGGTGGCCCACGGAATACTGCGCCATGGCGCGACGCCAGCGGGAAACCTGCGCGTGATCCGGTTCGGCAGCGAGATCGAAGATGCGTTTGCCGAGAATCTCGCTCATCTCGCGACGGACCGTGGCGACCAGCGTTGCGTCGGACTCGGCCAGCAGGGCCTCGTTTTTCATTCCGCCCAGAAACGCGCGGAAGACAGCCTTGCCCGGCGGCGTGCGGCCGAGGAACTTGCGATGGACAAAGGTGCAGGCCAGCATGGCGCGGCCTTCGCCGGAGGGAACCAGGAATCCGAAGCCGTCGGGCAGAGGGCCGAGCCTGGCTTCGTCATAAATCAGATTCACAGTGATGGAGGATGAGTAGGGGATGCCGCTCAGGTCGTCACCAAGATCCCGGTCAACCGGACGGAGCAGCACGCCCGCAGCCCAGGCAGGCGAGGCGATGATCACCGCGTCATAGAACTCGGCAGCGCCGCCGGCCTCAACCAGCCAGCCGCCCTTGGTTTGCGCCAGGCTGCTGACTGGCGTTGCGATGCGCACACTGCCGGGATGGAGGCGTGAGACAAGGGCGTCGACAAACTGCTGCATGCCGCCACGGAGCGAGGTAAAGATAGATCTTGGCTTGGCTTCATGAGTGAGGGCACGGCCGTTACCTGCTGCGTGATTGCTTCCGTTTTTCTGCGCGGCGGCTTTGGCCCTGGCGCGCATCTGTTTGTGCGCAGCCAGCATGCCTCGGGTGAGCGAGCCGTACTCCGTTTCCATTTCAACCAGCTTGGGCAGCACCGCGCGGGCGCTGAGTTGCGACGCGTCGCCGCCATAGATGCCACTCAGCAGAGGATCGGCAAGGCGGGCAACAGCCTCAGCGCCGAAGTGCCGTTTGACAAGCGTGGCCACGGCTTCGTCTTCATCGCCATGTTCGCGAGGGGGATGGAGAAGTTCAAGGCCCATGCGCACCTTGGTGGGCAGGCTGAAAAGACGGGTCATGGCAGTGGGAATAAGCTTGGTGGGGATGAGGAACATGAGGCCGTCAGGGAGCGGGACGAGGCGGTTTTTCACCACAATATAGGTCTTGCGCGCTGCATCGTTGGATGGAAGCAGCTCGGCACCGAGGCCTAGCTCGCGGCACAACTCAGCGGCTGCGGGCTTCTCGGAAAGAAACGAATCTGGACCGCGCTCGAGGACGGCGCCGTCGACGATCTCCGAAGCCAGCGAGCCGCCGAGCCTGTCTCCGGCTTCAAACAATGTGTACTCGACTTGAGCGCCGGACGCGCGCGCCAGTTCCAGCTCATACGCAGCCGCCAATCCCGCAATGCCCCCGCCAATGACAGCCGTCCGCATGTATGACCCCATCCCCTCAAAACCTTGATTCTCGAGCCGACTTCCGGAAGAACTTCAATGAATCGGAGCGACGCTCAGGAAACTCAACCCTACCTTATTAGAATCTATTCGATGGGTATCATTGCATGTGATTTAAATCACATCAGGCTCCATCTTTCTTTGTAAACACGGTTTGCTTTCGGCGGAAAACCGTTTGCAATCGCGGCCCTATGCGCAACCTGTTGACAAGGGTGCGAGACCGTTTGATGTACACTTCGCATCAGCTTCTCTATTCCATTTCACTTTACAAACCCATCATGCATGCAGTCATCCAGGTATCCGGAGTCCGCAAGACCTACGGCAAGACGGTAGCTGTCGCTGAAGCCTCGTTTGAGGTGAACGAGGGCGAGATTTTCGGCTTGATCGGGCCGAACGGCGCTGGAAAAACTACCACCATGGAGTGCATTGAGGGATTGCGCAAGCCCGACAGCGGCTCCATTTCTGTGTTGGGGCTCGATCCCTTTCGCCAGGTTTACAAGCTGCAAAATAGGATTGGCGTGCAGCTGCAGCAGGCGCAGTTGCAGAAGCGGATCAAGGTGTGGGAGGCAGTCGATCTGTGGGCATCGCTTTATCAGAAGAAGACAGTGGACGCGGAACGGCTGCTGGAGCAGCTTGGCCTGGTGGACAAGCGCAATGCATGGTTTATGAATCTCTCCGGCGGGCAGAAGCAGCGGCTGTTTATTGCGCTGGCGCTGATTAACGATCCTGAGGTAGTGTTTCTGGACGAGCTGACTACGGGACTCGATCCGCAGGCGCGCCGGGCGATCTGGGACCTGGTGCGAGGGATTCGCGAGCGCGGGAAGACTGTTTTTCTGACCACGCATTTGATGGAAGAGGCAGAACGGCTGTGCGATCGCGTGGCAATTATCGAGCACGGACGGATTATCGACATCGACACGCCGGAGAGCCTGGTCGAGCGCCATTGCCCGGAACGGACTGTGGTGGTCGACACCGCCGATCCAGGCGCGGCGAGCCACTTTGAGAAAATACCCGGCGTGGCGAGTGTTGAGCGCGCCGGCAACCGGTTCACTATTTGCGGACGCGGCGAACTGGTGACCGAAGTGATTCATTGCCTGTCGGAAAATCGGGTGCGAGTGACCGATTTTCGTACCATTCTTCCCAACCTTGAGGATGTGTTTCTCAAGCTTACCGGACGCTCACTGCGCGATTAGGGTTGAGGCATGATGCTGCGTGGACTGGGGAAACTGACCTGGATCGAGATCAAGATTTTCCTGCGCGAGCCGCTGGGGGCGATCGGCACGATTGTTGTGCCGGTGCTGGTGTTCATCGTGATCGGCCGGACGATGAAGACCAATGCACCGACGCCGGGGATCTCAAGTTTTGCGCGCGTGGGGCTGCCGGTACTGGTGGCGATCCTGATTGTGATCAGTGCAGTGCTCTCGCTGGTGACAATCATTTCCATCTATCGCGAGGGCGGAATCCTGAAGCGGCTGCGCGCCACGCCGCTGCGTCCGCAGACAATCCTGAGCGCGCACGTGATCGTGAAGCTGTTGCTGACCGCGGTTTCCATGTTCCTGATGATTCTGGCGGGCAAGAGTTATATTCCGCCCGGCGTGCACCCGCCTTTGTTTTCGTTTGCAATTGCGATGCTGCTCAGCACATGGAGCATTTTGTCGATCGGGTTTGTGATCGCGAGCATTGTTCCTACGGCGCGATTTGCGCAGCCGATCGGCGCGGTGATTTTTTACCCGATGCTGGCGTTCTCCGGATTGTTTGTGCCGGTTGCAGCCATGCCGCCGGTACTTCGCGCGCTGGCGCACGCCTTGCCGATGACGTATGCGGTGAATTTGTTGCAGGGAATCTGGGTTGGGGAGCCGTGGTCGGCGCACCTTTTGGATGTGGCGGCGCTGGTGCTGTTCTTTCTGCTGTTCACGGCGCTTTCGGCGAAGATTTTCCGCTGGGAGTGAAAAGGGCAGCTTCTAGCTTCTAGCTACTAGCTCTCAGCTTTTAGAGCGTTTCTAATTTAAGTATAGACATTATTATGATATAATGTCTTCGCCGGCGGAGGGGCGGCGAAGATGCAATCCTATTCACAAGATTTGCGGGACCGTGTGCTTTGGGCGTTGGAGCGGGGAGAAAAACCGACGCACATCGCTCGGCGGCTGGAGATCAGCCGGGGCTGGGTGTA
>JBEKET010000097.1:0-6487 GCA_050013695.1 Occallatibacter sp.
GATACCGCAAAGTTCTGGTCAGCTTCGAAAAGACCGAAGCTAGCTACACGGCCCTGCTGCAACTCGCCGCTGCCCTGATCTGCTGGAGGCAGACTATGGTTATTTACGGATAAGTTCTTAGTAACCAGTTGTCATGCGCCTTGTGGTACTATTGCCCCGCTACAGGTTGCGCGGGAACTGGACGCGGAAGTTCAGGGCCCGCTCACGGCAGCCGCAGGATAAGCAAAAGCAGATTTCCCCGATCGCGCAACGCGCATCCTTCGCTTTTGGGGTGTATCGACCTGAACTGAATTTCAAGGCGTAGGCAATTCCAATTTTCGAAAGGACAAATCAATGATTCTTGGATTGAGTCTGGTTCAATTCACTTACCTCCACGTATTCCTGAGCCTGGTTGGAATCGGAGCTGGGGTTTTCGTTGTCTTCGGCCTGCTCACTTCGCGGCGACTGGGCATTATCACGTCGCTCTTCCTGGTCACCACGGCCTTGACCAGCATCACCGGCTTCCTGTTTCCAAACTCGACAATTACGCCCGGCATTATCCTCGGCGTGCTGTCGCTCATTGCCCTGATTGGGGCCATCGTGGCGCTATACGTCAAGAGGCTTGAAGGACCCTGGCGCGGAATTTATGTGGTCTCCGCCTGCCTGGCTTTCTACTTCAATTTCTTCGTCCTGGTTGCACAGGGATTCGCCAAGGTTCCCGCGCTCAATACCATCGCGCCCACTATGTCTTCGCCGGGCTTTGGGTTTGTGCAGGCTGCGGTTCTGGTGATCTTCATTTTGCTCACCATTCGCGCCCTCAAGAAGTTCCACGTCGAATAACTGCCCGGTTCCTGACCGTCCAGTTCCTATCCCTTCGGAGTGCGGCAGGTTCTCACGCCTGCCGCGTCTTCCACAGCAGATACAGACCCCACGCCGACAACGTGCTGTTGTCGCGCACAGTTCCGTTCAGCATCATTGCTTGAAACTCTTCCACCGGCATGGAACGCACCACCAGGTCGTGTTCCTCGGGGTCGGGATCTTTCTCGGCCGCCGTCAGGCCCGTGGCCAGGAAGACATGCTGTCTCTGCTTTGCAAATCCATAGGCAATCCATAGAGTGCCGAGGTAGGTCATCTCGGCTGCCTCCATGCCAATCTCTTCGCGGAGTTCGCCGCGGGCCAGCTCTTCAGGATGCTCAACCTCCATCTCCCATCCGCCCTGCGGCAGTTCCAGCGCACGCTCCTGAATGGTGTAGCGGAACTGCTCAACCAGCCAGACCTGGCCGCGGTCGATGGGCAGAATGATAGCCGAGTCGTCCTTCTCCACTACGGCGTAGATCCCCTCTTTTCCATTGGACCGGAGAATCCTGTCCTCGCGCAGCCGCATCCAGTGGTTGCGATAGACCTCGCGACTGGAGAGCGTGGTGATGGACTCTCCGCCGCCGCCTTCCGTGGGATTCATTGGGCCTCCTTGGAACCAGCGGAGGTGTTTCCTGGCTCGCCGCGCACCCTGAATTTTCGCAGCCGCCCTATCAGTGACGCCGGCCCGCTCACCTTGAGCCGCACCAGGTTGCCCTCGTAAGCTCGGTCGTGAATCGTCATGCCACCCTCAATCGCCGCCAGCACCGCACCCTCGTGTTGCGGAACGCGCAACTCCGCTTCGATCAGCGGGTCAGAATGCAACGCCGCATCGATGGCTTTGAGCAGCGCATCGGTTCCTTCCCCAGTACGCGCTGAAACCGAGACTTCCCCCACCGGCCCTTGCCGGCCTTGCAAATCCTGTCGCTCCTGCAAGCCTCGCCGCTCATGTTCATCAAGCAGGTCAATCTTGTTCAGCACCTCGATGCGCGGCTTGGCCAGCGAATCAAGCTCGCCCAAAACCTTCTCGACTTGGGATTTTTGTTCCTCGCCGTACGTTGAAGCGGCGTCGCGAATGTGCAACAGCACCTCAGCCTGCGCCACCTCCTCCAGCGTTGCGCGGAAACTGGTCACCAGCGTATGCGGCAGGTTGCGAATGAAGCCGACCGTGTCGGAGAGCAGCACCTTGCGCTTGCTTGGCAGCTCAATGGCTCGCAGTTTGGGGTCGAGCGTGGCAAACATGCGCGGCGATTGCAGCACCTGAGCGCCGGTCAGCCGGTTAAACAGCGTGCTCTTGCCCGCGTTGGTATAACCAACCAATGCCACGGTCGGCACCGGAACCGACTCGCGCCGCTGCCGCTGCTGCTTGCGGACGCTGCGCACCGAGTCGAGCTCATCTTTCAAGTGATCGATACGGGCCTGAATGCGCCGCCGGTCGGTCTCGAGCTTGGTCTCACCAGGGCCGCGTGTGCCGATGCCGCCGCCCAGTTGCGACATCGCTTTGCCCTTGCCGGTGAGTCGCGGCAGCATGTACTCGAGCTGCGCCAGCTCCACCTGCAACTGGCCCTCGCGCGTCCGGGCGTGGCGGGCAAAAATGTCCAGGATAAGCTGTGTGCGATCGAGCACTCGACAGGGCAGAGCCGCCTCAAGATTGCGCAGTTGCGTGGGGGAAAGATCGTGATCGAACAGGACCAGGTCAGCCGCGGTGGAAGCGGCTACTCCCGCAATCTCCTCCACTTTGCCCGCTCCGATCAGCGTGGCCGGATCAGGGCGCGCCCGGCGCTGCATGATTTCAGCCGCAACCTGGCCCCCGGCGCTCAGCACCAGCTCGCGAAACTCCGCCATCGACTCGTCGGCGTCCAAGCCGGGAGAGACACCATTTGAAACTGAGGAGCTGTTTGCGGGAAAAGGTTTTCCCGATTCCGCTTGACCGTCCGCCCTGCCATCCGATTGGCCCGCGGCATCCTCTTCAGACGCAAAACCGGAAGACGCCGCAAGCCGCGCGCCTGCCTGACCCGCACGGCTGGTGCGCGCGCGTACTCCGAGGTCCACGCCTACGAGGACTGCTCGTTCGGGCGCTCCACTGCCGTGACCCAGGCCCCCGCGACCAGGACTGGCCACCTGGGATTCCGGACTGACCGTTTCACGCGCCAAACGAGACCGCTCCGCGCGCGTTATCGCGTCTCCGCACTCGCCGCCGTCGCCACCGGCGGGGCCATGCTGATTCCCGTCGGCACTGCGCCCGGCCGATGCTCGGTGTGCATCACGCTCCGGTTGCTGACCACGGTGGAAATGGCATGCTTGAAGATCAACTGTTCCTGGCTGTTGTTCTCAAGCAGCACGGAGTACTTGTCAAAAGACCGTATCTTTCCGGTCAGCTTGACCCCGCTGACAAGATAGATCGTGATCGGGGTCTTATCCTTGCGAACGGTATTCAGGAAGGTATCCTGAATGTTTTGTGCCGGCTTGTTTTCCATGTGCCGATCTCCTGCTTTCTAAGCTGTTGGTTTTGATGCAACAAACTGCACTTGCGTTAAAAAAGCAATCACCGGGGACGGCGCCGGAAGTCCCGAAGCCGCTAAATCCCGTAATGTGACAACATTATAGCGATAGACCGCGACTTTCGAGTGTTCAAGATTGACATACGCGGCCAGATACCGATTGGATCTCCAGTTTTTTGGACATTCAAGCACTGCCTGCAACCTCACATTCCCAAAACGGGCCCCGGCGGTAAAATGATCAGGTGCAAGACGCGCTCACCTCTCCGCCCGTTGCCCGGCCAGCCAGCCCCGCCGCAGTTACCCAGCCGGTGCCGATGCTGGACCTCAAGCGCCAATACCGGCCGCTTCATCAGGAATTATTAGATGCAGTTGGAATCGTGCTGGAATCCCAGCAGTTCATCCTGGGCGAGCCGGTAGCGGTATTTGAGAAAGCCGCCGCAAGCCAGCTTGGCGTAGCCCATGCGCTTGGCTGTTCCTCTGGTACC
The DNA here is from genome assembly GCA_050013695.1 of Occallatibacter sp. Taxonomy (GTDB): domain Bacteria; phylum Acidobacteriota; class Terriglobia; order Terriglobales; family Acidobacteriaceae; genus Telmatobacter. The sequence goes on from JBEKET010000097.1 coordinate 3,821, forward strand.
GACGCGCTTTGGCTGGCGCTCGCGGCGGCTGGAATCGGCCCCGGCGACGGCGTTGTCACCACTCCGTTCAGCTTTTTTGCGTCGGTCAGTGCCATCCTCCGAGCAGGCGCAACGCCGGTGCTCGCCGACATAGAGCCGGCAACGCTGAACCTGGACCCGGATGCCGTTCGGGCCACATTGGAAACTCCTCATCCAGCTCCGATCCGCGCGGTACTGCCGGTTCACCTCTATGGGCAGCCCGCGAACTGGGATTCCTTTGCCAATCTTCGAAACGAGCACAATCTGAAGCTGATCGAAGATGCAGCCCAGGCCTGGGGTGCGGAATGGGGCAGTGTCAAGGCGGGCGGCCTGGGCGATATAGCCGCATTCAGCTTCTATCCCACCAAGAACTTGAGCGCCGCCGGGGACGCGGGCATGGTGACCACCAACTCCGACGAACTGGCAGAGCACGTCAAAATGCTGCGCCAGCACGGCATGCGCCGCCGCTATTACCACGACGAAATCGGCTGGAACGCGCGCATGGACGGCTTTCAGGGCGCCATCTTGTCGGTCAAATTGAAGTACATCGACGGCTGGAACCAGGCTCGCCGGGCGGTCGCCGAAAAATACCACGCCCTCTTCGCAGCAGCCGGGGTGGCCGAATCGGGCACTTATCCCGCCCACGGCATTGTGTTGCCGCACGAAGTCCCAGGCAGCAAACATGTCTGGCACCAGTACGTCATCCGCACCGCGCGCCGTGACGCATTGCGCGCTTTCCTGGCCGAACGCAAAATCGGATCGGAGATCTACTACCCCGTTCCGCTCCACATGCAGGAAGCTCTGAAGCCTCTCGGCTACAAAGAAGGCGATTTCCCAGAAGCCGAGCGCGCCGCGCGCGAAGTGCTGGCGCTGCCCATCTTTCCCGAGCTACGCGAAGATGAGCAGCAAACCGTGGTCACCGCGATCGCGGAGTTTTTGAGCTGACTCGGAGGTCGACCGGGCGGTATAGCATATTGGCGATGCCCAAACTATATTTCCGCCTTGCATTTGTTTTCTGCGCAACGTTGCTCGTGCTCTCAACGAGTGCCGCGGCACAACCGGACGCAGCAGCCAAGCCGCTCGTGCTGGTCACATGGTTCGGTCCCGGCGGCATTCCTCTCCCCAGTGGGCAGGAATGGAAACCCGAGTTGCTCACGGTCTATGACAAGGGCACGCGTCCGGTTGCGCAGTTTTCGAATCCCGCAGCCAGGCTCTCCGTATCCTATATCGTCTTTGAGAACCTTTCCGGGAACCCTACGGCCCAGGGCTGCCGCGAAGACGCCATCGATCCCATCATCAAAAACGACGGAAAGCTCATCTCCAAACGGGTTGACGGCCAGACCAAAAATTCAACCGGAGACACACTTGCCACCACGGCCTATCTGCTCGACATGAGCCAGGCAGGCGGCCCTCATCAGCCCAATTTGTTTGGCTTCGCGGGGAACGCAAAAACCTGCGCAGAGATTCACATCTCCTCAGTGGTCAATACCGCTGAAGAAGAAGAAATGATGAAGGCCAACCTCGCGGCATTCCACCCAGACTTGAACTATCAGTCTGATACTGAAAACTATTTTCGCCTGGCTTCAATCTTGTTCAAAGGCGAACCCGGAGCGGCCGCCCCCTATTACAAATCAGCATTGGATGCTTTGCCTGACAATCCTAAATTCCTCACACCGCGGCGCGTCATCATCGACCAGTTGGTCATGTCGCTGGGTATGAGCGGGGACCTTAAGAACAGCCGCGCGGTTGCAGTGAATGCGATTGCCGCGGATCCAGACTACCCGCTCAACTACTACAACCTGGCCTGCGCAGACGCGGAACAAGGCAATGCCGCGGACGCGAAGCTTCATCTGCAACAAGCGTTTGATCGACGCGCCCATGCGATAAGCGGAGAAAAAATGCCCGACCCGACAACGGATGACTCCATCCTCAAGCTCAAGAACGACACGGCATTCTGGGCATTTGTGATGGCGCTGCCGAAAGATTAAACTGGCAATCCCGAACGCCGCCCGCTTTCCAATCCCCAACGCGCCGGGCTATGATTGCCCACCATGTTCTCCTACGACACCGCGCTGCTCGCCGCCGTCGACACCGCGCCGCAGTCCATCCCCGAAGTCATTCAGATCCTTGAGACCATCGAGTCCATCTGCACCGACGGCGACGGCCTCAAATGGTTCAACTGGCTTTACCTTCAGGTCACGCAAGCTGTCGAAGCCCGCGTCAACTTCACCAATCCCGGCAATCCTGAACACTTTGCAAACCCATCATGGATTGCAGCGCTCGACGTCACCTTCGCCCGCTACTACCTGGCGGCCATCCAGTCTTCACTGAGCGGCACGGCCACGCCCGGTTGCTGGCAGGCGGTTTTTGCTGTGCGCAACCAGCCGGACATCGCGCGCATTCAGTTCGCCCTGGCCGGAATGAACGCCCACATCAACCACGACCTGCCGCAGGCCGTTGCCGCAACATGCAAAGCTACGGCCATCCCGCCTCAGCACGGTACACCCCAGTACACCGACTACACCGCGCTAGAGCATTTTTGATTTAAGTGTTGACATAGCCGCACGACAGGAAGTAGTTCGCGCACTCTTCTGCGGAGATCGAGTCGAGCAGTTTTCCGATTTCCTGCCACAGGGCCTCGACACTCCG
>JBEKET010000098.1:0-4852 GCA_050013695.1 Occallatibacter sp.
TGTGCAGCCTGCCCGGCACCCATGTCCATGTCAGCGCGCCCAGAGAAGCTGAAGTGATTGTCCGCATTCTCTAGCGTGGCGTCTCAACAACTTGCTTCATCAATGCGCCGTCATCCTGAACGAAGTTTGGCCTGCTTTTGGGCCAAACGTAGTCGAAGGACCTGCGGTTGCACTTCGGAAATAATCAATGAGCCTTCGACTCAAGGCTCTAGAGGCCAATATGCAATCCGATCGCCGCGCCATTCTCACCCTCGTCGCTCTCGGCCGCATCACCCCCACCGAGGCTGAATGCCTCCTTCGCGCTTGCAATGCCGGCCGCGAAGGCCGCTGGTTCCTCGCCTCCTGCCTTACCGCAACCTTTATGGTCCTATGCACCAGATTTGACCCGCGCCCCTGGTCCGCCGCCCTGGCGCACATCGCCCACTCTCTGCTGCCCGGCGTTCTCATCGCCGTCCATCACATTCAACCGCTCGCCACCCATCTCTTTGGAGGAATCCTATGAACGAGAACCGCCGCCAGATCCTTGAAATGCTCGCCGCCGGAAAAATCAACGCTGAAGAAGCCGAGCGCCTCATCACCGCCCTTGAAGGCCCGCCTTCCACGCCCAGCGGAACCCGCACCGAAGACCCGCCCCGTCTGAAGACAAAAGTAAAATTCCTGCGCGTGCTCGTTGAAGCCAACGACAAGAACGAGCCCACCACGGTCAACGTCCGCGTCCCCATGCAGCTTCTCTACGCCGGCGTCCGCCTCGCCAGCCTCATTCCCGCCCAGGCCCACGGCCAGCTCGATGAGGCATTGAGCAAGCACGGAATCCCGCTGACCCTCTCGCAGATCAAGCCTGAAAATCTCGCCGAGCTGATCGATCATCTTGAAGAGCTTACGGTCGACGTCGACGCCAAGCAGGACAACACCAAAGTCCGCGTCTTCTGCGAATAGCCCCGACCGGCGGGATTTGGTTCTACGCCCGCCGCACCGGCTTCTGCATAGGCACCACCTGCACCGTCACGTCCCTTACCTCCGACAGAAACCGGTTCAGCACCGACCCACGCAGCAGAATGTCGAACCGCGAGCGCGCCGACTGCCCAAACACCACGTGCGAAATATTCTCCTGCTGCGCAAAGCGGATTAGCGCATCCGACACATTCCTATCCGTCAGCGAAACCACCTGCGCCCCCAGGTCGCGCGCCATCTTCTGGTATTCCTCCAGCCGGTGATAAGCCTCAGCGTCGCCATGCCCTTTGTCGTCCGGCGGCGTTACGTAGACTGCATACCAGTTGGTCGCCAGTCGTCCGGCCACGCGCGCACCCACCCGCAGCAGCCGCTCCGTCCCCGGCCGCGTGCTCAGGCACACCATGACCTTCTCGGGAATCGGCGCCTGCTCCAGCCCCTGGTTGCGTCTGTACTCTGACGCCCGGCTGCTTACCTGCTCCGCCGTGGTCCTCAGCGCCAGTTCGCGCAGCATGTTCAGGTTGCCCTTGCGGAAGAAGTTCGCCAGCGACTGCTCCACCTTTTCCGGCGCGTAAATCTTCCCCTGCCGCAGCCGCGACCGCAGCTCGTCCACCGTGATGTCGATGTTGACCACCTCATCGGCGCGCTTGAGAAAATTGTCCGGAATCGTCTCGCGAATCGTCGTATTGGCCGACCGGCTCACCGCGTCGTTCAGCGTCTCCAGGTGCTGAATATTCACCGCCGTCATCACGTCGATGCCCGCTTCCAGCAGCTCCAGCACATCCTCGTAGCGCTTGCGGTTCTTGCTCCCCGGCACATTGGTGTGCGCCAGCTCGTCCACCACCACGGTCTTCGGATGCCGCGCCAATATGGCGTCCACATCCATCTCTTTCAGGTTCACGCCGCGGTAGGGAATTACCCTCTGCGGCACAATCTCCAAATCCTTGATCTGGTCCTGCGTGTCCTTGCGCCCGTGCGTCTCCACCAGCCCGATCACCAAATCCACGCCCTGCTGGCGCAGAATGTGTGCGTCGTTCAGCATGTGGTAGGTCTTGCCCACTCCCGGCGCCGCACCAATATAGATGCGAAGCCTGGCCGGCTCCTGCTGTTTTTCAAGCTGCAGTTCGGCCATTACCCCACCTCGACCGGGTGATGAATTTCGCTCACCACCGCCACCGGCAGAGTGAACCGGAACGTCGCCCCATGCCCCAGCCGGCTCTCCACGGCAATCTGTCCGCCCAGTTGCTCCACCAGGCGTCGCACCAGTGCCAGGCCCAGCCCCGTGCCGCTGTCTGAAAACGGATTGAACCGGTCGAAGATCGTCGTCAGGCGCTCCGCTTCAATGCCTCGCCCCGTGTCCCGCACCGTGAACTGAACAAAATCCTTCACCTCTTCCGCCGCCAGCAGGATCTCACCCTCTTCCGGCGTGTACCGGATTGCATTCGCCAGCAGATTATCCAGAATCGACCTCAGCGCCCGCCGGTCCGCGTTCACCACTGACAGGTCTGCGAATGCGCGAATCTCCACGCGAATCCGCTTCCGCGCCGCCTCGTCGCAATACCTGTCCCGCGCCTCGCCCAGCGCCTGCAGAGGCCGCAGCCGTTCCAGTTTGAATTCGCGCTTGCCCGTATCCAGCTCCGCCACTTCAATCAGATCGCCCATCAGGTCGTCCAGCTTCTCCGCCTCATAACTGGCCGCCCCCGCAAGTTCCACTTGCAGCGGCTGCAGCTCCCCGCCAAACCCCTGGTTCAATGCATAGAGGCCCCGCCGCAAACGCAACAGCGGATCGCGCAGTTTCCTGCTCGCCACCGTGATGAACTGCGTCTTGAACCGGTCCGTATCCTGCAAGCTGGTCACATCTTCCAGCGTCGTCACCGTCCCCAGCAGCCGCCCATCTGAGTCGCGCATCGGCGTCGTGCGCAGCCGATAGCTCCGCTCCTGCGTCCCAATCCGCATCGGCAGCATCGCCGCGTCGTCCTCCGCCGCCACCGCCTTCTGCATCTGCACAGCGTCCCGAATCGCGCTCAGTATCTTGTCCCCTCCCGGCGTATTCGTCAGCGCCATCCGGTCCGTCGCCGCGGCGCCCAGGATCTCCGTCGCCGCCTGGTTTACCTTCAGGATGTGCCCCTTGTCGTCAGTGACAATGATGGGTTCAAAAATCGATTGCAGCACCGCGTCAGACAGTTGAAACTCCATCTGCCGCCGCCCCGCCTCTGAATCGCGCAGCTCCCTCAGCCGCACCGCCAGCCGGTTCAGCTCCGTTGCAATCACCCCGAAGTCGTCCCTGCTGCTCCACTCCACGCGATGTTCCAGGTTCCCCTGCGCAATCCTCTTCGCATCCCGCGCCAGCATCCTGATCGGCCGCAGCACCGAAATTGCGGTTCCAGCCGCAACCAGCAGAGCCGCCCCCGCGTAAACCCACCCCATCGTCGGATGTCCCGCCGCCGCAAGCGCACGATGAGCCGCCACCGCCAGCCCCGCCGTCAGGCTGGCCACCAGCACGCATCCCAAAATCAATCGTTGCGACAGGTTAAGCATGGCCCGATCTCCCCACCGGCAATCGTCTAATCAGAGTCTACAAACTCCAGCCGGATTCGAGGCTCCGCAAAAGGCCAAAGCCGGCAAAAAAGGCCAAAGCCACAACTCTTTTTGATGCTTGATTCATTCGTGAAAGGCAATGCATCCATTCTGGCGGATTTGCCCCGATCACGCAAAGCGGACCCCCGTCCAGGACAAGCGGAGGGTGCCTTGGTTTTCACCCCCCTGAAACCACCGCCAAATCCCCGCCGTCATTCCCAAACCTCCAACCTTCATCCGGCGGAGGAAGCATTTACCAATCGACGCGCCCGCGTCAGCCGGAGGGGCCGGTCCCATGCGACGCGCAGCGTCGGGCGGAGAGAGCAGGTCCCATGCGACGCGCAACGTCGGGCGGAAGGGCCGGGTTTCATGCGACGCGCAGCGTGGGGCGGAGGGAGCAGGGGCCTTCCAGGCCCCTGAATCCGGGCGGCATTGATCCCCGGCTTTAGCCGCGGGCCCTTGGGTTGCCAACTCCCACTGTTGTAGAAACGGGAACAAGTCTGCAACCTGTCATCTTGAACAACACGCACCCCCGCATCCAAAAACACCCCAAAAATACTCGCCGCCGTTTTGCCGATAATTACCACCCTTTAGCGCACAATCATTTCAGAGTCCAAAAGCAGTCGAAGCGGATGCCCCCGAGCCTGCCCTGAGCTTGTCGAAGGGTCCCTCGCACTTCGGGACCGGGGAGGTGCCGCTAACCCCTTTCTTTTCTAATGTATCCCAATAACTCCTTTGTTATGTCATGCTTACAGTCTAAAAGCATGAAAACAAAACACTTCTATCTAGGGTGGGGGGAGGGGGGTAGCAGTTCAAGGGCATCAGCTCAATCTGTCACCTGCCATCTGTCCTCATCCGGGGACGGGTATTCACTGTCATCTGCAATCTGTCACCTGTCAACCACCCACCCCTCATCGAGGAGCGGGTAGTACTGTCACCTGCAATCTGTCACCTGTCATCTGTTCTAGGAAAGGTCCACCATGAAAGCCATCTCGTACGAATGCCGCCACATCCTGCCCAGCGGAGCCAAGTGTGAAGCCATCGCCCTCAAAGGCAAGCCCTTTTGCTACTGCCATACCCGCCTTCACATCTTCAAGGCCAAGCCCAAAATCCAGCCCATGGACGACTTCTACCTGCCCTTCCTTGAAGACCGCCACTCCATCCTGCTCGCCCTCTCCATGATCGCCGACGCCCTCTGCTCCTGCCGCATCGACTCCAAACGCGCCGGCCAACTTCAATACAACATCCAGCTCGCCCTGCAAACCATCGATCGCACCAGCGACGTCATCCCCATCACAACCGTTGAAACCATTACCCTTACCGGCAC
>JBEKET010000099.1:0-4735 GCA_050013695.1 Occallatibacter sp.
TGCCGGTGACCATACTGCGAGGGATCACCCGTTCCCATCCCGAACACGGAAGTTAAGCCTCGCTGGGCCGATGGTACTGCACGGGCGACTGTGTGGGAGATTAGGTGATCGCCGGCAATATAATCTAACAACAAAGCCATCCTGTGAAAGGATGGCTTTGTTGCGTTTGGACATAACTGAATGTAACTCTTCCCTGAAGTTACATGGAACCGCGGCTGGCTGGGGGGACAATTCCATTCATGCGGAGATAGATGCATATCTGTCCGTAGTGGTCCATGAAATGCGCGATGCCGTAGGCTGCCATGCCGGCGCGTGTGCCGTTGGCGGTCATGACATAGGCATTCTCCGGGGTGATCCCATCTACGTAGGCGTGTGCCTGGACAAAGGAGTCTTTCAGCGCCTTCACAATCTCTGCCTTAGTTTTCAGTTTTTCAAAGTCGGCGCGATTGTCGACCAGCGGCTTGGTCGGATCATGAAAGAAATACGCGTTGGCCTCGGCAACATGCTTGACCTGATCGCCAAAGGTGCGGACGCCTTTGAATTCGCCTGCCGTAGCCGGCGGGGCAAAATTGTATTTATCTTCCGGCATGGCCTCGGCGGCGGAGACAAATTCTTCTTCCATGCCGCTGAGCAGTTTTCCGTAGGTAACGGACGGAGACATCAAAGTGCCGACGGCCGGTTTGGCAGGCGCGGCGCCCTGGGCTTGAGCAAGCGTGGATGCAGCGGCCAGCAAACAACAACCGAGAATGCAGCCGGAAATGGGGCCCCCAATGCGGGTCAATTGGTTCATGGGTTTTCTCCTCCCGCGGCTTATACCGCGTGAACGCAATGTATCATTCCAGCCGCGATTCTCGACAGTAAAAGCCCGTGAATCTTCCATTGGGTCCACGCTGCTTCGCGCGAAGCCCCGATTGCCCGTACAATTTATAGATAGGAGACTGACCCGATGCGAAGAGTCTATATGGACGCCAATGCCACCACGCCACTTTTGCCCGAGGTGATGGAGGCTATGCGCCCGTATTGGATAGAGCATTTTGGGAACGCTTCCTCGATTCATCTGCACGGTCAGCAGGCGCACGCTGCCGTCGACCAGGCACGCGAGACGATGGCGGAGTTTTTCAACTGCCATGCTGCCGAGGTGGTTTTTAACTCCGGTGGCACCGAGGGCGACAACACGGCCATCTTCGGGCTGCTGCATCCTGGCGATCATTTCATCACCACTTCCATTGAGCATTCGGCGGTGATTCAGGCGGCCAACCGCATGGCGCAGTATGGTGTGGAGACGACATTCGTTGCCCCCCAGCCGAGCGGCCTCATTGACCCGTCGGACATTCTGCGCGCGATACGACCTGAGACCCGGCTGATCAGCGTGATGCTGGCCAACAACGAAACCGGCGTGCGCCAGCCGGTTGAGGAGATCGGCAAAATCGCTGCGGATACTGGCATTTTCTTCCATATTGACGCGGTGCAGGGTGCGGGGAAGATGAAGATCGACGTGCGCAGCATCGGCTGTCACCTGCTCTCGATAAGCGCACACAAGGTGCATGGTCCCAAGGGGGTTGGAGCGATGTTTGTGCGCCGCGGAACTCCGGTCGAGTCGCTGCTGGTGGGTGGAAGCCATGAGCGGCGGCAGCGCGCGGGCACTGAAAATGTCCCTGGCATTGTGGGCCTGGGCAAGGCAGCCGAGCTGGCCATGCACTCGCTTGGAGATGGCACCATTGATCGGCTTGCCGTGCTGCGCGACCGCCTTGAAGCTGAGGTTCTCAAGATTTCAGGGACTGGACTGAACGGCGGCGGAAGTGTTGATGGCAGGCCTGTTCCACGCGCGGCCAACACTACCAACATTTACTTCGATCAGCTTGAGGGCGAGGCGCTGGTGATAGCGCTTGACCTGAAAGGCGTTTCCGTCTCTGGTGGATCGGCATGCCACTCCGGTGCGACCGAACCCAGCCACGTGCTGATGGCTATGGGGCTGGATAAAACGCGCGCGCGGGCAAGCTTGCGGTTTAGTTTGCTGAAGACGGTGACCGAGGCTGATGTGGATTACGTGCTGCAGGTGGTTCCCGAGGCCGTCGAACATTTGCGTGCGCTTTCGCCGGTTGCGGCGGGGACGCTGGGGTGAAGGAAGAAGAGCGGAGTTAGCGTTGTTAGCGGGGTTAGCGGCGTTGGACGACGGTCTGATCCGCTTACTTACTGAATCGCTAACTCGCTGAATTGCTGGTTTTCTAACAATGACCGAGAACACCACCATCGCCGTAGCCATGTCCGGAGGGGTTGACTCCTCGACGGTTGCGGCGATGCTCGCCCAGTTGGACGGCACAGTCGTCGGATTGACTCTCCAGCTCTGGGATCAGACTCGCCTGGCCGGAAAGCACGGCATCCCCGAGGCGCCCAAGGCTGGCCGCTGCTGCTCGCTGGATGATGTCTACGATGCGCGTCGCGTGGCTGAGCATCTTGGAATTCCTTACTACGTCGTCAATCAGCAAGAGCGCTTCGAGGCGGACGTGGTGCGTCCATTTGTCGAGGAGTATCTGCACGGCCGCACGCCGATTCCGTGTTCGCTCTGCAACAACCATCTCAAGTTTGACGCGCTCATCAAGACGGCTCGCTCCATCGGCGCGGGCCGCGTCGCGACGGGGCACTATGCGGTCAACGAGTTCGATCCGGAACGTCAGCGCTGGATTCTCAAGAGGCCGGCTGACACGGCTAAGGATCAGACGTATTTTCTTTTCGGCCTCACACAGGAGCAGCTTTCACGGACGCTTTTCCCGCTCGGCAAGCTGACCAAGCCGGAGGTGCGGGAGGTTGCGCGGCAGCGTGGACTGGCGTTGGCCGAAAAGCCCGATTCGCAGGAGATCTGCTTCATTCCCGGCGGCGACTACAAGCAGTTCATCACCGCGTATCTCGAGGAGCAGGGCGAGCGGATGCCTGACACAGAAGGCGAGCTGGTTGCATCCAGTGGTGAAGTGATTGGCCGCCACGAGGGCATTTTCAACTTCACCGTGGGCCAGCGCAAGGGCCTGGGTGTGAGCTCGCCCACGCCGCTCTACGTGCTTAATATTCACCCGGACTCGCACCGCGTGACCGTGGGTGCGGACGCCGAGCTGGCCACACATCACCTGCGCGCAGGGCGCCTCAACTGGATCAGCATTCCTGAGCTGACCGCTCCGATGCGCGTGAAGATCAAGATTCGCCATCGGCATGAGCCGGCCTGGGCAACGTTGGAACCGGCCGATGCGGAGGGCGAGGTCGTCGCCACGTTCGACGAGCCGCAGCGCGCCGTCACGCCTGGCCAGTCGGCCGTGTTTTATGACGGCGACGAAGTTGTCGGCGGGGGATGGATTATTTAGCAAAGAGTGCTTTACGGCAAGACTGAAAGAAGCTGCGCGCGAAGCTCGGCTCGAAAAAGCACCTCAACGCACGAAATCTCTCCGCCAGCAACATCCACGATGATCATTCCATCGTCAGGAGTGACCTCAACACACCGGTTGTCTGGCCCCCACCTGCCCCTCGGTTTCGCTCTCATGTAGAACGTGGCACAGAAATCGTCCCCACATCTACAGCGATCCACAATGCGCAGACCCTCCACTTGCATTGCCAATTCGGACTCACCCTGTTTAGCCAGCAGCGATGCGAGTTCACGAGCGAACTCGGGGAATGCGTCCGTTAGAAGGAGGCTCGGCATGTCATGAGTATAGATAATTAGCGGTTCATTCATCTGGCATAATCTAAGCTCTAGCGGGGAGAACCATTTGGAATGTTTTCGATGATTCGAGTTGCCTTAGTTTTGGCCTCGGCGAGCGTCGCCGGCCTCCTGTCAGCTCAAATCCCGCCGCCGCCCAGCGCGCAGTCGCTCAATGGCTCTGTTTCTGACTACGGGACCACCTTCATCTTTAGCCCGCCGCCGATCTGTCAGAAGTGTCTTGAAACAGAGCTTGGCTTTCAATCGCTCAGCGATGGGCGGTATGTTCCCGCAGTGGTGACGGTTGCGCCGTTCGCATCGAAGACGGATTTCAGCTTGCTGGTCAACATGCTGGACTCGGAATCGCCGGGCGGCGACCGTGCTACTCATTTTGGTAATCGCTTCGACTTTGTGGCGCGGCAGCAGGTTGCGGCAAAAGGTAATTTCACTTTTGTGCTGGCCCCACGTGGAGCTGTTTTTGTTCGTGGAACGGATGGCGGGCGTGCCGGCGCAACTGGCGCACCGCAATACTCATGGGGTAACAACCTGGCTGCGGCAAACTTCACCTGGACCGGGGGAATCGGCGTGTCCGCGGGCAATGCTCGCTCCGATTATGTGGGATCGTTTGACTACTTCCGCACGCTGGACAAGAAGGGGACAGCGCTCTTCCTGGGTTTCCAGCATGAAGTGACAGCCGGGCAGCAGACGGCGGGTACCGAAGAGGGTCTGGTCATCCCGTTTCGCAATGGACAGGTCGAGCTTGAAACCGCGCAACTGGATTTAAACGTAAAGCCGGAGTGGCAGTTTCAGGCGCGGGTGATCGTGAACTGGGGCGCGGTCTTCTCGCGAAAACAGTGAGGAGAACTACTTTGGCTGGTCTCTAAAGCCCGCGGGAAAAGACTCTGATTGGGGAACGTTCTCAAGGAGCTTTCGCAGGGGCTAAAGTGTCCGCGTGAGAACTACACAAGGTACTTGTAATTCACATGCGGGTTGGGCGACAAGAGAAGCATGTCGCGATTCAAGGTTTACAGCCCGGATCAGGCTTATTTGCTG
>JBEKET010000100.1:0-4344 GCA_050013695.1 Occallatibacter sp.
CACCGGTTCAACTTCCGCTCGACGCCCGTACCGGGTTGGAACGGCGTTATCGACGGTGAAGTTCTGGTGGTGGAACCGAATGCACGGCTCTCCTATAGCTGGGGCACGATGGGAATGGAGACAGCCGTCACCTGGACGTTGACGCCGACAGGGGGAGGCACGCTTCTCCGCATGGAACAATCCGGCTTCGCGTCGGAAGAATCCCGCGAGTACAAAGGCGCGACTTATGGCTGGCGGAATTTCGTCGGCAACCTGGAGCGCGTGGCTGGAGGGTTGAGCTGACCATGAAAGCAAAAAGCGTTGCTTATTGGGCTACGACCATACTCGTAGCGATTTTCATGAGCGGGGGCATCGCCCAGATGGCACAATATGCGGGCAACCCCCATGGCGTAGTGGCTGCGTTGGGCTGCCCAATGTACTTCTTTGCCATCCTGGGGATTTGGAAGGTGCTTGGAGCCATTGCCATACTGGCGCCGCGATTTCCCCGGCTCAAAGAATGGGCGTATGCGGGTATCTTCTTTGACCTGACAGGCGCTGCCGCATCCTGTGCTGCGGTTGGCGGTTACGGCGCTTATGGCTTTCACGTGATTGCCCCGCTCGTCATCGCCGGATTCGCTGTGGCATCGTGGGCGCTGCGACCGCAAAGCCGCACCATCGGTGTTCTGTTTTCAAGCGGCGGACGAAAGGCCGAGATGGCCGCGTGAGCGGGGAGTGTTGACGAGCGGCCGTCATGCGTTCGGAGGGGTCGGATTCGGCGTGGCCTGGGGTTCCTCGCCCTGGCGGCGACGCTCTCTGCGCTGCTGTTGCCACGCGGCGAATTTCGCCTTCTGGTCGTCGTTCAAGAGAGCCAAGATACTGGCGTCCGTGTCTTTGCGGATTGCTACGATTTGATCATGGACTGGTTGCGCGACCGGGTCGCTCCCGGCGGCAGAGCTGCGCACGGCTTCTATCTTCTGCCTCTGCGCAAACAACAAGGGTCTTATCTGCGCTTGCTGATCGGGGGTCAATGACAGGACCTGCGTGAGTTCGATCAATTCCCGGTCAACACCACCACCGCCGTGGCGCATCCCGCCACGGCCTTGCGCATTGGCGTGCGCGCAAAGGGCGGAGCAAGTGGCGATCAGAATGCCTGCGATCAGCATGGCGCGCCACGCGCGAGAGACTGCATATGCAAATTGATTCATGATGGAATGCTCCTCTTCGACGGCAAAGATGCCCACTTAGGCAGACGCGCGATGGGCCGATTTGGTTGACGGTTGCACGAGATTCGTTTTGCGAGAGCGCATGTTGCTCGATTCTCGGCATTGCAGGATTGCCTTTCGTTCGTGCTGTGTTGATGCGGTACTGGATGGCCGGAATCGATTGCCTGCCGAGCGTGGATCTCCCTCGGGGGCTAAAGCCCAGTTGATTTTGCTCGGTGAATGTACGGGCTGAAGCCCGTACCCTCCAAGCTGACTCAATGCTTCATTTCGGCCTCCTTCGACTGCGCTCAGCCCGGGCGTTATTCTAAAGTGTGACTACAACAACTCAAACATTCCCAAAGGTCCCCATTCGGAAGGGCCTTTTTTGGTCGGTTGTTCGATGGCTTGCGATTGCTATCGCCTTATTCTGGTTGGCTGCCGCGCTGCTGCTGGTGGCTGCACGGTGGATTAACCCGCCGACAACCGCGGTGCATATCGAGCGGCGGATTCAGGCCTGGATGCATCACAAGCCGTATCGCGAACACTACAAATTTATTCCGCTGAGCGAGATATCGCCGAATTTGCAGCACGCTGTGGTTTCAGCGGAGGACGCGCGATTTTACGTGCACCACGGGTTCGATTGGCACGCGATCCAGATCGACGCCGAAGACGATATGGAAGGCGGCCGCACGCGGGGAGCTTCAACGATTACGCAGCAACTTGTAAAGAATCTGTTTTTCGGAACGGGGCGGTCAATTATCAGAAAAGTTGCGGAGGCCTCGCTTGTACCGGTGGCGGAAGTCGTGCTGGGCAAGCAGCGGATTCTGGAGCTGTATCTGAACGTAGTGGAATGGGGACCGGGCATTTATGGCGCGGATGCCGCGTGCCGTTACCAGTATGGGGGTTCCGCGCGGAGTGTCAGCAGGGAAGAGGCAGCACGGCTTGCTGCGATTTTGCCGGCTCCGTTGAAGCGACGGCCCGCGCGCATGAATCACTACAGCGCGGCGATACTTGAGCGGATGCGGCAGGTGGGTTGGTAGGAGCGGTTTCGGGGCTAAAGCCCGAGGTAATTTTGTTGGCTCATGCGGGGGTTGAAACCCCCGCCTCCCTCCGGCGTCGAAGTCTCCCTCAGGGGCTAAAGCGCTTCGTTTTTCTGGCCGTTTTCGGCACGACTGAAGTCGTGCCCTGACACACAACCGTCCGGCGGTGACATCGTTGTGTGCTTTCCCACCCTAGCCGCAAAAACAAAGACGTGGCAAGAATGTGAAACCCGGCAGGCTACCTGCCTGCGACCCGCTCATCGCGATGAGACCGCGATGAACGGGGCACAGCTTCTCACGGACAGGGTCACTTTCGAGGTTGATGAGCGGACGACCTGCCCAATCTTTCACGGATGCTGCGCTTGTTTGATGGGCGGTGACGCGGATGCCTTCAGCGTTGGACTGTCTGTCTCTTCGCCGAGAAATTTCTCGTCGTCTTTGCCGGCGATGGCGACGCGCATGACGTCCATCCAGATGGGCAGAGCGGCGCGTGCTCCGGTTTCCTTTTTGCCCAGCGATTCGCGGCTGTCGAAGCCTACCCAGACGCCGCATGTGACTGAGGGTGAAAAACCAAGAAACCATGCGTCGGTATAGTCGCTGGTGGTGCCCGTTTTGCCGCCGAAGGGGTGGTTGAGTTGGGCGGCGGCCGCGCCGGTGCCGTGCTGGATGACGGCTTCGAGGAGAGTCATCATGGTGCGCGCGGTCCTCTGGCTGATTACCTCATTGACGGCGGGCGGTTGCTCGAACAGCGTGATGCCGTCGGCGTTCTCGACCTTGCGGATGAGGCGCGGGGTGACGCGCAGGCCGTCGTTGGGAAATACGGAGTAAGCGGCCACTTGCTCCTGAAGCGTGATTTCGACGGCGCCGATGGCGATGGGCAAGTAGGCGGGAATGGTGGAAGTGACGCCGAAGCGGTGAGCCACTTCGATGACTTTTTGAATGCCCACGCGGTCGGCGAGCTTGAGAGCGGGAATGTTACGCGATTCCGCGAAGGCGTTGGTGAGGGTCATCGCGCCCTTGTAGTCGTTCTCGTAGTTGTGCGGCGTGTAACTGCCGAAGCTGACCGGGCCATCGACGATGATGTCGGTGGGCTTGGCGCCGTCTTCGATGGCCGCGGTGTAGACGTAGGGCTTGAAACCGGAGCCGACCTGGCGCTCGGACTGAGTGGCGCGGTTGAACTGGGAGAGTGAGTAATCGCGCCCTCCAACCATGGCGAGCACGTCGCCGGTGGTGTTGTCGATGGCAAGCAGAGAGGCTTGAGCGCCTGAGTCCTGTTCGAGCGTGGCCTTGAACTGGGTTTTGCCCGCCGCGTCTTGTGTAGCTCCGGTCAGGTGGACGTAGATAATGTCACCGGGTTTGACGAGCGCGTCGGCGAGGCGCTGGCCGGTCCATGACCAGTCTGCCGGCGTGAGCGCAATTTCGGCTGCGCCGACACGGGCGCGAATTTCCAAAGGCAGTACGCGGGTGACGAGGGCATGGACGTAGTCGCCGGGACCGGATTTCGTCGCCCAATCAGGATGCTTGTAGTCCTCGATGGCGGTGCCGCCGGCAAGGACGTTTTCCAGCTTGCCCGGGCCGCTTTGACCTACCCAGCCGTGCCGCCGCTCGTAGACGGCGAGACCGTCAGTAACGGCGTGATTGGCGGCTTTTTGCAGGTCGAGATCAAGTGTCGTTTCTACCTTCAGTCCGGCCTCATGCACCTGCTCGGATCCAAAGCGCTTTTCGAGCTCCTGACGGACTTCCTCCTGGAACCATGGGGCATCCGACATGACAGACGGGGCAATGTGCAGGCCGAGCGGGGCGTTGCGGGCTTGTTCCGCCTGCTGGTGAGAGATGACCCGGTCAAGCTCCATTTCAGTGAGCACCAGGTTGCGCCGGTGCAGCGCACGCTCGGGGTTGAGGATAGGCGAGAAGGCTACCGGGCCTTTGGGAAGGCCGGCGAGCAGAGCCGCCTCGGTCAGCGAGAGATCGCGGGCGTGCTTGCTGAAGTAAAACTCGGACGCGGCTTCAAAGCCGTACATTCCGCTGCCCAGATAAATCTGATTGCCGTAGAGGGTGAAGATCTGCTCCTTGGTGAAGGCGCGCTCAATCTGAATGGCCAGAAACGCCTCCTGGATTTTGCG
>JBEKET010000101.1:0-4299 GCA_050013695.1 Occallatibacter sp.
TCCCACATTTCCACCGCCGCGACGACCACGAGCAATATATGAAAACATCCCCAAAGGAGACATCTGAAGATGCCCGCATCAAACACCCCCTTCAGGCTCATTCCTGGATTGGAAAAGACTTCAAATCTTTCGCACCGAAGCAGCAGGGCTTTCGCCTACTGGTTTGCTTTGACGGAGGAGTCGGCGTAGTAGCCGGTTTTGTGGCGGATGTTGAAGTCTTGCGTGGCGGCGCGGGGGACGGTGACCTGGAGGCGATGGAAGTTGCGGCCGGGCTCCTGGTGGTGGGGATAATAACCAAGCAGATATTGGGTGCGGAGGTCGTCGCTGACCTGCGTGAATGCCTTGTCGAGGCCTCCACTGCTGACGTAGAAGCTTTTGCCGCCGGTCTGCTCGGCGAGTGTGATGAGGGCGTGTTCGCCGCCGAGGTCGCGGCCGGCGCTGGCTTCGATGGGCACGTCGATGATGGAGTAGATCATGACTTCATTGCGCAGGGCCTGCTCGAGTGCCTGCGCGTAGGTTGTGCTCTTGGCGGTGTCGTCGCCGTCGGAGACTACGATGAGAACTTTGCGGCCCTGCTTGGGGCCGAGCCGCTCGGCGCCGAGATAGATGGCGTCGTAGAGAGCGGTGGCGAAGTCGCCGTGGAGCCGGTCCAGGCTGCGATCGATCACTGAAACCTTGTTGGTGAAGGGGGTGAGCTCGCTCACGTCGGTAGCAAATTGCAGAACAGACATCTGGTCTTGCGGACGAAGAATGGCATGGACAAAATGGCGGGCGGCGTCGGCTTCCTCGGTGAGGTCCTTGCGGACGCTGCCGCTGGTGTCGATGGCCAGGGTGAGGTTGAGGGGGAGTTCTGATTGGCGCTCGAAGATAGCGATCTGCTGGGGGCGGCCGTCTTCAGTAATGTTGAAGTCGTCGCGAGTGAGGCCGCCGACGATGGCGCCGTTGCGATCAGTGACATTGACGAAGATGCTGACGAGTTTGGTGTCAATGTGGAAGGTGGCGTCCTGGGCACGCAGCAGTGGGGCGAGGAACAGAAGAGCCAGCAGGGTGAGGATTGCCGCAGGGACTAACCAGGCTGCAAAAAAAGACTCTGAAAGTGGAACGTTCTCCGACGAGCCTTCACAGGGGCTAAAGCCCAACATTGATTTTATTGGCCTCATCGGCATGACTGAAGTCATGCCCTGATACAAGGCTTTTGAAAACGGCACCGAAACGAGTTTTTCCGCAGCCTGTAAAGCCCAGGTCTCTTTTTGAACTGGATTCGGCATGACTGAAGTCATGCCCCTTTGCACACCTGCATCAGGACAGAGTTTTTCAGGTTGCGGCATGACTGAACAGCCAGGTGAATAAGAGGTTCGAATTCGCTCCAATTGACGAGAATGGTGGGGGGCTAAAGCCCCATTTCTCTCATTTAGGGCAGCTTTTGGCACGACTGAAGTCGTGCCCTTTCGCACGTCTACGTGGGGCACCCGGAGGTTACGCGTCATGCGCGGCCTCCGCGGGGGCGATGGCGAGATTGTCGGGGAAGGGCTCGCCGGCGGCCCAGACTGATCCGTCGACGAAGGTCTCCCGCTTCCAGATGGGGACAGTCTTCTTGAGGGTGTCGATGAGCCAGCGGGAGGCTTCATAGGCCTGGGCGCGGTGGGCCGAGGCGACGACGATGAGCACGCTGGTTTCACCGATGTTGAGGCGGCCGAGGCGATGGATCATGGTGACGTGGCGGACGCCGTACTTCTCTCGGGCCTGGGCGGCGAGGGTCCGCATTTGATTGAGGGCCATCTCTTCGTACGCTTCGTAGTCTAGATGGAGGGTTTGGCGATTGCGGGAGTGGTTGCGCACGATGCCGTCGAAGACTACGATTGCGCCGTCTTCGGCATGCTTGGCGGCGGCGACAATGGATGCGGAATCGATGAGGTCGTGGGTGAGTTTGACGGAGCCGGATGCTGAGTCATTGGTTCCGCCGGAGACGGGGGGTAGGAGGCCGACTTCGTCGCCTTCGTGGAGGGTGTGGGAAGCGGAGGCGTACTCGGCGTTGACGCTGACGGCGATGCCTTGCAGGGAGTGCGCGTTGGTGGCGTTGAGATGGTCAAGCAGGGATGCAACGGTTGCGCCTTCGGGCAGCTCCACGGTTGACGGGGAGGCGCCGAGCCGGTCTTTCAACACGCCGAAGGGGAGAACTTGCACCTGGATCATTGGGAACAGAATACCGCCTGGGGATTAGACGCGGCTGGCGGGCGTCCGGAGATGGTGTGCAGGGAACCTCGGAGGGTTCAACAGCCCGGGCCTGAAGGCCGGGCTGATTGTGGCGGCGATTCAGGGGATTAAAACCCCCTGCTCCCTCCGTCGTTGGGCCTTTTCCCCGTTGCGGGCGCTGCTCTCTTCACAGCGCGGAGGCGCGGGTTCAGACCATTTTGTAGAGGAAGGCGGTTGGGGTTCCCCAGAGGTTGCGGGCGCGGTCTTCGTAGAAGATGCTGAACTCGATGCCGCCGATGTCGTAGTCGAAGAGTGGGACGCGGTCGAAGGTGTAGTCGCCGCGGACGGAGTATTCGTCGCCGCCGCAGTCGATCATGAGGGTATCACCGGTGGAGAGGCGCTCGGAGTGGGTGAGGAGCATGCAGACGACAGCGAAGACGCCGAGTCCATACTCATTGCCGGCCATGGCTACGCGGGTGCGGCGGGCGGAGCAACCGCGGTGGAGGATGCCGGCCTGCGCGGCGACAACCAGAAAGTCGCAGCCCTGCTGCTGATCGGCCAGAATTTTTTCGGCCAGTATGGAGCGTTCGCTTTGGCGCAGGTAAGCGGGTCCGAGGCGGCCGATGACTCGGTTGGAAACGCGGCGCCTCGTGGCCAGCACACCAAGAACGAGCTCAACCGCTTCGCTGTAGGTGGGGGCCAGCACCTGCCAGCGGGGAATGGCGAACCATGCCTCGGCGCCCCCGAGCAGCGGCTTGCGGCCCAGCTTTTCAAGGCAATTGCCGAGACTGGGAAACAGCTTGCGCAACTCCGTGACCTGGGCTTCGACTGGGCGAACTTTATAGGTGGGAGGGTAAACGCGATTGGAGGTTACCTCTTCGTCTTTGTACTTGTCGCTCACGGTGTGACGGCTGATGACTTCGACGACCACGTCGGCCACCTCCGACTTGAGCTTCTGATCCATGTCGAGGACAATCTGCGCGCTGTGCCGGTCAAGCCGGTCGATGGCGGCCTTGTAAGCGTCCTGCGCGGCCTGGCCAAGAAACTCCTGGAGCAGGCGATTCTGTTGATCTGTCGTGTTGCCCGAGAGGTGCAACGGAACGATCAGCTTATTGCTTACTGGAACGGTAGCCATGGTCACCCATTCCGCGCTGGTGCGCTGGATTCTGTCGTTTTTATCGGCAATGCTGGAGTTTTCAGCAGGGGATGAGCGCGAAAGTTGCTGTTTTTTGGTACAGAAGCCTAGCCAGGGTCAGTTAGAGAGGTGAACGTCTGGCCCAAACGACGGGGTTCCGTTGACCGCTGTATCGACTAGCGATACAGTCAAGGAGTGATCAAGCCGTTCAGGCATGCGGGACTGGAGAAGCTTTTCCGGGACGGCTCGAAGGCAGGAATTAACCCCGCCCACGCTGACAAACTGCGTTACCAGATGGCCACGCTGAATCGAACCACAGACCCAAGAGGAATGAATGTACCTGGATGGAATCTTCACCCTCTGCAAGGAGAGTTAGCGGGACATTGGGCCGTCAAGGTCAATGGAAACTGGCGCCTGACATTCCATTTTGAGGGGCAAGATGCCATCCTGGTGGATTATCAGGATTATCACTGAGGATCAATCACGGCGAGGCAGGCTTAAAGGAGGCAATCATGCGAATGCACAACCCACCTCATCCCGGAAGGATTATCAAGGAAGCGATCGCGGCCATCCCCATGAGCGTCACCGGATTCGCGGCGCATATCGGAGTATCGCGAGTCGCACTATCTCGAGTCCTGAATGAGAAAGCCGGAGTTACCCCGGAGATGTCAATCAAGATAAGCGAGGCGTTCGGACAAAACACTCCGGACATCTGGTTTAATCTCCAGAACGACTACGATTTCTGGCAAGCTTCCAAGGCACGGCAGCGCAGGAAAAAGATAGAACCTCTACAGTCAGAGGCTGCCTAGAGCCTGTTCAGTCGGGAAGCAAAAGAAAGGCCGGCGGGTTGAGTCTGTTACGAAACTCTTCCGGTTTGCTTGAATAGATGAGAAGATGCCCTTGCGAGAGCGAGGGCATCTTCGTTTATGGGATATATCCGAGGGGATGGGCGCAGTCAGGGAACACTATTT
>JBEKET010000102.1:0-3083 GCA_050013695.1 Occallatibacter sp.
TCCCATCGGACTACGATTGGCCTGCCCCGCAGAGCCTCGATGGTTGGACCGGGATACTGCCCTTCATATCCCCACAGCCTTGTAGGTGGAAGCTGCGAATGCATCCGTTGCGTGAATTCCAACATGCGAACACGATATTGAACCCCGTACTCGCTCGTGCCTTGCGGTATCAATCGCTTCGGAACAGGCAGTGTATCAATATATCGATCAAGCGAACCGGGCTTCCGATATACCGGTTGAGCAGTCGCACGCCCCGCTGTATCGTCAGCATTGACGCCATGCGCGAAGAGCAGAGATGGGACAGACGCAATACACAGCTTGAGAAAGTCTCGCCTCTTTTGTGGATTCATTTCACCTCACAAAGGGTCCGCCAGACTCGAATCAATCGCTTCCGTATAGCGTTGCCAAAGACAGCGCGCCGCCGCGCCCCATGGATGCACAACCGGCTATTGCTATTCGATTTACAGGGAGCCACCGCCGCAAGGTTCGAGACGGCGCTTCGACACTTCGGCCCTCAACTTCCAATCTACCTCCTGCCACAGCTAAAGAAAATGGAAATCTGGTCCTGTAGACAGGATCGCAATGACCATCGTGCTACGGCATATATTTTAAGCGTATAAAAATGCTCATTCATCCCAAGATCGTTGGAGTAAAATCCACGATGATAAGTTTGTTTGTTAGCCGCATTCTTCAGCTTGATCGCTTATAAGGGTTCTATTGCAGAAGTGAAATCCCCAACCTTGCAGCGGTGGCAGTAGCAGTTTGACATTTCTGGGAGCATCTCTTTCTCGCTTTTTTTCACGCATGGCCCGAGCCGTCCGCATCATATGGCCCTTGCTATTCCGGTAGCTTTTTTCTTTAAACGATTGCGAAAATGCCCCTGACGGATCAGCAAGCGTAATGTTTAAGGCTTTGCCGGATGATACTTACTCCATGAAGGGTTTGCAAAAATGAACTCAAACGAGGATGCGTCACTCCGCAACCTTGCGTTATCCCGATCCGTCCCCGAAAAGCCAAACAACCGGCGACAATTTCTGAAAGCAAGCATATGGGGAGCCGCCGGGTTGGCACTCTATTCCGGTGAGCTTGAACGTCATTGGATCGATGTTACACACCGTGACATCTCTCTGCGCGGACTACCTGCGGACTTTAACGGTTTGCGTATCGCGCAACTTAGCGACATCCACATGGATGAATTCACAGAGCCCTTCTTTCTCCGCCATGCCATTGACCTCATAAACCAAATGCAGCCTGACATGGTTGTTCTGACCGGCGACTATGTGAGCTTTGGCTTCTCATCGATCAAGTACGCCGTTGGCGCTGCATGGCAATGCGCCAACATCCTGCGCGAAATTCGATGCAGACCGCTCTATGCCGTTCTTGGCAACCATGACCTTCAGGTCGGAGAAGAGGAGGTTACCTCGGCATTGAGAGCGAACAACATCACCGTGCTCAGGAACGCATGTCTACCCATCGAGCGCAAGGGCAAAAGAATCTGGCTGGCAGGAACAGATGATCCAGTCAATGGCCAACCTGACCTGGACCTTGCCGTTCCAGCCTCGATACGCAATGTCCCGAATGAGCCCGTTGTGATGCTATCTCACGCCCCGGACTACGTGGATCACCTGCTGGCGCATCCAGCGGGGAAATCGGTGAGATTGATGCTCAGCGGCCATACACATGGTGGGCAAGTTTGTCTGCCCCTGATAGGCCCTCTGTGGCTGCCAATACTGGGAAGGAAGTATATCGACGGATGGTTCCGGTTTGGCGATTTGCAACTCTATGTCAACCGCGGCTTCGGGACAATGAGCCTCCCGTTCAGGCTCAATTGTCCGCCGGAGATCACACTGATTACGCTTCGACAGGCCACATAGGAGCGAGGTTTTTTAGAGTGTGCTTTGCGTTCCATTTCGCCTGGACCGCGCATCCGGCCACTCGAAGCTGGAAGCAGGCAACGCCACGAGATTGATTCTGGGCCGCACGAATGTGACCACGTTAGGTGTCTACGGGGGCAGATTTATGAGGC
Organism: Occallatibacter sp.; assembly: GCA_050013695.1. Classification (GTDB taxonomy): domain Bacteria; phylum Acidobacteriota; class Terriglobia; order Terriglobales; family Acidobacteriaceae; genus Telmatobacter. The sequence goes on from JBEKET010000102.1 coordinate 2,027, forward strand.
TGAGCGCACAGAGCCGATTCTGTTCGGTTCAACTTTCCCTCATTCGTCCGTACTGCCGAGATGTAAGACAAAGAAACATCTGCATTGTATTCGATTGACCAGCACCTATGACTTTCAGGTGGGAGACTCAAGATGTCAGAGCGAAGGCAGTTACCGGAACATGGAGGGCAAAATGCCCCAAAGCAACCAAGACTATGCCGCGAACCTACACATCCACGCGGCGCAGGCCCACACCGCCGCCGTCGCTGCGCACCGCAGGAGAGATCACGAGACCGCCGGAGAGTTGAGCGCCAGGGCTCAAGAGTACTCCGCAGAAGCAGCAGAAAAATCAGAAGAAATTGCGAAGCGAGGACCAGAGCCTCTAGGCGCTTGAATCGTGGAGCGGCGCGCCCATTATAACCTGCCGCAGTAGCAGTCCGCCCGGCCACGGAACGGGGAGCGCGAACTCTCAGCGGCAATCGCGAATTGAGTCCTTTTCGGATCTCGATGCGGACCGATCGAGACCGGACGCGGTCCAGATGCAGCACGCGTTGTGTCAATTGTCAAAGTTTTCTTCTGGGTTGGTTAGCAATCCAACCAGACTGTAACGTGAGGAACCAGAAATGGCCGCCGCACCTGACACTTCATTGAATCCGCGACCGGCTGTCGTTGCACGGCGCGAAACGTGGTCTCCGGCAATGGGAACAAAGTCACCCCCCCGCATGCAATTTATGTCCAGCCGGTTGGTACCATCCCGAATAGCTGTGGTTGGAACCCACCTTCCCCGGCAATGTGGAATTGCGACCTTCACCACAGATTTATGCAATGCGATTGCCGCCGCGTACGGAGGCGGGGGAGCGTCGGTTGTTGCCATCAACGATCCGCAATCGTCGTACACCTACCCGACACGAGTGCGATTCGAGATCGACGAGGATGATATCTCTTCCTATCGGGCCGCCGCCGTCTTTCTCAATTCGAGCAATGCCGATCTGGTGTGCCTTCAGCACGAATATGGAATCTTTGGGGGAAATGCCGGCAGCCATGTTCTCCAGTTGCTGCGGCACCTCACCATGCCGGT
>JBEKET010000103.1:0-2598 GCA_050013695.1 Occallatibacter sp.
GACTACACGAAATACACCTATACCGTGGCCGCCACGTCGAGCTCGTCCGTGCTGGACATTACCCTCGGGGACGGCCTCGGCGAGTTCCTTCTGGATGATGTCAGCGTGGTGAAGGACACGTCGGCCCCTGTGGTCCCTGAACCTCCGGCATGGACGTTGATGCTGACTGGAATCATGGGAATTGGGCTTCTCTCCAGGCGCCGCTTGCTTGCGGTTCGATAAACCGCGTTTCCCCAGCCACCGCGCCAGCCGCGCTTTCTCCCCTGCGTTCCGGCAGGCGCAGTGGCATGGGGTAGGGAAACTGGTGTGCCGTCCCGGAAATTCGTGAACAAAGCCGTGCGAGTTTCTGAAGAATGGAATCTGCTGTGGCTGTCCAGGCGAAGGGCCGACCGTTTCGGTTATAGTGCTGGACGAAGTGGTCGATTCTGGCGACGAGGTCTTTGACGCTGCGGAAGCTGCCACAGCGGATTGCCTGCTGGGTGATGATGCCGAACCATCACAAGCCCGCCTCCCGCCACGAACCCATCAACCATCGCCGACCTAACCCAGTGCCGGATACACCACGCCCGTCAACTCCTCCGACACCGTCCACAGCCGCTTCCCCACTGCCTCATCCAGCGCCTGCGGTCGCGGCTGCACCACCACTGGCGATCCCTTGAACTCCTGAAAGCCATCCGGCCCAATGTACTCCCCGCCCTTCGCATCCGGCGACGTCGCCGCATACAGCGTCGGCAGCGCTCCCGCAGCATCCGGTTGAATAATAATCGGCGCGAGGACCCTCAACACGATGGCCTGAAGATTCTTTGTACCAGGCCCATTCACCATGATGTTGGTCATCGAAATTCCCGGATGCACCACCAAACTCAGCAACTTGCTATGCGCCACCCGCGCGCCCGCCGATCCAGTTCCTTCGCAAACAGAATATTCGCCAGCTTCGACTCGCTGTAAGCGATCAACGGCTTATACGCGCGCTCACTCTGCAGATCATCGAAATCAATCTTCCCATTCCGGTGCGCCAGCGACGCCACCGTAACCACCCTCGGCACCGGCGCAGCCAATAACTGCGGCAGCAGCAACCCCGTAAGCGCGAAGTGCCCCAAATGATTCGTCCCGAACTGCCGCTCAAACCCATCGACCGTAACTTCGCGCTTCGGCAACGCCATCACACCAGCGTTATTGATCAGCAGATCGAGCGGAATTCCGCGCCCCGCAAATGCAGTTGCAAAGCTGCGTATCGACGCCAGCGAAGCCATATCCACTTCCACCAGCTCAGCAGCCGCCCCCGGTGCTTCACCTCTTCAGACGCTCCAGCGCAGCCTGTCCCTTCGCCGCATTCCGGCATGCCAGAAGCACGTGCGCCCCATGCCGCGCCGACTCCAGCGCCGCCTGGTAGCCAATCCCGCTGTTCGCGCCAGTCACCAGTGCCGTCTTGCCCGTCTGCGAGGGGATCTGCTGGACCGTCCACTTCGTTGCCGCCATTGCGCGTGCCTCCAATTGCCCGGCACGAAGCCGTTATGCCCTATGCACGGCATCACTATTGACGAGGGGTCTCTGGCTCACCTGTCGCCTATCGGATGGGAACGCATCAATCTGACCGGCGACTATACCTGGCAGGCCACAGGCCGCCTCCGTAAGAGTGCTTTCAGGCCTCTACGACCTCTCGCGGCCTCAAACAAGTGACCCAAATTCCTTACCGTACGATTTTTGACGCTTGGTGTAGGGATCCCTGCTAGCAAGTATCTCTGGGACGGCACACTAGTGACGCGTGATGGGCCCGGTAAACTGTAGCGGCAATCCGCCGTCCAGGCAACCGCGGTCCGCGTGGAAGGCTGACTCCCACGAAAAGGCCTGGTCTTTGGTGGCGCGCTTGCCCTCAGATCTGGTGCGGCGGTCGGCGGTAACGCCGGTTCCCCCGGTCACGCTCTTCAGTACATCCATGTCTCGCCCATGGGGTGTAAAGGCTGGTTTGTCCATGGTGGAACCTCCCCGGGTTGGTTCGTTCGATCTGTACGGCTGGAATTTTAGCCCTCCCGCACTACCGCGGTCTATGCTCCGCGGGCGCGAAAAGGGTACGATGAGCGATCGGCGTCGAACCCAAATGAAAATGTTCGTTCGTCGGCCGGTACGGTCTGCGGCCTGGGTGTAGGTTTCCTGGAACGGGAAACCAGCCGCAGATGGCTTTCCGGATTGGGCGGCTGGGCTCGGCTGGCGGGGTTCCGCAGGCGCACCGAAACCCGGCCCGCAGGATCGAGATACACGTCGAAGTTGCTGGCGCACGTGGCACAGAGCCAGAAAAACTCCGTGCTGGAGGATCGGCTCTCGTGCGCATACAAGTCGCCAGCATGGAGGAGCCTTAACTCTTCACGGCAAGCTGGGTTAACGCAGCGATTGACCATTGGAGTATACCCCGGAACGCTAGCCTACATGGCTGTGCAGGTTTAGTATGTGATCCAGATCACACCGTTGTTGGAACGCTTCGCGCGCCTGCGTCGGGCGTGCTCAGCGATGAATATTCATCAAGACAATAAATTTATCGGGAGAAGAACGCCTTTTGATCAGCGGAGGGGCGCATTTTTTGCGCTCACACTCCCAAAATCC
>JBEKET010000104.1:0-2556 GCA_050013695.1 Occallatibacter sp.
GAGGGGCGGTGGCCGATCTTTCGAACAGGCTCAGATCGTTCTGGCCTCGGGTGGGAACGGCCTCTCCGCCGAAACGTAACCTATCGTTACGCCTCAGTTCGCAAGATACAAGGGTGGGAAACAATGAACCCCCATCTGCTCTATCCAAAAGAAATGGACCTTCTCCTCGATTTTGCTTCACAATTGGTGCAAACTCTGGCCTATAATCCCCTAGAGAAGGCTTGCCGACAATCTCGCGGTCCTTTTCTCCCCGATCATGGCCTTGCAACTACCCAAAAACCGCGCCCTTGACCAGCCCACGATCCCCGACCGCCTTTACTTCAAGATCGGTGATGTGGCGCGCATCTGCGAAGTCGAGACCTATGTCTTGCGCTTTTGGGAGACGCAGTTTCCCCAGCTCAAACCCAACAAGAGTGGAACTGGCCAACGGCTCTATCGCCGCCGCGATGTCGAGATCGCCCTGCGGATCAAGCAGCTTGTCCACATTGAGGGCTACACTCTCGCCGGAGCCCGCCAGACTCTCCAGCAATCTCAAGCTCCCCGCCTGGTTCCTCAGCCCGTCCCACAGCCAGAGCCCCAACAGGATTCCCCAACCCAGTCGCCTCTCCTGGCCTTCGACCCCGTTCAACCCCCGACAGACCGGCGACCAGACAATCTTGCCTCAACCATCGCTCATACCCGCGCCGAACTGCGCGAGATCATCGGCATGTTATCCACCCCGGCCCCATCATCCCCGCGACGACGCACCCGCCCGTCCGCGCCCCCTGCGTCAGACACCCTGTTCCCGCTTTAGCCAAAGCCCACGCCGTAGGCGCAGTAGTTATTGGCCCCGCGCTTCAGCGTGGGTTGAAGTTGACGACTAATAATTCATCCGGAGTCCCGGAGGGACGGCGCTCATCCCTCCGCCCGCTCAAACGTGAGCGACCCGGAGTTGATGCAGTAGCGCAGCCCTGTCGGCCGCGGCCCATCGGGAAAGACGTGGCCTAGATGGCCGCCGCATCGGGCGCATGTCACCTCCACGCGCCTCATTCCAAAGCTCGTATCTTCATGCTCGGCAATGGCCTTCGAGTCAACTGGCAACATGAAGCTAGGCCACCCACAGCCGGAGTCGAACTTCGCTCCGCTCCCAAAGAGCAGCGCACCGCATCCCGCACAGTGGTAGTTTCCAGTCTCGTGGTTCTGGGTCAGCGCGCCGGTAAATGCCCGCTCAGTGGCCTTTTCGCGCAAAATGGCGTACTGCTCAGGCGAAAGCAGCGCTCGCCATTCGCCCTCGCTCCGTTCGACCTTCTCGGGCACTTCGCTCATCGCGGTCTCCTGAGCGTCGTCCATTCCGATTGGATGCACCGCTCGTGTCAAAGCTGCGGGACGCGCCTCTAGCGCCTCTATAGGATTTACGGATTCTATAAAGTCGGGTGCCCCACCCTCGCCGCGTCTCTGTTCTTGCGGCTAGGGTGGGATACCACGATCCCCTACAGAGGACATTGAACAACCTTTAAACCTCGGCCACTACCTCGATTTCGACCAGCACATCTTTGGGCAGCCGTGCGACCTCGACCGTGCTCCGAGCCGGCAGCTCGCCCCCTGCTTTAAGGAAGTAAGCGCCATACACCGCGTTCATCGCCGCAAAGTCATTCATATCCTTCAGGAAGACGGTCGTCTTGACCACCTGAGAGAGACCGGACCCGGCCTCGGTCAAAATTGCCAGCAAGTTTTCCAGCACGCGAGTCGTCTGCTCGCTGATACCGCCGGCGACGACCTGCTGAGTGGCCGGGTCCACCCCGACCTGGCCCGCAGTGAAGATGAGATTACCCACACGCACAGCCTGCGAATAGGGTCCGATAGCCGCGGGAGCTTTATCTGTCGCGATTGCTTCTTTGCTCATGCCCTGATTCTACTCAATGCCAGGCCGCCAGCAACCCTCCCGAAATCAGCAGCACCGCCAGCCAATAGCCGCAGTTGATGGCGTAGAGCCCATACGGCCGCTGCTCATAGATCGTCTCCGCAAACAGCGGTCCGGCGATGAAGCCAAGCCAGCAGATGAACCCCACAAAGACGCCCCACCCGACAGTCGCCGCCCCGGACCAAATCACCACATGCGCCAGCACGAACGAGAAAATCAGTGCGCCAATGGCTGACGACAGCATCGCAACCACGATACCTTTGGGCTTCTCGCCTTTCGTGTGACCGGTGAAAGCCATCCACGGCTTGGCAAATAAGAGTGAATACCAAAGCGCGCCCAGAAAAAACTGAATCAGCGCGGCAACAAAAATCGCCGCGTGATTGAAGTGAAGATGGTGCATAGTGAAACCTCGCAAAGGGAAGAGTTGCGCCTCCAACGGACCGAAAGTCAAACAAAACATGGACTGAAATTGCATCCGCCCCAGAAGTAGCCGCGCTCTTGACTCTGCCCCAGCCACAAAAGCGCTGTCAAGCAGTACTCTCTTCCAACACAAGATGAGCCTGAAGGAGGGCTTTGATTCCAACACAAGATGAGCCTGAAGGGGCGGTCATGCTGGGTAGTGAACATCCGCATGGACGACGCAGAAAAGTTGAGTA